>CAYNSO010000001.1:0-12911 GCA_964399735.1 uncultured Cytophagia bacterium
TTTATATAATACTTGACTGATAATAAACTTGATCATCCGGTATAATATTAATTATTATTGTAATCAATTTCAACTTTTTTATACCCGGTGAGCGTAATACTGAAAATTCCATTACCCGATTGCAGGTAATCCTGCAATTCCTGTACTGATAGAAATATTTCAGTACTTTTCTTTGATCACCTGTTTTATTGCATCGTTATTATTCATGGTGACTCTGTTTATTATTCAATTTATTTGTCAATTGACTCTGGACTTATTAGTTTTATAAAATTGATTTTTTGATTTGGAAGTTATTTTGCAGAAATATTTTTAGCTGCATATCGAACTGAAAAATATGCAAAATTTATTGATAATGCTTGCAAATATTTTCTCATCGATACAATAACAACTCCTTGGGCCATCAATTGTCCCTTTAATCAAACCGACTCTTTTAAGCTCTTTCAGATGTTGCGAAACTGTGGATTGCGAGAGCGGCAGCAAATCGACCAATTCTCCGCAGATACAGCATTTTTTTTCAAATAATGTTTTTAAAATTTTTATACGTACCGGATGAGAAATGGCTTTGGCAAAATCGGCCAGTTCAACATATTCATCGTCAAAAGCATGAAAGGAAGACTGCATGTCATTCTCCTTTATTGTATATCGCAAATGTACGATAAAGAAATAAAATATGCAATAATGGTTTTATTGAAATTTATTTCCCGGGAGAATCATAAAAGAGCAATTTGCCTCCGGCAGGTTCTATCAGTTTCCAGCAAGTCACCTGAAAAGCGATATTCAAAATACCGCAGGTAGGAAGACTGCTTATAAAGCCGGGAACAAGCAGCGCTGCTAACATTGATATATCAGGATTATGCCCGCAGAGAAATAATGTGTGACAACTTTTATGTTGTTTTGAAATTAACCGAAAAATGGACTCGGCGCTATCAAGATATATTTCGTTAGATATTTTAATAGCATCAACCGGGTATCCTGTTTCACCGGCAATAATTTGTACGGTTTGCATTGCCCGTGTGGCAGGACTGGATAAAATTAAATCCGGCTTTATACCCCGATCGTGAAGTTTTTTACCTGTAACCCGCGCTTGTTTTAACCCTCGATGATTCAAGGGGCGTTCACTGTCCGGCAGTGAGGGATCGTCCCAGCTTGATTTCGCATGACGAATCAATAATAAATTTTTCATTTTTTTTCTGCTTGTAATATTTTTGTAAATTTGTGTGCATGATGATTGACCATTGTAATAGAATTGCAGGCCGATCTATTCCAAATTCTTTGATAGTATATTCTTCAACTTTATTTCTTTTGCTCATGCTGCCAATAATGAATGAAATAAAGATTTTTTTGTCTTTGTTAATAAAGTGTGTTCGAGTATTACAACTTGTTTTACATTATATTTCAGGTTTGTATTCCCTGAATATTGAAAAAAGAGCAAAAAAGAAAAAATCAACACTAGGCCAACTAGTGTAATATTAATAATATAGTATGATTTTCATTTGCAAAATATAAAAAAATGAGTTATATTTATAAAAATTAAAATTGAGAAAAAAGCATAGCAGACCGGGATGGTGCAATCAGGGATATTATTTACCAGAAAAAACTCGTTGTTGTTATGTTATATGCCGTACCGCTATTTAAAGTGCGGTTTTTTTTTATATAATTTTGATTATTGACTATATCAATATAATGTTGTATACTTTTTCATGAAAGAATGTTTGCTAAATAAATATTTTTTGGTTAACAATAAATGAAAAAAGATCGAAATACCGGCTTTGAAAATTTTTCTGACTGGTTGAAAAATAATAATCAGCCTCTAATCTCATCAAAGGGATTATCCAAAGTAATCAAGCAGAGCCAGCTGAAAATTGAGACTGAAAATCCATTACCAGAGACGCATAACGACAGCCACGATCAAAATTTAAACACTAGTAAACCACAAATTGATCTGGAAGAAAAGGATGGTATTGTAATCGGTTTAAAAATCACCTGTATTTGTGGTGAGTTGATACATGTCAAGTTTAACTATGATCCTGACAGTGGAGAAACTGTTATTCAGGATTGATCTCGATTGAATGGTTTTTTATTAAAAAATAGATATGTCGAAAATTGAATTTATAGAAGAATCAATACTTTCCGAAAAAGTCAACCAACTCAATCCGGCTTTTTTTAATTTTCTATCACAGATGGCAGATTCAATCGCCGATGAAATCCGCAATCCGCTGGCTGGAATTGCCGGTACTATATCCATGCTTAAGGAAGAATTAAAAGATCATATTGATTCTGGAAAATTGCAAACCATTGATAGTTGTATTCAGAGGATAGATAGTTTTGTTGAGGATTTATACTTGTTAACGCGGCCGATCAATCCTTCTTTTATTAAAATCCATTTCCATTCCTTTGTTGACCAGGTAGTAAAGCAGTTTTTTTTAAGCAAGAACACCCCTTACCATTTTGAGAATGACAAGCAGGAGATTTTTGTGTGGGCAGATTTGATTTTGCTGCAAAATGCTTTGGTTAATATTTTACAGAATGCAGTTGATGCTACCCAACAAGGTGGGGAAATTTTTATTGATTATGAATATACCAGGTTTGATAACAAACAGGCTATTGCATTGGTCATCGAAGACACCGGTGTGGGGATTGATAAAAAAGTTATGGAAAAATTATTTACACCATTTTTTACCACAAAGCATACCGGACGTGGATTAGGATTAGTGATAGCCAGAAATTACATTATGCTGCACCGTGGTCAAATAGAAATTAAAAGCCAGATTGACGCCGGGACAAAAGTGACTATTATATTACCAAAATTACCAGGGAGAGAATAAATGCCAGAGAATCCCAGTGTACTTGTGGTTGAAGATGATCCGACAGTACGCCAATTTCTTGAAGTTGTAATTAAAGATATTGATTGTGTAACAACAAGTGTGGGGGATGGCAAGGCTGCAATTAATGCAATTGATAACAATAATTATGATATTGTGTTTACCGATTTGCGAATTCCTGAATTAAGTGGAATTAAAGTACTCGAGTATATAAAAAAAGTAAAACCGGAAATTGATGTTGTCATTGGCACCGCTTATGGTTCCATAGAAAACGCTGTTGAAGCAATGCGGAAAGGCGCATTTGATTATTTAACCAAACCTTATTCCAAAAAAGATATTCAGCAACTCATTCGGCGGGTGTTAAAACATCGTAATGTCAACACTGTTATTCCGCAGATAGACCCTGCCGACCGGTTGGAGATCAGCTCCATTCTAATTGGTAAATCCACCCAAATTGAAGATATTATCAACCTGGTAAATCGTATTGCCCCGACAAATGCCAGTATATTGATTGAGGGAGAGACCGGTGTAGGAAAAGAAGTGGTGGCAGACGCCATTCATCTATGCAGTACATGTCGTGAGAACCCATATATTAAAGTGAATTGCGCAGCATTACCGGAAACCCTGATTGAGAGCGAATTGTTTGGGTATGAAAAAGGCGCATTTACCGGCGCGCACATGCGTCGTAAAGGCCGCTTTGAACAAGCTGATGGCGGTACAATTTTACTGGATGAAATAGGAGAATTGCCGCTTTCTATGCAAGCCAAGCTGTTGAGGGTTTTGCAAACCAAACAATTTGAACGCCTTGGTGATACCAAAAGTATCAAAGTTAATACCCGTGTAATCGCTACAACAAATCGCGATTTACGTGAAGAAGTAAAAGAAGGCCGGTTCCGAAAAGATTTGTATTTTCGGTTAAATGTTATCAAAATTAATGTTCCTGCATTGCGACAGCGTAAAGGAGATATTCCATTACTCACTGATTATTTTATAAAAAAGGTCAATGCTGAACATGGTTTGAACAAGACGATATCCGATGAAGCCATGAAAAAATTATGTGAGTACGATTGGCCAGGGAACATACGCGAATTACAAAACACCATTGAAAAAGTAGCTGTTATCGCCCTGAATAAAGAAATAAAGGCGGCTGATTTAGAATTTATTGATGATTATGGAGATTTATTTGAATATTTATTTAACTCTGACGATGATTTGACGATATATGAAGCAGAGAAGCGTCTCATTATGAAAACGCTCAAAAAGGTCAGCAACAACAAAACCAAAGCTGCCCAGGCGTTGGGAATTACTGTAAAAACCCTGCGCAACAAACTAAAGAGCTATGGCGGTGATTTTTGGGAAGAAAATTCCCAATAACTGTAACTTTTACCCGTAACCTCTTGTGGCCGTGCTATATCCTGCCCTGTAAAGTCTTTTAATTCCAGCAAAATCAATCAATTTATATTCCAGACCCGTTTCCATTAATTTGGCACGGGCCTTGCTTTATTTTTGTCGAATAGAATTTTTTTAAAGGAAACGACTATGTTTAAAGCAGTTTTTGAAAAAATGAATATCCCGATTTTTTCCCGATTACTTGACGGTTCTTCCGCCAGGCAACGTGCAATTGCTGATAACATTGCCAATGTCAATACACCGGGATATAAAACCAAAGATGTGAATTTTGCAGATCTGTTAAATTCATCCAGTTCCGGGAATTCTGTTGAGGTGTTGCGTAGTGATTCCCGACATATTTCTTTAACAGAGAATGGAAAAGAACGATTGATCAAAGAAGATGAAAATAGTTTATCTGAACCCCTTAGCGGCAAGAATAATGTCGACATTGATCATGAAATGGTCAAATCTGCTGAGAATCAGTTATTCTATTCTGCGGCTGCTAAAATTACTACTGCCAAATTTAAAGCATTACACACATGTATAACCAAGTAATGAACGGGAGAGTGTGATTATGGCTATTGGAAAAATATTTGGAGTTTTCAACATTAGTGGCAGCGGGCTTTCTGCTCAACGTAAAAATCTTGAAGTACGTGCCGAGAATATTGCCAATGCGGAAAGCTTTGATCGTAAAACCGGCGAACCCTATAAACCGAAGGAAATAGAGTTTTACGCTGTAAATGAGAAAAACCAGCTCAATGCCGGCGGGAATGCTCGCACGACACTGCTGCGTAATTTCACTCAGCACATGAAGAACATTTCAGGACGTTTTAGTGATAATTCGCAACAGGCAGGTGTTGCCGCTGATGAACAAGTACTCAAAAATAGTGACACAAAGTTAATTTATGCTCCGGATCATCCTCATGCCAATGAAGAAGGATATGTAGAAGTTGCAGATGTTAATATGATTGATGAAATGGTCAAATTAATGACCGCCGCCAGAGCTTATGAGGCAAATGCCACAGTTTTAAATTCAGCAAAAGATATGTTTAAAAAGGCCCTTGAAATATAGTGATAAAATGAGGTATATCTGATATGAAGATAGAGTCGAGTGTATATTCACGTAATATGATTAATAATATGCCGCAGCAGCGTCAGAATCAAAAAACTGATGGCGTTGCTTTGCCGCAACAGAATACCGGGACTGATGCAACTCTAAATATCAACCATAAAAATAATATATCCGGTTCAAATCAGGTTAATGCAGTTGCATTCAGTTTAAACAATTTACCACAAAAGTTGGAAGATGTATTAATACCGGAAGAAAAAGCAATGCTGCAGGAATTATTTTCCGGAAACGGGAATCGTTGGGGAGTTGATGCTTATAAAATGTCAACCCTGGTCAGCAGTACAAATATTGTTGGAAAAAAACTGGACTTGACAACCTAAAGAGAATACTATGAGTTCAATATCTTCTATAACAGGTCAAAATTACATACCGGAAGTTAATATTAACCCCGGTAGTTCTGAAAAAAAGGATACCAGCTTTGGCGACCGTGTCAAGGAATTACTTGGTGATGTTAATAATTTACAGTTGGATAGTGGAGAAATTGCCGAAAAGTTTGCCAACGGTCAAGTTGAAGATATCCATGATGTAATGATTGCCGCAGAAAAAGCCAGCGTTGGTCTTGAGTTGGTTTTAGAGGTACGCAACCGATTGATCGAAGCATACCGGGAAGTATCCCGAATGCAAATGTAAAATAAACTTTAAGAAAGAAAAGAAACTGGATATTATATGGGTGAGATGATAAGACTATTACGGGAGCGGTTTTTTCAGCCATTTCAAAATTTAATGCTGGCGCAACGAATTACCATGTTGCTGGTTTTTATAATTGCAATTTTAGGTACTGTTGCAATAATCAAGTGGGCTGTTCAGCCAGATTATGTAATTTTAATTTCAGATATTGACCCGTCAGAATCTCAGGCTGTTATTGATGAACTGGAATCGGAAAATGTGCAATATAAAATTACACAAAACGGCCGGGCAATAATGGTTCCACGCAAACATTTATATCAAAGCCGCATTAATCTCGCATCAAAAAATTTACCGGCTACTTCCGGATTGGGGTATGAAATTTTTGACAAAACGGATATTGGCGTATCTGAATTTGTTCAACAATTAAATTATCGTCGTGCTTTGGAAGGAGAACTCAGTCGTACCATTCAGAGTATGGCTGAAATTGATAAAGCCCGCGTCCATATTGTTTTTCCCCAGGAACGAGTATTCAAGGAAGACCAGGAAAGCGCCTCGGCTTCAATATTCCTTTCATTAAAAGGCCGGGCCAGGCTCCGTGATGAGCAAATTAGTGGTATTGCCCAGTTGGTATCGGGAAGTATTGAAGGGCTGGATGTTAACCAGGTTACTATTGTTGATAATCATGGTACTGTATTGACTCGCAACCGTAAATCTGATTCTGTGGCTGCAATAAATGAAAGGCAACTGGAAGTTCAGCTTCAACTGGAAAGATATCTGGAAGAAAAAGCCCAAATTATGCTAGATCGTTTTTTAGGTTCTGGTAATTCAATTGTAAAAACAACAGCTGACCTTGATTTCCGGCGCATTGAAAAAACCAATGAAATTTTTGACCCTGATAATGCCGCCGTGCTGAGTGAGGAAACGTCGACACAGACAGGAATGGATTCTTCCAATTATGGTGAGGCGAGTTCGGAACATACGATAACTAATTATCAAATTACCAAAAGCATGGAGCATATTATTGAAGATACTGGCAGTATAAAACGATTGACAGTAGCTATATTGGTCAATGACCGCCAGATTAAAACTACCGATACTAGTGGCAATACCGTAATTGAATATAACCCGCGCACTGCCGATGAATTATTACGCATTGAAACTTTGGCTAAAAATGCAATTGGTTTTAATACGGAACGAGGGGATGAGCTTGTGGTTCAAAACCTTGCTTTTGAAGGTGAATCATGGGTAACGATGGATACTTTGCCACAGGATGATACCTTTTGGGAACGGTGGAGTTCACTTATTCAAAAAGTTGTAATTGGCTTGTTAATAGTAATCGGGTATTTTATGATACGATCAAAATTTAATAAAGCGAAAAAGAGTCTGCTGAGTGAATCAATGCCGCAGATTGATAGCACAGTTCCGAGCGGCCATATTACTAACGGTAAAACCGTCATAGAGCAAGAGCCTGAAGTAGATTTTCTGGAGGAAATTGAAAAAGCAACAGCCGGACCTATGCAGCGTAATGAAGATATTTCCAGTTATATTCAAAATAATCCAAGTATGACAGCTCAATTAATACGTGCATGGTTGACGGAGGGATAATGGATAGTGATTCAGGACAGCGCAGTCATGGCAGTGGTGTTCGCAAGGTTGCCACTTTATTAATTGGTCTTGGTTCCAAAGCTGCTGCGGCAGTCTTTCGCGAGTTGAATGACCAGGAAATTGAACTGGTTACCCGTGAAATGGCCATTCTGGAGCATATTCCCTCCGAGCAGTTTGAAAAGGTTATTGAAGAGTTCCAGAATCTGATCATGGGCCAAAAATATATGGTTGCCGGGGGGATTGATTATGCCCGCGATGTTTTGGTTGAAGCTTTGGATTCCGGGCGTGCTATGAAAATTATTGATAAACTGCGCCGCACCAACGATGTGCATGATATGGGTGTAATCGGAAAATTGCACCCGGAACAGTTTATCCAGATGTTATCTGAAGAGCATCCACAAACCTGTGCTTTTATTATATCGCAGCTTGATTCCGAGCAGGCAGGAACGATATTGTCCAAGTTTGATGAAGACATGCGTAATGAAATTATTATCCGCCTTACTTTGATGAAATCAATTGATAGTAGTCTTGTTGGTGAAGTTGAACACGCCTTGTCTTCCAGTATGGATTTGCGAATCCGTCATGAAAAAGCTGGCGGCGCTGATAAAGTGGCGGCAATTCTCAACTTTATCGGGCAAAAAGCGGAAAAGAGCGCTTTGAAAGCCCTTGAAGATTATGATGAAGAACTGGCCAAAGAAGTTGAAAAACGTATGTTTGTCTTTGATATTATCGTTCAGCTTGATGATAATGCCATTCAACGGCTCATGCGCGATATTGAAATGAAAGACCTGGCCCTGGCGCTAAAGGTTTCCAGTGATGAATTGAAACAGCGAATATTCAGCAATATGTCGGAACGAGCCAGAAACATTCTCAACGAAGAAGTTGAATATCTTGGCCGGGTACGGCTCTCTGAAGTTGAAGTTGTTCAACAACAAATTGCCATGCAAATTAAAAAGCTGGTTGAAGCAGGTGAAATTGCATTACCCACATCCGACAGAGAGGTTTATGTATAATTTACATGTACAATTACCCAATGTGGTACGAACCGGAGAGCTGAATATGGATTCTCTGGAAACAGATCGCTCAAATGTTGCTGTGCAGGATTCCAGCGGTGTACGAACCGATCTTTTAAAAAACAAAAACAGAATGCCGGACAAGGAAGATAAATTACTAAAAACACAATTACTTGCGGCCAGACAAAAAGAGATTGGTGAAATTCGCCAATTACAGCTATTGATTGATAAAGTATATTCAGAAATTAAAAAGCATTCAGAACAGGAATTGAATTATTTACAACAAGTAAGTACCAATGTTGTTACCCTGGCAATGGCGATTGCCAATAAAATAATTTTTACAAAAGCAGAAACGGATCAATCATTTATTGCCCAGGTGGTCAATAACACATTAAAATCAACAAACAATGAACAGTATTTTGTTATTCAGATCAATCCGGAGGATAAATTAAATCTGGAAAAATACTGGGATGAAATTTTAAAAGACAACAATCATTTATCCAGGTTGGCGATTGAAGAAAATATTAGTGTAGGAAAAGGCGGTTGTGTGATAAAAACCCCAAACGGAACTATTGATGCACAAATTGAAAATCAACTTGCTATTATTGAAGATGCTCTATTACAAAAGTATTCCGGTTTAGTATATGAACAACGTTAACTCAAATACTGGAATTTTGAATACACTCCTTGATTCCATACATAACTGCACTCCGATAACCCAAACCGGTTTGGTAACCCGAGTAACCGGTCTTTTGGTTGAATCGCTGGGGCCGAATGTATCGGTCGGCAATATTTGTAAAATAAAGACCCGTTATCCAGGTCTTGAAAAAGCGGCAGAAGTTGTGGGTATCAATGAGAATAAAATTTTATTAATGCCGTTTGAGGATACCAATGGTATTGGAATTGGTTGTATTGTAGAAACTGCCGGCGAGATGTTACAGGTGCCCGTAGGTATGGGTTTGCTGGGCCGGGTTGTAGATGGTTTTGGGCAGCCCCTTGACGGCAAAGGTCCCATCAAGCCGGATACTACCGGTTATTTACACAGTTCACCTCCTCCGGCGTTATCTCGACCCCGCATATCAAGGCCACTGGCAACCGGTATCCGTTCGATTGACAGTTTGATTACCGTTGGCGAGGGTCAGCGGGTAGGTATTTTCGCCGGCAGCGGTGTCGGTAAAAGTGTATCACTAGGCATGATCGCCCGTAACAGTGAGGCCGATGTCAATGTCATTGCCCTGATCGGCGAGCGCGGCAGGGAGGTAAAAGAATTTATTGATGGCATTCTTGGTGAAGCCGGTTTACGTCGTTCGGTTGTTGTGGTTGTAACTTCAGATCAGGCAGCCGTGTTGCGTATTCGTGGTGCACAAACTGCAACGACTATTGCAGAGTTTTTTCGCAATCAGGGAAAACGGGTAATTTTGATGATGGATTCAGTAACCCGTGTCGCTATGGCGCAACGTGAAATTGGCCTGGCTATTGGTGAACCACCAACAACCAAAGGTTATACCCCATCTGTTTACGCATTGTTACCACGGTTGCTTGAACGTGCAGGTATGGCAAGCAAAGGCAGTATTACCGGATTTTATACTGTATTGGTAGAGAGCGATGATATGAATGATCCTGTTGCTGATACAGTACGCTCTATTTTAGATGGCCACATGGTTTTATCGCGCCGCCTGGCAGAGCAGAACCATTACCCGGCAGTAGATATATTGCAAAGCGTCAGTAGGGTGATGAATGACATAATTGATGAGAAACATCTTGCTGCGGTAGTAAAAACCAGAGATGTGCTGGCTACATATCAGGAAGCAGAAGACCTGATTAATATTGGCGCTTATGTTAAAGGCAACAACCCCAAAATTGATTTTGCAATCGGTCACATTGATAAAGTGCGAACTTTTTTACGGCAGAAGCAATACGAACAAGCCGAGTATAAACAATCAGTAACGATGCTCAGGAGTATTTTTCAGCTTTGATTTTTATTTCCCGGCACAATGTAATAAATAAGCGATGCCGGATTGTTCTTTTTTAAATATTCAAAAAATTTGCCAATAAGCGATTATCTGCTGCGATTGACCTGGATGTATAAAATTGTCTTATAAAGCAAAGTATTTTAATCATTTTATACTCATGATCGCAGACTAGTCCCTTTCGGTCATATAGAATATCGGTAGAGTTATGAAAAAGTTTAATTTTAAATTGGAAAAAGTATTAGCAGTGCGACGAACGTATGAAAAAGAAGCGCAACGTCTTTTTGCCCAGGCGCTGGAAGTTTATGATGCGGAAAATCAAAAATATCTGCTTCTTGACCAGCAAACAAAAAAATCCTGGCAAATAATTGCCCGATTGCAAACCGGTCGTCTTGATCCTGTGGCAATGACTTTGGCTTACAATAATCTTGGCGGCCAACAGCGGATTCAGGAATTGCAAAAAGAAAAAGTTGAACTGGTCATGCGCAGTCTGAATGAAAAACGGGCATTATTGATTGAAGCACAGCGTAAACGTAAAATAATGGAAAAATTAAAAGAAAAACAGTATCAAAAGTATTTATACGCGAGTGATAAAGAAGAACAAAAGTTTATTGATGAAGCGGTTATTATCAAAGCCGGACGCAAGTTATTGAAATAATACAGGTTTTATATGCAGGAAATGGATGACAGTGATTTTCAGGAAACACCACCTGAAACATTTGACGATGATAGTGATTCATTAAAGACAACGAAAAAGAACTATTTGTTATATGGTATTGCTCTTTTATGGTCATTTTTTTTGGTCTTTATATTTATGTATTTTTTAGTTTATCGCAATCAAAAAGCAGAAATGCAGAATTCGCTGGTAAATTTACAGGCGGCTCAAGATTCAGTAGCAACCGATTCTCTTGCGGTTGTTGATTCAACCGCAACGGCGCCGTTGGATTCGGTAGAGGAAAAAGCTTTGCAAGATACAGTAAAAAAGGCGAAAGAGCCATCACCTTCTGAAGGATTTTTAACTGTTGAAGATGAAATGCGCATTTTACAATTAGAGAATGGACGTCGAAAACGCGAGATTGATTATTTGTGGAACGAAATGCGTAATATAAAGAAACAAGCGCAGGAAATGGTTGAAAAAGCTTCACAAGTTGATACCACCAGGAAAGTGGTTGAAGTGACTGTTGCGCCTCCGGATACTACTCCCAGCTTTGCAGAACTACGGCAGAAACAATTGGAAAAGGAACAACAGGAAAAACAACGGCTGGCAGCTATTGCTGCAGAACAACAGCGTCAGGAACAATTGATTGCTACAAATGCCAAGCTGTATAGCAGCATGTCACCAAAACAGGCGGCAATGATTTTGAATGAGTTTGATAATGTAACAGTTGCCAGTATGCTAAAAAAAATTCGTGAAAGACAGGCAGCAAAGATATTAAAAGAGATGGATCCTGCCAAGGCAGTTCAGGTTTGTAAGTTAATGGCCAAGTAAGGATAATATTGTGAAAAATATTTTTGGAATTGAAAAGCTGGTGGGAAAAATCCGAAATACTGGAATTTTCAATATTTTGACTTCCGGTAAAAAAACTGGCGGCAAAATTGACTCGGACTCTGGTTTCAAGTCAATTTTGAAAACCAGTAATGAAAAATATCAAAATTTCAACAGTTCTTTTGGAACTGGAAAAACCACTACTGCAGATCCTGAAAATCGGTCTCTAGGGATTATTACTGTACCATCGAAAACACAATTTATACCGAGTATGGAGATCTTGCAAAAAAACATACAAACGCAATCATTAAACGAGGCAAAAATACAACAAAGTCATGAAACTGTTGCACAGAATATTCACCTAGTTTCAAGCGTCACCAACCCTCTTATGCAAATGCAAGCAAACAATGCAGCGCTTGAAAGTATGGATGTGCCTTTGCAACCTACTGCTATTACGGAAAATTCGACTCTGTTGTTTTCAGGTTCTGAACAACCGGTACCTGTTGAAGGAAAGATGGCCCCGGAAACAAAACACTCCATTCCTGTCAAGTTTGGAAAAGCGGTATCTATAAACAATGCAAAACTGACTTTTAGTAAATTATCGCAACCGGTTTCTAATGAATCTGCAAAATTGGCTTCCGGTGAATTTGTAAAACCTGCTGCGGTAGAATCCACCACGAATACTTTGGTCGAGTCTGTTATACCAGCTTCCATTGAATCAGCAAAGGCGGTTTCCGGTGAGCTTGAAAAACCTGCTGCTGTTGTATCAGAGAAACAGGTTTCCAGTGAGTCGCCACAATCGGCTTTAGATAAAGTTGTAAAACCTGCCGGCAAACTCAAAAAGTTGCTTAATTTTTTTCTATATGGTCA
>CAYNSO010000001.1:13011-181403 GCA_964399735.1 uncultured Cytophagia bacterium
TTGTAAAACCTGCCGGCAAACTCAAAAAGTTGCTTAATTTTTTTCTATATGGTCATTCTGAAATTGGCCAGGTTGTCGATTCAACCAAACCGGTTAAACATAATAATAATAATTCTGTTACTTTAAAAAATACCTGGCAGACTGGTGCGCCTGGTTTCAACGAGACCAATCCTGAAAAGATGACAAACAGTAATACTACAAAAATACCAAATGTAGAGTTGGATAATGAGATATATGTTGAAAAACCGTTATCATCTGCTCACTCGCCAGCGCCCAAGCAACCGACATCGACGCATAAACACTCTGTCGGAAATAAATCGGATGCAGATCAACCATTATCAAAAGTGACCAGTGAACAAATTGATGATAATTTTACTGATAGAAAACAGCAGGTTAATTTTGATGCTGATTCGGTTTTGGAACTGGAAAATTTATCGGTCGCTACAACTCTGGCCCGTAAGGTTAATGGAACCAGGAATGTAAATGTAAAATCGTTCCAAGAAACGCTTGTTTCTACCGGTAAGATTAACAAGAATGCTTTGCTTACGGCATTAATTAATGCTCAAAACAAAACAGATATGGAGCGGAATTTTGTATCGGTAAAACCTGCAAACGTTACAACGCCATTAACGACAGACAGTTCAGAAAAACAACCCGTTACCAGCAAAGTAAAAGAATTATTGCAAACCAGGCCAACGAGTCGTCCGATTCAGGCGTCAAGTTCAAACATGATGGAGAGCAATCGGAATGTATTTGCAAAATCTGATCCTGTTGTACCCAAAGAGCAAACCATCGATTCGTTTCCTTTGGCAACTCCATCAATTAAAAGCAAAAGCATCAATGACGCTAAACCGGGAAATCGACTCGAACCTGAAAAAGAGCAGAGGTTATTCAACCTTGAAGAAGATCAGCAAATACAAAATTCAGTTACTCAAAATATTAAAAGTAAAACTACCCGGCAGTCGGTACGGGCGCAAAATTTTAATCCGGTAATTCCATCCCGATCTGTCAATGATCTTGGCGCAGATTTAAAAGTTGTGAAAAATATGACTCGATCAACGGATCCTCTAACCAGACAAGACGTTCAGGAATTACAGTTCAATAAACAAATTGATGATACATCGAAAGATGTGCCGAGCAAAAAGGTTACACCAGAGTCGGTAACCCGCCCTGACCCGAATAATGGCGCTGCATCTGTAACTGGTAAAAAATTAAACATCAATCCACAGTCTGCAATGTCTGTTAATGCTAATAATCAGGTTGATTCTGACGATATGGTCAATACAATGAAAACAACCGCGAATAAAACTGTTACAATTAACCGGCAAAACGATTCGTCAAGCCTTGTAGAAACCGAAAGCCTACAAAAGAATACTCAAAATCGGGTTAGCCCCAATTCAGTCCGGTCATCGGTAAATTATACACCTGATGTCATTAAAACAGCGACTCAAAAAAGCGCTCCCGAAACTATTAAATTTGTTGCAATGGCTAATAATTCTGCCAACGCTGATAGCATAAACAAATCCGTTTCTGCAGAAAACAAGCAGAAACCAATTGTCGGTGCAAATATCCATAAAACCAAACAAGTAAATCCAGGTTCAACTGTAAATTCAGATCAGCAAACCCGGTCAGTTGAAAAACTAGCCGGTATGAAGGTTGACCATTTACAGCCGAATCCTGAAATCGTCAAAATTAATTACCAGAGTAGCAAGCAGCCAGAGCGTGTCGAAAGGAGTTTTGATTCAATAAAAAAACCGGCGATACAATCGAATATTGATGAATTGAAAATGCCCCGACAGATCAATAATGATTCAACCCAAGTAATTACCACTACTGAGAAAAAAACGGTTGGTAGTAATAATCTGACTTTTAATAATAACGTTGAAATAAAAACGACCGGTACAGTTGAACATTCCAATACACCCGTAAAAGTTTTAGAGCAGCAGAACACACTGAACCGCCTTGCCGATGATTCAAAACCGGTAATTCCTTCCCAAACTAGTATTTTGATGTCTAATGAACATCAACCGGGAAAAACTGTACCCACTATAAAGGCGGCTGATGATCCTAAAGTAATTAATACAAAACCAATTATGCCAGATACCGACGCACCCCGGGTTGTTTCTGTATCACATTCCAATAACACAAATTCACTTGATGTTACAAAATTACCTGGTAAAGGGGACACAATACCTGAAAAAAATGTCCTGGAAGTAAAGCGTTCTGATATTGCAACCCCGGTCAATATAAAAGCATCCATTCGTGTACCGGATAATGCCCCTGGTATAGCAGATAAAAAATCTGCCATGCCGGTCACTGATAATACCAGCGCCAGTTCAACACCTCAAGTACAGAACAACAGCAGTAAACCGGATAGATCGGTGATTGATCAGGAAGTTACCCGGATAAAGGCTGATGTTCAATCAGTCACTTTAAATTCCCGTTATGCTGATAAAACTTTAACGGCTGTTATTGGAAATAATACCGGGAATCGAACAATGAAAATGGTCAATTCTTTACTTTATGGCACAAAAAATGCACTAGGTAAAATCAAAGAGTCCAATGTTTTACCGGAAAAAAATGTACAATCCTTTTCGGATAAACAGATGGTTGCAAGCAATAATAAATCGGATAATATAAACGAAATAAACAAAAGCAGTGGCTCAAAGTCTAAAATAATCATCAACGGTACATTAACAGTCAATTCTGTTCACGAGCAGCAAGATTCAGATACTCAACATCAAAATAGCGCTCCTCAAAAAGTGGACAATCGCGACTTGCAACAAGAAAAACTGATTGTATCAACAACAAATAAAAAGGATTTAAAAATAACGCAGCAACCAAAACAAGTTGTTACTAATCTGACAGAAACTACTATAACAAAGAAAACCGAACTTGCAAGTAATGATGATGAAAAGTTTTGGCACGCTAGTATTTCGGAAAAAACATCAACGACAGCATCGAAAAGTAATAAACAAGTTCTTCAGAACCAGAAAGAAACAAATAATGATATACAGGCATCTCAAAATAGCGGGCAAACGACTGGTGCAAAAGGTGAAAATAAAATTGCAACTGCAGAGACTAGGCCTGCAGATTTTGATTTCACGTCTCGGAATGAGTTTATCAGAAATGATGATAAAGTTACTACACCCGGAAACAAAGCGCAGGATTTATCCGGGACTGATGGCAAAACCAAGGCTGTAAAGCAGGATACATCAGTTCAATACACAGAATTGGCATCCAAAACCGCGTCGGTAAATGTTGAAACCCGTGAAAAAAATATGAATTCGACAAATAATAGCGCCAATGTTTCCCGGTCGGAAGTACAAGAAAGCAGCACCATCATGAACAATTCCGGCAATAACCGAAATAATACAGATGCAGAGACAGGGCACCTGAAAGATGGCGGTTATGTAAAAAATGCCGAAGACGCAGGTTCGATAAAAACAGAAACGGCGTCATTTGCACGGCAAATTGAACAAGCAGTAAACAACTCTTTATCAACACAGCAGTCAGTGCAATTAAAACCGGCTGAACTGGTTCAATTGACAACCCGGATTCATGAAGGTCTGATGTCTCTGGCAACACAGAGCAAAGAAGAAAAGTTAATATTACGGACAGATATTACCGATTTGGGTTCATTACAAATCGAGTTGACGAATAAAGACGATAAAATTCAAGTTATACTGCGGGTTAATACAGAAACAGCTCGACAGGCATTGGAACAGAATCTGTCGGATTTAAAACAAAACCTTGCCAAACAGGATGTTGCGGCAAATAATATTCAGATCGTTGTCAGTGACCACCAGGGTCGTGAAGCCGGGAACCGTGAGCGAATGTTGTCTCGAAACCGGAAAGATACCCGTAAAGAGGAAAAAATTACCGAAGCAGATTTATCGACCTCGCATTTACAACCTGGTGTTAAATACAAATCGCAATGGTCAACGTATGAAACTATTGCATAATTACAGGAGATAGTATAATGGCAGTATCCGCAATTGGCAGCAATACTCAAACCAATTTGAGCGCGGCATTAACCGGTAAAGCAAATCTTGATAAAGACGCTTTTTTGAATCTTTTAGTGACGCAATTAAAATATCAGGACCCGCTGGAACCCATGGATAATACGCAGTTTGTCGCCCAGTTATCCCAGTTCAGTTCTCTGGAACAACTCTATAATATCAATTCAAATCTGCAAGATAATGCGTATGTAACTCAATCAATGAGTAACGCAGTAGTATCATCGCTTATCGGCAAAGAGTTGCACGGTTATTCTTCGACATTGAACCTGGACTCAACCGGCAAAACAGAATATTTTTATAATCTGGCAGCAGAAGCAGATGTTGTTGTCTCTATCTATTCGGCAGATGGCGATCTGGTGCGGACAATCGATGCCGGCAAGCAAAATGCCGGTGTGCAGAGCAACGAATGGGATGGAAAAGATAATTCAGGAAACGCAGTGTCGGAAGGAATGTATTACTTTAAAGTGAATGCTAAAGACAATGCCGGTGAAACCGTACAAGCCGATACAATGATCAAAGGTAAAGTGACCGGATTAAAATTTGTTGATGGCATGCCGGTATTATTGATAGGAAATGCTCAAATTGATTTGAGCGATGTAATAGAAATTAAACAACTGGAAGTATAAAAAATATAAAAAAAGTATTGAGAGGAGGTGAATGGTATGGCCGAAAACATTCCCAATATTGGTAGTGTTCGAGGTCCATCAGGTGCAGAGCGGATAAAACGCAGTATTAATGCCCAACCCGGCGCAGGTGCAACATTTCAGGAAATATTGCAGCAGCAGCAAGCGCAACAGGGTGTTGATTTAAAGTTTTCTGTGCACGCACAAAATCGTTTAATAGAAAGGAATATTGAACTCAGTATGGACGATCGGCAAAGATTACAAAATGGAGTTGAACAAATTATAGAAAAAGGTGGTCGAGAATCACTAATCATTATGAACAATAATGCATTTCTTGTCAGTGCGGAAAACCGTACCGTAATTACAGCAATTGAAAATGACGGTTTAAAAGGAAATGTATTTACAAATATTGATAGCGCACTGGTAATTAGTTAATTAATAAATAAAAATACGGGCTGGACCCCTTGAGGGAAGCCCATTACCGCTGACTGAATGAAGCGGTAAGTAACTTCTTTAGGAGGTATACAATGTTACGTTCTATGTTTGCCGGGGTTTCGGGATTACAAAATCATCAAACCGAATTAGATGTTATTGGTAATAATATTGCCAACGTAAATACCAAAGGTTATAAAGCCGGGCGAGTTAATTTTAAAGAAAATTTGTCCCAGGCATTATCTGTTGGTTCCAAACCGACCACAAATAAAGGTGGTATTAACCCCCTGTATGTTGGTATTGGTATGTCAATAGGAGGAATTGATAAAGTATTCACCCAGGGTGACCTGGAATATACAGGTAATCGTCTGGATCTTGCTATCCAGGGCGACGCTTTTTTCCTGTTGAGCGATGGTAAGCAGGAGTACTTTACCCGTGTTGGTAATTTTACTACTGACAGTAACGGATATATTGTTTATGGAAATACCGGGTTGCGGGTGCAGGGCCGGGTGGCGGGGGCAACAGGTGATATTTCAAATGTCACCCGTATTCAAAGTATTGCTTTGCCGTTTGGTCAAAAAGCGCCTGCCAAGGCGACTCAAGAAGTGCAGTTAACCGGTAATCTGGATTCGAATACGAACAAGGTATCCAAAGTGTTGGCTGCTTCTTATTCAAAAAATGCAACCTTGACCAGCATTGGTTCCTGGGCTGACGTGCTGACTGCCAACCCCGCCGGTTTGGTAATTGACGCCACCAACAATCAATTGGATTTGGTTATTGACGATGATGCTGTTGGAACAATCTCGGCAACAATTAACCTGACCCAGGGAACTTATGGCACCTTGAAGGAAGTTGTAGCGGAAATCAACAACCAGATTGGCGCTAACCGCACCATCAGCGGTGAAATAATTGCAGAGGTTTACACAGATAGCGGAAATGATTATTTGCGCGTTCGGACAAAGGATTCCGGAGGCTCGGATACTCATATTACATTAAGCGGATCTTTTTCGGGTGCGGCAACAACCCTTGATATATCGGGTACCGGTACAGGTACTACTGCGGCAACTTATTTAACAGAGATTCCGTTTTTTGAAGGTCATTTAACTGATGGCGATGTAATAAAAATTAGCGGCGCAGATAAATCCGGGTTTGGCCGTACCGGAAGTTTTACCTTTCAGGCCGATGCCGATGGCCTTGGTAACCCCAGTACCCTGGGCGATTTGATTGCTGCAATTGATAATGTTTTTCCAGGCGCTGAAATTTTTGTCGACAACGATGGAAATTTGACTGTTACCGATACAGAAGCCGGTGTTTCTGAACGCACCTGCGCAATTACCTTGACAGATTCTAACTTTAACTCTATTTCAACTCCAACCTTTAATACCAGAATCGAAGGACGGGATGCCGGCGAGCATCAAACCAGTATAGAGATATATGACTCGAAAGGAAAACCGCATACTTTGCAAATTTTCTTTACCAATATCTCGTCTCTCACTGATCCTGATTTATGGCGTTGGGAATGTACTATTGATAATGGCACAATAGAAGCAGCGGCCGGAAACCGTGGTTATATGAAATTCAACCCTGACGGCAGCTTGTCGGCAATCGAAACCGAAGATGGTTTACCGTTGACATTTGAGCCGGGCGAGGGTTCCGCAACCATGGAAATAACTCTTGACCCTGGTCAGGCTGGTTATTTTAACGGACTGACACAATTCAACAGCACGACCTCTGCGGTGCCAAATATGCAGGATGGCTATGGAATGGGTGAATTATATGATTACTCTTTTGATGAAACCGGCACAATCACCGGCCATTTTACCAATGGTGTAAGTCAAACGATTGCTCAAATTGCAGTAGCCACAGTGAACAACCCGCAGGGTTTTGAACAGGTTGGTGAAAACTTGTTCCAGATTGGCGCCAATAGCGGCATGCCGGTGCGCGGCTGGGCAGGCTCAACAATTCAAACAGAAATATCCCCGGAAACCCTGGAAATGTCCAACGTTGATTTGGCATCAGAGTTTGCCAAGATGATCATTTCACAACGTGGCTTCCAGGCCAACTCGCGGGTTATTGCCACTGCTGATACATTATTAAATGAAATTGTACAATTGAAACGTTAATGAACAATATAACGGGCGCTCAAGGGCGCCCGTTTTAATATTTATTTAATATATGCGAATTTAATTCAAGTTTGGAAAAGGGAATCCGATAATAATAAAGTAAAGAACCAGGATTTCTGAACTATATATGAATTGTTATTTGGTCTAAGAAGTTATGGACAAGTCGACTGTAATTGGAATAGTATCCGGCTTTTTGCTGATTCTCGTTTCTATATTCATGTCTCCAGGGTGGATATTTTTCTTTAATCTGCCATCCGCACTAATCGTTATTGGTGGAACAGTAGCATCAACCTTGATTTGTTTTCCATTGACCGATATGTCAAAATTAATCAAAGTAGTAAAAAATGCTTTTACAGTAAAAATCGATACCGTTCAGGAGACAATCGAGTTTTGGTATGTATTATCCCGCAAAGCCAGAAAAGATGGTTTATTGGCATTGGAAGAAGATATATATGCAACCAATGACGGGTTTACCCGCAAGGGTATTCAGTTAATGGTGGATGGTATTAAAAAAGAAGTGATCAATGAGATTTTATTAATGGAACTGAGTTATATCGAAGAGCGGCATACCATTGGTCAAAAGATATTAAGAGTGATGGGTACTTATTCGCCTGCGTTCGGGATGATCGGTACTCTTATCGGTTTAATTCAGATGCTGCAATCTCTCAAAGATCCATCCGGAATTGGCGCCGGTATGGCAACAGCGCTGGTAACTACATTGTATGGTTCAATTTTAGCAAATCTTGTATTTTTACCAATGGCTACGAAATTGGAGCGACGCTCGCAACAGGAGATACAGATTAAACAATTGGTAATTAATGCAATCTATTCTATTCAAGCCGGTGACAACCCGCGCTTGTTAAACGAGAAATTATTATCCATCTTGTCGCCCAGTCTGCGTGATGAATCAACAGCAAATGACGGAGCCCTTGATGAGTGATGAAGTAAAACTTAAACAACCGGTTAAAAAGCCCAAAGCAGAGGAGAGGACTGACACCTGGGTCACTACCTATGGTGATTTAATGAGTTTGTTGTTGACTTTTTTTATATTAATTGTTTCGTTTTCAAATACAGAATTGATAAAATTTCGTCAGGCAATGGGCGCGCTGCAAGGTTCTACCGGAGCGCTTACCGAGGCGCCCGGCCCCAGTGTTATCCCCAGGAATATAGTGCGGCCTGATTTTCAATCCAATATTAAAATGCGCAATGCAATTGAAGAATTGCTAGATGAGGTTGAAGAAGGATATGCTAATGAAGTTAAAAGTAATGCAATATCAATTGAAAAGGTGCACGATGGGCTTGTCATTCGCCTGGGAGATAATCTGGTATTTGAATCCGGGCAAGCGCAATTAAAATTGCAAGCGTTTAATCTATTGGATAAAATTAGTAAATTGATTTTGTTAAATGAGTTTAGTGTTGTGGTTGAGGGGCATACGGATAATATCCCCATGAAATCCGCCCAATATCCCTCAAATTGGGATCTCTCTGCAGCACGGGCTTTGAGTGTTTTAAAATATTTTACTGATTCCGCCGGTATTGATCCCAGTACTATTATTGCTATCGGTCGAGGTGAGTTCAAACCGATCGCGCCAAATGATAGTCCTGAAAATCGTGCTTTAAATCGCCGGGTTGAAATTTACCTGAATTATATGTACCTGAGCGGTAAGGAACTACTTGAAACAAGAAATTATACGCAATAATAATTTTATATATATTGAAAGCTGTATAGTATTGTTCATTTTGAGTTATAGTAAAAAGAACCTGATTCTTTATAAATTTAATCTTTAATGGAAACGGAATTCTGTTAATCATTTGTGTTGTTTAAGAACAGTAAGGAATTAATGTTACACCTGAATAATTACCGATAGAATTATACGAACTTGCCAAACCAGATGTTAACAGGAGAAAAGAAACACCCGGAGATAATGAATGAGAGACAACTGGAAAAAAATTTTAATATTTGCTGGTCTGATAATATTGCAAATTGGTTTGGCTTATGGTTTGGTAACATTTATTTTGCCCCCGGCTAAAGTAACAAATTTTGCAAGTAATAATACAAGTAACAAATCTGTAGACAAGGTCGAGTCCGCAACCATCAGCGCGGCTCCAGCAGATACCTTTGCTGATGTTGATGAGGGATCTACCGAATTACCTTCAGACGAACCGGATTCAACCATTAGTGAGGATGCCGAAATAGATTCAAATGCTGTTAATGCGTCTGTTATGATCGAAGGGATGGCTGACTTTTTAGAAGATGAATTAACCGAGAAGGATTTAAAAAACGCTTTTACTTTTTCAATTGATGACTTGATTATTAACCCGGCTGAAACACGCGGTACAAGATATGTGGTGCTTTCTATAACTGCTGTTGCCAAAGGAAAAAATATTGATTCCCGGTTAGAAGCAAAAATGCCGGCGATTAAAGATGCTTTAAATACACTTATTTCACGGAAAACAGTTTTATGGCTTTCTGATATTAATAACCGGCCGTTTTTGCGTGAAGAAATAAAAATGATGCTCGAAACCATCATTGGCGATGTTACGATATTGAGATTATATTTTACCAAATATATCTTCCAGTAAAACCCTGTTGTTATACTCCTCAAATGCTGCCTGTAAGTGGGGGCAAGCATTATATGCCATACCTGATTAAGATATTGATGAATCATTATTTAGGCTAATTTATAGGTAAGAAATCCCGCTAATCAGGGAATTTTTTACCCATAATTTTCATTTTTCACTTTTTCTGTTTTTGATTTTCTTGAAAAACAAGGAGTTAAAAAAGACAGAAAAAAGCATTGAAATGGCACAGCGTTTGTTAATGATTGTATGAACTCTATAATTTCAAAAAATACTATCAACAAATCTGATTGGTGAAATGCGCAAAAATATCAAAGTCTCTCTCTATGATTTCCGGCATCCCCGGCGATTAACCAAAGAGCAACGTTCTGCACTATCGCTTGTATACGAAGCCTATGCCAAATTACTGGGCGCTTATTTTACTACATTATTACGAACCCTGACAGATGTTCAACTGGTTCGAATTGATGAATCCATGTTTGGCGATTTTATTGGCTCGCGTACCGAACCCGATGGCTTGTGTATTTTTACGACTAATAAATCTGATCAACCGGGTATATTTGAAATGCCACCCGAATTTATTTTTTTAATCATCGACCGGTTATTTGGCGGTCAAAGTTTACCCAAATTTCTTAACCGCCCCAATACTGCTATTGAAAAGAATATTATCACCCGGGTTCTGGACAGAATGTTGCAAATGCTGGATCGTGCATGGTACAACATGCTGGCAGTTGAATCGACTGTAAAATCATTTGAAACAAACCCCTATATGGCACAGGTGGTTGGAAGAAGCGAACCGACTATTCTGGTTATTTACGATGTTACGTTACAAAAAGATCGCTATCAACTAAATATTTGTCTTCCTATACCGATGATGGGCCCATTTTTCAAAGCAATTAAAGAGTGGACAATATCTATCAAGACGCAGGAAGCTGCTATTTACCAACGGGAACAAATGCAAGAGACTGTACTCCGCACTGAATTTCCGTTTGTGGTAAAGCTTGGCAAGGCAAAATTAAAATTTCAAGAGTTGCTGGATTTGAATGTTGGAGATGTTGTATTATTAAACCAGTGGGTACAAAAGCCTCTGGATATTGCCGTTGATGATGCTGTAAAATTTCGGGGAATTCCCGGAATACGTAACAACCGAAAGTCCATTAAAATAACCGATGTTGTTAAAAGTGTTACCTCGTAATGTGGTATTTTTAATAAAGGAGATCTGTTTTGAAACAGGATGCAATTACAAAAAGTATGGCCGATTTTGATGATATGTTGCTTACCCAGGCTTCCAATCTCTTGGAAACAATCTTTAACGAACCTGTACAAATCTCTGTTGATGAGACCAAGGTTTTTGACATGGAAGAGGTGCGAAATTTTGTAAGCCCACAAGCCATTCGTGTTGATTTTATTGTTAAAGAAAAAAACAAGGGATTTGTCTATCTCGCTAATGAAAATTTACTACCCGAATTGGCCGCGTATTTGCGGAGTGAAGGTAAGGGAGCATCAAAAGTACCGGATTCCATGCAATTACTGCTTGATGTTGCTGAACAACTTACTATGATAAAAAAGCAATGTTTTGAACAAGTGTTGCATAAAAGAACTGAAATGAATAATCCCAATGTTTTAATGTGGAATGGCAAAATTGAACTGGCATTTAATGACAGTCTGGTGACCTTTTTTACTGCAAAAATCGGTTCCGGCACAAGTTTTTCATTCATCCGCATAACCCCGCAAATTATTACAAATAATTATTTCAACGTTGTTGATTTGGGAGACGATCAATATGATGGCCGGAAAGGTGAATTTGAGGAATTTGGCGATTCAGCGGCTAATGTTGATGCCCAGCAATCAATTGATTTTATTCATGACCTGGAATTGCTAGTTACTGTTGAACTGGGCCGGATAACCATGACTCTTAAGGACATGCTGGCTTTGGGGCCCGGTAGTATTGTTGAGCTTAATAAATTTGCCGGTGAACCGGTTGAAGTTTATGTGAATAACAAAAAATTTGCCGAAGGCGAAGTTGTGGTTATCGATCAAAACTTTGCTGTGCGCATTACTTCACTGGTAGCCAAACGAGATCGTTTCGCATCACTGCGAACCTGACATTAATCAAGGTTAATTGCTAAATGTTTATAAATTATTCACATATTCATCGGCATGGGTCTTTTCTATTTTTTGTGATTTTGTTGTTAGCCCTAACCGGACTTGCCTTTTCAGCGGAGGCTGACAGTACATTTGTTAATTCTTTGAGTCAACCGGATATGCAAAATGCAGGTGAATTGCAATTTGGCAACGCCATATTACGCACTATTTTTGCGTTGTTCCTGGTAATTCTGGTTCTGGTAATTTTTTTACTTG
Organism: uncultured Cytophagia bacterium; assembly: GCA_964399735.1. Lineage (GTDB taxonomy): Bacteria > Zhuqueibacterota > Zhuqueibacteria > Residuimicrobiales > Krinioviventaceae > Fontivivens. The sequence goes on from CAYNSO010000001.1 coordinate 25,153, forward strand.
GTTTACGGTGGCTGCAAAATCAAACCCGTTCATCTGCAACTCGTCTCCATACTATGAAAGTACAGGACACATTGACTCTGGGACCCAAAAAACAGTTGTTTCTTGTACAGGTACTTGACCGAATGTTGCTGGTTGGTTCTGCAGAAAACAGTATAACATTGCTTTGCGAGTTAACGAACGAAGAAAAATTGAAAATTGAGGAAAAGAACAGCAGCAAACCACAATCATTTTCCAAAACCCTGGCAAGCCAGATTGCAAAATTAGGTGGAGCACAGAAAAGTTGAAAATAGCAGGCAAAATAAATAAAAGCAAAATATGGATTTTCAGCATAATCGTACTGATTTTTCTGATACCGGCTTTGTCATTCAGCCAGACGATCCCCAAGGTCACAATCGGAATCGACCAGGCACAAAAACCCGGCGATGTTGCTGTGACATTGCAAATCATTTTGCTCTTGACGATATTGTCTCTGGCGCCGGCAATACTAATAATGGTTACATCCTTTACGCGGGTGATGATCATTTTTTCATTTCTGCGTAATGCTCTGGGTACCCAGCAGACGCCGCCGACACAGGTTTTAGTAGGGTTGGCGGTATTTTTAACTGTATTTATTATGACGCCTGTCTGGCAAGAAATTAACAGCACGGCATTGCAGCCATACCTCGATCAAAGAATATCGCAAAGTCAGGCATTTCAAAATGCCATGTCGCCGGTACGCAATTTTATGTTTCAGCAAACCCGTGAAAAGGATTTAGGGCTTTTTTTAAAAATGGCCAATCTTCCCAAACCGGAGAATATCAGTCAAGTACCAACTTTTGTTTTAATACCGGCATTTATAATCAGTGAGTTCCGAATTGCATTTCAAATTGGTTTTCTTTTATATATACCATTTTTAATGCTCGATATGATTGTGGCCAGCGTTTTAATGTCAATGGGTATGATGATGCTGCCCCCGGTGATGATTTCATTACCATTTAAATTATTATTATTTGTTCTGGTTGATGGCTGGTATTTGATCGTAGAATCAATAATAACCGGATTCAAGTGAACTGGAGTATAGGATGACCCAAGAATTTGTACTGGAACTGGCAAACCGTGCGATTATGACCACATTAATTATATCTGCACCATTGTTATTAGCAGGATTGATCGTTGGTTTGGTAGTATCCATTTTACAGGCTGTAACGCAAATCCATGAAATGACATTGACATTCATTCCAAAAATTATTGCAATAATATTTACAATGTTATTATTGCTGCCTTGGATGATAGGCAAAATGGTAGCTTTTACAACAAATATTTTTACAGCAATTCCATCAATAAGTAACTGAAAGTAAGCAATGAATTTAGGTATTACACAACAGGATTTTATTCTTTTTTTACTGGTTTTTACCCGTGTAACCACTGCATTTGTAATATTTCCGGTATTCAATTCGTCCATGATACCTATTCAGGCCAAGATAGGGGGGGCATTATTTATAACTTTGCTGTTATTGCCGTTAATAAATCATAATATCAAAATTACTCCACCACCCGATATGACTCACATTATTTTTAGTATTTCACGGGAAGTATTGGTCGGATTGATTTTAGGATTTCTTTCCTCATTAATTTTCATTGCCATTGAAATTGCCGGTCAATTGATGTCCATGCAAATGGGGTTTGGTATTGTTAATGTTTATGATCCTGATTCAAACCAACAGGTGCCGGTGGTTGGTCAATTTTACATGTTACTGTCGTTGATGATTTTTTTGGCTATTGACGGTCATTTATTTTTACTGGAAGGTTTAAATAAAAGTTTTGCAGTTGTACCGTTAATGCGGTCAAATTTTCATAGCGCTTTAACTGAAATGTTTGTTACAATTGGCGGAGGCTTGTTTATTTCAGCCATAAAAATTGGCATTCCTGTTATTGTAACCCTCACATTGACCAATATAGCGCTTGGGCTTGTGGCGCGAGCTGTTCCGCAAATGAATGTGTTTTTTGTCGGTATGCCCTTGAATATTGGCATGGGTTTGTTGGCTATGGCGTTTTCATTGCCTCTGTTTGCCTATTTATTTCGCAATATCTATGTTCACTTTCAAAATGATTTTTTTAAAGTTTTACAAATTTTGAGCCGCTAGCAGGAAAACAGGACTATGGCAGAAGAATCATATCAAGACAGGACAGAAAAGGCCACTTCCAAAAAGCGGCAAGAAGCCAGGGAGAAAGGCAATGTTCCACGAAGTAATGAAGTGAACTCTGCGGTCATTCTGCTAGTTTCGAGTTTGTGTTTTATAATGTTTGGAAAAGGCATGTTTGGTAATTTAAAGTTGGTGGCTCGGCAGATTTTTGCCAATTTTTCAAGTATGGAGATTACAATTACAAACATACAAAAAATTTCCATTAACGCGGGGCTTTCATTTGCTTATATCATCGGGCCGTTTATGCTGAGTTTAATGATTGCCGGTGTTGTTGCTAATGTAATGCAATCGGGCATAACTTTGAGCGCCCAATCAATACAACCCAAGCTGGAAAAAATAAATCCGCTTTCCGGTTTTAAAAGACTTTTTTCTCTTCGTTCATTTGTCGAGTTGTTGAAAAATATTTTGAAAATGACAATCATCCTTATTGTAGGATATAATACAATCAAAGGTGAATATACTGAATTTTATGATCTCACCAATCAGGAAATCAGTCAAATTATTGGATTTATCGGCAGCCTGAGTTTAAAACTGTTTTTACGAGTTGGCGGTGTTTTTATTTTGTTAGCTGCGCTTGATTTTTTATATCAAAAATATGAATATGAAAAAAATCTCAAAATGACCAAACAAGAGATTAAAGAAGAATTTAAGCAGTCTGAAGGCGACCCGCTGATAAAATCAAGAATCCGAAGTATTCAGCGCGAACAGGCAAGACGGCGCATGATGAGTGAAGTACCTAATGCTGATGTAGTAATTGTCAACCCGATTCACGTTGCTGTTGCCTTGAAATTTAATTCTGACGAAATGACCGCACCGGTAGTGGTTGCCAAAGGATTGCGTAAAGTTGCAGAAAAAATTAAAGAAATTGCCAGAGAAAATAATATTCCAATTGTTGAAAAACCACTGGTCGCCCGGTTGTTGTACAAATCAGCAGAAGTTGGTCGTGAAATTCCCGTAGAATTGTACCAGGTTGTTGCTGAAATTTTAGCGTATGTATATCAAATGAAAAAAAGAGCAGCAGGAGTTAAAAGTTAATGTCTCAAGGTGTTAATTTATCATTTTTAGCCAAACACAGTGATATTGCTATGGCATTAACTGTCATTGGTATTTTAATTGTCATGATCATTCCGGTCCCGACAGCGTTTATGGATTTGCTGCTGGCATTGAATATCGGCATGGCGTTAGTAATATTACTGGTATCCATGTATATTACCAAACCGCTGCAATTTTCAGTATTTCCGGGTTTGTTGTTAATTATTACCATATTTCGCCTGGCGTTGAATGTTGCCACAACCCGGTTGATCCTGGGTGACGGTTATGCGGGTAAAGTGATCAGCGCTTTTGGCGATTTTGTTGTTAAAGGAAATTATGTTGTTGGTTTTATTATATTTTTAATTCTGGTTTTGATCAATTTTATCGTTATCACCAAAGGCGCCGGTCGTGTTGCCGAAGTAGCCGCCCGCTTTACACTGGATTCCATGCCGGGCAAACAAATGAGTATTGATGCCGATTTGAATGCCGGAATTATAGATGAAGTTGAATCACGCCGGCGTCGGGAAGATATTTCCCGTGAGGCTGATTTTTATGGCGCAATGGATGGCGCCAGTAAATTTGTGCGTGGCGATGCAATAGCCGGTCTTATCATAACTGCACTGAATATTATCGGCGGTTTTGTAGTCGGTGTAGTTCAACTTGATATGAGTCTGGGTGAATCGTTACAAACTTATACCATGTTAACAGTAGGCGACGGTTTGGTTTCGCAATTGCCGGCTTTAATTATTTCTACCGCTGCCGGTATGATCGTTACCCGTTCTGCTTCTGAAGCAAGCCTGGGTACGGATATTTCCAGCCAGTTATTTATTAACCCCCGTGTTGCTTTTATTGCCGGGGGTGTAATGTTGTTTCTGGGCCTGACTCCGGGTTTACCATTTTTACCGTTTACCATGCTGGCCGGTGGCTTGGGAACAATTGGCTGGGTAATGTCCAGCAAGGCCAAAGCCCCGGTTACTCCGGTTGCAGAAGAGCCCAAAGAAGTTGACAAGGAAGAAGAAATTCAGGATTATTTACGTGTTGATGCTGTTGAACTGGAAATTGGTTATAATTTAATTCCTCTGGTAGATGTAGAACAGCAGGGAGATTTGTTGGCCAGAATAACACAAATTCGTAAACAATGTGCAATAGAACTGGGCATTATTATTCCTCCGATCCGTATACGTGATAATATGCAGTTAAAGCCTAATGAATATATGATTATGATACGTGGAAACCAGGTGGCAAGCAATACTTTAAAGTTGGGTCATTACCTGGCATTGAATCCCGGCGGTGATATTGATGATTTAAAAGGCGCCAAGGTTAAAGAACCGGCATTTGGTTTGCCGGCGGTGTGGGTGCGTGGCGATGAAAAAGAAAAAGCAGAAGTCGCGGGTTACACTTTAGTTGCTCCTGGCGCGGTTCTTGGTACGCATCTTGCAGAGGTACTTAAAACAAATGCCGATTTGATATTAACCCGGCAGGATGTTCATGAACTTGTACAGAATCTGAAAAAGGAACAATCTGCTCTTGTTGACGAGGTTATACCCAATGTTGTTAATATGGGAGTTTTGGAAAGGATATTAAAGAATTTACTTAGCGAACGGGTCACAGTTCGTGATTTGGGTATAATACTGGTAACAATTGCCGATCATATTGGCACAATAAAAGATTTGGATTTATTAACAGAATATGTTCGTCAGGCATTAGGCAGAAGCATTGTAACACAATATCTTGATGCCGAAGGAAAAATTAACGCATTAACATTAACGCAGCAGTTGGAAATGACATTAAACAATGCAATAAATGAAGCAAAAAAAGCCGGGGTAATGAATACCCAGGGTCTTGGTTTTGCATTATCGACAGAAGTATTGCAGCGAATTTTATCGATTTTATCTGACAAAATCAACCAGTTGGAAAATGACGGTCAACAACCCATTTTGATGTTATCCCCGACTTTACGTCCTTATTTCCGTAAACTGGTTGAACCTATATTCAAGTCGTTGGTATTGTTGTCATTTGCGGAAATTCCGGCAAATGTAGAAATCCAGTCACTAGGAACGGTGAGCTTGTAGTATGAGAGTTGAAAGAATTAAAGCTGCAACAATGCGTGAGGCTTTAAATAAAATTAAAACAAAATTAGGCGATGATGCAGTTGTTCTGCATTCGCGAAGCGTAAAGGATGGTATTGAAGTGATAGCCGCCAGAGATTCTGAACAAATGAAAACTGGTAATAGCTGGTTGGATGAAGTTTTACAACGTGATAAAGATTTGCGTGCTGAACGTCACGACAAGAATTTAACTTCCAAAACTGCATCCAGTCAATCGGATACTCAACCTTATAACAGAAGCGGTCAAAAAGTATCTGCTGAACGAGAAAAAATTGACATTGATAAAGACGAGCAATCAGGCCGTTGGGATGTATTGATGGATGATGATAAACAGAGGCGCCCTGATCGTGCGTTATCTCATTTAACCATCGAACAATTGGAGCAGGCAACCCGTAAAGCTTCCGAGTTTTCCGAGGTGTTGCATAAAGAGATGAAAAATGAAGAAGAACAGCGGAAACTATGGGTAGAGCATGAAAAGCAGCTGGATGCAATGAAGCAGGAACTGGTTGAGCTGAAAGAATCATTGTTGCGCCAGGAATTGCGCGAATTGAAACAACGGGCTGCCATTTTGAAAAAACAGAAAGCAGCCGAACAGTTAAAACCGGTAATTGAAAAAAGACCGTTATCCGGCAAACAAGTAATTGAAAAAATAAAAAGTACATTGATTGAAAAAGGTTTCTCCCATGAACGTGCCGGATTACTGTGTAATCAGATAAAAACCGCAGTAGAATCTCTTGATCTTAAATTTTCCAATTCTGCACACGTGCAAATTATAAAGAATATTCTAAACAATGAAGTTAAAAAAATGATCCCGGTGTATCGCAGTACCGCCGGTAACAGCAAACAAAAAATTATTGCCGTGTTTGGACCACCCGCAAGCGGGAAAACATCAACCGCAATAAAACTGGCCTTACAGGCATCGATCATTAATGGAAAAAAGGCGGCGCTTATTTTGATCAGCGATTCGGAAAGCGCCACATTACAACATTTAAACAGTTTATCTTCGGTAGCCAAATTGCCCCTGGCGATTATCTCCGAACCGGAAGAATTAACAAAAATATTACAGGTTCATTCGGATAAAGATTTAATTATTATTGATTATGCGTTGACAATAACTTTACCTGAACATATAGAAAAAATTAAACGGTTTCTCTCAATTGGTGAAAATATTGAAACAAATCTTGTCTTACCTGCCGATTGTAAACCGGAACAACTTGCCAAAGTGAATAAAGTCTATAAAAATCTGCATTACAACAGTATCATAATCACCAAACTGGATACTGTGAAAACGTTGCCGGGAATAATTGATATTGCACACAAATTTTCAAAACCGATATCATTTGTTTGTAACGGACAAACAATTCCGGATGACATAGAAATTGCTAATGCGACCAAGTTGACATACATGATTCTTAAAGGATAGATTATGGAAGAGCAGTTGAACCATATTAAAGAGCTTGTCGATTCTCAAAATGCGCCTGCTTCGCAGGTAATTACCATTACAAGTGGCAAAGGCGGGGTTGGCAAATCCAATGTTGCTTTAAACCTTGCCCTGGCTTTGTCGCAAAAGGGCAAAAAAGTTGTGCTTGTTGATGCCGATACGAATATGGGTAATATTGATATTTTAACAGGAGTAAATCCCAAATATAATTTTCTGAATTATGTTTTGGATAATATGCCATTAAACAACATATTGCTTAATTATAAAGCCGGCTTGTCAATAATTCCCAACAGTTCCGGTAACAAGACCTGGCAAGATTTGTCTGACACATTGCATTCCCGCATTTTTGATTTATTGTTAAAATTAAAAAGGCAATTTGAATATATTATCATTGACACTGCCGGCGGTTTAACAACACTATCGCTGGATATTGCTGTTCATTCAAACAAAGTATTGCTGGTTACAACTTCAGAGCCAACCGCAATCAATGATACGTATGCCATGATCAAAATTCTGAATTCGATGAAAAAGAGTATTCCCATAGATTTGTTACTGAACATGGTTACATCCCCATCTGAAGTGACCGATGTATACCAGCGCTTAACCCTTGTGCTGGATCATTTTCTTGATTTCAGTATTGGTATAGCCGGTTATATTATTCTGGATGGCAAAGTTCGTCAGTCAGTGAATCAGCAGGAGCCATTTATTCTTCAATACAAGGACGCTATAGCCAGTCAAAATATTTATGATATTGCCGATATTATACTGGAAGGCGAACTGGTTGAACAGGAAAGAATGGATTATAAATAAAAGGAGTGGATTATGAAAGATATAATTGGCGCCATAAGTGGAATAATAGCCTTGAGTGTTTTTGTATCGTGTGTTATTAATGGAGTAGCGCTCGAGTCCGCTCTTATTCGCAGTGCAATCAGTCTGGTTGCAGCGAATCTGATTGGGTTGGCAGTACTTGGTATGATCATTGTTACTATGTATAAAAAGAGTAATGACACGGAACAAGAGTTATCTGAGAAAGAAAATTCTAATGAAGCTCCATTGAATGCCTGATAGCTGTAAAGATGAAACGCGCAGGAGTGTAAAGGTTGGAAGAAAATGTAAATGAATTATGGCAGGAATTTGCTAAAACCAAAAGCCGTCATGCTCGTGATAAATTGGTGCTACATTATCAATCATTGGTAGGGTATGTTGCCAAAGGTTTTCAGTCTTTTGGTTCCAGTGTGCTGGAGTGGGATGATTTGATTAGCGCAGGAACACTGGGATTAATAGAGGCAATACAACGATTTGATATTTCTCGTAATATCAAATTTACAACATTTGCAACTTTTCGTATCCGGGGCGCCATTTTGGACGTTTTACGTGAAATTGACTGGGCGCCGCGTAAAGTACGCAGTAATGTGAAACAGGTTTATAAAGTGATTTCTGAATTGCAAAATAAACTATCCAGGAATCCAACTGAAGAAGAAGTTGCCGAACGAATAGGTGTACCGCTGGAAAAGTACCATAAAATACTAGAGTCCATGTATACCGATCGGTTTGTTTCGTTACAAGATATCGTTTTTCAGCATGATGATAATCAAATCAGTCGTGATACTTTTTTAGATTCTTACCAGGGCGAGGAATATTTTGCCGCGCAATGGAATGAAGATATGGAAGAACAATTGAAGGGAATTTTAAAGAAATTACCAACCAGAGAACGTCTGGTTTTAACATTATACTATTATGAAGGATTGAATTTAGCGGATATCGCTTCAGTGCTGGATGTTACAGAATCGCGGGTATGCCAGATTCATGCTCAATCCTTATTGCTTGTCAAGGCACAAATTTTAAAAAAGGATCTATACCAGGTCTAAGTATATAAAAGAGAAGAATTATGTCGACACCGGTTGATATACCGCAGAATATAAATATACATGTTTCCCATGCCGAAAAGGTCGTGGAAATACCACATGCGGATAGCGCTCATAATTCTGCCCAGCAATCGTCTTTGGAACTGGCGAACCGTGAAGCTGAGCATAAACGTCCAGAGTTAAAGCGTGATAAAAAGGAAAAACGTCAGTTTCAGGATCATTTTGATAAAAGCCAAAACAACAATTCTGAAACAGAAGAACGACCAGGCGCTCAGAACAAGCCGGACACTGAACATAAAACAACAGAAAATTTAAAAGATATGAATATTGGTGTAAATATTGATCTTTCAGTTTAATTTGGATGGATTTTTTTTACAACAACAAAATGTTAAAATAAGTGGTTTATAAACAATAAAGGAGAAATTCACTATGCTAAAATTAAGAGCTCTTGTGGTTGATGATTCGCGAGTTATGCGGAATATGGTTATGGAGAATTTAAAGCGCACGGGCCTGGCGGAATTTATATTTACTGAAGCTTCAGACGGCAAGGACGCTTTAAAGAAATTTCATCCCAAAAAATTTGATATTGCGTTTGTTGATATTCACATGCCAAATATGGATGGTATTGAATTTGTCGATAAAGCCCGTGAAAAAGGAGATACAGAAACGATTCCCTTTATCATGATCACCAGTGAAAAAACAATGGGAAAGATGACCGAAGCAACGGATGCCGGGGCGAACAGTTACATTTGTAAGCCTTTTACGACCCTGGAATTGCGGAAGAAATTGGTGCCAATAATTGATAAATTGAGTAAAACCAGTGGCGGAGACTTTTTTCATAGCCTATAACCATTAATCTATTTTAACGAAATGAGGTATAAAATGTCCAATGAAGATTTTGCTGAAGATTTTTCCGCAACACATATAGAGTGTTTAAAAAAGTCGATTGAAGTTTCTTTTAATTTTATAAGTAACAATTCTTTAAAATTTACCGGAGAAAACAGTAATTCTGTTTTATGGATGAGTGAGGGAATAGTTGGTATTATATCCCTGGTAGGTGATCTGTCGTGGTCTGTATCATTAGGCCTGCCAAAGCAGACCGCAGTAACCATGGCAAAGCAATTTGCCGGATTTGACATTGCTTACGATTCCGAAGATATGGATGATGTTACAGGTGAGTTGATCAATGTGCTTGCCGGAGATATTGTCGCCCAGTTAGATGCCGTTGGTACATCTGTAGATATGTCATTACCGACCGTAGCAAGAGGCAATCAAATGGAAGTACATGTTCCCGACCGTTTGCCCCGAATTCAATTACATTATACATCAGACGATGGTGATTTTGCTCTCAGTTTGACTTCGGGCAAATTTCATGACCGACGTAATAAATAGGAGTTTAAATTGGAAAGAATACGGCTAGATAAAACGCTCATTGCCCAAATCAAGTCAATAGCAAAGAAACTGTTAAAATTTGATCCAGATGACCGGCAGGAATTAATTGCTATCGGAAAACAAACTGAGGAAATCAAGTCTCAGGTTCCTTATGATTATACTGAATTGGTGGCAGTTTTTATAATGAGTTTGGAAGGCCTGCAAGCTATATATAATAAACAGCTGGACAATCCGCAATTATTTTCAAAAACCGTGGCTGAGGTCTTTATAAAATTATCCGATGCACTGTTAACTGAAGATAATGAAAAAATTCAAGCAACACTAGGTGAATCGGGTCATGAAATTTGGCTAGTATTGGGCCGTGATCCTAAAACATCCCCCTACATTTCCAAGGTTGAAAAGATCATAAAATCGAATATGCCGGAACTGGTATTGAATGATGTTGCTGCTTTGTTAATGCAACTTGGATCTACTGATGTCCGGGAATTGCTCAAAATACGTCCCTCGCTGGAGGGCATTGAGAAGGATAAAACCCTTCCGGAGGGAGTGCAGCAAAATATCACTCTGTCATTAGAATTATTAGGAAAAATTGCCGAAAATCCCGCCGCAAATAATGAAGCGCAGTTTGAAGAAATTAGTTCATTGATCGGGCAGGCATTAGACGCACTTGAAGGTGGTACGACCAAACGGGAAATAAAAAGCATAAAACCGGAAGCGCAACGCGAAAGGAAAGCCGAAAGCCAGGTTGAAGTATATACTTTGCCAACAGATTTTGATGCTGATATTATCAATGAATTTATTGCCGAATCGAACGAATACCTGGAAGATGCGGAATCTGCCTTGCTGCAACTGGAAAACAATCCTGCTGATATGGAAGCAATCAATGTAGTTTTCCGTGCATTTCATACAATAAAGGGAACCTCGGGTTTTCTGCAATTGACATTATGTTCCGGCTTTGCTCATGTTGCCGAGTCTTTTTTCAGCCGTATTCGTGATGGTGAAATAACTTGTGCCGGGTATAATGCAGATTTGTCTCTTAAAAGCATTGATATGGTAAAATCTCTTATTCATTCAGTAGAGAAAGCGTTAGCCGGACAGCCACTGTCCAAGCCGGCACAATACGATCAGTTAATTGAGGCATTATCTGCCAATGAACCATCAGCAGGGGCTCCTCTGGAAAAAGTTGTTATGGAAACGGTTGCGGAAGAAAAGCAAGAATCAGCAACAAGCCCTGTAACCACACGACCAGTTGAAACGCCACGAGTGCAGGAAAAGATTGCAACACAAAATGTTGAGATAGCCCTGGCAAAAAATGAAAAATCTCCTTTAAAAGCTGTATCTACCGATGCTGGCAGCACAGCCGGTGTCGATCCATTTGTGCGGGTGCGAACCGACCGTCTTGATGATCTTATTGAAATGGTTGGGGAATTGGTTATTGCTCAATCCATGATCTCTCAGGATTTTATTGTACTGGATGAAAAGAATCCAGATTTTACCCGCAAGGTCATTCATGCCGCAAAGATAGTAAGAGAGTTGCAAGACCTCAGTTTGTCCATGCGCATGATTCCGTTGAGCAGTACATTCCAAAAAATGTCCCGGCTGGTGCGAGATTTATCCAGCAAAACCAATAAAAAGGTCAATTTTATTCAGCAGGGTGAAGATACAGAAATAGACCGTAAAATGGTAGAACTCATCAAAGATCCAATCATTCACATGTTGCGCAATGCAATGGATCACGGACTTGAATCTGCTCAGGATCGCGAGCAAAAGGGTAAATCGGTTGTCGGGACAATTAAAATGTCTGCATACCATTCCGGTGGGAGTGTTATGATTAAAATTGAAGATGACGGCCGTGGTCTGAACCGTGAAAAGATTGTTAAAAAGGCGCTTGAAAAAGGCATTATTGAAAACGACAAAAATTTAAATGACAATGAAGTTTATAATTTAATTTTTGCCCCCGGTTTTTCCACAGCGGATAAAGTAACCGATGTATCCGGCAGAGGTGTTGGCCTGGATGTGGTTAAAAAGAATATTGAGCAATTACATGGCAGAATCGATATCGACACTGTCCCCGGTATGGGATGTACTTTTACACTTTCATTCCCTTTGACCATTGCAATTATAGATGGAATGCTGGTTAAAATAAGTGATGAATTTTATATCATTCCCATTATTGATATTCAAATGAGTTTACAGCCGGACCCAAAAGTTTTGTTTAGTGTTGCGAGGCGGGGCGAGATGGTTATGTATCAGGATAGCCTGATACCCATATTCCGGTTATATCAATTATTTGAAATTGAAAATGCAATTACCGACCCCACCCAGGGTTTACTGGTCATTATTGGCGATGGCGATAAGCGATGTGCATTGCTGGTCGACCAGTTAATGGGACAACAACAGGTGGTGACCAAATCCCTTGGCGAAGATATGCAAAATGCCAAAGGAATATCCGGAGGGGCAATTTTAGGTGACGGGCGCGTTGGGCTAATTTTAGACACATCCGATCTAATCACACTGGCACGAGAAACCAGTAAAGAAATAATGCCGCCACAGTTACAGGCATCTTGACGAATTAATTAACGGCAGTTCAATTTAATTTAACTGCTATTACGAAAACAGGAGGAAATAATGAATTTGAACTCTCTTGGCTTAAGAGGCAAAATGTTAATGATCTTTACCGTAACGATTGTATTTTTAATGATTGGCGTAATTGTTATTAATTCCAATGTTACCAAAAAGGCATTGGACAAGAATTTACATTCGTCATTACAGGTAATGACTGAAATTGCCGGCAAGGCCGTCAAGTTAGGGTTGGAATTTGATGATGCCGATGAGGTATCCAGTGCAATGGAGGCATTTACAGGCCAGGAAATAATTTCATTTGTTCATGTTGCCAATACCGCCAATAAAGAGATATTAAAGTATCGGAAGGAAGGACTAGCGCAAATAAGCGAGTCGAATCTCAAGAAGCTAAAAGTTAAAAATGAAATTTTTTACCAAGCCGAGGTCGAGTCTGACGGAAACATGCTGGGAACTATTACGATCGGCATCCTTCAGGAAGAACGCAATAAAGCTTTGGCGGCGGCAAATACAGCGACAATAATATTGGCTATTGCGATGATTATTATTTTCGTCGTCATCACCATTCTGGTTGCCGACATGATTACCAGGCCAATACGCAAGATAACCCGGATAGCTCAGGAAATGGCGCAAGGGAAACTGGATCAGGACATTCAAAGCGCCAGCAAGGATGAAATTGGTAACCTGGCGCAATCATTCAGGGAAATTATTATCTCACAAAAAGAACGCGCGAACGTTGCTTATCAAATATCACAAGGCAATCTGGATATCGATGTTAAAGTATTGTCCAATGATGATATATTGGGCAAGGCAATGAATACGATGAAAGACAGCGTCCGTTCTGTTGTTACCGATGCCAATTCATTAACCGCAGCGGCGGTAGAAGGAAGACTTGATTACCGCGCTGACGCCGGTAAACATGGCGGCGATTTCCGAAAGATTATTCATGGTTTTAATAATACCCTCGATGCATTACTTGGCCCCATAAACCTGGTAGTAGACGCTTTAAAGAAAATAGCCAATCATGATTTAACCTGCCGGGTAAAAGGAGACTTTCATGGCAAGCATGCCGAAATTGTCAACACACTGAATATTGCAGCTGAACACCTGGATAACAGTTTAAACCGGGTGGCAAATTTAATCAACCAGGTATCTGAATCTACTCGAGAAATCAGTCATGGCAACCAGTCCGTTGCTAATGGCGCATCCGATCAGGCAAGTTCGCTTGAAGAAATTTCCAGCAGTTTGCAAGAAATGTCATCAATTATTGGTCAAAATACTGCGAATGCTAATGAAGCTAAAAATCTGGCACAGAGCGCCCAGGAAAGTACTGCCAAAGGAGTTGACAGTATGAATGATCTTTCCATAGCTATTGAAAAGATCAAAGATTCATCGGATGAAACTTCAAAAATTGTACAGACCATTGATGCTATCGCTTTCCAAACCAATTTACTGGCTCTGAATGCAGCGGTTGAAGCCGCCCGTGCCGGTGAAGCCGGTAAAGGTTTTGCGGTTGTTGCTGAAGAAGTGCGAAACCTGGCAATGCGCAGCGCCCAGGCTGCAAAGGATACCTCCCGGTTGATTGAAGAATCGGTAAAGAATGCTGATAATGGTGTTGATTTGAATGTTAAAGTGTTGAATAATTTAATGGAGATTAACGAACGGGTAATCAAAGTTGGTGAAGTAATGGCAGAGATTGCCGCAGCATCAACCGAACAAACACAAGGAATTGAACAGGTCAACTCTGCGGTAGAGCAAATGAACCAGGTAACCCAGCAAACAGCCGCCAATTCCGAAGAATCAGCCAGCGCTGCCGAAGAACTAGCCAGCCAGGCTGAAAATATGCGTAATATGATCGAGAAATTTGTTTTAACCACTTGATTTTGTCAGGTAATTTAATTTATTGTTTATTATGAATAAATAAACTATCAATAATAATTGTTTAGAAATCAGAATCTGGTAATTTCATTTGTTTGTTGTTTAAAAATCAGAATCATGTTTTTATTAAATTTAAACAATGTTAAGAAACGTGGAAAGAAGCAGCAGTAATTCGTTTTTGTTACAAGTAAATGATTTAACAATGAACTTAAAAAATGAGGTTCAGTAATGAAAACAACTTTATATTTCTTGATTACACTGGTTTCATTATCCGGTTTTTTGTATTTAATGACTGACGTTGCACAAGCGCAGAGTCAGGGGCCTTCAATCAAGTTTGAGGGTTATACCCAGATGACGGCCACAAAGTTTGAGAATAATAAAGCATTTGTTTTCGGGTTTGAACGCGTCCGTTTAGGCGCCAAAGGGAAACTTAATCAATATGCTGATTATCGTTTAATGGTTGATTTCGTCGAATCAGGAATTGGTAAAGACGGTGAGACTCCGGCTATGATTAATTATGCGCAGCTGACGTTTAAACCCTCGAGTAAAATTAACATTACCGCCGGTAAGTTTAAAACCCCGGTTGGTATGGAGTGGAATACCTCGGCAACTTCACTGGATTTTGTTAAACGCGGATTAAGCCAGTCTTTGGTTTTTCATTGGGATATGGGTTTTATGCTCCATGCATCTGGAATTGGTAATACGGGTTTCGGTTATAACCTGGGAGTTTTTAATGCCGGTCCGAATAAAGCAAACAATGTTGGCGACCCGGAGTTGGGTCAGGATTATACAATTGCCGGCAGCATCAATATAAATCCGGTTAAAGCCTTCTATTTGGAAGCTTCCTTTGGTTCGGCATTAACAAGCGATTCGTTACAAGAAAATGTCAATATTTTTGGTTTGGGTGCGCGTTTTAAGGTAACGGATCAATTATCTCTCAAAGGCGAGTATTTATCGCGTAGTGATGAGCAAAATTCTGCTGTTGATGGCTCGGATCTGAATTTCCAGGCTGGCTATCTTGTTCATCCGAATTTTGAGCCGGTGATTCGTTATGATGTGTTTGATGTTAAAAATGATGATAAAGATCAAAAATTGATAACCGCCGGGTTGAATATTTTTATCAATCCGGATAATCAAAAAGAAACAAAAATTCAAATTAATTACCTGGCTTCAGACTTGGAAGACGGTGATTCTTTTCAGATCTTGCTGCAGAGCGCTTTTTAAATAAAGCTGCCCGGTCTTGTTTTTCTGGAGAAATGAATTGTTGAGTAAAATATATTATATATTTGCTGGTTTTTTAATTTTAGGAGTAACTAGCGCTTTTGCGGCAGAAAAAGCGCCGCAAAAGGTCATTGATTTGGCAAATTCCAGTCTTGTTGCTTATGGGCAAGAGCCAATCATAGTTCAAGCCGTAAAGGAAGAAAATGCAAACGGCAAAACCCTTGCCGAAATCAAAGCTCTGGATGAAGAGTGGAAAAGAACCCCCGGTGTTGCTGATTATATGAAAGCTTTGATTGTTTCCGAATGCGGCAAATATGTGAATAAAATAATTACCAGCAAACCCTGGATCGCTGAAATTTTTGTAATGGATAATCAGGGCGCTAATGTCGCTATGACAGATAAAACCTCTGATTACTGGCAGGGAGATGAGGCTATATTTATTCAGTCGTTTAAAAATAGTCAAGGTACAATTTATATCAGTAATGTAGAATTTGATGATAGTACACAAGCGTATGTTGCAAAGGTTTCTATTCCGGTTAAAGATGGTGAAAAGGCTATTGGCGTAATAACTTTTAGCATTGATGTGAATAAACTATAGAAAAGCTAAAATCATCAGGTATGCCGATACCTGAAAAATTGTACTTGAATAGTAAAGTAAGTACAAAAAGATAACAAGTTATAACCGAACGAAAAATCGACTAGTTTGGTTAAAATACTATAAGGAACGCCGGGAGGGCATTATGAAATGGTTTATGAATTTAAAAATTAGCGCCAAACTGATTATTATAAATTTGGTACTGATTTTTTTCATACTTTTGTTGGGATACGATGCTTTTTATAGTTCAGCAAAAATACAAAAACAATTACAGGAAGTATTGTCTGTTCGTCTGCCCAACCTTGATTTGGTTCTGCAAATTGACCGTGATTTACAGCAATTATTGGTAGCTGAAAGGTCTTTGATGTTTAGCGAGATTGGCACCGCCGAATTTGAAGCGTTTATTAGCGATTATAATGAAAATATGCAGCAATCGGAAGAGCGTTGGCAGCAGTTTTTAGCCCTGGATAATTTTACCGATACGGAAAAAAAGATCATCAAGAATTATGAAAAAGCGCGATCAGACTGGCAAGTTGTAACCGGGCGAATTATTCAAAACCGGATGCAAGAAGATAGTTTAAGCCAGCAGTTAGCTATTGAGCTATCATTGACAGAAGCTAATGTCAAATTCAACGACATGCGTGAAAATCTAAACCAATTGCAGGAACTTAACCTTCAACAAGCCAACGATTCTCAAGTAATTGCCAGCCAAACCTATCATAATACAATTATTGTGTTGCTGATTATAATTTTTGCTGCAGTAGTTGTTTGTGTTTTATCAGTCGTTACGCTGAACCAGATCATTATCAAACCGGTTAAGGCTGCTGCGGGCATGATAAACGAAATCGGCAACGGGCATTTAAATATGCGTCTGAAAATTGATCGTAAAGACGAGATTGGTGTTATGGCTGCCAGTATGGATAAACTTGCTAATGATTTACAAAATGTAGTTATCGAAACGATGAAAAAAATATCGGTTGGTAATTTGAATGTTGATATAATTCCTCACGACGATAAGGATGAAATTTCACCGGCGCTTTTGGAAACTGTAAAATCGATCAGCGGGCTTGTGCAGGAAACTGCCGGCTTGACCCAATCGGCATTGGCTGGTAATTTATCGATTCGTGGAAATGCCGAGCTGTTCCAGGGAAGTTATAAAGATATCATCAACGGCATTAATGCCACCCTGGATGCGGTGATTGTGCCTATTCAACACGCGTCACAAGTATTGGAAAAAGTTGCCGCCCAGGATTTAACTGTTCGTATGACCGGCGATTTGCATGGTGATTTTGCCATTATTAAAGAATCATTGAACAAGGCTTTGGAAAATCTTGATGAAAGCCTTGAGCAGATTTCTGTTGGCGCCGACCAGGTCACTTCGGGTACAGAACAAATAAGCATTGGTAACCAGGGCATTGCCCAGGGCGCTGCTACGCAGGCAAGTTCACTGCAGGAAATTTCCAGCAGTATGCAGGAAATGGCTTCAATCACCAAGCAAAATGCTTCCAATGCCAATGAAGCCAAAAGTCTTTCTGATATGACTCTTGCCAGTGCGGGTAGAGGTGTGGAAAGTATGAATGTTTTGTCCAAAGCGATTGATGAAATGAAAGAATCTTCCGATAACACCTCAAAAATCATTAAATCAATTGATGATATTGCTTTTCAGACCAATCTTTTAGCATTAAATGCCGCAGTTGAAGCAGCCCGCGCCGGAGAAGCCGGCAAGGGTTTTGCCGTAGTTGCTGAAGAAGTGCGTAATTTGGCCATGCGCAGCGCTGAAGCAGCAAAAAGTACTGCGGAAATGATTCAGGATTCCGTTAAAAATGCCAATCAGGGTGTGGTTCTAAATCAACAGGTGCTGGAAAATTTAAACGAAATTCAGAAGCAGATCATCAAGATGAATGAAGTAATTTCAGAAATTGCTGCCGCATCCGACCAGCAAAATGAAGGAATCGAGCAGGTTACTACCGCTCTGGAACAGATGAACCTTGTTACTCAGCAAAATGCTGCCAATTCAGAAGAGTCCGCCAGCACTGCCGAGGAATTATCCAGCCAGACGGAAGAAATGCGCAGTATGGTGAAAAATTTCAAGTTAAGTAGTAAAAGTCAAAGTGGTAAAAGTCGACCGGAACTTGTTACCCGCAAATCTTTAAATAGTTTAAACAAAACCGGTAATGAAATAAAGCCTGTAAAATCGGGTTCGGGTTTTGCCGCAATGACAAATAGTGGTCACATTGACCCCAGAAAAGCAATCCCGTTTGATGAAGACCTGGATGACACCAGGAATCAGTTTAAATCTGATGACGGAATTCTCAAAGAATTCTAAGATACATACCCGGTAATGGTAGATAATTCAAGGACGATTGAAAAATGTAATTTTATGTTTCCGGCGTTAGAAATGAAAGAATCTTAAAATTACCTTGTTACCAACTTGAATATCTCTTTTCCCGGTGATGTATTTATATAACGATTTAATTTATATTGATAGCGCTAATACAGGATACAAATTGGTACATATTTATGTACAAGGAGTGTAAATATGGAAGATAAAATGGTCGATGAACGAATTAGACATGATGGCAAATATTTAACTTTTTTACTCGGTGAAGAACAATATGGTATAGAAATACTCAAGGTTGTGGAAATTATTGGTTACATGCCTATAACAGAAATTCCGCAAATTCCGGAGTATATTCTTGGTATTATCAACCTCAGGAATAAAATTATTCCAATTATGGATTTACGCTTGCGCTTTCATTTGGAAAGCAAACCGGCGGACGATGAGACGGTTATCATTGTCATCCAAACTGATAAAGTCAATATGGGAATTGTTGTAGATAAAGTATTGGAGGTTATCAATATTACTGATGCCAATATTGAAGATACCCCGAATTTTGGAGTTAGCATAACAACCGATTATATTTTAGGCATGGCCAAGCTCAGTAATAAGGTGACGATATTACTATCGATTGAAGGTATTCTAACTGATGAAATAAAAGAGCTGGCTTCTGAAACTGAAAGAATTGCCAATATGGCGGAAATAGAAGCTGTGTAATCTTGAGGAAATAAACGTCAATAAACACATTTCACCCGGAACTGCGATAATATGTAGTACAGTTATTGTTTTGTGCCGGATGAATAACATATTATTTATTTGTAATTACTGTCTGAAATTAGCTTGCCATTTCATGATTGTATAAAAAAGTTATTATTTTCGGCATGATATTTGAGAATACATTGACTGGATAAAACTGAAGGAAATAAGAAATGCAAACAATTGCCATTCTGAATCAAAAAGGTGGTGTAGGAAAAACAACCACAGCAGTTAATATTGGAGCCGGTCTTGCTTTACTGGATCAAAAAGTGCTGCTTATTGATTTGGACCCGCAGGCAAATTTAACTTATTCTTTTGGAATATTGGCGCATGATCTAGAAAATACTGTTTATGAACTGCTTACCGGCGATGTGGAATTACCTGATGTAATCATCAAGCACGGTAATTTGGATATTATTCCAGCCAATTTAGGTTTATCCGGCGCCGAAATAGAGTTTTCCAGCCTTCCCGGCCGGGAATTTTTACTGACCGAACGGCTTGGCGCTGTTGAAAATTATGATTATATCATAATCGATTGTTCACCCTCTTTGGGCTTGTTGACGTTAAATGCTTTAACTTCGGTAAGCGAAGTATATATTACCCTGCAAACCGAATTTTTACCCATGCAGGGATTGGCCAAGTTGCTGGAAACTGTGGATATAGTGAAAAAAAGACTCAATCGTAATTTGGATATAACCGGGATCATTTGTACACGTTATGATTCGCGCAAAAATTTACATAATGAAGTTTATGAAAAAATTAAAAAATACTTTGGCAATAAAGTATTTTCAACAGTGATACGTGATAATATCAGTCTTGCTGAAGCGCCCAGTTTTGGACAAACGATTTTTGAGTATCGTCCCAGATGTCGTGGAGCTTTGGATTATGAAAATTTGTCAAAAGAGATTTTAAAAAGAGGAAAAATAAATGGTTAAAAAAGGCAGACTGGGTTCGGATCCATTAAGCTGGATTGGCGATAGTCGTAATGAAGACAGCAATAATCAGACATTGCCTTCCCCAAAAGCGGCGCTGGAAATTCCACTAACAGATAAAGAGCAAGAGACAGCCCAGCATAAAGCTCCAGCGGAAAAAAGTGAACCTGTAAAAAATGAACCTGCAGAAAAATCCGGAGCGCGTGAAACGGCTAAGCAAATTGTAAAACCTGAACCTGTAAAGATACCTGAAATATTGTTAGAGCCGGTTAAAGAAAAAAAGGCGCCCGAGAATAAAAATTTGCAATCACGCTCCATGGAATTATTGAACAAATCGCAGGATACGATCACTAAAAAAACCGATTTAAATGTAAAAAAGAATCTTGAGCACGAAGGCAAGTATTTAACCTTTGTGTTGGCAAATGAAGAATATGGGCTGGAAATAAATCGTGTTAAGGAAATCAACGGTTTATTGCCGATCACCCGCGTGCCCCGTACACCTCAACATATCGTAGGTGTTATAAATTTACGGGGAAAGATAGTATCCGTTATTGATATGCGTTTGAAATTTGGTATGGAAAAAATAGCTTCGACCCAGGAAACCTGCATTATTGTAGTGCAAAGTAAGCATGGTGAAAAGGGCATTCTAGTCGACAAGGTTTCTGAAGTAATCAATATTCAAGCCGAAGAAATAGAGTCTGTACCAGAGTTTGGCGTCAGTATTAATACTGATTATATTCTTGGTATCGGAAAAATCGGTACTAATGTAATTATATTATTGGATATAGATAAAATATTATCGGTGAATCATACTTTGGACGAGACAGCCGGATAAGCAATAATATTATCAAATATCACTGCTATTTATGATTTTGTTCAAATTCAGGAGCAAAAAATGGAAGTAAGAATTCTAGTTGTGGATGACGATAAAGATTCTCGAAATCTTATTGCAAATATTTTGATTGAATTCGGTTATATCGTTGAAAAGAGCGCCGATGTAAAAAGCGCAATAAATCTGATAAATGAAAAAAAATACGACATTGTCATTACCGATAAAAATATGCCCGGTTTATATGATAATACAGAAGGCGGCATGGATTTGTTGCGCTATTTGAAAAAAGACGCTTCCGAAACTGAGGTAATTTTGGTAACGGGTTACGCTACGATTGAAACTGCCATTGAAGCTATGAAGCTGGGGGCGTTTGATTATATTCATAAACCATTTTCTGTCAAAGATTTACAAAACAAAATAAAGCGAATTCTTGAATACCGCAGTTTTATAAACCCGGACAATACGATAAACATTTATAAATCGATTCATAATGAAATCCTCAAATTAATAGAAAACCGTGACTCGCTTGATGATAACGAGTTGCATCCATTATTGAAAACGATCGATCAGAAAATTGATTATTTTTTCCAGGCGCAAAAAAAATGGGAAAGGGTAATCATCGAGCAGCGGGATGCTTTGGGAAATATTGCCGGGTATGCTGAACAGATCAAAGAAATGATCGATGCTGCAAATCCGATTATGCCGCTCATCGAAAAAATAAGTAAAGAAACAAATAAACGATTATAGAATTTTTGTACAAGATATAGAACAGGATATGGAATGGCTGTCGATTTATTATCCCTTGAATTACCAATACCAACCTTTGATAAAATCAGCCAACTGGTGTATCAGGTAGCCGGAATCAATTTACCGCATACAAAAATCGGGTTGGTGAAATCACGATTAATGAAAAGATTACGCACTCTGGATATTGATTCTTTTGAAAATTATATCAAATATGTCAATGAAGATACCACTGGCCGTGAATTAACCAATATGATTGATATAATAACTACGAACAAGACTGATTTTTTTCGTGAATTGCAACATTTTAATTTTTTGCGCGATCATATTATCCCCACTTTTCATAAAGACCGGCCGGTACGTATCTGGAGCGCCGGGTGTTCAGTTGGCGCTGAACCCTATACAATTGCAATTGTGCTTGCCGAAGCGATTAGCGATTTATCCCGGTATGATATTAAAATTTTAGCTACTGATATTTCCACCGAAGTATTGAAAATAGCCAAAGCAGGGGAATATGAGGAAGGGATTCTGGAAGGACTTGCCGCTAATTTATTGAAAAAATATTTTATTCGGCAAACTGACAATTCGCATGTTACATTTCAGGCAAATAATACAATTCGTTCACTGATAAAGTTTGCCAATCTGAATTTAATGGGGGACTGGCCTATGAAAGGCCCGTTTGACTTGATTTTTTGCCGTAATGTTATGATCTATTTTGACAAAGAGACCCGACAAGTGTTGGTAGAAAGGTTTTACAAATTATTAGCCAATGGTGGATACTTTTTTGTCGGTCATTCTGAAAGTTTAACAACTTCCAGTCATAATTTTAAATATATTCAGCCAGCCGTTTACCAGAAATAATTAAAGCCAAGGAGTAGAATTTGAAGCGCATAGTTGGCATAGCTGATATGATTATCTCCACTGATCCCAATGACACTTTAATAACTTATGCCCTGGGAAGTTGCCTTGGAATAACAATATATGATCCATTAACAAAAATTGGCGCTTTATTGCATGTAATGTTACCGCAATCGTCCATTGATCCCGGTAAAGCTGCAAAAAATCCATATATGTTTGTTGATACAGGTCTTGATGATATGTTTGCCGAGTTTGAGAGAAAAGGCGCTTCATTAAAGCGTATGATAGTCAAGGTTGCCGGGGGCGCCAGTTTTAAAAAAGCAGGAGAGAATGATCTGTTTGAAATTGGTAAACGTAACTTTACAATGTTTAGAAAAGTGTTGTGGAAAAAAGGAATTTTATTAAAGGCTTATGATGTCGGTGGCGCCATTACGAGAAATATTTCAATTGATCTAAATGACGGGGCTGTATATTTACGAATTGAAGGCGTAGAAAAGAACCTATAGAACGGATAGATGGAGGATCTTTAAATGTCGTTAAATGTATTAATAGTTGATGATAGTTTTGTGATGCGATCTATGGTTAAGCGGGTTCTTGGTCTGTGTGATCTGCAAATTCAAAATATATTTGAAGCGGCGAACGGGCAGGAGGGACTGGAGATAATAGAAAATAACTGGGTTGATCTAGTCCTTGCCGATATTAATATGCCTGTAATGAGCGGTGATGTTATGATCGATAAAATACGTGAGAATCCGGATACGGCAAACATGGCAATTGTTGTTATTTCATCGGAAAGTAGTACCAGCACAATAGAAATATTACAACAAAAAGGCGCTCTTTTTATCCATAAACCCTTTACCCCGGAAAATATTCAAGCCGCCGTAGAAGAATTATTAGGAGATACAAATGAATGAACTGAAAGAGCAGTTGCTGCAGCTATCATTGCGAACTTTTGAAGAATTTGCTTTTCTTATGCCAATATCGGAAGATGATACGCTTACTCCTGTAAATAGTGAAACTACAATAACATCTGTCGCTTTTTCCGGGCATAGCAATGGACGGCTTTACATATCAGTAACTAATCCAATGTTACCGATTTTAGCCCAGAATATTCTTGCTGAAGATGAACTTCCCACGGAACAACAGCAATTGGATGCATTAAAAGAAATTGCAAATGTGATTTGTGGAAATATATTGCCATTTCTTGCCGGTGCAGACAAGATTTATCGTCTCTGTTCTCCGGATATTGTTGATAAAATTGATGACATATATAATACTGATGATTGGAGCCTGGTATATAACAGAATTGCTTTTGATGAAGGAATTGCTGAATTATTCTGGTATTATGAAAAACCAAAATAATTACAGTGTATTTTTTGTTTTGTATAAAAAAAGCATGACTAAAAATTTTGGAGTGTCTCGTGATAAAAATACTGGTTGTTGATGATTCTGCGTTGGTAAGAAAAATATTAACGGATGAGTTATCCAAAATTGAGGATTTTGAAGTTGTCGGTTCTGCCACAGACCCATATATGGCCCGCGAAAAGATAGTTTTGTTAAAGCCGGATGTAATAACCCTGGATATTGAAATGCCGCGCATGGATGGTCTTTCATTTCTGGAAAAGCTGATGCAGCACTATCCCGTGCCGGTTGTTATTGTCAGTTCATTAACGCCAAAAAATAGTGAAACCGCTTTGCATGCTCTGGAACTGGGTGCGATTGAAGTTGTATGCAAGCCTGGTTCGGGTTTTTCTACACCAACTATCAATTTGCTGGCTCGTTCAATTCGGGCCGCCGCATCCGCCAAATTAACCAATCAATTTCAAAATATTCCTGATACGAGTAAAAGTAAAGCTCCATCCAAATTTGAGTTAAAGACTACTCATAAAATTATTGCCATTGGCGCTTCAACAGGTGGAACCAAAGCAATTGAAGTTGTATTGTCACAACTGCCGGGAATGATGCCGGGCATAGTTATTGTGCAACACATGCCGGAATTATTTACGGCATCCTTTGCGGCACGCCTTAACAGCATTAGCGAGTTGGATGTTAAAGAAGCCCGTGATGGTGATTTTGTTGTTCCGGGTACTGCTTTGGTAGCTCCTGGAAATATTCACATGTTATTACAACGCAGCGGCGCCAAATATTGTGTGCAATTAAAAGATGGGCCGCCGGTACATCATCAGCGCCCAAGTGTTGATGTTTTATTTCATAGTGTCGCCCGGAATGCCGGTTCCAATGCCATTGGTTTAATTCTTACCGGCATGGGCGCCGATGGCGCCAAAGGATTACAGGCGATGCATGACAGCGGCGCTTTTACAATTTCCCAGGATGAAAAGACCAGCGTTGTTTTTGGTATGCCTAAAGAAGCAATCAAGCTTGGCGCTGTCGATACAATTGCTCCCCTGGAAGAATGTCACAATGTCATTCTGAATCATTTGAATAGCGTTAGCGCCTGATGCTTTTAATACCGGTATTATAGATTTGAATTCCCGTGGCCAGAGAAAAATTAACCAGGGTGAGTATTATTTTTAAAAAAAGTATCTTGAAAAACTAAACTTTTAAATTTTAGTGCCGATATATCTACAGGGGAAAGAATGAACTTGAACGGGGTAAATATTACCACAGTACAGCAATTCTTGAAATTTCTCTTGAATTATCAATTGCAAATTATTGTTTTTTCTGCATTGTTTCTTTGGAATAATGGCATATTATTTGATTAACAATAATTGTCAATAATTGCTTCTAGTCAATTGAGATAATTGTAATGGTACTCATTGAACACAAAAGGATTAATGGGGAATGGATAACAAAGTTTTAGTGGTCGAAGCAAACAAGGAAATTGGCCAAATTTTAAAACTGGCTTTACGTGATTCAGGTTATGCCGTTGATTTGGCATCATCAGAACAAAGCGCCATTGATCTCGGAAAAGCAAACAACTATTATGCTGTGTTGATCGACACAAAAATTCCGGGAGTTGATGGATTTAAAATATGTACGGAAATAAAACGAATACAAAAAAAGTGCAAATTAATTGCAATGACGGGATTCGATGCTATTTATGGCAGTGAAAAATGTGAGTCGGCAGGATTTAATAATTACTTTCCCAAGCCATTTAATACAAATGATTTGATCCGCGTTTCCCGTGATGCAATTTCACGACATTCAATTTGGTAAGCTAGAACAAGTAAGGAGATCAGGCGTTGATACGCAGTTTAATATTTTCCAGCAACGGGCTTTTAACAAATTCAAGAGCTCTTGATGTTATTTCCAATAATCTGGCAAATGCTTCCAGCGTTGGATTTAAAAAAAGTGTTGTATTTAGTCAAACTTTAAAGAATGCCAAAGAAAAACCACAGCAGGATGCATTGCCAAACGAATTGGTAGACTTTACCCAGGGTAAGCTACGTGAATCCGGCAATCCTATGTCGGTTGCTCTTGTTGGCGAGGGCTTTTTTGCAATTCAAAAAGAAAACGACATCTATTATACTCGCCAGGGCAACTTTACACGTAATGAAGAAGGCTATTATGTAACCGGCAGCGGCGATTTGGTGCTGGGTCAAGGTGGCCCGATTCTACTGGATAAAGAATTCACAATTCAGGATGATGGCGCTATTGTTATGGAAGGAAGTATTGTCGATTATCTTCAAGTTGTCAAGTTCAATAATCCTTTACAATTACGCCGTATAGGTGACGGTTATTTCCAGGCCGCTGATAATGCAATTGTTGAGCAAATTACCGATCAGGTTCAGGTTAAAGCCGGCTATCTGGAGGATTCAAACGTCAATACCCTGGAAGAGATGGTAAATATGATTGAAGTTTACCGTCAGTTTGAAGCGAACCAAAAAGCGCTGCGAACTCAGGATGAAACTCTTGACAAGGCGGTTAACGATGTTGGTCGTGCCTGATTTGTTTTTTGATGGAATATAAAGTGGAGGTAATCATTTATGGATAAAGCATTAAGAACTGCAACTTCAGGAATGAGGGCGCAGCAATTACATATTGATACAATTTCAAATAATCTTGCCAATGTGAATACAACCGGTTTTAAAAAGAGTAAAGTCGAGTTTCAGGATTTGCTTTATCAAACCATTCGTCCGGCCGGAGCCAACGTATCTGAAGGAAGTGAAGCGCCGACGGAACTGCAAATTGGCTGTGGCACAGCCCCGGTTTCGACAGCGAAAATGTTTACCCAGGGTGATGTTGTGCAAACCGGCAACTCTATGGATTTAGCGATTGAAGGTGATGGATTTTTACAATTTCGTATGAGTGATGGATCCATTGCCTATTCCCGTGATGGCTCCTTAAAAATATCCCGTGACGGGCAGATTGTCAATTCTGATGGCTATTTTCTTGAAAGCAATATTACTCTACCTTCTGAAACACAAAGTGTTTCTATCAGTCGTGATGGAATTGTATCGGTTACAATTGCCGGTTCCACCGAACCGCAGGATTTAGGGCAAATTGAACTGGCCCGGTTTATAAATCCTGCCGGATTGAAAAATATCGGCAGAAACCTGCTGGTGGCTACAGGCGCATCCGGAGAACCGATAATTGGCGTTCCGGAACTGGAGGGTATGGGCAGTCTTGCTCAGGGTTACCTGGAAAGCTCTAATGTTGATGTTGTTGAAGAAATGGTCAATATGATCGTTGCACAGCGTGCTTATGAGATTAATTCCAAAACAATTAAAACCAGCGAAGATATGATGAGTCTGGTAAATAATTTAAAAAGATAAATTCTGATTTTATGCAATTATCAGTTGAAAAAAATCTGATCTTTATGGGTGTTTTGCTATTTTTATTAGCAATCATTGTAATTCATCCTGCACCGCTCGCGGCACAGGCAAATTTATTGACAATGACCAAAATCAATTCAATGATTCAGGAATATGTGAGTGCACAGTCCGCTCCGGATGAAACGATTGAAATTGTTATTAAATCTGTACCAACCCGGCTGCCCGAAGCATCCGGTGAATGGCGTGTTTCGTGCCGAAAAACCGGTAAAATTTCCGGCAAGACTGTTTTTGCCTTGACATCTGACAAAGGCAATGTTAGACCTGTTCAGGTCGTTGCTGAAGTTAAAGTTTTTATGCCGGTGTATGTATTGAATAAAAGTGTAAACCGTCATCATGTTATTCAGCACAGTGATCTTGATCCTGTGATACAGGAGATAACCTGGCCGTCAACGGAATATGCAGTATCAGTTCATGAGGCGGCAGGTAAACGTACCACCCGCCAGATTGCTGCCGGCCGGGCGCTAACTTCTGCCATGCTGGAAACAATACCGGTTGTGGAACGCGGAGATTATTTATCCATGCATGTTTTGGACAAAAATTTACATGTTGAAATTCCGGTTGTCAGCCATGGGCAAGGATATAACGGGCAGATTATCAAAGTACGGAATGCTACTACAGATGCTTATTATCTGGCAGAAATTAAAGATAAAAAAACTGTTATTTATAAATCAACCAAGAGATAACTATGAAAAAAATGAATATACTTTTGCTGATTACCGGGCTGTTTGCTGCCATTTGTATTATCAATACAAATCATGCATCGGCTCAATATGTATCAGAATCGCTATTTACAGACCACCGGGCACACGCTGTTGGTGATATTGTTACAATTCTTATTGTTGAATATTCCAGCGCAAAAAGTCAAGCTAATAGCATGACTCAAAAAGATACCAAACGTGGTGTGACAGTTACCGGCGGTAGTGGCGCCAGTACCTACATGCCGATGTTTGGATTAAAAGGAGAGTTTGGCAACAGCTTTGATAATGATTCTGAAACCTCGCGTAAAGGCAGCCTGACTGGTAAAATAACCGCAACAATAACAGATGTTACGGCAAACGGTAATTTTATCATCAACGGCGAACGTGAAGTAGTTGTTAATGGTGAAAAAGAAAAAATGACTGTATCTGGCGTCGTCCGACCGCAAGATATTACCAGCCAGAATACTGTGTTGTCAGTAAATATTGGTGACGCAAAAATATCCTATCAAGGTAGAGGTTTGGTTGAAAACGGACACAAACCCGGTTTTATGACCAGAGTGTTCGGCTGGTTGTTTTAAGTAATACTTTAAAGGTATGGAGTTGCTGAATGACAAGATATAATACATACATAAGCGGAATTTATCATCGACTAACTGTTGTGATATTACTGATATTGTTCGGTATTCCTGCCCTGGTTTACCCGGCGAGAATTAAAGATTTGGTAAATATAAGAGGTTTGCAGGATCAGCAGTTAATCGGTTACAGCCTGGTAACCGGTTTGGACAGAACCGGCGATACGCGTCGTGCTCTGATGACAGTCCAGGCGGTGCGGAATATGATGACAAAATTTGGAATGAATTTGCCTGATGAAAATATGAATTTGCGCAATGTAGCATCGGTGATGGTTATTGCCAAAGTATCGCCATTTGCGCAAAGCGGCAGCCAGGTGGATGTTATTGTTTCGTCGCTGGGCGATGCAACCAGTCTGGAAGGCGGCACATTGCTGCCAACTCCGCTTTTCGCATCAAACAAGCAGGTTGTCGCAACGGCCCAGGGACCAGTAAGTATTGGCGGTTTTAATATTGAAACCGAAGGTGGTGAAAAGTATCGGAAAAATTATGCGCTTGCCGGTCGGGTTCCTAATGGCGCTATTATGACCCAGGATGCCAATATCAGTTTTAACAATGTAACCGGACTTGATTTATTGTTACGGGAACCAGATTTTACATCGGCGGTACGAATTGCCGAAGCGATTAATAATGAATTGGGAACAACCGCCGCCAAAGCTGTAGATCCGGGGCGGGTTGAATTGAGCATTGCCGACGCCTCGCAAGTGGTAACGACAATTGCGCGTATTGAAGTCCTTGACGTTAATGCAGATCAACAGGCACGAGTTGTAATTAATGAAAGAACCGGCACGGTTGTAGTTGGAAATAATGTAAAACTTGCACCGGTAGCGGTAGCGCATGGTAATTTAACGATTCGAGTTTCTTCCCAGCCAATCATTTCGCAACCGAACGCTTTTTCCGGCGGTACTACTGTTGTTGTTCCGCAAACACAAACAAATGTAATTGAAGAAGGCGCAGGGACAGTCGCAGTATTGAACAATATGGCCAGTGTAAATGATCTTGCCGCCATGTTGAATAATTTACAGGTAACGCCCCGCGATATAATCGCAATTTTTCAGGCTTTAAAAACTGCGGGCGCTTTGCAGGCTGAATTGGTTATTATGTAAACGGAATATGCTATGAGTTCCCTGACAATTAACAATGAATACATCCCTGTCGATCCTGCCCGGGAAAATACCAATAAAGAGCAGGAGTTAAAACGGCTGCGCAAGTCTTGTGCAGATTTTGAATCGCTTTTTATTTCAAAATTATTAAGCAGCATGCGTAGTACAGTGGGTGAATCGACCCTTTTTGGTGACGGTATGGGAGCAGGGATCTATCAAAGTATGTTTGACAGTAAAATTGCTGAAAAAATTGCTGAAAAAGGTGGTTTTGGAATTGCAGCAATTTTATACAAGCAAATGACCGGTAAGGAGATGGAAAATTCACTGGAAATGGAGCCGGTTTCTATAAAAAAACTGGTCAACAACTGGTCTTCCAAAGCAAATAGTTCAACTTTTGAACGAGTAGCAAATTTTCATTCGGAAATAAAAGCTGCCGCCGAAAAATATAATGTGCCGTTACCGCTTGTTTATGGTGTAATTGCTCAGGAATCTGCCGGTAATCCGCAAGTTGTTTCAAGAGCTGGCGCTAAAGGATTGATGCAGTTAATGGATAGCACTGCCAAATATTTGGGAGTACATAATTCTTTTAATCCTGCAGAAAATATCAATGGTGGAGTTAAATACCTGCGCGAACAACTCGATCAATTTAATGGAGATACGGAGCTGGCATTGGCTGCATATAATGCTGGTCCGGCTAATGTAGAAAAGTATGGCGGTATTCCACCTTTTAAAGAAACACAAAATTATATTAAACAAGTACTGAAATATGCCGATATATATAATAACAAGTTGGAAAGTATATAACGTAAATTAAGAAAGCATTATGTCATCAGTCGTTGAAAACATTTATTATGAACTGGAAGATTCCTGGGTTGAAGAATTTATAGCGTTAATTCAGGTCGAAGTACGGGCGTATAAGGCTTTATTAAACAAACTGGAAGTGCAGCGCTTTGCTATCATTGATCGTGATTTGCTGCATATTACCGAATTTAATGAAGACACCGAAGCTTGTATTACTGATGCTAAAGATGCTTCAATAAAACGTTATAATAAAATTAAACAGGTATCCGGAAAAATCCGCCCGAGCAAGGAATTATCTTCTATCGAACAGGTAATACCAATTTGCAAGCGGCAATATGCTGACAGGCTGCTGGAACTGCGGGAGAATTTAATTGATACACTCAAAAAGATAAAAAGTACAAATCAAATAAATCAGTACCTGTTGGAAAAATCTCTGGAATTTGTAACCCGGAACCTGGAGTTGATCTATCGTGAAGCCGGCCGTAATGAAAAATATGGACAGGATGGCAAGCTGAACCCGCATAAAGATATATCAACAATGACTCATATTGTTTGAAATGGAGAAATCTGGTGCCAGGTATAAATAACATATTAGAAATTGGAAAAAGTTCATTATATGCTCATCAGACAGCAATAAATATAACCGGTCAAAATATTGCCAATGTTGAAACAGAAGGGTATTCCCGTAAAGTTGCAGTTTTTTCGCCTTCGATTACACTTTTAGGTGAAAAATTAAATCTTGGTTCAGGCGTTAATATTGCTTCAATACAACGAATTCGTGACCGTTATATTGATAACCAGCTTAGTTTTCAGAACCAAACTCTGAGCTACTGGAAAACCATGGATGCAAAACACGAGATTCTTGAACAAATTTTTGAAGAACCATCATCAACAGGTCTTGCCACGATTATGAATGATTTTTTCAGTTCCTGGAATGAACTGGCAAACAATCCCGAAAATCCAAGTATGCGTGATAATGTTATATACAAAGGCGATGCGCTGGCAAAAAAAATAAACTTTATTGAAGATCGTTTAACCAATTTGCATAGAGAAATTAGCGACGAGATCGGTGTTGAGATAAATAAATTTAATGATTATGCGATGCAAATTGTTGAAATCAATCGCAAGCTGGCTTATGTTAACAAGGAAGGCGGAGGTGTCAGCAATTTATTGGATGAACGCGATAAGCTACTGGCAAAAATGGATGAGATTGCCGACATCAATGTTACAGAAAATACAGACGGTCAGGTTAATTTGATTCTTAATGGTAAAGTGTTTTTACAAAAAGCGCATTTAATCAAGATAGATTCTTCCAAGCTTGATGAAAATCTCGGGCATATTAATTGGGAAGACGGTAGCGTTAGTGATCAGGCAAGTGGCGGCAAGTTTGGCGCTTTGATTGAATTACGAGAAGAAATAATCCCGGAAAATTTGCAAAAGCTGGATGAATTGGCTAAAACTATGGTTGAGAGTGTTAATGATATTCACAAGTCCGGCTATGGTTTGGATGGCAGCACCGGCATCAATTTTTTTGATGAAGCCGGTTTAAACGCGCATAATATTCACATCAATACTCAACTGTTGAGTAATAATGAGTATCTGGCTGCTTCCAGCGATGGCAATGCCGGAGGCGGAACTAATGCGGTTCAGCTTGCCAATCTGCAGGATCAATTCACCATGTCTGGCAATACCCTTACATTTACTGATTTTTATGCCAATATGGTAACCGCTGAAGGAAACCGCAGAAAAGAAGCTACTATTTTACTGGATGGTCAGGAACAATTTGTTAATTCGTTAACTGCATATCAGCAATCCATATCCGGTATTTCTCTTGATGAAGAGATGACTAATCTTATAAAATTTCAACGTGGTTACCAGGCCGCTGCCCGGTTAATTACTGTTGCTGATGAAATGTATGAAACAATAATAAATTTGGTTTAATTACAAACAAAACCAGGATATTATCATGAGAGTTACTCATAATGTCGAAAGCAGCCAACTGCTCATAAATTTAAACAAGGTAAAAACTCAACGGCAAAAATATTTTAACCAGTTAACATCCGGCAAACAACTTGAAAAGCCATCGGATGACCCGGCAGGAGCAGCCAAAGTCATTCAGCTGAAAAAAATATTGATGCAAACAGAGAATTATCAAAAAAATATTGACGACGCCAAATCCTTTCTAGTAGCAACTGAATCATCTTTGGACGCAGTTGCAGAAAATTTGCAACAAGCAATAACCATTGGTCTGCGCGGTTCTTCTGATACGACCGGCGAAGAAGCACGCAAGCTTCTTGCCGACCAGGTTGGATACATTCTGGATCGCGTTTTGGCTGAAGCAAATCGTCAATATGGCAGTAAATATATTTTTGGCGGTACTGCTACAGATCAAGCACCATTTGCACAACAGGATGAAAATACAATTGTAATGACCAATGAAACAGCTATTGAAGGCGCACATATCCGGGAATTACTAAAAGGCGACCAGGTTCAGGTCAATCTTTCAGGCCGACAAGTTTTTATGGAAGGAACCAATATATTTGATTCATTAATTGATCTGCGCAACAGTTTGAACGATAATGATCGCGAACAAATAAAAGCTGCATATATGCAATTGCAAGATGCTGCAACCCAAATTACCAGATATAACAGTGTTGCCGGCCTTCGTTATGAGCATGTTACCAATGTGGAGCAAACGCTGAAAAGTTATGCATTACAGACGGAAGCATTACGTTCTTCTATTGAAGATGCTGATGTTGCTACTGCTGCGATCAATTATGAATCCCTTGAAACAATATATCAGGCTAATTTGCGATATGGAGCGAATATTTTACAATATAGTATTTTAGATTATCTTGCCTAGTAATATGATGCTCGTAAACAGGTTAATGGAGAACAAGTATACATGTCCGATACGATAACTATAGATCAAAAGACAATAAATACGAACGTCTTTGGTGAAATAACCTATAAGGAACAAGATATTATTCTATTCCCTGAAGGTATAATTGGTTTTGAAGATAAATCAAAGTTTATTATTTATACCAAAGATGGATATGAACCATTTCAATGGTTGATCTGTATTAGCGACGCCTCAATATTTTTACCGATAATTGATCCATACCTGGTGATGCCGGATTATCATGTTACTACCAATAATGGAGAATTACAAAGTATTGGACTGGATAATGTCAATTCCGGTAAGGTTTATTCAATTGTCACCGTCGGCACGGATGTTCATCAGGTAACGACCAATCTGCGCGGTCCAATTATTATTAATGTTAACCGTAATTTGGGCAAACAAATTATTTTAAGCGAAAGTGAGTATTCGTTAAAACAACCCATGTTGGCAGGAAGCCAAAATTAAAAAATTTATTGCTAAGGAAAGCATATTATGTTGATTTTGACGAGGAAGCGTGGGGAGGGGATTGCCATTGGCAATGAAATCCGAATTTCAATTTTGGAAATTCACGGAAAAAGTATCCGTCTTGGCATTCAAGCGCCAAAACATATACCTGTTCATCGTGAAGAAATATATATCAAAGTTCAAGAGCAGAACCGGATAGCGGCAAGTGAAAGTATGAAAGTTGATTATTCTTCACTGGCATTGTCTCTGCAACAACATGGAAAAAAACCATAATAGACTTTTTGAGGATATCGACATGAACAAAGACAATGTTATAAATTATAGAACCAGGAATTCAACAACTGACGCTACCGATTCCAATTCTTATATGCAACCGGTGTTTGATCATATCAAAGCAAGCCGGTTAGATGATGCCCTGGCTTGTCTTGAACAATTTTTAACTGATGGAACTGGCGTAAAAAGTGATGTTCTCTGCCAGATGGGTGTTGTGTTGATAATGAAAAATGATGACCTTAAAGCCGAAGATATGTTACTTCAAGCAGTTAAATCTGATCCAACGCCGGCAGAAGGGTTCTTTAATCTTGGTTTGCTTTACAAAAAACAGGGTTTTTTCAACAAGGCGCTTCCCTTTTTCAAAGAATTTATTTTGTTAAACGGGCACGATGCAGAAACATTTGAACTAATGGGCGATTGCTGCATGTCATTAAACAATTTTGATGATGCAATTATATTTTATGATTCTTGCCTTAAAATTAATCCCAAATCTTTAAGCGCGGCTATCAACCTGGCGGAATTGTATTTAAAGGCCGGTAAAAATCAACAAGCAATTCAGGCGCTGAAAATAGCTTTGGTCTCGCATCGCGATCAAAAACAATTATATTTTGCTTTGGGCGAAATTCATAAATTACAGAATGAATGGGAAAATGCTATTGGAAACTTTCGCAAGGTTGTTTCCCTTGACGATTCCAATGCGCGAGCTTTTTTTGAACTCGGTTATTGTTGTTATCAACTAAATTTAACCAATCAAGCCATTCCATTACTGTCCAAGGCATATAAACTGGATCCATTATTGACAGATACGCTACTGTACCTGGGCAAAGCTTATGAGATTAAAAAGAACCGTGATTCCGCAGTTAGTGCATATCGCGAATGGGTTGAAATGGTACGACCGACACAATTTGAAAAAAATGATCCAATGTATAAGGAATTCCAACGCGTTTGTCAATACCTTGTCGGTTATTTTACCGAAAAGGGAAATGCAGATCTGGTGCAAAACTTGCAAGGGATTTTAGCAAGCATGCATCAGCCTGAACAAAATACAAACCAAATGTCAATATCGTCCGGGAATCAACCATTGAGTCTGCAAATAAACGACTAGTGTAATTCGTTTTAGAAAATTCCGGCTCATGGAAGGGCTAATAAGGAAAGCACAGGATGTCGCAAAAGAAACAAAATGAAAAATCGGGGCAAAGCAACTATGAACAAATAAATTTGAGTGTGCAACAAGCGTTACAGGCAAACCGTCTGGATGATGCGATTGAGCTGTTGAATAAGGCATTGCGTGCCAAGCCGGACGATGCTTTGGTTTACAACAATCTGGGGGTTATCTATTATTCACAAAACAAACTTGACCTGGCAAAAAGTCATTTATTAAAAGCCTTGCAAATAGATCCGCATTATTTTGATGCGGCTTGTAATATTACCAGGGTATTTCGCAAGCTGGGTGACAATGATTTGGCTCTGCAATATGCAAAAGAATGCTGTGCCATGCAGCCCGAAAATCCCCGTGCTGTTGAATTATTGGAGAGTATTGCTCATAGCGACATTAAATCCTATCCGGTATCAGCCCAAACCGAAAACCAAAAAGCATTGAATATTTTATTTGTTCAGGATGCGCCCTGCATACGTAATTACAAAATGGCTTCGGCTTTGCGATCACGGGGGCATTCAGTAACCCTGGCCTGGACTCGCGCCCGGCTCAGCCAGATGTATCCCGGTTTGGAGGATACTACTTATACAGCTTGCATTCAATTAACAACTCACAAGCA
This sequence comes from uncultured Cytophagia bacterium, assembly GCA_964399735.1. GTDB lineage: Bacteria > Zhuqueibacterota > Zhuqueibacteria > Residuimicrobiales > Krinioviventaceae > Fontivivens. Next base: position 61,350 of record CAYNSO010000001.1, read on the forward strand.
GCTGTGGGATTTATCAGGACAGTATGATATTGTCCACTGCCATAATGAACCCGATATTCTTTCTGTGGCAGCCTTAGCCGGTAAAGCTCCGGTGGTTCACGATACCCACGATCTTATTTCATTACGAGCCAATGGCGACGCCAACCTGACTTATTTTGAGGGTGTTGCCAATCGTGGCGCTGCCGGTCGGGTTTATACAACTCCTTTTCAACTGCAGGAAGCACAACAGTTATATGGTATAGACGGCCCTTCAATTGTACTTTATAATTATACCTCGCAAGCCGATTTACCGGAAAAAAAACTAGCCAAACTCTCTGCAAAGAATGACCAGGTTCATATTGTCTACGAAGGCGGTATTGGCGGCAATACTCATCGCGATTTTATCGAGTTATTCGGGCAACTGGCGCAAGGCCATGTTCATATTCATATCTATCCAACTTTTTTTAGTAAAGAGTTGGCTGATTTTTTTGCACAAAACCGGAATATTCATTATTACCCGCCTTGTTCGCCAAAACAGATCATGGAACAAATGACCCAATATGATATTGGTATTATTCCGTTCAACCTGGACAAGGGCAACAAGCGATTCCTGGATGCAACGATTGCCAACAAATTGTTTGAATACCTTGCCGCAGGCATACCGGTTTTCACTTCACCATTGTTATCCTATATTGATTTTTTTAGTAAATACCCGGTTGGTAAGACATTTACTTCCGGCGCAGACATTATACAAACTATACCTGCAATGCTGGAAATTGGCAGGAAAACCGATTTTTCACAATATGTTTTTACATACGAAAAAGAAATTCACCGGCTCGAAGATTTGTATCTATCTATATTGCCGGCATCCCCAAAAGCTAAAAATATTCAGACAACAGTCTCAATACCTGATTGCCCGGTATGCGGGCATGAAAGCTGTGAACATGCGGTTGAACAGCGCGGTTTCCACGTTTATAATTGTTCTGTTTGCGAAACCCTTTTTGTGCATCCCCGCCCGGATGAACAATTCTTGCGTAACTGGTATGGGGAAGAAGAAAAGAAAAAACGCTGGAATAATGACCTGCAACAGGCGATTGAAGCTAATCATAAACAAAATGAATTTAATTACTCTCACTATTATAAAATATTGCAGGAATCGGTTCAATTATCCGGTAAAGGCAAGGTTTTAGACATTGGCTGTTATGATGGTTTGTTTTTGCAGCGCTTTAAAACATTGGGGTATGAATGCACCGGTATTGACTTGAATGAAGGCTTGCTGCGGTATGGCCGGGAAAATTACGACCTTGACTTGAGATGCGGAACTGTTTTTGATTTTCATTTTCCTGCCAATACCTTCAACATAATTATTTTTCACCAGGTATTGGAACACCAGGCTGATCCGGTTGCTTTTATTGCTGAAGTGAAAAGAATCCTTTCCGATGACGGGATAATCTTTTTTTCGGTTCCCAACGCCGGAGCGTTGCGATACCAGCTGCAACGTCAATTTTTACATGCCGGGGGCATAAACAGTATGCTTGATCTACCCAATCATCTTTATTATTTTTCCAAAAGATCATTAAAGACCCTGTTGGATAACAACAAGTTTACCGCTATTATTATTAAAAGTTATGGTCAGCCGGATAGCGTAAACGAGTTATTAAAATCACAGGATGCGACGGATGACCACGTTCAGCAGCACAAGGATCAATTGCTTACCAGGGAAAATGAAACTGACGAGATTCAACATTATGCCGGCAAGGTTGTAAAAAATGCTCTGGCAGGTATTGCCCGGGAATTTGAAGAAAAAACCGATTCGCTGCCGGGATTGATTGTTATTGCAGGAAAATCAACCGGGTTCAGGGCTAGTGAAGACCCCCGTTCTGATTTTGAGCAGACTATTCCCTTTAATGATTCTCAACCGTTAACTTTGGATAATCCAAACCTGATTGTGCATTTATCCAAAGCAATTATACAACTCTATAAATGGTTAAAACTGCATGGCACTGTTGGGTATGATCCGGGCGATATTGATTCCAAAGTATTACAATCGGAAAGCGAAAACGGGCAGAAAATTGACCGAAATCTGTATAACAGCGCCCGGCAATTAACTGAACCATTACAATGCCGTACTGAACTGGGAATTCAGCAGTATATTTATCCAGATACGTTCGGACACTTTTTAACTGCATATTGCCTACTTCCTGTTGAACTGGATGATTTGAATTTAACCAACCGCAAACATCATTGTTATGAAACATTGATGCAGACAGTTAATAAAGAATTCACAGGATACGGCTGGGGATTTCCTTATCTACGGGACAACCATTCACTACTTCCGGCCGATATTCCAGATGCTGTGACTACTTATTTTGCTGGTGACAGTATTTGGAACTATTATAAAAATACCAATGATTCAAAATTTCTCAACATTTGCTACAAAATTGCAGAATTTTATGCCGGTTCGCTGAATCAGGGAGAAGAGCAAGATAAAGCGTTGACCAGCTTTAGTCCGGTTGATTATCTGTTTACCCATAGCGCCAATCTTTTTGCTGCTGAATATTTGTTACGGACAGGTTTGGAAAAAAAGAATGACGAGTGGTTGAACCTTGCTCAAAAAAAAATACAAACAAGTATTGGTGAACTGACTTCCGATGGTTTTTTATCAAAATATGCCGATATGGTTCAAAAGCACGGAATCAATTCATCTTTGGCACATATTGATCATGTTTATCATTTACTGGCTTTAACACGAATCAGCCGATTGCTCAATGACCAGGAAATTAACCGACAAACCGGGTTAATGATGGATTATTATTTTAAAAAATTATTTACAAATGATCTATTGCCCCTGGAACCAGGTTCGCAAACCGCAGGTGTTGATATGTTAACTTTGGGTATGGCAATTACGCTGTTATCGGAAAATGCCAATTATTTCACACAGGCTAAAAGTATATTGTTACGTTTACTAGTGATAATTTTTGACCATTTGATTAATCCTTCAGGAAGCTTTGTGTATCGCTTTTCTATTGATAATGGTGTGGTAAAGTTAAATCGCTTTGCACAATTTATCCGTTATCAGGCCAGTGTTTGCAGCGGATTACTACATGCACTTTATTACTTGACTGCCCATAAACCTGTTACCCGGGAAATGCCGGAGGAAATGTTCTGATGTGTGGAATTGCAGGAATAGCGGAAAAGAATCACATTGCTGCAGAATACTGGATGCCGGTTATTCATACTATGCTGGAAATAATGCGGCATCGCGGGCCGGATGACCGCGGCAGTATTGATCTTGGTTCGGTATTGTTGGGACATTTGCGTTTGTCAATTCTGGATTTAAGCGATAAAGGCCATCAACCCATGCTTATTGATGATGGAAACTATGTCATTACCTTTAATGGCGAAGTGTATAACTATGTAGAATTACGCCGGGAACTGGAAAATATGGGAGCACGGTTCAACAGCGGCACCGACACTGAAGTTATTTTGCAGGCCTATAAATATTGGGGAACCGATTGTTTTGCACGTTTTAACGGCATGTGGGCGCTGGCGATTTGGGATAAAAAAGAACAACAACTGGTTCTAAGCCGTGATCGGGTCGGTATAAAACCATTGTATTATTGTTGTGATGGTAACCGTTTTGCTTTTGCATCTGAATTAAAAAGTCTGCTGAGTTACCGTAAAAAATCCGGGCTGCCGATCAATCTGAATGTCAATTCAGTTCAAATTTATATCAATACTGGCGTCGTCGATGGCCTGGATGAAACCTTTTTCAGTAATATTTACCGTTTTAAATCCGGGCAGTTCATGATCGTTAAAAATGGCGAGATTACCCGTCAGCAAGTTTACTGGAATTTGCCGCAAATCGCCCTGACTATGCGTGAACAAAATCACAATAATACTCAGGAACAACAAGCAGAACAACTCTTGGCATTATTCGGAGACGCAATACAAAAACATTTACGTTCCGATGTTCCAGTTGGTGTTTGTTTATCCGGCGGATTGGATTCCAGTCTGGTCGCTGGATTGTGCAGTCGAGATATTGACAATTTAAAAACCTTCACATCATGGTTTTCGGAAGGGGATGAATGGAATGAAATTGATTATGCAGAAAAGATCAACACTGCTTTTAACCTGAATTCCTTTAAAATAAAAATAGATCGTGATCGAGTAATTGACAAAATTCAAACCATGCTATGGTACCTGGATGAGCCTACCATGGCAATGGGAATTATACCACAATGGCATGTTATGGAAGGAGCCGCGCAGGAGGTCAAAGTAGTACTGGACGGGCAGGGGGGAGACGAACTTTTTGCCGGATATGATTTTTATGCTTCGCATATTCTTTATAGTTGCATGCTTTTTAACAAAATGAGCGCTTATAAAAATATTATTAATGGTTATTATTCTAATTATGGGTTAGAAAAGGTTTTTCAACTTGGTAATGAAGTAAAACAGTTATATACCTTTAATGCCCGGCAAAACGTTCCTGCTCTGTTTCCCGGTCATTTGGACAACTTTTTATTCAAAGAACTGCTCAGTTCTCGGCTGCCGGCATTACTGCGTTATGAAGACCGGCTTTCTATGGCTTTTTCCATCGAGTCCCGCGTACCGTTGCTTGATCATCGAATTATTGAATTTGCCTTTTCAGCGCCGGAAGAACTGAAATCCGGGCCGGGTTGGAGCAAGTATATCATGCGCCAGGCTGTGCAAAATTATTTGCCGGCAGAGATCACCTGGCGTAAAGATAAAAAGGGCTTTCCTACTCCATTTAAAGTTTGGGCTGATGGCTGTTTCAAACAGCAGATCAGAAATTTATTGCTGCGAAGCGATGGCGAAGTAATAAAAATGACTGGCGCTAAACAGTTACAGGATTTTTTCCAAAGCTGGGATGCCGGCCAAAAAAATGAATGGTTTTTATGGCGTTTTCTAAGCCTGGAAATCTGGCTGCAAACCTATCTTAAAACCATCAATGCCGAAATAAAGCAAGCGGAACGAGAAATCATTCCGGTTGAACAAATATCAACGTCCGGGACAGAAGCGCCGATATTATATACACAGTTTACTAATGGAAAACCCAGAATCTGTCACATCGGCGGCTCACATTCCATTCATGTTTCCAGTTTGGTAGAAGAACTTGACCGTTTGGGCTTTTCACAAAGTGTATTTGGTTATTACCCGGTTGAACACAGCATCATCCCCAAACACGTACCGGTTTATTCATTTCCATATCGGGATTACAGCACTCCGGAATGGCGTTCCCAAAATTTGGAGCAGCGCTTGGTGGAACAGCTTACTGCTATCATCGAAAAAGAAAAACCGGATATTGTACATGGTCATTCTCTCATGTATAGCTGCATTCCTGTATATATGGCAAAAAATTTGTTCAATATTCCAACTATTATGCAGCCCTGGTCAATCGAGTCTATAACTTCTCCCAATCATTTGGTTCAGGCTTATACGCAGCGTTGCATTAATACACTCGATTATTTTTTACATGGCATGCCCAATATATTCAAGCAGTTCCAAAATCATTTTACAAACCTGCCGGATGAAAAGTATATTGTTTTTCGTCCATTAATTGACTTGTCACATTACAAATTCAAGCGAACCGTCAGCGCTATACCAAAAATATTATCTTCCCGCGCAATGGGTGACGCCTACCGGCAGGACTTGTTGATCAAAGCATTACCGGCAATCATTAAAGAATTTCCGCAGACCCGCGTTACCTTGATCATTGGACAAAGTCCCTTGCAAGGTAAAGATTATTTTGAAAAAATGATTACTCTGGCTAAAGAATTGGGTGTAATAGGGTATTGCTCCTTTATTCCCCGCAGTTTAACAGAGGCAGAATTTGCTGAACTGATCCAGTCTCATAACATTGTCTATTCAATTGCCTCGCATGACGCAGGTTTTGCCAGCACAACAGTTCAGGCCGCTTATTCAGGAGCAATAACGGTGGTTCGTGATACTGCAAATATCGACGGGATTCTGGATCATGAGATCAATACATTACGCACCAATATTAATCAGCAGGATATTACCAATACCTTATTATATGCCGCCAGGAATTTGACCAAACTGTTAAAGTTATTCATAAAGAATAATGCCAAACTGATAAATCAGGATAAACGGTACATGATGAATTCGTTACTGGATGCGTATCAGAATTTATATAGTAAATCCTCCCTAAATCAAAAATCAGCGAAACAGGTGTAATATGAGTTATAAAAGCGATATAAATAAAGCCGACCGTGTTGCCGAAGCAGTAGATTTTCCGGCAGTTATTTTGATTGATAATTGCAGCGCATGTAATTTACGGTGTTCCATGTGTGACCATGAAAATATCAAAAAGTACCGGAAAATTCAACTCATGGATTTTTATCTTTACACAAAATTGATTGATGAAATAGCTCGTGAAAAACCGCAAGCACGCGTCTGGCAGATCTTTTTTGGCGACCCTTTTTTGTGCAAAGATATGCCGGAAAGAATTGCCTATGCAAAGAATGCCGGTTTGCAGGATGTGGTACTCAATTCCAACGGTGTGTTGATGACGGAGGAAAAAGCAAAAAGCCTTATCACCGCCGGTCTTGACGCTATGTATGTCGGAATTGATGCAGCTACCCCGGAAGTTTATAATCAAATTCGCATTGGCGGTAATTTTGATCAAGCTGTAACCAATATTTTTAAGTATAGGGATTTGCTAACGCAATATGGCAATGGCAACCAAAAATTATTTGTGCAATTTGTTGTTAGTGAAATTAATGAGCATGAGGTAGAGGCATTTAAAAAATTTTGGGCGAAAAATGGTGTTACGGTTAAAATACGACCCAAAGTGAGCTGGGCCGGCCTGGTTAGCGCTGATAATTTACAGCAGAACAATGAAGCTACCCGTAAACCTTGCTACTGGTTGATGCGCACCATGTCGATTTGTGCCGATGGGCGTGTTGCCCTGTGCGCTGTGGATTTGCATTGTCGTGTTGCCTGCGGCAATGCCAATGAAAAAAGTATTAAAGAATTATGGGCCGAAAAACTTGCCGAATATCGGGCTATGCATTTGCAAAATAACTGGCAGGCATTGCCGGAAATGTGCCGCAACTGCCGCGACTGGCAATCCGGATATGCTGAATTTGTTAATCCTCAATAATAATTGCAGGTTTTTGATATGACTTTCAAGATTGCATTGTTCGGTTTAACGGGTTTTGGTAGTTTTATGCTGCAATATTTACTCGATCTGGGGCAGGATATAGTACATGTTTATACGCGTGAGGAAAAATTTCCTCATCCTTATTACCCGGTGCGCTCAGTGGAAGATATTGCCCGGCAATATGCAATAACTTTTAGCTACGATCGCCCTGACCATTTCGATGAGCCGGTCGATCTGGTCATTTGCGCCTCCTATCACCGGCTTTTACCGGAAACAATTTTAGCCGCGCCAAAACGGGGCGCCTTTAATTTCCATCCTTCATTGTTACCCGGATATAAAGGAGCGGCTCCGACCAAGTATAGTTTGTTACAGGGAGAAGAAAAAACCGGCATGTCATTACATGAAATGGTAGCCAAACCGGATTCAGGTAGTGTCATTTCCCAATATCCATTGGATATTGAAAATTACTTTGATGATGGTTTATTGCGCCAACAGCTTTCAGAGTTGCAATATCCCCTGGTTCTGGATTTATTTAATTACCTGGATAATGATAGTGGCTTTCCAAATCGAATTGACGGGATTAAAGAATGTAATTATCCCCCGTTTCAACAATTAACGATCGAGCTTTCGGAGAATTATTCTATTGCCGGGTTAGCCCGACAATTACGTGCCAGTTCGCCATTTCCCGGTTTGCGTATAAAGTTGGGAGAGGGGTATTTTCTGTTAAAAAAATTTATCGAATTTTTACCCGGCGAACATGATTTTCAATTTGTACAAACCGGAATCATTTCTATTTATGGTTATGACGGCGCTTTGTTTTGTGTAGGTTATCGAATATGAATATAGTTATTTTACAACCCGGCTATATTCCCTGGTGTGGTTTTTTTGACCAGATGAATTGGGCTGACATTTTTGTTTTTTATGACGATGTGCAATACACAAAAAATGACTGGCGGAATCGTAATCGCGTCAAAGGGCCTAATGGCCCGGTATGGATGACCATTCCCGTGAATGCCCATCATAGTGATTTGATCAAAGATGTTCGAATGCCCGATAATAATAGCTGGTCAGTAAAACATATAAAAACGATTCAAAATTTTTACCAAAAGTCTCCATTTTTTCATCAATATTTCCCGGACATTGCCGGCTTGATAGCCGGTTCCTGTTCCCGGTTAATAGATTTTAACGTTGCTTTTGTACAATATCTTAATCAATGCCTGGGTATAAAAACCGTAATTCAATTTTCATCGCAACTGGCCGTCAAGGGGGAAAGAACCCAAAAATTGGTCGATATCTGTGAAAAACTGGGCGCTACGGACTATTTATCCGGTTCTGCCGCTAAAGATTATTTGAATTTAGAGATGTTTGCCCAAAAGCATATTACCGTACATTTTCAGAACTATCAACACCCGGTATATCCGCAATTATATGGAACATTTATACCTTATTTATCTGTTATTGATTTGTTATTTAATTGCGGTCCGGAATCACTCGATTATCTCACAGGAAGGAAAAAATAATGAAAGACTGGGCCTCGATAAAATGTGAAATTTGCAAAAATTCATCATGGGAACTTTTAAATGAAGGGCAAATGACTTCAGTTTGTTCCGGACGCGAAGTAATTCAAAATTCACAACTGGTTAAAGGAATGTGCACCCAATGTGGTTTCGTTTATACGCTGCGTTCGCCGCTGGAAGAAGATCTGGATCATTATTATCAACAAGTATATTCTTCCAAATTGCGCTCGGAAGTTTATGATTATAAAAATTACTCGCATGGTAAAACGTTTGCCGAAACCCTGAATTCATTTGTTTTTTCACACGAATTTCCACAAAAAGGCCGATTGCTTGATATTGGCTGCGGCAAGGGTTTTTTTGAGCAAGCTTTTTACGCTCGCTACCCCGAATGGCAAATTGAGGGTGTTGACCCTAGCATTTCCTCAATTGAAATGGCCAGAAAAAAAGTGCCTGCGGCAACCTTTTATACCAAAAATTTTGCCGGCAGCGATTATCAGGCCAACAGTTATGACCTGGTGTGCATTCATGCAGTTCTGAACCGGGTGCCATCACGCGTATTTGTTCAACAAGTGGAACAGTTGTTAAAAATCGGGGGTATGTTCAGTACTGAAATTGTGATTTTCCCGCAAGCGCCGTTTGAACTGTTTTTTGCTGATCATACCTGCATGTATTTCCGTGAACATATTCTTGCCTTGATGGAAGAATTTCATCTTGATCTGGTTAGTGAAGATACTAAAGGCAGCAAGTGGCGATTTTTGTTCAAAAAGATATCTAATGATAAAATTACCCGGCGTGTAGATTTGGACAGGCAACGGGAAAACATCAAAGCTTCAGTAAAGCAAATTGTTGCCAATTGGCAACGAGTCTTTACAGAGGTAAAAACCTGCATTAGAGATGGTAAAAAAGTCGCTTTTTATGGTCAGGGTACTACTTTGATGATCATTTTAACAAATACCAATTTTCCGAAAGAATTGATCTATGGTATTTATGATGATAATCCATACAAAGTTGGTGAAGTTGTTTTGGATACAACAGTACAGCCAAGCAGTTCGGCAATGCAAGCTGCCGATGCACTAGTTTTGTGTGCCGGGCCAGAGGGCATTCCGGCGATGCAAAAAAACCTTGGCGCCTATAAGGGTTTGGTAATTCATTTGTAAGTGGAATGGAGAAATGAATATGGAAACATTATTGATTACCGGCGGTGCGGGTTTCATTGGCAGCAATTTTGTCAATTATATGTTTCAGAAATATCCGCATTATCATTTTATCATCCTTGATGCGCTGACTTATGCCGGCAACCCGGATAATTTTAGCAGCCTGGTAAAAAACGATAAACGTTTCGAGTTTTGGTATGGCGATGTCAAGAATGCTGAAATTGTCAACGCCCTGGTAGAGCGAGCGAATTATGTCGTTCATTTTGCCGCCGAGACGCATGTTGCCCGCTCGATATTTGATAATAAAATATTTTACGAAACCGATGTTATTGGCACGCAAACAATCTGCAATGCCATATTGAAAAATTATAAAAAGATCAAAAAATTTATTCATATTTCAACATCAGAAGTTTATGGAACTGCGTTGCAGGCGCCCATGACAGAACAACATCCGTTAAATCCATGCAGTCCTTATGCCAGCGCCAAAGCCGGCGCTGACCGGCTGGTTTATTCTTATTGGCGTACCTATGAAATTCCGGCGATTATTATCAGACCATTTAACAACTATGGCTCGCATCAACACCTGGAAAAACTGATTCCCCGATTTATAACCAGCGCTATTTTAAATGAGCCATTAACCATTCATGGTGACGGGCAGGCTTTGCGTGACTGGATTTATGTGCTGGATCATTGCCGTGCGCTGGAAGCAGTACTAACTTCTGAAAATACAGCTTTATTCGGTCAGGCCATCAATGTTGCTACGGGAATTGATATTAACGTAAATACAATAGCCGAAAAAATTCTGGAACGGTTGAATAAACCCAAAAAACTGATTCAGCATACATTTAATCGTCCCGGTCAAGTTGACCGACATATTGGCTCCAATCAACTGGCGCAAAGCCTGTTAAACTGGAAACCGGAAACCGATTTTGATACTGGTCTCGATCAAACAATCAATTGGTATATTAATAATCAACGCTGGTGGGAACCGCTGTTGTGGATGAAACAAATTCCCATCAAAGTCAAAGAAGGTAAAGTGGTGATGCACTGAGATGAAAGTAGAATTTTATAAACATAGTTTAGGGCAGGAAGAAAAAGAATCCGTAAACGCGGTTCTGGACACCATATTTTTAACCACCGGTGACCGGGTGGATCTATTTGAAAAGCAATTTGCTGCATACCTGGGGGCAAAATATTGTGTGGGGCTTACCAGTTGCACAGCAGCCCTGCATCTGGCGCTCATTGCCCTTGGAATAGGAGCCGGTGATGAAGTGATCACTACCCCCATGACCTTTGTGGCCACCAGCACGGCAATTTTACATACCGGCGCTACACCGGTCTGGGTAGATGTTGAAAAAGACACCGGCAATATTAACGCTGATTTAATAGAAGCGGCAATAACTTCCAAAACCAGAGCAATTTTGCCGGTTCATTTATATGGGCAAATGTGTGATATGCGTAAAATCCGCCAGATTGCCGACAAGTATAAACTCGCAATAATCGAAGATGCCGCCCATGCAATTGAAAGCGAGCGTGACAGTATTCGGGTTGGGGAATTGGCCGATATTACCTGTTTCAGCTTTTATGCCACCAAGAACATAACTTCAGGAGAAGGCGGCGCAATAACGACAAATTCTCAGACCCTGGCTGAAAAAATTCAGGTATTGCGGCTGCATGGTATTAACCGCGAGGCTGCAGATCGGTATACAAAACGGTATGAACATTGGGATTTGATTGATACCGGCTGGAAATACAACATGGATAATATTCAAGCGGCATTATTGTTACCCCAGCTTGGCAAAATAGGTACCTGTTGGCAAAAACGCCATTATTTTTTTGAAAAATATGAAGCAGCCTTTCGCCCGGTAAAAGGTTTGGATATGCCGGTTCAAATTAAAAACAGCCGTCATGCTCATCATTTATATACGATATGGGTTAACCCGGACTATCGGGATCGTATATTATATGAATTACAGGAACAGGGAATTGGCGTAGCTGTGAATTACCGTTCCATTAACCTGTTGACGCGGTTTATGCAGTTATTTGGGAAGGGCAGAGGCAGCTATCCGGTATCGGAATGGATTGGCGATTCGACAATATCACTGCCGCTTTATCCCTTGTTAACATCACTCCAGGTTGAATATGTAATTGATACTGTAATAAAAATAATTAAAAAATATAACTAACGAAAAGAATGAAACCTGTTATGTCAACTTTAAATTCAACGCCAACCCTGTCTTTATGTATGATAGTAAAAAACGAGGAAAAATTTTTACCTCAATGTCTGGAAAGCGTCCAGGGCGCAGTTGATGAAATTATTGTCGTCGACACCGGCTCAACGGATCGAACCGTAGAGATTGCAACAAGTTATCATGCCCGTGTCTATCATCATCCCTGGGAGGGGAATTTTAGTAAAGCCAGAAATATCAGTCTGGGATATGCAACCTGTGACTGGATATTGGTAATAGACGCCGATGAAAAACTGGAACGTGATGATATACAAATGCTGAAATATGCCCTGCAATCAGACAAGTATGATGTAATTTTTTGTTCGGTAATCAGCGCCAGCCCCAGTGGCGATTCCCGGAATTATTCCCATCGAGTTTTTCGACGTGGCAAAGCCCATTATGAAGGAATTGTCCATAACCAGTTAATCCATCAAGGCGCCTGGCTGCATACCAATATTCGCATTTATCATTATGGATATAATTTATCACCGGAAGAGATGCAGGCAAAATATCGCCGTACTGAAGCATTACTCAAAAAGCAATTAGATGAAGACCAAACCAATCCGTTTGCCTGGCAAAATTACCTGCGTATTTTACGGGTGCAACAGCGTTACCAGGAAGCAATTGAAAGCGGCTATCGGGCGCTGGAGATAAGCAAGTCACGTATGGATGAACTGAATTATCAGATGATAACCGGCGACATGATATATGCCATGATATCCATGCAGCGCTATGTTGAAGCTGAAAATTTGATCCGGGAAGTATTGACAAAATATCCGCAAAATCTGGATATAAGTTTCAGTCTTGGGCTGGCTCTTCAGGGACGCCAACTTTATCAAAATGCCATCGACGCTATGAAAAATTTCATTCGCCTGAACCGGGATTTTAAAAAGAATCCCCAGCATACAAGAGTTATTATCGACACTTTTGATTTTGAACATCGAGCCTGGGGCAATATATCGGATTGTTATTTTTATTTGCATGAAAAGGAAAAGGCGCTTGACGCCATAGACAAAGCAATCGCAATTCAACCAGATATACCAGTCTATACGACGGCACGGGCCCGAATCCTGATTGAATTAAACCGGGCGCCGGAAGCAGAAACAAGTTTGCTTGCATTTGAGCAGCAACAGCCGTTAGCGCCAGTATTTTATGAAAAATGGGCGGGGTTATGTATCGCATATCCCTGGTTTTGTGATCTGATTACAATACTTGAAAAGGGAATTGTAAAGTTTCCCGATTCAGTAGAATTACGCAACTTGTATGCCTCCCGCCTGGTATCAATGGATATGGATAAGGCGCTGCAACAATGGCAGTTAATTTTAGAAAAATCTCCCCAACATATCGGCGCATTGATGGGAATGGCGTCAATTTATATGAAAAGAAATGACCATGATTCTATTACAAAAGTTATGGATTTAATTATAGCAAATACAACCACAACCGTCCCTTTAAAACAAGCAGGGGAATATTGTCTTGCAATGGGTTTATATACCAAAGCAATTGAGCTATACAGCCGGTATTTAAATTTTGCTCCTCAAGATGTTAATGTCCTGATTATTATTGCATCCTGTTATGCAAAATTAAAACAATACCAATCGGCATTTATCGGTTTTAAAGAAGCGTTAAAACTGGATCCGGGGAACGCACGAGCGCTGCAAAACATGAAAGCGCTGCAGCAAATATTGCAAAATGAACAGATCTAAGCTGTTGCCATCAGCATTCTGAATGACTGAAGAATTCTGAAAAATATTATTAAAGTTTTGTTACCCCTTGTCGATATATATAAGTGAAAGGACAGATAACTAAACACAATCAGTCATTCAAAAACAAACAAAAGTAAAAATACAGGCATGGATGCCTGAAAGGAACATAACAAGGAGGTAATATCATGGCAACAGCAGATTTTAGTCGGATTAATACCAATATTGGTGCGTTGAGTGCGTTAAACTCGTTAAAATCGATCAACACAAAATTGAGTGTTCATCAGTTACGTTTAGCTACGGGTAAACGAATTAACTCAGCCGCTGATGATGCTGCTGGTATGGCGATTGCCGGTGGTCTCGACACCAAAGCAAGAGGTCTTGGCCAGGCGATTGACAACATTGGCTCTGCCAAAAACGTAATGACCACTGCAGAAGGTCATTTAAACAACGTTCTGGAAATTTTGAACCAGATGAAAACAAAATCAATTCAAGCTGCAAACGACACCCTGGGTGCAAACGAAAGAACGGCAATCTTGCAGGAACTGCAAAAATTTAATTCCCAGATTGACGCTGAAATATCCCAGGCCGATTGGTTTGGTACCAATATGTTAACTGGAACCATGAATTTTCAGATCGGTACCGGCGATGATGTAGTAAAAGACGAGCTGATTCTGGACGTACTGGGTAATGTCTCGGTTACCGGCCTGAGTTCATCCGGTCTGGATGTCGTAGCATCTTCATCCGCAACCGGTTCGGTATCTGTTGGCTATACCAATGCGAGCGGTGGCATTACTGGAACATTGGCCACTTCTTCATCATTGAATGCCCTGGCTAGCGAATTAGGAACCGGTCATTACACATTGAATGTCGGCGTAACTACCAATGGTACGATGAGCATTGAAGTCCGTGATGATACTGGCGCTTTGATGACTATTAATTCCGATACCGATACCGGCACCAATTATGTTGGAACCGCACTGACGACTACAGTCGCCGGCGGCGCTGACCCTGCTGCAATTAACCTTGGCGTTGGCATAACAATTGATCTGGGCGCAATTTCTACTGCTTCTGCACAAACGATGTCTATCGGTTTTGATTATACCAAGAGCGGTAACAGCGTATCTGATCAGGCTTCTGCACAGTTATTCATGGCCAAGATTGACACTGCAATATCTGGTGTTAAAGAAGCTCTGTCTTATCTTGGTGGTCAGTACAATCGACTCAGTTTCCAGGAAGAATCATTATCCGTTGCAAAACTGAATACCGAATCCTCTTACAGCCGCATCATGGATGCCGATATGGCTGAAGAACAATTGAATTCGACCAAGTATCAGATTCTGCAACAAACAGCGACCGCAATGTTGGCTCAGGCTAATGCCCAGCCGCAAGCAGTGTTGTCATTGTTCCAATAATGGATTAATAATATAGAGCGCGCCCCGTTGCAGGGGCGTGCTTTATTTTACAAACAGAAAAATGATCTTCAAGGGAGTTTGTGATGCTTAACTCAGTTTATACACCGAAAACAATCAGAAATAAAGTTAATATATATCAAAAAAATGAGGTTTTATCCTCTTCACCGGAAAAGTTGGTATTATTTTTGTATGATCAGGCGATAGCAGGATGCAAGTCCGATGATGAAAGAAAAGCATCACGGGCAATTGCTCAGTTGATCGATTCACTGGATTTTAATTATCCTGAAATTGCAACCGGCTTGTTTCGGTTATATGAATATTCAATACGCATGATACGTGAAAAACAGTTTAATAAAGCATTACCAGTTTTAGTAGAATTACGCAGTACCTGGGCAGAAGCGCTGCAAACTCATAAAGCAGCTTGACGCCCGATTTTTAACGGAGATTTGCACCATGGCAACAGTAAGTTCATTATCATCCAACAGTTCGCTGGAAAGTTTAATCAGCCAATACATGGCAATTGAACGTCAGCCGCTGAGAAATTTGCAAACGCGAAGATCCGAAATTAGCGTCAAGACCACATATTTTGATACTCTTAAAAGCAAATTATCTTCTTTACAGGGCTTGGCTGAACAATTAAAGGAAACTGAAAGTGATTCGATTTTTAATAGTGTTAATGTCTCTTCCAATAACACTGATGCTATTGCTGTTTCAGCAGATAGCGGCGCATCAGTCGGCACTTATACCGTGCGCGTTCGTCAACTGGCGACTTCGACACAAATAAAAAGTACCGGAACTTTAAATACCACAATTGCTGCCAAAAGTACCGCCCAGGTTGTTGCCGGAGTTGATAATCTGGACCTGTTTAAAAGCTTTGCAGATGCCGGGTTCAATACTGCACCATCGGGTTCAGTAACAGTAAACGGACAAACCTTTGACCTGGAAAATTATGATACAGTATCTGATTTCATTATTGCGGTAAATAATGATGAATCAGCAGCAGTAAATTTATATTATGATGAAAATAATGACAAATTTATAATAGAAAATGATGACCATAATGACACAACCCTGGTCATTTCCGAAACTGCCGGAGAATCTGAAGTTGGTTTTTTCAGCGCAGTTAATTTAGCAACCGGCACTTACGGGGCTGAGCCGAATATGATGCCATCGGCAACAGGAGTGCAAAGCGATGTGCTGTTATATAAAGCAAATTTTGACGCTACCATTGGTGAATCTGATACCGGTAGTTTTAAAATTAATGGTTTAACATTTAACTGGAATGCCGGTGAGGATACTTTGGATGAAATAATTTCTCAAATCAACTCTTCATCAGCAAATGTTACAGTTTTTTATGACGAGTCTCTTGATAAAATTATGATCACTGCCAATGAAACCGGTAGTGAAGAAATTCAATTTGAAGATATAGAGGGTTCCTTTTTAAGCGACGCTCTGAAACTGGACGGTGCGGTTCAGACTCTTGGTAATGACGCTAAATTTACCATAAACAGTAATGATGTGAGTGATGAGATAACCAAATCGAGCAACACCATTGAAATTAATGGTTTGTCCATGACTCTGAAAAATATTACAGTTGCAAACGATACCTATACTGATCCGGAAACAGAGTCGGTGGTAATATCTTCGACGAAAAATAATAGTGCAATCAAGAATAAAATTCAATCGTTTCTGGATAATTTTAATAATGTGACATCATACATCAAAAGTCTTACAGATGTTAATTTAGAGACTTATACGCGTGGTGTGTTTACCGGAGAAAGCGTATTCAGAAATTTGCGATTTGAACTAATTGATACATTGACAAAAAGTGTTACCGGTGGCGACACTGGCGATCCAACGTCACTGACCGAAATCGGAATTACTTTTGATGAAAATCTGAAAGCAACAATATCTGATTCCGAAATGCTTGAAGATTATTTATCCAGTGATCCACTTGCAGTTTCAAGAATATTTAACGATTCTGAAGGAATCGCTACAAAGCTGTATGATTTTCTTGAATCGTATGTTGAAACTGACGGTATTATTGAAAATCGTAAATCAAGTATTCAGGAACAAATGGATTCAATGGATCAAAGCATCACACGTATGGAACAACGCATGGCGATAATTGAAAATAACTATCGCAGTAAATTACAGTCAATGCAAACATTGATATACCAGATTGTGCAACAACAAAACACAGTAACAAGTATTTTATCAACAACGAATAATTATTTACAATAATTAACTATACTGTCAGAACAGGACAGGAGTAAAAGCAATGATGATCGAGCAAGTAGACAAAAACAGCGTATTCAGTTATAATTCCATGCCCAATTATATCGAGGATACCAATTCCGTACCTGCAAGGGAGATAAAGGATTACTCTTCTGCCCGGTATGATAAATTCAATTCGAAAACGAACAATAATAATGAGGCTGAGAAAAAAAATGTATCTCAAGACGAAATTGATGATGCAATTAAAGACCTGGAAAAATTTAGTAATTATTTTAAAACTCATTTAAATTTTTCCAAAGACGAAACTACAGGCACAACTGTCATTAAAATTGTAAATTCCGAGACAGAAGAGATCATTCGTCAGATACCCAGCGAAGAAATATTGAAAATCGCCTCAAAAATGCAGGATGTAATTGGTGTTTTGTTTGACAGAGAATATTGATTTGCCAGTTTTGGAAAACTCAAAAAACGCCGGGATGGAAAACGAATTAATTGATTTGCTAACACTGCAAATTGAAAAATTATCCCAGCTCGAAAAGGCAAATTCGTTCCTGTTAACAAAACTGAATAATGAAGAAATTGATGATTTGGTTACGATAATGATGGACCGAAAAACACTGGATCAGGAAATACAAAATCTTGATATACAAATCAAGAAAAGATTAACCCTAGTGGAAAAAAATAATAGTGGCATTTTAAATAATAATATTATACATTTATTAGAATCAGTTCATAACCATGCTTTATCAGTCGACAGTTCATTGTCAATAATAAATGAAAAAGTGAAAAAAATTCACGATTCCTATAATTCTAAATTGACTGACTTGTTTAACAAAAACAAGGCAGCCGTTCGTTATATATCAGGTAACGACAAGAGAACTCGTTACGAAATTAATGGCTAAGTATACAGGTATATATTATGAAAATTAATCCCGAAAATGCGAATATTACTTCCAGCCGCCAGATTGAGCGAGACCGGAAGGAAAAAGCCAAAGAGATGACGCCCGAAGATGGTAATGTAAAATTACGCGATCGGGTAGAAATTTCCGGCGATGTTGCAGTACGTACCAATATAGCTGGAAAAACCAATCCCTATAGCGAGCACAGCGCAACCGTTGATTCCAATTCAGCTCCCAGCTTGACAAATGTTTCCCGTGAGACCAAGCTATCGCAAGCCCGGTTGGAAGAAATTAAACAACGGGTCAACAACAATTTTTATGATTCTGAACAAGTGATTGACTCGGTTGCCAAGCTCATGTTCCAGGATGTTAAAAAAGTTGATCAAAACATCTAGTTGGCATTACAGTTTTTTTTCAGTACCTGATAACAGCAACAGCTGGCAGGTATTTTGTTGTTTCAACCCAGTTTTTTTTCATTTCTTACCATAGACACCCCCAAATTTTATGAAAAAATGAATAAAAATCCAAAACAGAACTGTTTTAAATGTCAACATTTTTTCATTACTTATGACAAAAAATACCCATATGGCTGTAATGCTTTTTCGTTAAAATCCCGCGTTATGCCCTCCCTTGAAGTCTATCGTTCCTCCGGCAATGCTTGTTTGCTTTTTACACAAAAAGAAAAGCGCCGCATCAAAGAATAGCTGCTTGATGGCTTTATCTTGTTATTAATTTACCACATCAGTTTGGTCTTTTAATCAAAAGCCTGATTCGCCATCAAGTTTCAGTTGTAATATTTAATGCTATTAAATACTTTTGCTTGTCGCAAAATTTCTGTATATTTTATAAATAACATTATTTATATCGACTGGTGGAAA
The DNA here is from genome assembly GCA_964399735.1 of uncultured Cytophagia bacterium. Lineage (GTDB taxonomy): Bacteria > Zhuqueibacterota > Zhuqueibacteria > Residuimicrobiales > Krinioviventaceae > Fontivivens. The sequence continues at coordinate 80,508 of CAYNSO010000001.1, forward strand.
GAATGAGAAATATTAAAATTTGTTTTTTAAATTTACTGTCGTTTATTACTACTCTTGTTCTTGTTGGAGTTTTTTCAATTCCGGTTTCAGCTTCAGATAGCGGGTTATTAGATCTGAATGATATAATTCCCATTGATACATCTGTTACTATTGGACAATTTGACAACGGTTTAAAATATTATATTAAAGTTAATAAAAAACCAGAAAAACGTGCACAACTACACCTTGTAGTTAATGCCGGGTCTATTCTGGAAGATGATGACCAGCAGGGGTTGGCGCATTTTGCCGAACACATGGCTTTTAATGGTACTAAAAATTTTCAAAAGCAGCAGTTAATCCATTACCTGGAATCCATTGGGATGCAATTTGGCCCTGAAATAAACGCTTCGACCGGTTTCGACGAGACGATTTATATGCTGCAATTACCAACCGATAATAAAGAAATTCTTGACAAAGGCTTTCAAATTCTGGAAGACTGGGCGCACCAGGTAAGTTATGAACCGGTGGAAATAGACCGGGAACGCGGCATAATAATCGAGGAATGGCGCTTGGGACGTGGCGCCGGTCAGCGAATATTTGATAAGCAATTGCCAATTCTATTTCAAGATTCACAATATGCGCTCCGTTTACCTATCGGCAAGAAAGAAATTCTGGAATCTTTTTCCCACGATGTTCTGGTGAGATTTTATAAGGATTGGTATCGCCCGAATTTAATGGCAGTAATTGCAGTTGGTGATTTTAATAAAGACCAAATTGAAACTCTGATCCATCAGCATTTTGGCGGATTGGTCAATCCTGAACCTGAGCGGGAACGGCAATTATACCCGGTTCCGGATAATACTGAACCGCTTTTTGCCATCGCTGCTGATCCCGAAGCCACAGAAACAGCCGTCAGTTTGTATTTCAAGTATGAGATCAAACCACAGAACACAGTTGCCGATTACCGGCAGGGAATTATTAAAGATCTTTACAATGGCATGATGAACAACCGGCTGCAAGAGCTCTTGCAACAAGCTGATCCGCCATTTTTGAATGCGTATTCCGGAAACGGCTACCTGGTTCGCAGCCAGGGCGCCTATTTTTTAAATGCCACAGTTAAAGAAACGGGAATCCAACGCGGTTTGCAAACAATTTTGGCAGAGGCATTGCGGGTTCGGCAATATGGTTTTACCGAAACTGAACTGGAGCGGATGAAAAAAGCCATACTGCGGTATATGGAACGCGCCCTGAAAGAGCAGGATAAAACTGAATCTATTGCTTATGCACGGGAATTTAGCCGTAATTTTTTAAGAAATGAGCCGATACCCGGAATTGAATATGAATACCGAATCGCAAATCAATTTATGGACGGCATACAACTTGATCAAGTTAACAAATTAGCCGCACAGTGGCTGACCGATAATAACCGGGTTATTTTGGTAGATTCACCGGAAAAACCCGGCTTGATTATTCCCACAGAAGATGAACTGAAAGCTGTAATCGCCTCCGTTGATACGCTGTCGCTTACCCCCTGGGTTGACCGTATTTCTGCACAACCGTTGATTGCCGAATTGCCGGCCCCCGGTACAGTCATATCCGAAAAAAAAGATGAACAGGTTGGTTTGACAATATGGAAATTATCTAACGGTATAAAGGTAATCTGCAAGCCGACAGAGTTTAAAAATGACGAGGTTCGGTTCAACGCCTATAGCTATGGCGGCAACTCACTGGCGCCAGATTCAAATTATATTGCTGCCATCACTGCCACGGATATTGTGACCGACGGTGGCGTTGGTCAATTCGATTTTATTGAATTGCCCAAAGTCCTTGCCGGACAGGTCGTCAGTGTTGCTCCCTGGATCAGCACAACCGCAGAAGGGATCAGCGGTCAGGCTTCTCCCCAGGACATTGAGACCATGTTTCAGCTCATCTATTTATACTTAACCTCACCGCGTAAGGATTCAACCGCATACCAGGCGTATGTTGCCAGGCTTAAAGGATACCTTGAAAATCGCAATGTCCGGCCGGAATCGGCATTTCAGGATACCCTGCAGGTTACCCTGGCAAGTCATCATTTCCGCGCCCGTCCCTGGTCGCCTGATCTTTTAAAAGAAATGGACTTGAACAAGTCTTTTGCTTTTTACCAGGATCGCTTTGCAGATGTTGATGATTTTACTTTTTTTCTGGTCGGCAGTTTTGAACTTGAAAAAGTTAAAAAGCTGGCTGAACAATACCTGGCTTGCTTGCCGGCGCTGCCCCGCAAGGAACGCTGGCGCGATCCGTCCATCCACTTTCCTCGTGGAATGGTAGTGAAAACGATATATAGAGGAATAGAATCTAAAAGCCGGGTAGGTCTGGTTATTTCCGGCGAGTATAAATGGTCTATGCAAAATGTATATCATATCGAGTCGTTAACGGATTTATTGCGAATCAAACTTCGGGAGGTTCTACGCGAGGATATGGGCGGTACTTATGGAGTAAATGTGGGTAATACGGCTACCCGTTTGCCGCGCGAAGAATATCGTTTTTCATTTTCTTTCGGTTGTGCTCCTGAACGTGTGAAAGAACTGATTGATTTGGTTTATTCACAAATTGACAGTATTGCTTCTTTCGGTCCGTCTGAAAAATATGTTGAAAAAATACGTGAAACCCAAACCCGGCAGTTGGAGGTGGATTTAAAAGAAAACCGGTTTTGGCTGGCAAATTTAATGTCGTTTGAACAAAACAAGATAAAATTTAAAGATATTTTGAACCGGCAAAAGTACATTGAAAAGCTAACCGCCCGTTCGCTGCAGAAAGCGGCGCAAAAGTTTTTACATAGAAAAAACGTTATCTGCATTATTTTGGCGCCACAAAATGGTTCTGAAAAAATAGAGTAAACACATTGCCACCGGAATTCGTCACAATTATGCCGGATAAATGTTTTTATATCAGTAAACATTTTGTTCTGTAACATTAACTACTTTGAGGGTTTATGAAAATACACGAATACCAGGCCAAAGAATTAGCAGAGAAATTTGCTGTTCCCACAGTAAACGGTAAAACCGGCTTTTCCATAACAGAACTTGATGCTATTATCCGTGAATATAAACAATGGCCGCTGGTTTTAAAAGCGCAAATTCATGCCGGCGGTCGGGGAAAGGGTGGAGGTGTTAAAATTGTATCCGGTTACGATAAAGCAATGGAACAATTGCGCGTTATGCTGGGGATGACCCTGGTGACACCGCAAACCGGACCGGAAGGCCGGGTAGTTAAACGGATCCTTGTCACCCCTGTCGCCGATATTGTCAAAGAATACTATGCCGGAATTGTACTGGATCGTGAACGCAACCAATTGGTTTTAATGGCCAGTAGTGAGGGTGGAGTTGAAATCGAAACGGTGGCGCAGCAATTTCCCGAAAAAATTATCCGCGAATATATTGATAATTCTATTGGCTTGCGCGATTTCCAGGCGCGGCGTATTTCCTTTGCATTGGGGTTTGCCGGCCCGGTATTACGTACTGCTGTAAAATTTTTCCAGGCGCTTTATACTGCCTATATACAAAATGATTGTTCCCTGCTGGAAATAAATCCTCTGGTATTGACCCGCAGCAATGAATTGCTGGCTCTTGATGTTAAAATGAATATCGATGACAACGCCCTGTACCGGCATCCGGAAATACAAAAGATGCGAGATACTGATGAAGAAAATCCTCTTGAAGTTGAAGCATCCAAATTTAACCTGAATTATATTAAATTGAACGGCAGTGTCGGCTGCATGGTCAATGGCGCTGGACTGGCAATGGCGACGATGGATATAATAAAATATACCGGCGCCGAACCGGCAAATTTTCTGGATGTCGGCGGCGGCGCATCCGAAGAAACTGTGGAAAACGGTTTGCGTATAATTCTTGCAGATAAGAATGTTAAAGCTGTGCTTATCAATATTTTTGGCGGAATTGTTCGTTGTGACCGGGTGGCGCGCGGAGTTATTAATGCTGCTGAAAAAATTGGCGTTAAAGTGCCTGTCGTTGTACGCCTGGCCGGAACCAATGCCGATGTCGCCGCAGAATTGCTGGAAAAATCCAGTTTGAATATTATCAGCGCACATGATCTTGCTGATGCTGCCTTAAAAGTTGTTGATGCTTTGCATCACACAGGGAGGGCATAAGATGAGCATACTAGTCGATAAAAATACCCGGATAGTTGTGCAGGGAATAACCGGCACCGAAGGCGCTTTTCACACCGAACAAATGCTCAATTATGGCAGCGGAATTGTCGCTGGGGTTACTCCCGGCAAAGAAGGGCAGCTTTTTCTCGATAAAATTCCCATTTACAATACGGTTTCACACGCGGTTAAAATGCAAAACGCCAATACCTCGATTATATTTGTACCTCCGGTTTTTGCCGCTGACGCAATCATGGAAGCGGCTGAAGCAGGTATTGAACTGGTTGTATGTATAACCGAAGGTATACCTGTTATCGACATGTTAAAAGTACATGAATATTTATCAAAGAAAAAGCGCCGTCTTATCGGCCCCAATTGTCCGGGTATTATTTCCCCTGGTAAATGCAAGCTGGGAATCATGCCGGCATTCATTCACACACCTGGTTCTGTCGGCGTTATATCGCGCAGCGGCACGCTCACTTACGAGGCGGTTCATCAGCTTACCGAAAACGGGTTGGGACAAAGCACCTGTATCGGCATTGGCGGCGACCCGGTGATCGGCACAACTTTTAGGGACGCCCTGGAACTGTTTGCAATCGATGATGAGACGGAAGCAGTTGTTATGATTGGAGAAATTGGTGGAACGGCTGAAGAAAACGCTGCTGAATTTATTAAAACAAAAATGAACAAACCGGTAATCAGCTTTATTGCCGGACAAACCGCGCCGCCGGGGCGGCGTATGGGTCATGCCGGGGCGATCATTGCCGGCGGTAAAGGTACCGCGCTGGAAAAAATCCAGGCTTTGCAACATGCCGGCGTCACTGTATGTAAAAGTCCGGCAGAGATTGGTATTACTGTTAAAAAGATTTTGCAGGGAAAATAATCATGTGCGCTGTGCAACAATATAGTGTTTTTGAAAAGGTTACCCTGTCCCAGGTTCTGAACACGGATTTTTTTTCCCGTGTTATTGACAACCACGAACTTGATTGGCTCGCCCGTCAAAATCCACATTTACTGGTATACCGGGCAACCGTGCCTTTTCAGCGCCAGCATTTCATGTTCATGTATAATCGCCCCAACCGTCGTGGTGAAATTGTCTTTCTGCTTGAAAACGAACAGAGCCAGGCGCTGCTCCATACCAAACCTTTTTTCCCAAATGGTGTGTATCGGCTGCTCTCCGGCGGCATTAATACAGGCGAAGCTGTTGAAGAAACACTCCACCGTGAAGTGTTTGAAGAAACCGGTTTTAAAATCAACAACGGGATTTGTCATGCCTTGATCTTTTTCACACTGCAATATGATACGTTGTCCATGCCGTTTGTTACCTATTTATACCATATCAGAGGTGTAAACGGCGCCCCGGTTGTTCATGATAAATCGGAAAAAATCAGCGGTTTTTGCTGGATCGACATCAAAGATTTGGATGATATTTACCGGCAGTTGCTGCAGCTCTCCGACAACTGGCAGGATTGGGGTCTATTTAGGGCGCTGCCGCATAAAATTTTTTACGAAACCTTATGTCCAGAAAATGGCGAGTTGGAACTCTTGCCGGTGTAAATCGTTAGAATAATAGTCGCCTTTTATTAACACAGCCAAAGGAGGCAAGTATGTGGCGAACAAAAAAATATATCGTGTACAGTACTTTTTTATTTGCAATTATTCTGTCACTGGGATGCGCTGCCAAACGGATTGCGGTTGACGAAGCTTATTCAAGTTTACGCCCTCTCAAACAATTGGAACTACCCGAACAGGTGATTGATAATTTGGTTATCATTTTAAATAATGTTGCCGATCAGGGAACCAGTTATAAAAATAATATTGAAGTGTTTGTTAATGACATAAATATTAATCCAAACTGGGACGTTGCCAATACCGAAAGCAACTATACCTACAAATTACGGGTCAAGCCTGGTTATTACAAGATTAGAGCCGTTTATCGCGCTTATATTGGCTGGGGAGAGGAAAAATTTGATCTGATAACCCAGGATGAGTTTGTCAAAGTAACTCATGATATGCGCACAATTGTTTCAGCGTCTTTGGTTAAAAAAGCAAATGGTGAATTACTTGAAAAAAAGAGCTATTTTACTGTGCAAAGAGAATCGCTGAACCCGATACCTGGATCGGAAAGCGCTGTAAAATCAACGCCTCCTGCCGCTGCTGAATTGTCAGCGCCTGCCATAGATCATACAATAACGCTTCAGGTTAACGTCATTCCAGAGAATGCCAAAGTGATTGTTGACGACAAGACTGTCGGTTATGCCCCTCTCAAAGTTTCCATAGATCGTAATGCCGACCATGTTGTGCAGTTTTCTGCTGAAGGGTATCAAACAGTCATCAAATTCCTGGATCATACTACATTTAACAATGAAAAGATTATTCATGTTATGCAGGAACTTGAAAAGAACGAATAATCGCTAACGGATAACCTGATTCTTTTATTTGAATTTCGGGCTTTTGTATTTAATGCAAAAGCCCTTTTTATTGGTTTTGAGAGTGTTATAAAACATCCATTGCAAGATGGGTTATTCTATACTAAATGGAGCTTTTTCAAATATGAATTTGCATTACAATAATTGCCTGCTGTTAACTGTAATAAAACCTGCCCGGGGAATTTATTTTTGCTGATATTGTGTTAAATCTATTATTTACAACTAGTCTATTTTTATAATTTTGTGATAAAAACCTTAAAATATTTGCCCGATTTTTGCTATATTAGTTACCGAATAAACAATATGTGGAGTAGACGGTTGCTTAATTTAATTGAATTTATAAATCACATACCCAAAGTGGAATTGCATTTACACCTTGAAGGTTCCATCCGGCCGGTAACTGCGCTGGAACTATTCTATCGGCAAAATCCCGATACGCCACAAATTGATTACAACGAGTTGTATAAATTGTATCGATTCGATAGCCTGGGGGAATTTGTTACAGGTATGCAGCGAATAACCAACAATATTCAATCAATTGAAGATTTACAACGGATAACTGTAGAATTGATGGATTCGTTGTGTAAACAAAATGTTTATTATGTGGAATTTGATTGCGCAGTACAAAAATATCTTGATATTGGTTTTTCCCTTGATGTGATAATCGACAGTATCTATTCGGTAGTAAAAAATATTCAGAGGCAGAATAAAATAAAAGCCAATCTGAACATAAATCTGTTGCGGGGGCATGGCCCTGAAAAAGCGGAACAACTGGTAGAGCAGATTGTCGCCTTGAATCATCCGTTTATCCGGGGTATTGGCTTGTCCGGTGATGAGACTGCGGTTAAACAACAAGAATTTACGCATGCTTTTCACCTTGCCCGCGAGGGTGGTCTGCATCGTACTGCTCATGCAGGTGAATCCATGGGAGCGCACAGTATCTGGGATGCTATTCATTATCTGCAAGTTGAACGCATCGACCACGGTACACGGGCAATTGAAGATACCCAATTAATGGATTATCTCGCTCTTTATCATATTCCCTTAACACAATGCCTGACCAGCAATATTCGCCTGAAAGTAGTTAAAAGTTATGAGCAACATCCATTTGCTGAATTTTTGAAACGAGGAATTTGTGTTACCCTGAACACCGATGATCCACATGTTTTTGATATAACGCTGACCGGTGAATACCAGTTGGCAGCTACTACATTTAATTTAAATATGATGGATATGCGACAAATTGTATTCAATTCGATCCAGGCATCTTTTATGACGGATGATGAAAAGAAACGTATGGAACAACTGATCGCCGCCGATATTGATGCCCTGATTATGCAGAGCAACCAGGAGAATTCCGCATTTGCCTGACACAGTTCATGATAAAATGAAAAAGTAACTTGACGACATCCAACAGGAGAGAGATGCAGACCGGATTGGCAAAAACCTTAAAAGCTGAAAATTCCTTGTTCTATATCGCTTGCCACTTTATGAATAGCCAGCACGGTTCCCAGGTCTTGCCAGTAAATATCATTAAATACCTTGCCGCAAACAATTTTTCCTGCTGCAGCAGCATTGAGATAGACATTGATACTGTAAAATTTTGTGGCAGGATAGTTTAGAAATAATTTGGGGTCAATAATTTGTATCCCACAGAAGGAAAATTCGCTAACATGACCAGTCGGTTTAGTTACGATTGTAAAAGACCTGGTTCGGGGATGCCGCCGACCACAGAGACGAAAGGCCTCGTCAAACAATAGCGGTCGACTGGTTTTACGATTTTGTACTGCCAAAGAGGTTGCAGCGCTGCTTTGACAATGATCATCATAAAATTTACGCAGGTCAATTCCGGAAACAATGTCAACATTATGTACCAGCACCGGCTCGTTTGTGCGTAAGATGTTTAGCATTTTTTTTATCCCCCCGCCGGTGTCCAGTAATTTTTCTTCATGGCTTGTTTTTATCGTCAGGTTTTTATTCTGTTCATTATATTTTTTAATAAAGTTATGAATTTGTTGTGCATGGTGAAATGTATTGATGACTATCTCATCAAATCCACTTACTTGAAGTTTATTCAACAGGATTTGCAGCATGGGCAGGCCGTGCACAGGTACCAGCGCTTTTGGGAGCGTGTCTGTTAGCGGAGCTAACCGGGAGCCGATACCGGCGGCAAGAATCAGCGCTTTCATGTTATTTCTCCATATAAGCGGTCATGTCCCGATGTTCAAGATCAATGTGAAATCGATTTTTCAGCATAGCAGCAAGGGATTCAGCGCAATAAACGGAGCGATGTTGACCGCCGGTACAACCAAAAGCTACATACAGATGGGTGAACCCGCGCTCACTGAAATTCTCAGCAGCGAGTTGCACCAGGGATGCCGCCAAGACGATAAATTGCTGTACAACCGGGTATTGAATAAAGAAATCAATTACTTGTTTGTCCTTTCCTGTCCGGTTTTTGAGTTCAGCGACATAATGAGGATTCGGCAGAGCCCGGCAATCGAATACAAACCCGCCGCCATTACCATGACAATCCGGTGGCGGCCCGGATTTGTGAAAGCCAAAACTGTAAATTGTGATTTGCAATTTGGGGAACATGTTATTATCCATCATATTTGTTAACCAGGTTTGAGAATATTTTATATAATTCCGGCATGTCATTCATAATCGTCGGTTTTACCAGTAGAGATCGAACATTTTGCATGGCCAGGGGAATGTTTTCTTTAAATGCTCTTTTACCTTTAACATCGGCAAGATAGGCAAAAGCGGCTAGGGCCTGCATAATGCGAATCCAGCAATATGCATAATAAAAACGCCGGAATTTGCCTGGTTCAACGCCGGGATAGTTTTTCAGACGCTCCAAATAATAATCAACCATCTGTTCACGGATAGTGTCAGGGATTTCAGCTTTGGCGTCGTATAAAAGCGAAGCCAGGTCATACTGGAGCGCTCCGCGGCGGCCGGACTGGTAGTCGATAAACCAGGGTTCGTTATTAACGATCATAATATTGCGGGACTGAAAGTCACGGTACAAAAAAAAGTCATGCCGGGCTTCAAGTACTGCTTTTAACAAAAATGAGAATTCATTGTTAAGCTTTACATAATTCACCGACAGGTCAAGCTGCTTGCGTAGAAAACGGCTGCGAAAATAACTAATATCGTGCCAGATGGCATCCGCGCCAAAGACCGGGTACTGGTAACACAGGGAATAATCCAGAGTGCGTCCGGCTGTGATCTGGAAATCAGGCAGCCGGTCTAGTACTTTTTTGTAAATTGATATCAGTTCAGCTGTAAATTCGCGATTAGCGGCTCGTGCTTTGCAGATGCGTTCATAGAGCGTTTCGTCGCCCAGATCCGTTTCCAGGTACACGCCATGCGCTTCGGCCGCGGCAAAAATATCCGGAACCGGCAAACCATAGCTTTTAAAATGCCGGCTAAAACCGATAAAGGCGCGATTTTCCACCGCTTTGTTGCCAATAATACCAATGACGGATTGCCCGGCGGCAATAAAACGATAAATTTGCCGATCCGAGCCGTCGCCTTGCAGTTTAAGAACCTGTGACGGTTCGCCGGCAAAGGTTTTTCGATAGAGAGCGAGTAAATAGGGTAATTGTTTATCTGTCATATTTATCCAATTGTTTGAAACAAGTTAGTAAATATTGTTTTGCTTTGCAAAAGGAATCTCTTGATAGTGAGCCATGACGGAATTTTTAATATCCGCAGATTATGCAGATTGACACAGAGCAGGTTTAACAAACACAAACTATGTACCTGGTAAACGATACCTGGTCTTGTGTATGGGATAAACAAGAAATTTTTTCTTAATTTCCATTGTAAAATTCTTATATTTTTTTAAATTAATATTTTAGATAACAAACAATATCCATCCTTTAGAAGCATAACTGGAGCGAATTCACAAAATCTTTATCGACTGAGGCCTGGAATGACACTAACCTGGACTTGTCTGTCTTTTTCGCAACTGACGCCTGATGATTTGTATACAATACTGGCGGCGCGCCAGGCAGTTTTTGTGGTGGAGCAGCATTGTCCATTTCCGGAAATCGACGGACTCGATCCGCAGTGCCGGCACCTGCAGGGCTGGTATGATAGCAAGCTGGTTGCCTATTGCCGCATTGTACCGCCGGCAGTAAAATTTTCCGTGCCATCGATCGGCCGGGTGCTGACCACGGCCGAGGGGCGCGGCCAGGGGTATGGTATTGCCCTGATGGAGCAGGCGGTGCGCATTACCGGCGAACTCTATCCTGGCTGCGATATAATGGTTGCCGCACAAACATATCTGGAAAAATTTTATAATCGGTTCGGGTTTTATCGTACCCGCCACGAATACCTGGAAGACGATATACCGCATATCGATATGGTACGCAAGAATTTATATGGTTAACGATAATGCCGAATTTGTGAATGACTGAACAGGAGGGAGGCTGAAATAATTCAAGATGGATTTTGATACAATCAAAAAAAGTATATAAAACTTGCAGACTCGCTTATTATCAGAATCTGCTCCTGTCCCATAAAAAATAAAATTTTGTCAAATTTTCAAATCTGGTAACAAACAGGAGAGTTAACCATTACAACCGAGTATGATTCTAAAATATCAATTTTATATTTTCAAAAAATATTTTGAAAATACAATAATAAGTATATATTATGTTCATGGAAGAACTATCTATAATAATCATTACGCAGAACGAAGCCGGGCAAATTCGGGAATGCCTTGAAAGTGTTGCCTGGGCCGATGAAATTATTGTTGTCGACGGCGGCAGTACTGATGATACCGTGGCAATATGTCGGGAATTTAAAACCACGATATATGAAAATCCCTGGCCGGGATTCGCTGCACAGAAACAATATGCGCTGGATCGGGCGACCAAATCATGGGTTTTAAGCATTGATTCTGATGAAAGAGTTTCCGAGCCATTAAAAATTGAAATTCAAAACCTTATGCAACAGCCGGTACCGGGCATTGCCGGTTATTTCATACCTCGCTTGAGCACATTTCTTGGCAAGCCAATCTATCATGGCGGATGGTATCCGGGATATCAATTGCGGTTATTTCAAAAAAATTGTACGACAATTCGTCACACCCATGTTCACGAAGGTTTTATTGTGGACGGGGAATGCGGATATCTGAAGAATAATTTGCTGCATTTTACTCATGCAACCATAGATGCAAGCCTGGCGCGAATGAACCGCTATTCCAGTCTCGAAGCCCAGGATCGCATCGGGCATGGGCGAATTAACCGGATACATTGGTACGATATTCTGCTACATCCGTTTTCTGCATTTTGTCGTCAGTTTATATCAAAACAGGGCTTTCGTGACGGCATGCATGGATTTATTCTCGCTTCTGTTACTTCAATGGTAAAATCAGCCTTGTATATGAAACTCTGGGAACTGGAACAAAAAAACAAATAATACACCACTATTTTATTCTTTTGCAAAATTTTTCAAAACATAGCGGACCGTGCGGACTAGCACCGGTTTTTATCCGTCTTGGATCGCTTTATTGATTTAATATTTCCATATTACTATTTTTGTCTATGGATTGTAAAAGAATTCGATTTTATACCGTGTGAACAGGGAAGAAGTATAAAACTGGTATAACCAGCTATGCACAGCCTGTTTCCGATAAAGACAATGCTTATCGGCTCGTTATTGTTCACTTTGAGCCTGGGTCAGAATTAAGGTGTATGGCTTTATATATTAGTGGAACATGGTAAAGAAGATGAGATGAATCGTCTAGTTCCAGCGCTGACAACTTGTTTAATGATTGCTTGAAATAATACTTTAAATCAATTTGCAGATAAAGGCCGGATAATATATCAAAAATAATTGTGATTTTGAGACATTGAGGCAACATTACCCTGTAGATTATTTTTTTATTTGAAGAGGTATTTTATCCGTTGCGTGTGGCACAAAGTATCCAATCAGTTGAACTAGATTTTATTATGTACGGTTTTCAGCAAAGAGTATTCAGGCATGGTGTATTCTATTAAATAGTAACATGTAAAATACTTTCATTTCAAGTAATACTTTACACCAGGTTTTTTATTCTATTATTTTTGTACCAGGATAGACTCAACTAGAACGATATTGCTTTTATAATCGATATCGTTTGTAAAATCCAGGTCTGGAATTTTAAAATTGAGCAAATTGTTCGAATCCATAAATTTAATCTGCAAAATTAAAATAAAGTGGTATAATAAAATTGCACTTGATAGTGTATTTTTATGTGTTACAGATTTGTAAACCAGATTAATATTTTGTGTTGTAAAAGTGAGGTAAAATCTGTAAATTTTATTATATGCGTCAAGTTTAAAAATGCAATTTGCAAACCGACAATCCAATAATGTAGAGTAATCAACTTATGACAAGTCCAAATGCCAATCCGGCTCAGGAAGTAAAAAATAAATGTATATCTTTAGATATCAATATTGCCGATTTTTTAAATGAATATAAAGAATTACAGCTATTATCGGGCGATGAACAAACGAGTTCGCTGATAGAGTTGCTGAAAGGCCGTTTTCAGGGTTCGGAAGAACTGCTGGAAGTAAATGTAGGGGACAAGTTAGCCCATTTAGATTGGCATTACACGAAAAATATTCCAGAAGCCGAAGAGTTGAATCAACAAGCGTTAAAGCATATACGCGACAAGCAGTTTAACGAGGCTTTGCAGTGTTGGGCAAGCGCTATTGAAATTAACCCCATTGATCCGGATTATCATTATAATCTTGGTTTGGCGTTCATTGGCGTACAAAAGAACGAAGAAGGAATTAATTGTTGTCTGGAAGCATTACGGATTTGTCCGGTATATTACCGTTCCTGTTTTGTATTGGGCAGTATTTATACAAAAATGCGTCAGTATGACAAGGCGCAGGATTTTATACGAACTGGATTGTTACTGAACAACAGCAATGTCCAGGGCTGGGTTAATCTGGGTGCGTTGTACAGCATTTTACGTAATTTTGACGAAGCGATTCGCTGTTTTGACCGGGCAATAGAACGTTCGCCCAAAGAGATCAAAGCTTATCTTGGTATGGGAAAAATTTACCAGAGTAAAAAAGATTACGAAAGCGCTGAGCGATATTATAATGTTGTTATAAAGCTCGATTCCGAGGGTAATTTTGGAAAAATGGCTCGGCAACTGCTGGCAAGTCTTGATTTTACTGAAAAAGCTTCGCCGATAGCGATGGAGCATGCGGTTAAACCGGAAGATACTGACGAAGAACAAATTCCCGAATATGTCAACACTTTATATGCTGAAGGTTATCAACATTTTATAGACGGGAATTACGATAAAGCCATTGACGCCTACCAGGAATATCTCAAATACAATAAAAATGATGCGGATGTTTGGGCATCGCTGGCATCCAGTCAGGCACGTAACGGCAACCTGGAAGATGCTGTGAGTTCCATCACCAATGCGTTGTCCTTTGAAACTGAAAATAATGCTATATTCTACAAGCAAGCGGCAATTATTTATGATCACCTGGAACGATATAACGAAGCCGGCGATGCAGCACGTCATGCTGTTGAACTGGGTAAACAGGACAGTATTATTCTGACTTTGATCGGTAAAAGTTTTATTTTTCAGGATAAATGGAATGAAGGTTTGAATTATCTTGAAGACGCCGTAAAATTGAACCCTAATAATTTAACCGCGCGATACCACCTGGGGATAACATTAAAAAAGCTGGGACAAAATGACAAAGCGATGGAAAATTTTGAAGAGATCATCTGGTCAAAATTCAAATCGCCATTAAAAAACAAAGCCCGTGAAGCGATGCAAGAGTTGACCGGATAATAAATTGTAACAACATAAAAAACAATAAAATAGCAAATCCGGCAATTGCCTGTGAACCTGATAAATATACCTGATTTGTGCATAATATTAGTTATGTTAACTTGAAAGAACATAACCTCCATCAGGTGATTATTGATCTCTATAGACAGTATAATTCATAATTAATTTATTTATCCCTTGTTTGTTGTCATTAGTCGTTAGAAAAAAAATAAAAAAAGCGGAATAATCTTTATTGTAATTATCCCGCTTTTAGTATTGATTTTGTTTATATTTTATTTAATAACCAATACTACCAGCTTTTTTTGAATAATAAATTGTTTTACGATGGTTTTGTTTTCAATATATGGACGAGCTTTATCATCATTAAAAGCCATTTTGAATATTTCTTCATCACTGGCATTGGCCGGCGCGGTTATTTGCGCGCGGATTTTGCCGTTGATCTGCACGCCCAGATTTATTGTGTCCAGTACCAGCATGTTTTCATCATATCCCGGCCAGTCGGCATTGAAAATACTGTATGGTTGGCCAAGCTGTTCCCATAATTCTTCCGCCAGGTGCGGTGTAAATGGCGCAATGAGCCTCACCAGAGTATATAAAACATCAGATAACAATGCTTTACATTGTTTTTCCGGCGACGTGTCCTGAATATATAAGTAGATCTGGTTAACAAACTCCATAATCCGGCTGATGGCGGTATTAAAATGGAATCGTTCCAGGTCCTGGGTGGCATGTTTTACAGCATAATGCATTTGCCGTATTACCGGCATGATTGCATCATCAATTTCATCCTTAAGCGGTTTATTTTCAATGGTTTGCTCAAATAGACGTATTACCCTTTTCACAAACCGATGTATACCGACAATCCCTTCATCGCTCCAATCACCACCATCTTCATACGCGCCCATGAACATCATATACATGCGGAAAGTATCGGATCCATATTCATTAACAAATTTATCCGGGTTGACGACATTTCCGCGTGACTTGGACATTTTTGCGCCGTTATTCGTGATAGTACCCTGGTGAACCAGGCGTTTAAACGGTTCGTCAAAATTGATCAGGCCGAAATCATGCAGCGCTTTGGTGAAAAATCGCGCATATAACAGGTGCATTACAGCATGCTCTGCCCCGCCCACGTATTGATCCACCGGCAGCCAGGCATTGACCATATCTGTATTGAAAGCTTTATCACCTAAATGCGGATTTGGATAGCGTAGAAAATACCATGAAGAACAGACAAACGTATCCATGGTATCCACTTCACGGGTTGCCGGCTTGCCACATTTGGGACATGTTGTATTGACAAAGTCCGGATTGGTAACCAGCGGTGATTTACCCCGGCCCGTGAAATCAACTTTTTCTGGCAATAGTACGGGCAAATCCTTTTCGGGGACCGGCACTTCTCCACAATCGGGACAATAAATGATCGGTATTGGAGCGCCCCAGTATCGCTGCCGGGAAATGAGCCAATCCCGAAGTTTATAAGTTATTTTAGCATCGCCCATGTTGTGCTGCTTCAACCAGTCAATAATTGCCTGTTTACCTGCGACGGATTCAATCCCGTTGAACTGGCCGGAATTGACCATAATACCGGGATTTATGTATGCTTCTTCAAGTTTTTCTTTACATGGTTGGCCGGTTTTACTTATCACTTCACGAATTGGTAAATTATAACGGTGGGCAAATTGAAAATCTCGTTCATCGTGTGCCGGAACAGCCATCACCGCACCGGTACCATAAGAATATAATACATAATCCGCTATCCAGATCGGTACTTTTTCATTATTGAGTGGATTAATGCAGTAACTTCCCGTAAATACACCGGTCTTTTCCCGCTCGGTAGACAAGCGCTCAATTTCACGGGCTTTGCGGGTTTGCAGAATGTAATCATTAATTACCGGTTGATTTTCAGGTGTAGTCAGTTTACCGACCAGCGGGTGCTCCGGGGCTAACACCATATAGGTAACGCCAAATACCGTATCGGGGCGGGTAGTAAAAATTTCAATGGTGTCATTGGAATCCTGCACCGGGAATTTAACAAGCGCGCCAATACTTTTCCCGATCCAGTTTTTTTGCATAGCAATAGTTTTTTCGGGCCATTCTATTTGTTTATGACCTTCCAGCAAGCGTTCAGCATAATCTGTGATCTTGAAAAACCACTGTTCCAAATCTTTCATTACAACTTCATTGTCGCAGCGTTCGCAATGCCCTTCTATCACCTGCTCGTTAGCTAAAACTGTTTGACAGTCCGGACACCAGTTCACCGAGGCTTTTTTGCGATAGGCGAGATTATTTTTATATAGTTGCAGAAACAGCCATTGCGTCCATCTGTAATATTCGGGCGAACTGGTGTTGATCTCTTTTTCCCAATCGTACATGGCGCCCATAGCCTTTAACTGACCGCGAATGAACTTTATATTATTTTCCGTACTAACCGCCGGGTGGACGCCGGCTTTGATTGCAAAATTTTCCGCTGGCAGACCAAAGGCGTCGTAGCCCATTGGTTCAAAAACATTGTAACCCTGCATTCGTTTAAAACGCGCCCAGGTATCCGTAGGTCCGTAATTATACCAGTGCCCGATATGTAGTTTATCTCCGCTTGGGTATAAAAACATCACCAGGCAATATAGTTTTTTCTTAATATTTGCAAGATCGATATTGTGTAATCGAGTTTCTTCCCACTTTTTTTGCCACTTTTTCTCTAGTTCTGTAAAATCGTATGTTCCGGCCATGATACATTCCTGCTGATTAACTGATAATAAAAGAAGAGTTCCATAATAATTTTTTTAAATTTAACATTATTTTATCAATTTTCAAATTATTAATTCCCTTGTATTGAAGAAAAATTGCGCCAGGATTTGATAGCAATAAATAAAAAAAGCCTGATAATACTATTATCAGGCTTGGGTCGGGGCGAGAGGATTTGAACCTCCGACTTCCTGCTCCCGAAGCAGGCGCGCTAACCGGGCTGCGCTACGCCCCGTAAAGAGGGTTAAAATATTTCAAAAATCCCTAAACTTATTAATGTAACAATTGTTGCGGACATAAGCAAGCCAAAAATTGCAGCAATTACAGATTTCCAAAATTTTAATCCAAAAATATATGCCGCCAGTGTGCCGGTCCATGCCCCGGTAACCGGTAAAGGTATGCCGATAAAGATGACCAATCCCCAGAATTCATATTTTTCTATTAATTTACCCTTACGTCGGGTGCGGGCAAATAACCATTCAAAAAAGCGGTTAAAAACCGGATAAGGATAAAGCCATTTATATATTTTATCAAAAAACAGCAACAAGGGTATGACTGGAATAAAATTACCGATAATGGAAAAGAAAACCGCAGTAGCAACCGGCAAACCACCACCAATCGGAGGCTGAGCCAGCGCCCAGGGAATTGCGCCGCGCAGTTCAATAATTGGCAATGTGGATATAATTATTGTAACTATTTCCTTTGGTAGTGATGATAAAAATGAGGTTATGTGCTCAGTCATTGATACTCCATAAAAGTAAAGCGGTTTTAATTCCAGAAAAAACTTTTTATTACTAGTATAATGAATTTTACAGTGTCTTTGACAAGGTGGATAGAACTGGATTCGCTACCATAGCTGGTTTCAACAGGAATTTCATGAAAGCGGCATTTTTGTTTGCCAAGACGCAGAATCATTTCCGATTCAAATTGAAATCCGGTTTCCTGATAAATATCAGGTTCGAGACATTTAAGCCGAACAGCACGAAAGCCACACTGACTATCGCGAATTCGCTGCATACCTGAACACAGAGAAAGAATTGTTGAGGTGATCCCGTTACTCAGTATCCGGTGAACCGGCATTTTTGCCCCCCGGTTTTGCCGATTGCCTAAAATCAAATCGGCCTTGTCGTCCTGAATTGCTAAAAGAAAGTCATTTATTTGACCGGTATGATGCTGGCCGTCTCCATCCATTGTAATAATCCAGCGATATTGGTTTTTTTTAGCATAACGAATTGCAGAAAGCAATGCAGCTCCCTTGCCATGATTTTTACTGTGTGCTAACACACGCACCGGCAGCCGGGAAATGATTGCTGACGTGTTATCCGTTGAACCATCATTCACAATCAGAATATTTTCAAGCTTGACGACCTGGCATACTCCGGCAAGCAATTCTTCTATAAAGCGTTCTTCATTATATACCGGAATAACTAACAAAACCGGACTCGTTGAGGCCATATTAATCCATTATAAAGAACAAGCGGATATCTATTATATAAAACCGGATTGATGAAATTATTTAATACGTTTAAAAAGATTAAATCCGTTTTTTGTTTCAACAATATTACTGACCTGGTTCACTTTTAAACCCAATATTGCATTTTCAATCTCTGCAGCAAAATCGCCCTTGTCAAAAAATCCCAGATCACCGCCTTTGGCTGCACTGGGAGAAATCGATTTACTTTTTGCCAATTCAGAAAAATCTTTACCTGCATTGATTTGTTTTATCAGGTCTTCAGCTTCGGCGCGGGTTTTAACCAGAATATGCAGCGCCCGGTATTCACCGACAGAACCGGACGGTATTACGCTGCTCAATGATTCTTTCCATATCCAGCCGGTTATTTGTACTTTAACCCAGTTATCGCGTTCAAGCAACACCGACATTTCAGTACCCTGCATGACCGAGCCAATTTTTTTCCCTCCCGGTGCGATACGCAGGTTTTCTTCCGGTACTTTTAAATACATTTTCGACGATAAACCCTGGGCGAATATGGTATGTAATGGAAATAAGGCTAGAAAAAATGTAGCCAAAACATAAAATTTTGCATACTTGCTCAAGACACTAACCTCCAGTTTAATATAAGCATCATCCATAACAAGTTAAATTACAAATTTTTTAAAAAAAATCACAGTGTTTTTTATTTGCTGAAATTTATAATGGTAGCAAATATTACTGTCTAGTCTTTCCAGTTTCTGACCTCGTCGACCAGAACGTTAACAATATCCTTTTCGGCAATTTTACAGAGTATTTTCCCTTTTTTAAACAACACGGCGCTGTGTTTACCACAGGCAATGCCCAAATCGGCTTCTTTGGCTTCACCGGGGCCGTTGACGGCGCAGCCCATGATTGCTACAGTCAAACGCTTTTTTTCCCCAGCCAGTTTTTTTTCAACTTTTGTTACCAGCGATATCAGGTCGATTTCGGTTCGAGCGCAGGTGGGACAACTGATTATATTGATTCCATGTGGATACAAATCGAGGTTTTTCAGGATTTCAAAACCAATGATCACTTCATCCACCGGGTCACCGGTTAAAGATACCCGTAGAGTATCGCCAATACCTTCAGCCAACAAGATACCCAGACCAATAGCGGATTTAACCGTACCCGAACGCAACGTCCCCGCTTCGGTTACGCCAATATGCAGGGGCACATCGGTTTGTAGCGCAGCCAGACGGTACGCCTGGACTGTTTTCAACACATCGGAGGATTTAAGGGACAGCACCAGGTTTTCCGCGCCAAATTCCCGGCAAATATCAACATTTTTTAAACCACTTTTCACAAGTGCGGTTATTGTAGCGCCTCCCTCCTCTTCAAGAATTGATTTTTCAATCGAGCCTGAATTTACCCCGACGCGAATTGGAATTTTACCGGCAACAGCTTTGTGAATAACCTGGCGAATACGCTCACGGTCACCAATGTTACCGGGATTAATCCGGATTTTATCCGCACCTGCGTCCATTGCTCCCAACGCCAACCGGTAATCGAAATGAATATCCGCAATCAGGGGTACAGTAACTGCTTTTTTAATTTCGGCAAAACCTTGTACCGATTCCAAATCCGGTACCGCCAGTCTTACAATCTGACAGCCGGCGTCGGTCAAACGATTTATTTGCGCGATGGAGGACGGCACATCGCTGGTTTTGGTATTGGTCATGGACTGGACGGAAACCGGCGCACCGCCGCCGATAAGTATGTTGCCAACTTGTATCTGTCTGGTAGTATTTCTGTGCACAATGATACTTTCTGTATAAAGTTGATGATAAAGTTATTTAATCAGGTTCATTTCCCTGCCGACCTTGGCAAAAGCATTTAACAACAAATCAAGGTCTTCTCGTTCATGGGCGGCGGAAATTTGCACGCGAATTCGCGCCAAGCCGCGTGGCACGACCGGGTAGCTGAAACCAATGACATAGATGCCTTCGGTTAACAATTTATCTGCCATTTGGTGGGCTTTTTTCTCATCATATAGCATAACGGCAACAATCGGGTGAATACCTGGTTTAATATCAAAGCCCAGCCGGGTAATTTTTTCCCTGAAATAGCGGGTGTTATCTTCCAGTTTGTCCCGCAGCGCAGTCGATTCCGTCAGCATATCAAGCACTGCAATGGTAGCGCCGGCAATAGCCGGAGCTAATGAATTGGAAAATAAATAAGGTCGGCTTTTCTGGCGCAGAAACTCGATCAGTTCCTTTCTACCGCTTACACAGCCGCCGGAAGCGCCTCCCAGGGCTTTGCCAAAGGTGGTTGTAATCAAATCTACTCTTCCACGCACGCCACAATGCTCGGTAATACCGCGCCCGGTTTTGCCCATAAATCCGGTGGCATGACAATCATCCACCATGACCAGAGCATTATATTTATCCGCCAGATCACAGATTTGCTGCAATGGAGCTATATCACCATCCATAGAAAAAACGCCGTCTGTGGCAATGACCCGGTATTTGGCAGTTGAAAATTCCTGGATTTTGCTTTCCAGGTCTGTCATATCACAATGTTTATAGATGGCGCGCTGGGCTTTGGCCAGGCGAATGCCGTCAATTATTGAAGCATGGTTGAGTTCGTCGGTGATAATGGCGCAGTCCTTGTCAAACAACGGCTCGAAAACACCACCATTCGCATCAAAACAGGCGGCATATAATATGGTATCTTCCACACCAAGAAATTTTGAAATTTTGTTTTCCAGGGTTTTATGAATTTCCTGGGTGCCACAAATAAAACGTACAGATGATAAGCCGAAACCCCATACATCCATTGCTTTTTGCGCTGCTGCGACAATCAGCGGATGTCCGGATAAACCAAGATAATTGTTAGCGCAAAAATTTAATACTTTTTGTCCGGATCGTACTTTGATATGTGCGCCCTGTGAACTGGTAATAATGCGTTCCTGCTTGTATAAGCCGGCATCCCGGATAGCCTGCAACTGGTTTTGCAGATCATTTTTTAATTGTCCATACATACAACCTCCGGATTAAAGCGTTATAATGTATTACATGAAGTAAATTCGTTTTTAACTTGTTGAATCGAAAGAATCAATAGATTACATTGCCTGTTTACGCAGGCGACAGGTGTCTCGTTAAGAATTATTAAAACGAGATCAGAGACGTGTTGCCTTGATGGGTCAGTCAGTCAATTTTCAAATGACAATGTAAAACAAAAAACCAAGAGGATAATTGTTCACTAGCGCAAAAATCACAGTTATTCAAATTCAAGTATCACTTTACCAGAATTGCCGGATAGCATTGCATCAAAACCTTTCTGAAAATCTTTAAAAGGAAACCTATGCGTCAGCACCGGGGAAATATCCAGCCCGCTTTGCAGCATGGTTTCCATCTTGTACCAGGTTTCAAACATTTCCCGTCCATATATGCCTTTAATCGTCAGCCCTTTGAAAATGATCTGCTCCCAGTTGATCAGCGCCTGTCCCGGTAAAATACCCAGTAATGCAATTCGACCACCATGATACATGTTTTCCAGCATTGACTCAAAAGCCTGCGAGTTGCCGGACATTTCCAGCCCAATATCAAAACCGATCAACCCCAGTTCCTTGCGACAGTCTTCAATCGTGGTTTGGCTGACATTAATTGCCCGTGTTGCACCCATTTTGCGAGCCAGGTTTAGCCGATACTCATTAACATCGGTAATAACCACATTTCTGGCGCCAACATGTTTAACAATAGCTGCGGCCATACAACCAATCGGTCCGGCGCCGGTGATTAGTACATCTTCACCCACCAGATCAAAGGATAATGCGGAATGGGTAGCGTTGCCATAGGGGTCAAAATAAGCGGCAGTTTCATCGGGGATATTGGAACTCAGTTTCCAGGCATTGGAAGCCGGCAAACTCAGATATTCGGCAAAGCAGCCGTCACGATTAACGCCAATGCCAATGGTATTGGTACATAAATGGCCGCGGCCAGCCCGGCAGCTTCTGCATACTCCGCAAACGATATGCCCTTCACCAGAAACACGGTCGCCAACCTGGTAGCGGGTAACATTTTGGCCTTTTTCCACTACCTCGCCGACAAATTCATGGCCGATGATCATAGGTGTTTTGATTGTTCGCTGCGACCAGTCATCCCATTTATAAATATGAACATCTGTACCGCAAATTGCGGTTTTTTTGATTTTAACCAACAAATCGGTATTGCCAATTTCAGGAACCGGCATTTCTTCCAACCACAGACCGGGTTCCCGATACCTTTTAACCAGCGCCTGCATTGTTTTCATAAGAGTCCTTATTTTAAATCTAGTTCATAATCATGATATTTTCATAATTAATAATAATTTAAACTGTTTGGAGAATTAATTATGGATACGATCTGGTATGGTAAATCAATACAGTTTTTTTGTTACTGGAACCCATAAGCGCAATTAAATATTCATTTTTTCTGGATTACAAAAAAGTAATAAACGACCAGTCTATGATTTAATTTTTTTCTTTACTGCATTAAGGATAATAAACTGTAATGGCGTTTTTTGTTCCCAAACGCAAAGCAGTGAATCGTTACTTTGCTCGGTCAGGATTTGTTCACCATTAGTAACAATTGCAAGCTCTACCGGAGACAGGGAAACCAGTTTATAGGTCACGCGCGAATCCGGCAGGGACGGATACCAGAACTGGCTGCCGTGCAGGTGAATGCGCTCGCGGTTTATGCAGCATTCATTACTGTTTAGCGCATTGACCGGAATCGGGGTAAGCGATGATTCCCGGAAATTTCCTTCATAATAGACCCGCATTGTTTCCGGAAACAGTGAGAGCGGTAAATGCACCTTGTATAGATTAACATGATCGGAATTCAAGAGTTTGCGAATATAATTAAAATCTTTGCTGTTGCTGTATCGGGCTTTTTCTATAATTTCCCAGTTAACCGTCTGGTTGCCAACTGTAATTCTGTCAACTGTTAATGAATCATGCAGGTAAAAATAGATTTCATTGGTTTCACTCAGGTATTTGATTTGTAAAGTGTCAATAGCAATGATCTTGTTTTCATCGGGAAGGAACTTGATTTGCAAATTATGGAAAGAGATATCATTTTGAATTTCAAGATCGGAATTCATGCACCCTAACAGGGATAAAAGAGCCAAAATAATCAGGGATAAAAACACCACAAAGAGTTTTTGCATAATCACTCCTTTACGAATACGTAAAAATATAGAGAATAGGCGGTTAAGAGTCAAGTATTATGATGATAAAATACTGAATTGTTAAACGAATCACATTGACTGGCGTTAATTTAAAGCCTGAAAAATTTATATTGGAAATTAAGAAATTTTTTACTATCATATTACTTGATATAAATGTGGTTGTTGCCGATACTATACTGGCAATGAGCACACGAGTATAACTCGTAATACCACAAAATGTTCACAATTAATCTACAATGAAGGGTTGCAAAGCCTGACATTAAGGAGAAAAAATGACAGACCCCCAAAACCGCAGAATCGGCGTTGTGGCCATTATAATTCAGGACCAGAACGACACCTACAAAATCATCAATGAAATCCTTCACGATTATTCATCCATCATCATCGGCAGGTTAGGTCTCCCCTACCGGGAACGTAATCTTTCCATCATTTCGCTGATTGTTGATGGCGATACGGATCAGGTTGGCGCCATGACCGGTAAAATTGGTCAGGTTACCAATGTCTCGGTAAAAACCGCTTTCGCCAAATCGGTTTCGCAAGAATAATTTTTTAATTTGTTGTTCAGGAATATTAAAATAACTGAAGGATAACTGCGATGAAAACATTCTATATAATTCTATTGACAAGTTTAATTTTTTTATCTTCAAGCTTTGCCGGCTCCATTGAAGGCCTGGTAAAAAATGCTGAAAATAACCAGGCGTTGCCCGGTGTTAATATTAAATTAATGAATAAACAAAATGGCGCTGCTTCCGGCGAAAATGGCGTTTTCAGAATAACGTCTCTTGTTCCCGGTGAATACAAGTTACAATTTACCAGTATGGGGTACCGATCTGAGACCGTAACTGTCCGGTTAACCGGCAATGAAACAGTTAAACTGGCAATTGCAATGCAGCCGATGACTATACCACTGCAAGAGATCGTTATTACCGGGACCCGCTATGAAAAGCAATTGCAGGATGTTGCCATGCCATTAACTGTTGTTGATCGCGAAGAAATAATCCAAACTGCGCCTCAGGATGTTGCCGGGGCGCTGGAAACGCAATCGGGGGTTACACTGGCCCGCGATGGTATATGGGGTACTCATGTAAACATTCGCGGACTCAGCCGTACAAATATTGTTCTAATGATTGACGGCAACCGGATTGATACGGCAACAGATCTGGCTGCCGGGCTGGCCATGATTGATGTGAACGATGTGAACAGGATCGAAGTCGTCAAGGGCGCGGCATCATCTTTATATGGCACCGGTGCAGTAGGTGGCGTGGTGAATGTTATCACCAGGGATGGCTATTATAACAAAAGTCCTTATTATCATGTTAACCTCAGCGGCGGGTATGGATCCGTTAATAACAGCGGTTCCGGCTATGCAAGTCTTTCCGCCGGTGCCGCGCATTGGTATGCAAACATTAACGGGATGAAACGTAACGCGGATAATGTTATGACCCCGGGTGGAGAAATTCCCAACAGCCAGTTCCGGGATGATAATATTTCTGCTAAAACCGGTGTAAGGTTTTTATCAAATCAAGAGATCAAATTTAATTATCAGCGCTTTATGGCGCATGATGTAGGTATTCCTGGCGGCTACCCCTTGTTCACTGATATTGCCGATGTACGTTATCGTATGGAAAAGCGGGAAATGTTCAGCGCAGAATATCGCATCACCAATCTGTTACCCGCTCTGCCGGCGCTAGCGGTTAAATATTATCAGCAAAAGATCTGGCGTGATGTGGAAAATATTCCCTATACGATTACCAATGTACCGTCGACAAACGGGCAACCGCCAAAACGGATTAATGTATTAAGCGTTACGCCCCATGCGATTCATGACGCCCGTGGTGTGAATTTGCAAACAGACTGGATTTTATTTCAGAATCACCATGTAATTGCCGGTATCGACGCATGGGAAAAAGACCTTGACAGTCAACGCGAAAAGAACCTGCGCATTGATGTTCTCAATCCGTCAACCGGCGAGGTAAAGCAATCAATTACCCAGGTTGTCGGCGAGCGGCCTTTGCCCATCTCTACCTATCGCAGCTCTGGAATTTACCTGCAGGATGAATTTTCATTCCATAAAAAATATTCGCTGACCCTGGGTGGCCGTTATGATAAAATAAATGTGGAGAATGAACAAGCGTTGAATCCCTGGTATCAAATTGTCAACGGTGTAAGGAACAATACTCCGGCTAACCAGGTGGTGTTGTGGGAAAAAATGCAGGCGCGCAACCATTCCTGGAGCGGCAATCTGGGTTTATTGTATAAAATGACCAAAAATGTCGACTGGTCCTTATCTCTGGGCAAGTCATTCCGGTCGCCTTATATCGAAGAACGTTATTCATTTCTCGATCTGGGCAGCCTGGTTAAAATTGGCGATCCGAATTTAAAACCGGAAACTGGTACGTTTACAGATCTGGGTGTGCGTATTCACCATGATCAACTAGTGTTTGTTGGTGATATATTCCTGAATCGGCTGAAAAACCAGGTGGTGGAAATGCCATCGACTTTTGAAGGCCGTAATGCTCTTAAAAATACCAATATCGGGTCATCAGAACTGTATGGATTTGATATGGATGTATTTTATACATTTCATGAAAAATTACAGGTATTTGGCGGCGCTGCCTGGGTGCATGGTCAGGATACTTATAAAGATACCCCCCTGCCCTTGATCGCGCCCCTGAATGGCCGGGTCGGCTTATCCGGTCGACTGCTGCGGTTAATCAATTACCAGGCAAGTGCGGTTATGTACGCCGGGCAAGATCGCATTGCCAACTGGGAATATGAAACTGGCGGCTATACAACATTTAATGTCCATCTAACTACAATTCCAGTTAATGTAATGTCATGGAAAAGCCGGTTTACCCTGGGCGTTGAAAATTTAACTGATAAAGCATATCGTAACCACCTTTCAACGAACCGTGGCGCCATTACCATGGAACCGGGACGTAATTTTATCTTTCGCTGGCAAATAGAACGCTAGATACTATAAAGCCCGTGATTATCAGTCACGGGCTTTATCTATGGTAAAGTCAAGGTTGCTGTAGTTATGGTTTTGGTCTTGCTAAAAGATGTGCCGGTAATATTCAACTCGCGCAATAATGGCGGTGGCGCAATATAATACACCAGAGTCGCCTGAATTGTTTTGGCAGGGATGTTTTGCAGGGTATATTTCAAAATCCGTTCTTCATCCGGCAACAGACGGGAATCAAACCTTTCACCGGCAGCTTTCCAGAACAGAGCCGGGGCGCGGCCATTTTGGTCTTCAAGTAGTTTTATAAATACGCCCTGCGGGTCTTCTTTGAGGGGATTCGTATAGTAGTTCTTCCATATTGTTTGTTTCAACTCATCTTTGGCATCGATATTCAAAAGAACCATCCGCAGAGGAGATGCGCCGGGTATACCATGACCCGTAGTTTTGTTTTTGACTTTGACTGTCAAAAAATAGTCATTGCCGGTTTTGTCTGCTTGCAATTCCAGTTTTATACAATCAGTTAAAATTTCATCATTAAAAGCCCCATAAAACTGGTGGTTATAGGTATTATCACGGAGTTTGCCGAGTTCAGCCGTTATCCCGCTGATGGCCGGCATGTGGCAATCCTGGCAGGAAATATTTAGCCTGTAAAAGGAACTCTTTTTCCATTCGTTTTCCAGATCAATAAAAGAAACGCCATGCGGATGATCAGTATTATTATGACAAGTCAGGCAAAATTTAGCTTTGCCAATATCTGCCGAGTATTTAAATCCATGAGATGTTGAAATTGCATCTTTGTATGGACCGGTTTTGATATTGCCGGGAATCGGTTTGAACCAGGTATTGGCTCCGCTGCCGGTTAATTCAGTGGCATGACAAAAATCGCAGGTAATTCCTTCCTGACGTAATTTGGGGCTGGTTAGTTCGGCAAAACCCGGTGACGATAACGGTTCATGGCACTTTTGGCAGGCAGCACGAGATGCCTGGTTGGTTTCAGAAAACATTGCCCGATAAATTTGACTGTGTTCGGGTGTTGATATAGAGTGACGAGATTTTTGCCAATGAGTATATATAGTAGCATGGCAATTCTTGCATTCCTGAGCAGATGTGATAACCTGGGCCCAAGTTGTACCCGTTAAAAACAAGACAAAGAATAGCAGTCGTATTGTATGCATCGATATCTCAATTTCCCTTATCAATTAACTGTGTGGGGTGTTGCCGGCTTTTTTCGGGGCGTCAGGCAGAGTAAAAAGTATACCCATACCTGCCCCGTAGAATGTACTGATCCAGGGGTTTCCGGTAATTGGACAGGCGCCGGTTTTGCAACCTATGAAATAATAAAACGCAAAACCCAGGGCGCCACCAATAACAGTACCAACAAGAACACGATATATTTTTTTCATAAATTATTTCCAGTAATATAAAAGGCAAGTGAATACTTGCCTGTGTTATAAAGTATTAATCAATGGTTTAAAAATCAAGTATAATTTGACAATATAAAGAAATTAAAATTTTACTTTTCAAGAACCGCCGGTTCTTTAACTAGTGAGCTCAGCCAAAACCGCTTGAGCCACAGGAATGGCCCCCTGAACTGCCGACCTTTGAAATTTCATTACCGGATGACGCAAATGCAGAAAACATCTTTTCCGGGGCTGGGGCGCCGCAGGCAGGACAGTGCAGGTTTTCACCGGTTTCACCAACTTTTTGAAATTCTTCAAAAATATGCTTGCATTGTGTGCATTTGTACTCATAAATTGGCATAAAGCAGTTATTTCTCCTCTGTTTTTTCTGGTTGTTTTTTTCCATCTTCCACCGGAAGATCGCAGGCGCCGGACATTCAAGTCGGCACCCCCAGCCGGGGTAATATAAATTTCTGCAGCAATATCCAGACGACAATAAATGCAATGATAGTAATGCTCATAGCCGCTCCTTGTTTGATTGTTATTACTAGTTAGATGCACAGAGCAGCTAAAAAATTCAAAAAAAAACGCAAATCCAGTTCAGGATTCGCGTTTTTCAATCATTGCGTTATTCTATTTCTTTGCTTTGTTTGGTAAAAAAGGGGATATCAGATCGATGGGAATTGGAAAAATTGTTGTCGAGTTATTTTCCGAAGCAACTTCGGCCAATGTTTGCAAATAACGCAATTGCAAGGCCTCAGGATGTTTGGAAATAACGTTAGCAGCTTTGGCCAGGGTTTCCGAAGCTTCATATTCACCCATGGCATGGATCACTTTGGCGCGTCTTTCCCGCTCGGCTTCCGCTTGTTTGGCCATGGCACGCTGCATATCCGCAGGCAAGTCAACGTGTTTTACTTCAACAGAAGTAACTTTGATACCCCATGGATCGGTATGCTTGTCGATAACTTTTTGTAATTCCTGGTTGATCTTATCCCGTTCTGCCAGCAATTCATCCAGTTCGGCCTGGCCCAATATACTACGTAACGTGGTTTGTGCGAGTTGCGAGGTGGCATATAAATAATCTTCCACTTCAACAATAGCTTTGCTCGGTTCAACCACACGGTAAAATATTACTGCATTTACTTTAATGGAAACGTTATCTTTGGTTATCACATCCTGGGTGGGCACATCCAGGGTAATCACTCGCAGGCTTACCTTGACCACCCGGTCAATAATGGGAATAATAAAGAATATACCGGGTCCTTTGTAATCAACCAGACGTCCCAGCCTGAATATTACTCCACGTTCATATTCGCGGAATATTTTAATAGCGCTGGTTAGCAATAACACAAGCAGAACAATTATCACTATTAGGGGTTGCATTTTTACCTCCTTGATTATGTGAGTTGTATGTTCATTTTTTAATGTTCTCAACAGTCATAACTAAACCATTCACGGCCCGGACGACAATTTTTTCACCTTTTTTGATTGCTACGGAGGATTCAGCCTGCCATATTTCTCCATGAACAGCTACGCTACCCTTGTCTTTGATCGGCGTTAACGCTTCGCCAATTTCGCCAATTAATCCTTCTTTGCCGGTTTTTGGCTGGGTTAATCGGGCTTTAACAGCCATTCCCAGGGCAAAGACAAAAAAAGCCGCGGTTGCCAGCGCAACAGTCAGGGCAACGCGCCAATCAACCATAACGGGAAAGCCGGGAGTTTGATCGAACAACATAATAGAGCCGAGAAACATGGCAATGATTCCTCCGATAGTAAGAATGCCGAAACTGGTCACTTTAACCTCCAAAACGAATAAAATGATGGCAAACAAAATCAACAAAACCCCGGCTGTGTTCACCGGCAGCGTTTGCAGGGCAAACAGGGCAAGAATAAGGAATATTCCTCCGGCAACTCCCGGAAGGATCGTTCCGGGATTGGACAGCTCAAAAAATAGCCCGTAAATTCCCAGCATTAACAGAATATAGGCAATTGTGGGGTTGGAAATTTTATTGAGAATCTGGTGACGCCAGTTCATTTCCGAAAAAACCACCCTGGCGTTACGAGTATGCAGCGTTTTTGTCTCATCTCCTTCAAGTATAACCGTTTTACCATCAATGGCGGCGAGCAGACTGTCCTGGGTAGGACAAATCAGATCGATAACGTTAATGCGCAGCGCTTCAGCCTCATTAATGGAAACGCTTTCTCGGACTGCCTTTTCAGCCCAGTCTGCATTGCGGCCATGTTTTTCGGCAATCCCGCGTATCCAGGATGATGCATAATTGGTCACTTTTTCGCCCATAACCTGTGATGAATCCTGCTGGCCACCAATACCGACCGGGTGAGCCGCGCCTATATTTGTGCCTTCTGCCATTGCTGCAATATGGCACGCCATGGTAATGAAAACTCCTGCCGAGACCGCACCGGATCCGCTCGGTGAAATATACATCACCACAGGTACCTTTGCGGTAAAAATTGACTTGACAATCGTTTTGGTCGATTCAAGCAAGCCGCCGGGGGTGTCCATTTCGATTAACAAGCACTCGTAATTCTCCTGTTCGGCTTTTTTGATATTATCAACAATATACTGTGCCGATGCCGGATTGATGTCGCCATTGATGGAAATTTTCAAAACATCGCCCTGCTCGGCGATTGACTGCGCGGAATAAATAAATATCAGAATTGTTAGAATAAATAGAACATGACCTGATTTTTTAATTGTGTTCATATTGTTATCCTTCAATCTTACTTATAAGGACTGCTTTTTATCAGCCACCAATCCTGCCTGGTAACAGAAGAAAATAATTATTGATTGAATCAAATACTTTCTATTCGATTTAGCGCTAATTGTTCTTTTTGAAAATAAGCAACACCATTGTCATTTGCAATAAAATTATCTGGTTATTTTTTTCGGTCGTTTGATTGCTGTTGAAGAATTTTGTTTCTGTTGTTCTTTATAATAATACGTTTTTTTACCTGATTTTATTTCCATACCAGGCATTGTTATTTTGTATGGAATAAAATATTTCACTTGACATTGTTACAATATTTTATCAAATTTTCACTATAGGATCCCTGTTACCAGGTAATTAGCAAAAAAGAACCAACACCTATAGCATGGGAATTTAGCTCTGGCAGTGTATTACAGGCCTACTTGCAAAAGTCTAGGAAGTAAAAAACGGTCAGGCGGTGCCCACTGTGACAAAAGGGTTCTTTAACGCAGCGTTGCCTGGTGCAGGGATTTTTATTAATGAAATACTCCAATCCGGTCCAGGCTGCGGTATTGGATCGCCTCGCTAACATACTCCGGCAAAATTGCCCCTCCTCCTTCCAGATCGGCAATGGTTCGGGCTACTTTTAATATCCGGTCATAAGCCCGCGCCGAAAGTCCCAGCTTTGTTATCGCCATTTTTAGTAATTCATGTCCCTGTTCATTCATAGTACAATAACGGCGAATGTCTTTGGAATTCATACGTGCGTTACAAAACAGATGTGGATTTTCCTTAAAGCGTTGCAACTGAATTTGCCTGGCTTTTTCGACACGGGCCCGGATTGCCGCAGAAGGCTCGCCAGTTTCCTGGCTGCTCAATTCTTTATATTTTACAGCCGGTACCTCGATGTGAATATCAATCCTGTCCAGGAGCGGCCCGGAAATGCGAGATAGATAGCGCTGAATAACAGGAATTGAGCAGGTGCATTCTTTGTTGGGATCGGTATAATAACCACAGGGACAGGGGTTCATTGCTGCTGCCAGCATAAACTCGGCCGGATATGTAAGCGATAGCGCAGCCCGCGATATAGTGACATGACCATCTTCCAGGGGTTGACGCATCACTTCCAGCACATTTTTTTTAAACTCGGGCAATTCATCGAGGAACAATACACCATGATGAGCCAGGCTCACTTCACCGGGTTTGGGAATATTACCGCCGCCTATTAAACCGGCATCACTGATGGTATGATGCGGCGAACGGAAAGGCCGCGTGGCCACCAATGCCTGGTTCGCCGGCAAAAGTCCGGCAACAGAATGGATTTTTGTCGTTTCCAGCGCCTCTTCCAGGGTCATATCCGGCAAAATTGTTGGAATTCGTTTGGAAAGCATGGTCTTGCCCGAGCCGGGGGGACCGATCATAACAATGTTATGACCACCGGCGGCGGCGACTTCCATTGCTCGTTTGACATGCTCCTGCCCTTTTACATCCAGAAA
This sequence comes from uncultured Cytophagia bacterium, assembly GCA_964399735.1. Lineage (GTDB taxonomy): Bacteria > Zhuqueibacterota > Zhuqueibacteria > Residuimicrobiales > Krinioviventaceae > Fontivivens. The sequence continues at coordinate 112,848 of CAYNSO010000001.1, forward strand.
ATCAACCTGATAGTTTTGATGATGGGAAAAAATTTCCTGCAGATCGATTTGATACGGTTTATAACTGTTATCGCCATTGAGAAAGTTGATGGCATCATTTAATGTTTTAACCGGAATAACTTCCAGGTCACGCGCCATTGCCGCTTCACGGGCATTCTCTTCCGGGATGATAATGCCGCGAATTTTATTTTTTACAATTTCTGTAGCGACGGACAAAGAGCCATTGGTCGCCCGCAGGCTGCCGTCCAGACTGAGTTCACCTAGAATCAGATAATCCTGCAATTTATCGGTCTGCACCATGCCGGCGGCAGAAAGTATACCAATCGCAATCGGCAAATCAAAAGCTGCGCCTTCCTTGCGAATATCGGCCGGCGCCAGGTTGACTGTGATCTTTTTTTGTGGAAAACGCAGCCCCGAATTTTTAACCGCAGCTTCCACTCTGAAATTGGCTTCACGGACTGCGCCATCCGGTAAACCGACCATAAAGAATTTGGGTAGCTGCCCCTCCAGGTGCACTTCAACTTTGACAATATAGGCATTAATGCCCAAAACCGCGCCGCTCAATACTTGCGATAGCATAAGTTTTCCGTTCTGTGTAACGAACCTGTTTTCATTCCAGTCCGGTACCCCTGATAATTGTTTTGTAATAAAATAAATACGAGGACACACCAACTATTTGGAATAAAATATCAAAATTTTATTAAAAAGCAAGAGAATTGTACAGATTAAAATTAATCCGGCAATAGGATAAATAACAGAAATTGTATCCATCTGGTTACTTTATCACTATGACGTTTATTCGCTACGCAATGCTGGTAACAAATTTTGGTGCAAGGCGAGTTTTACGGCCAGATAAATCCATAAAAATCCACAGGCTAACAATGATAATATTGTAATGATAATCGAAAGCGTTGGCGGCTGTGCACCCGGAGTTGAGAAAACCGGCAATATCGAGATCAGTGCAGCAACACTTCCGGCAACAACCCCGGCGAGTAGCAAAAATAAATGTTCGGATAACAGATACTTGTATATATCGGTTTGTTTGTACCCAACGGCTGTAAGTAAAGCCAGTTCTGAACGGCGTTCCAGAACATTGCGAACTACGACAATACCAAGGCCAATGCTGCCCAGTAACAATCCCAGGCCACCCAAAGATAAAAAAATTGATAAATAGGTATTTTCGATTTTATTAAAAGCAGCCAAACGCTGCGGTGCAGTTACCAGTTCCAGACCATAATTTTGCAATGAAAAATTCAGCTCTTTTTCAACCGTGGTGCGTAGTGATTGTGGTGCATCAGCTAAAAAGACTTTATAGCCGCCAATGGTTGGAAATTTGGCGGTAAACAATGAATCCGAAATCAGCACATGTCCCTGAAATAGAGAGTTTGCAAGGCTTCCAATAATGTATAACTTTAACGAATCGCCGTTTTCACTTTGATAGTAAAGAGTATCGCCAATTTCCATGTATAAATTCCAGGTGAGTACGGTCTGGTCAACAATAGCGGGAATAATATTTTCACCCCTGGTGTGGTTCAATGCCAACCAGGGATGCTCGGCATTAACGCCCGGTATAGTTTTTATAAAGGTAAACGCGTTGCGATTATCAAATTCATACGCCGGAACTCCCAATATCTTTGGTTGCCGTACCATATTCAGGTTAAGACAACTTGCTTCATCTCCTTCTTTAAGGCGGCATTGCACAAATTTAACCAGCGCGGCCTCTTCAGGGGGCATGTTTAAAAACGCCTGTCCTTTTTCATTATTTAAATTATGCAGGATTGGTGAGACAGTTTCACCCCAAAAGGCAAAGCCACCGGTACCGGAATCGCGTTTATCAGCATTAAGCAAAGTTCCGTGCCGGTTGGCGCCCTGGGCGATGACCAGAAAAATGCCGCAGGCAAGTAAGGTAATGATGGCAAGACTGTTCTTTTTATTGCGACTGCTGTTTAGTATCCCCAATCGTAAAAGCGTGAGATTGGTTTTATTGGCGGGTTTTTGTAAATTGACTAGATAGATATTGCACCAGCTAACCGCTGCAATTAATAATAACGTTCCGGCTCCAAAAAAAACACCGGCAGCTTCCTTACCCCGGCCAGGACCGGACAATAACAGAATGATCAATACACCGGACAAAGAAACAGCGGCAATGAGACGGGAAATGAGCAGCGATTTTTTAGTGAAAGCGGATTGATACCGACTTGTTCCATGTTGCAAATCTGTAATTGATTTCATCGTTTGTTTAAAAAGAATAAAAGCAATGATGGAACATACAACGACCAAAGTGATCAAAAAGCCGGTCAATAAAGTCTGTGGCTGCAAATCAAGCATTAATAACGGTTCGCCGACAACATCCTTCCATAAACTTCCCAACGCCCATAGTACAAACTGATTATAGACAATACCGAATAAAATTCCGGCCAAGGCTCCGGGAACAGCAACAGCAAGAAACTCTATAAAAAACAAAGTTTTAACCTGCATGTTTGTAAAGCCGATTCCCAGCAACAAACCTGTTTCAGCAGCACGATTTTCCAGTCCAAATGTAACTAGTAGACCGGTCAATACAAGTCCGGCAACGATAATAAAAAAGCTCAAACCCAGGAACAACTCGCCAAAATCCTGGGCATTGGCGCTGGCTTGCAGTCCGTCTGCCAAAACCGGAGCAAAGAACAATCCGGCTGTTTCAGGTTTCAGGTTTACACGAATCGCAGAATCGATCTGTGCTTGATGGTATTTTGTATTGGAAAAACGCACCAGGGTAAGATTTCCGTAGCGGTTGCCCCACATCTTTTGTGCCTGGGCAAGTGTTACAAAGGCTTTGGGAGTTCCGCGAAATGAATCCCAATAGTCTTCGTCCTTTTTGCGAATTTTATCCAGATCGATTGGAATACCCGGATCCCAATCCCGGCAATTTTCTGCATCGACCAAACCGGGGAACTGTGGTACAAGGTTTTTATCCAACGCTCTCCCCTGCATTGGTACAACACTATAAAGAGTAAATTGAGTGGATTGCTGAACAATGTCTCTACCTGACCCTATGATATAATAATCAATAATAATCTTGTCCCCAATACTGGCTTGCAGATCATCAGCGGCCCATTGATTCAGAATAATACAACTATCCGGCATTTTTTCCGGTACAAGTGGTAAACCGGGCGCGGAGATGAATGAATATGGGGTTGTGTTTCCATTGGACTGTATTTGATTGACAAAGTAACCAAAAAAGCCGTTATATTTCAAGCCGGTTTGATTAATGGCGTCAATAATCACCGGTTCAATAAAGACACGGGATGAAATCAACTCTTGAGTATTTGTGAATAGATCGTGCCGAGTCGTCAAGCTTGCATCAGCGAGATTAAAATTTGTTCGCAAAGCGCTGTTGACCTGATCCAGTTCAACAGTACGGGAGTTATTATTTGCGACAAGAATCATATTTACCTGATCCTGGCTATCAACCGCATTTTGCAGTGTCGGTAAGGGAATAAAAACATTATATGGCGGTACCTGGCTGTTTTGCAATCCAAAAGAACCAAATTGTCGATCATCAAGAATCGCGCTTACTGTCACCCGTAATGCAGCGCTTTTTTGCATATCCCGGGCAAAGGGAGCATCAAGTGGAAAATAATTGATTTTATTGACTCGCAAAATCAATTCATCATTGATTTTTAATGACATTTTTCGGGCAAGGTGAACGTTGATGGCAACCTGATCTAGTAAAGTATCTTCCATGGCAAATTTTTTGCGGGCCATCGCCCAAAATCGTTTATCCACGCCATTGAGCTGCACATGATTCACCCGGTTTTGGCCGCCTCCTGTCATAGCAATTCCTTTTAATTGCAAAACCGGGGCGGTTTGCACCTGCAAGTCAACGCCAATTTTGGTTGCCAACTCGGCGCGAACATGGCGTTCGCCGCTGTTCATAGCAAATTCAGTTTTACCAAGCCGGTTTAAAGTCATTTGTTTGAGGCTATAGCTGACCGAATCGCCAATAATCAGCGCTCCGGTCAAAATACCACAACTTAGCATCGTTCCAAGCATAACCGGTAAATGCTGGCGTTTAAAGTAAAATAAAAAACTGTTTTTTATCAATCGCAATAACGTCATGGTGGCTATTTTTCCCGGGTTAAATGTCCTTCTTGCAAATGATAAATGACATTCATTTTATCCGCTAGTTCAGGCGAATGAGTAACCATAATCAAAGTCAAATGAGATTTTTGTTGTAAATTTATTAATAATTCAACAAGATGAATGGATGATTGATGATCCAGCGAACCGGTCGGTTCATCGGCAAGCAACAGTTTGGGTTGATTGATCAGCGCCCGCACTACCGCAACCCGCTGGCATTCTCCGCCTGATAATTGTCCGGGACGGTGATTGAGGCGATCTGCAAGTCCAACACTTGTGATTAAAAGCAGAGCTCGTTCCCGTGCGGAGAAATAGTCCGGCTTTTTTTGCGCCAGAACCGGCACCAGGACATTTTCAAGCAATGTGCATTGCGGAAGTAGATGATGCTGTTGAAAAATAAAACCGATTTCCCGGTTACGAACCGCAGCCAGTTGGTCATTATTCAAGGTAGACAGATCAAAGCTATCTAATAAAACCTGACCGGAAGATGGTCGATCAAGAGCGCCAATAATGTTTAGCAAAGTACTTTTACCGGATCCTGAGGGGCCGATAATTGCAATAGATGCACCGGTATCGGCAGTGAGGGAAATATCGTCAAGAACAGTCAAGCCTGCAGGATTATCCGGGATTGAATATGTTTTTTTTAAATTTTTAATTTCGAGCAACACTTGAAAATTCCTTGTTTTGAGATACTTGATCAAGTTACAAATTTTTTATATACTTGTTCCATCGCCAGCGCCATTTTTTCAATATTAAAAAGTGCGGAAACATTCCGGGCGCCTTGCTCTCCCAGGGTTGCTGCATAATTATGATCGCTTAATACTTTTTTTAATGCTAAAGCCAGACCGGCCGGAGTTTTGTCACTATAAATCAGTCCGCCGTTGGTGCTGGCAACCAACTCGGGAAAAGCGCCGATATTGGGTTGAACAACCGGTACGCCGGCAGCAAATGCTTCGATCAGATAGGTTCCAAAAGCCTCTCCATTAAGAACGGGTACAGACAGAATGGTAAGCGACTGTAAAAACTTACGACGTTGTTCATGATCAAAGCCGGTGTAAATTGTAATATCATTACCAAACCCGGCTGCAATAAATTTGTGTTGTTGTTGTTTAACAAATTTTTCGTTATTGGCTGTATATCCGCCCATCAATTGGAGTTTAATATCTTGAAAACTGTGGTCTTTTTTTAACAACAGACAAGCATCCGTCAAAAGGTCAAGACCTTGAGCCTTGCACAAACGCGATAAAAAACCGATAACCGGAGGATTAAATGGCAGAGGATTCGGAGTAAAATCAGCGAGGGGGATGCCAATATAGATTGTATGCAGTTTATCAGCCGGAATTTGTATTTTTTTTTGCATTTCAGCTGCCCAGTAGTGACTAACAGCAGTGAATGCAGCAACATCACGGCCTTTTTCTGCCATCAGGTCCCAAACCCGTTGCTGGAATTGCGGCGCCATGGGATTGATCCACTGATCTTCATCCTGCAAAGAACAAAAAACCGGAATATTGAGATCGTGTTTAATTTTTGAGGCCAACCCCAGCAACAGAGCATTGGATAAATGTACGACATCCGGTTTTTCATGGTTTTTTAACCAATTTATCAGGTGCTGCAATTCTGTGGCCTGGTTTCCCAGTTCACCTTGCAGCATGGAAATGGTCATATCCTCCATACCGGCAGCGTTTGTTGATCCGGCCTTGTGCGCGGCCATGTTAAGCAGAATTTTTGAATCCATCAGCCTTTCCAGCCACAGCGGCGCTTTGCGATAAAGCGGCATAACCTGTTTCAAATAAGTGTTGATCGCCCCGTAAAAAACCGGCGTATCGCCGAAATAGTTTTTCTCCGGTTCATCAATGTTGACCGGTAAATACATAGGCACAATTGCAACTTCATGTCCGCGTTTACGCAGCTCTTTAACCAAAGAGTTATCGCGCATGCAATTCTGGCAATAAAAAGAATCTCCCGAACCCGGTACAATATGCACAATTTTCATTCTGCATCTCCAAAAGCATAAACCTGACCATCTTCTGCACCGATTAAAATCATACCATTAACAACTGCCGGAGATCCGGTAATGGAGCTAACCAGATCATAAGACCAAATTAATTCACCAGTAACGAGATTTACCATGTATAAATTTCCATCTGCGGAACCGAACACAACTTTATTGTCGCATATTACCGGTGAACTATCGACTTCATCACGGGTGTGAAATATCCACATCATTTTACCGGAAGCACGGTTCAGGCAGTGCAAATTATTATCGCGCGAACCAATGACCACATATTTTTCATCAACTGCAGGAGAAGAAAAAAATGGTGCGCTGTTTTGCTCGCTCTGGTATTCCCATAAAAGTTTGCCGGTTTTAATATCAATGCAAATCACTTTTTCATCATAATGCCCCAGGTAGGCAAAATGACCTGCAAGCGCCGGAGAAGCAGCGATATAGGAATCAGTATTGACGGCATTAATTTTTTCCCCACTGGCAGCGTCAATCACATAAAGCTGTGCATCGCAGCCGCCAAAAATAATTTCTCTACCATTTGTCGCCGGAGCGCCATTAATAAAATTTTCAGTAGGAAAAGTCCAAACCGGGTTCCCGGCCAAATCTACGCAGTGCATTACATTATCATAACTGCCAACAATAATCCGGGCAGCCTGTTTGTCATTCCCGGCGATATAATTGGCGGATCCCATAATGCGGTCGCCGGTTGGATATACCCAAATTGAATCGCCTGTAAAAGCGTGCAACGCATAGAGGTTATTATTCATTGAGCCGATAAATACCAGGGTATCATAGACCACTGGCGGCGCTTCAACAGCATCACCGGTATTGAAACTCCAGAGTTGAGCGCCGCTGTTGATATTTAACGCATACAGGTAGCCGTCGTTTGAACCGATATAGACAATAGAATCCAAAATAACCGGTGATGAGGTGATTTGATCACCAGTTTTGAAGGTCCATAATAATTTCAGGGAATTTGATAACGCGCCGGCAGCGACTCCTGATAAACCGGAATCTCCGCGAAAGATTTGCCAATTATCGGAGCCGGATGTATTGGCGTCCCCGGATTTTTTACCGGATTGGCAATGCAGCAACATGATTATGACCAAAAAAAGAAATAATTTAAACAACTTTATCATTTTTCCTCACCTTTTTTTAAAGCCAGTGCGCCGGTCGGACAATGAATGACACATTCTGCCGCCACCCGGCTCAATCCGGCAGCCAGTTCATGATTAAAGGGAATACCGATTTTCACATTAAAACCGCGACCGATAAACGTTAATCCCAGTTTCTCTGCCGATTTTTCTGTGATCTGCACGCAAATACCGCATTTGATACATTTGCCGGGCTCGTAAATAATAGTTTGATGTTGATCGATCAATTCAACAGGCTTGCGATTTATGTTGGAATAACGTTTCTGATCGGCGCCATATTCCTGTGCATATTGTCGTAATTTACAGCCTTCCGGTTTACGGCAATCGCATCGCAGGCACCGCGAGGCCTCATAAACTGCCTCTTGCGCAGAAAAGCTACCGGATTGCGTATCGGCCGGGAATTTGCCGGAACCGGGATTGACCAAAGCCAGCATGGCTTGCAAATCCTGCTGTGTAAGCTTGCCAATGCTTGAATTAAAACGACCCGGCAAAGGTTCGATTTGCTGGTTTGATAAATACTGATGCACCGAATGAGCGATTGTTTTGCCTTGAGCTACCGAGCGGATTGCCATACGGATTTCCCGCACCGCGCTGCCTCCGGCAAAAACGCCTTTAACGCTGGTAACAAAAGTTTTTGAATCGACGGAAAACCCTTTACCGGAGATAATTTCAATGCCAAATTGTCCGGCCAGAGTTTCATCAATAACACCGGTCGCCAGCACAACAGCGTCATATTTTTTTAAAAGTTCAGCAAAAAGAATATCCTGGCCGATGGTTTGTTGAAAAATAAACTGCGCACCGAGCTTGGCAATGCCCGCAATTTCTTTGTCCAATACATCAGCCGGACATTTTGCAGGATCGATGCCATAGCGAAGCGTCCCTCCTGCCAGTCTGTTTTTATCGTAAATATCACAGGCGTGGCCGAGTTGCAGCAAATGATATGCGGCAGCCAGGCCGGTTGGGCCGGAGCCGATAATGGCTACTTTTTTACCGGAAAAAGGTGCACATTCCGGGATAAATTCAGCGGTAGAGTTTAAATCTGCATCAGCGGTAAAACGCTTTAACAAGCAAATGGAAACCGGTTCATCAATTCTGGCCCGATTGCATACTTTTTCGCAGGGCGCGGGGCATATCCTGCCTAACACAGCCGGTAGAGCAATGTCTTTTTTAACTGTACGAATGGCGTTATCCAGTTCACCTGCGGCAATTTGCCGTAACATTTGCGGAATATTCATGTGTGCCGGGCAGCCTTTTTGACACGGCGCTTCACAATCACCAATATGCTCGCTAAGCAATAATTCCAGGGCATCGCGACGGGCGGCTTGCACCTCATCCGAGTCGGTGTCGATAACCATGCCCTCCTGTACTCGCGTAGAACAGGATGGCAATAACCGGCCGCTTTTATGGTCTTTAACAACGCAAACCATACAGGATGTAAACGGTTCCAGTCCCTCCATAAAACACAGAGTTGGAATGGTTATGCCGAGTTGTTTTGCTGCCTGTAAAATTGTGGTCGAGTCCGGGACTGTGATTTTGCAACCATTTATGGTTATCTCGTGCATGATTCCACCTCAACAGCGTTAGTTGGACAAACCTGGCGGCAGGTGTCGCACCGTATGCAGACCGTTGCATCGATAACATGTTTTTGAAAAGGGGTATAAGCAATGGCATTAACCGGACAATTTTGAGCGCAGCGGGTGCAACCATTGCAGTTATCATTGATTTGATAAGTGATCAGAGCTTTGCATTTTTTTGCCCGGCAATAGCCGCGGATATGTTCATCATATTCCTGGCGAAAGTATTTCAGAGTAGTAAGAACAGGATTCGGAGCGGATTTACCCAGCCCGCACAGACTCCCCTGACGAGTTTTTTCAGCCAAATGTTCAAGGTTTATAATGTCCTCATCAGTACCTTTGCCGTCACAAATTTTTTCCAGAATATCCAGCATACGCCGGGTACCGACGCGGCAAAAGGTGCACTTGCCGCAAGATTGATCCTGGGTGAAACTCAAAAAATAGCGGGCAATATCGACCATGCAATCATTTTCATCCATCACCAGCAGTCCGCCGGAACCCATCATTGCACCAACGCCGGTGAGGGCTTCATAATCGACGCCAATATCGGCCAGTTCAGCCGGCACACAACCACCGGAAGGCCCGCCGATTTGTACGGCTTTGAAGCGTTTACCGCCGGCAATGCCGCCGCCAATATTTTCAACAATTTCACGGATAGTAATGCCCATCGGCACTTCAATCAGACCGCCGCGGTTGATTTTGCCTGCCAACGCAAATACCTTGGTGCCTTTGCTGCGCAGTGTTCCCAATTTGGCAAAACTCTCCTCGCCATGACGGAATATCCACGATACCTGCGCAAAAGTTTCGGTATTATTGACCAGGGTTGGCTTGCCCCACAGGCCGTGTTCCGAAGGAAATGGCGGACGAATACGCGGCATACCGCGCTTACCTTCCATCGAAGCGATTAAAGCTGATTCTTCCCCGCAGACAAACGCCCCGGCGCCTTCCTTGACCTGCAGGTTCAGAGAAAACGAACTACTAAAAATATTTTGACCCAATAACCCCGCCTGGCGGCATTTTTCCAGCGCTTCATTGATCCGACGCACCGCCAGTGGATATTCGGCGCGGATGTATAAATACCCGGTATGCGCGCCCACCGCATAAGCGCCAATGATCATGCCCTCGATAATGCGGTAAGGATATGATTCCAGCAACATGCGGTCCATAAACGCGCCGGGGTCGCCTTCATCGCCATTGCATATAATGTATTTATCCGGGCCGGGTTGGACCTTAACCAGGTCCCATTTCATTCCTGTGGGAAAACCAGCGCCGCCGCGGCCGCGCAAGCCGCTGTTCTTGACTGTAGCAATCACTTCATCAGGGGTAGAGTGCAGCAGGCATTTTAAAAGTGCGTCAAAACCGCCATGTTGTCGGTACTCTTTGAGATCAAGCGGGTCGATAATGCCATGATTTTCTGTGGCAATATGTACCTGTGGCCCTAAAAATTCCGCCACAGGTTGATCGCGCATATCAAGCGGATATTTTTTTATTTCTGTATCGGCCCGGTCAGCAATCAGAGAATCCATAAATCGGTTTATTGATCCTGTAATACTGTAAATACCTTTAGGCCGAAAATGGTTATGGATGATATCCGGAATTTCATCGGGCTGTACTTTATTATAAACTATCGGTTTTTTGCCCGGCAGGGCAATCTCAACCAGCGGGGTTTGATGGCACATGCCCACGCAGCCGACGCGTTTGACATTTATATTGATATTTTGTTCACTCAGAGTCTGCAACAACACTTCCTGCACTTTGCCGCTGCCGCTGGCAACACAGCAAGAACCCAAACCGATGCGGATTTCCCCTTCTTGGTGCACATAATTGATGGGTCTTTTTGTTTTGTTTATGCCGGTTTTACGGACGAATTTACTAAAATCCTGGATAATGCCGGGTATACCTTCCGGCTGCACGTGACCATAAGTGACGCTGTCAATTTGTACCACCGGCGCCAGAGTACAGCACCCCAGGCATGCGACTTTTTGCAAGGTATACTTTTTAAAAGGATCGGTATCCGTCACCGGGTCGGTTTTTAAATAGCGTTGAAAAGATTCATACACCAATTCTGCGCCTTTAACATGGCAAGCTGTGCCGATGCAGACATGGATGGTATGTTCGCCCACCGGTTGATGGCGGAATTGCGAATAAAAAGTTGCTACACCGGTAATGGAAGCCGGGGTGATTTCGCTTATTTCACATACACGCTGTAACGCTGCTTGTGGCAAATAGCGGTATTTGTGTTGAATAGCCTGTAAAATAGGAATGACAGCATCCGGGCCTTTGCCAATGGTTTCGACTATATGGTCAATATCGTGTAAATGTAATTCGTGCGTCATGTTTTATTACTTTGCTCCAATACAATACAGGTTTTCCGAACCGCGCAGATAAAGACGTTCTTCCATGACCACCGGTATAGCGCTGGTCTCTTCACCTAACGGCATCGATCCAACCGGATGGAATTCCTTATCCGCTTTAAAAATTTGCATCACGCCATCCAAATCCATAATATAAACATTATCGCCAATTAATATCGGTGAGGAATAAAAGCCCTGGTCAAAATCGTGCAGCCAGTATTTTTCACCGGTTGTGGCGTCCAGGCAGGTCATGGCGCCATAGCTGGTGGGAATAAACAGGTACTCCGGTGTAACAAGCAGACTTGCGGCATCGGGCAGGTCATCGTTAAATTCCCAAACGATTTCCGGGGTTTCACCAGGCTTAATGGCAGCCAGGCTTGCGCCTTCGTTACCGGCATAAACAAAACCATTCCCATAGACCGGTGATGAGCCCACTTCGCCGCCAAGACATTCCATCCGCCATAATTCTTTACCGGTTTCCGGATTATACGATACCACATTCGGGTTGGCGCTGAGGATCAGTTCCCAGTGGCTGCCGGTATTGGCGAGAATCGGTGAAGCCCATGAGAGCCCCATATCACGCGGGGTAATCCATTCTTGTTTGCCGGTAGCTGCCTGTAATGCCATTACTGCGGCTTTGCCGGCATGGTCATATTGAATAAGCAGCAGATCGCGGTGCATAATCAGAGACGAAGAATGCCCGTAATGGTTTTCCGGTACGCCAAGGTTTTTTGCCCAGATTTTATTACCTTCAAAATCAAAACATACCACATCACCGTTGGCAAAAATTGCAAAGACATAATTACCATCCGTGGTCATGGTGGGGGCAGCATAGCCGGTATCATCAGCAACTTTTGGTGATTCAGCCGGCGAGCCGGGTATGCCAGTTACATCACGCTGCCAAAGCAGATTGCCGGTTTGAGCGTCATAACAATAGACCTGACGTGTGGTTTCATCCGCGCCGCTAAAAAATATTTTATCATTCCACATTATCGGTGAATTCAGACCAGGCAAGGGTATGGGAGATTTCCAGATAATGTTCTCACCGCTTTCACCATCCCATTGCTGTGGAGCAGTGGTTAAGTGGGCAATTCCAAGTCCCCATGGACCGCGAAAGCCCGGCCAGTTCTTTTCAATATCGCTTGTTTCAGGAATTTTATAGTCGACCGATGCAGACGGCATTGATGCCGCCGGTTGAGCAAACGCCGCTGTTTTCATCTCTTGCCGGGTTAACAGCGCCAGGGCGGTAACTGAAATGAATAAAATGATTCCAGACAGAGCTACCCATTTTTGCGTAAGTAAACGCATTTCCCAGCTATTGCCTGAGGTTTTCGGTAATTCGGGGTATTTTATAGTCATGGAACGAATTGATTTAATGGCCACTAACAGGATCACCAGGGCTGCCAGCAACATATAGCCGCCAAAGTTGATCTGCCACTGCCGGGTAAAATATGCCTTGCGAGCCAGTAAATCCAGGGCACGAATTTGCTCGCGCAATTCAGCATTGTTGGGATCAGCATCGAGTTGGATATACAGCTTTTCCAGCGCCGGGCTTTCCAGGGGTGGATTGGCTTTTAATTGTAAATAATTGAGTATAAAAAAAGCGCTGATCAGAATGATAAATGCCGCGGCAATGATCGCAATTCTTTGCAGCAGATTTTGTGCAGCAGGAATGTTTTCAGAATTAAAAAATTTCAATATTTATACTCCTTTTAACTCATGTAAACGTTCATGTTCCTTCGGACAAGAGGTAAAACAACGCCCGCAACTCAAACAATTAGCCCGATCGGGTTCATAACTTGTGTGCCGCCGCCAGAATTGCAAATAAATTAGTTTCATCATAAACACCAGGGCGATAAATGCACCCAAAACCCATGAACCGGTTTTGAATTTTTTTTGTACCTGTGCAGCTTGCTGATACAACACGGATGTCGGCGTTCCGGCGCTGCGAAAGGCTTTACTGTCGTCGGTGATGACACTGGTTTGCCCTGTATCTTCAAGACGGATCTGCTCGGCAAGCTGAACAATGTAATGTTCGCGTGAAAGCAATATTGATAAACGCGAAAATGACCAGGCGCTGATCACGAGAATTACCGGGGTAAGCGCCAGCAGCAAGAATAACCTGCGCCGGGTTTTAGCCGGTTCACCGGGGTATTTATCGGGTGTAGGAATCTGAATGGCCTCGAACGGACAGGAATCAGCACATAAATGGCACTGGATACATTCGTTCGGAGTGATGGTTGCGTGCCGTTTTGAGAGCATCGACAGCCATTTTAGCAGCACACCAAATGGACATAAAAAACGGCAGTACGGCCGCGCGATGAACATACCGGTAATAATTATGACAATACTGAAAATAAACATTCCTTCATTAAAACCGAACCGGAAAAAACCGACGAATGGGTCAAACCGACAGATCAGATAACCTGCGCCGGTGGCTGCATAAAGTACAGCAAAACCAAGATAGAGATAGGGTATCAAGCCCAGTACCTGATTCAGCCAGGCAGGTATTTTTTGCGGCCGAACAATCACGGCATCTTGAACAGCGCCCAGGGGGCAAACAGCGGCGCAAAATGTGCGGCCAAAGAACAAGGTGAAAATTAATGGTAAAATAAAAAATACCACTGCAGATAATGGAATAATGTAGGTTGAATCAAACAACGCCGTAGTTACATTTTGAATAGAGCCGACCGGACAGATACAACCCTGGCGATGAAAACCAAAATACCAGAGAGAAAACAACATCAAGGCAAATATCAATTTGCGGGAGCGACGTCGCAACACCAGCCAGGAAGAGAGCGACAGTGTCAGCAATAACACCGTCATATCGACATATTGCCAGGTATCGGCGCGGGGAGTTGGACTGGTCGGTACCGGCTGTATATACCCTGATTCAAAATCCGGCCGCGGGAAACGTTGTTCAACAGGAAGGCAAAAGTGGTTGCCTATCGCCAATAGTACCAATAAAAAAAAGAGACCCTTTTTCACGATATTTCTCCGTTTACCGGATTTGGCAGTTCCGAACTTGCTACGCCGCCGCGGAACAGGTATGGTTTATTGGCAGGCACACGCACAAAGGCATCTGCAGGGCAGCTTTTGGCAATGGCACATTCATTACAATTGACACAACGGTCGTGCCGAACCTGTAAAAAAAGCGAACCATTGCCGAAGGAGTCACAACCTTTTACGCATTTGGCACAGCCGATACATAATTCTTCATCTATAGTATATTGAAAATATGGTTCCTCAATAAAAGTACGTTTTATAGCGCCGGCAGGACATTGCTGGCTTTCTGCAGCCGTATCCAGATTTTTTACACCAGGTCGGTGATAGCCGCCACACAGATCGCAATAACCGCACATGGCATATTGATGCACGCATTTTACCGCCGAGGGACTGAGTACACAATTGGTGGCGCAGCGTTCGCATTGAATACATTTATCGGGGTCGATTTGCCACACCAGGTTAGCCGGTGACGATTTACTCAGCGTTATTCCTGCCAGGCCGCCTATAGCCAGCGCGGCTGTGGTATGCAAACCTGCTTTAATAAATTGCCGGCGATGTACCGGTTTGTTGTCTTGTTCATTCATGACATGATCCTGTTACGAATATTTTATTATCTACCGGGCATTTGTGCCGGTTGATGGGGACAATGACCGTTTTGTGAGCATCCGGCGCAGTCGCCTGGTGATGTACAGGGTTGTCCCTGGACTGATGGAACACTTTTTTTGCTCAGCAACAATGCCGCAAATACTGCCAACAGTGCAGCGGTTAAATATCTGATAATATCGGCAATAAATTCTCGTCGTGAGGTCATATTTTACCTGCAATTGAATTGTTATGTTGAAAAACCCGCACCACACGGGCGGACGGATCGAGAACATAGATACAATCATCGGTATCAACGGCAACATCAAGGCCGACTGTGCCAGGGGTAAACAGTGATGGCGGCGCTACTATGCAAACAAATTGCCCGGCACGATTATAAACTTTAACCCGTTCCAGTCCTTTTTCCGCAGTGACAAACGAGCCATCAGACATCAGGGCAAAATGCGATGGATTACAGCAGCCGCTGAATCCTTCAATACCTATGGAGGAGATGCCCCAATGGGAGCGCAGCGCTCCTGTCGGGGTGTAATTTTCCAGCCTGAGCTTTCCGGTATTGACTGCCCAGATAAAACCGTCCTCATCCACAGCCACATCAAAATAAGGGCTGGGAATCACGAAACCAATAATATCCCTGCTTACATCCCTCTCCCCTATCCGGTTCAGCAAATTTCCGTTTTGGTCATAACGAAGCACAATCTGTTTACCGGCATCAGCGGCGTATACATTATCATTTAATGCAGCAATGGAAGTGATAAACGAATTGGCATGACAGGGCTGCCAGCGCTGTAATAAAGAGCCGGTGGTATCATAAATTTCGATATGATTTCCAACACCGGATAGAATGTTGAAATGTTGATCAACAGCAAGGCAGCTTATAGCATTGGCAGTTGTAAATGAGCGTTGCAATTGGCCGTCCGGTGTGTAAACAAGAATACTGCTATCGCCGCTGACAATCAACCGTTTATCGAACGTTACTGCCAGAGCGCGGGGTTTTGCAAGATAGAGTTGAATTTTTCTGATTTGTGTATAGTGGATCAATTCCACCGGAACATGACGATAGGTTTCAATATCATATTCATAGGGATTATCGCTAGTCGGGGGAGTTTTACGGGCCAGGGAATGATAGCCCAACCAGGTAATACCAGTTGCAATAACAATCATAACCAGAATGGTTGTGATTGTTCGTATACCGGATGATTGCCTGTTCATAAATCACCTCCAGAAAAAAAGCGGGATTTAATTGGCAGCAATTGCAAAAGCAAAAGCTGATGATAATGATTAAACAAAAAGAAAATCCTTTTAATTTAAATTTTTAAATCTCTATACATACCATCCTTTTTGAATCCCGCAACAACATACGACCATCGGCAACAGCTATCGGTCCCCAGGCGTCCGGGCCGTCCAATACTTTAGTTCTGGCAAGCTGTTTGTAGCCCTGGGTACTTGCCTCAATAACAGTCAGTTCACCTTCATCGCTGAGGATAAAAAATTTATCATCGACAAAAATATATGGGCCCAGGCCAAAACGGTTGGTTTTATCGCTGCTCCATACATAACGTGTAATATCATCAGGGTTGCAGCAGACAAACTGGTTGCGCATTGGTCCGGCGTCTTTGGGCAATACACAGAATAGATGACCTTGATAAAGAATCGGAGTTTGCTGTTCGGATGACAGGCCGTCTTTCGGGAGCGCTTTGTGCAGGATATCGACAGACCATACATTATTTTCTTCTTTTAATTGCAACAACATCGAACCGGCGCCATATCCTGCGGTTACAAAAATTCGTCCATCCGGTATAAAAATTGGCGATGGCGCAATTACGTTATGGCTCCAGGCCGTAGATTGCCACAGGATCTGTCCTGCATCATTCCCTGCTGCAGAAATACCGGCAATACCGCCGGTTGAACAATAGATATACATTTTTTTATTGTTAAAAGTAACCGGCATAACAGAGGAATGGGACATTTGCCAGTTGCCGGGATTCGGTACGCTCCATACAACCTGGCCGGTTTTGCAACTGACTGCAATGACCAGTGCATCACCGCCGGTTGCAATTATTGCCAGCGAATCGTCGATAAGCGGGCACTGACCTGTGTACCAGAGCGGCACCTGGGCATTATAATCCTGCACCAGGTCTATACCCCAGCGAAAATTTCCTGAATCGGCATCCACGCACATTACGTGGCATTGCGGGCCAATTGTTACCACATATTCATCGGTAACCGCTGGAACGGTACGGGACAAGCCATGATTTCTTTTCATAGGATTGCTATACCAGCGCCGCCATATCTCTTCGCCGGAGAGCAGTGAAAAACATCGCAAGGCATCGGCATGGTTGGTTTCATCATAATCCAGCACATAGACCCGCCCTTTATGAATGGCCGGCCCGGCATGACCTTCGCCGAGTTCAACAGACCATAAAATTTTGGGGGAACCGCCAGCCCAGGCTATATTTGCTTTCTCATTACTAAAATTATCAAAATTACTGCCCCGGAATCGCGGCCAGGAACCCTGCAACTGCCCGGCAACTCCGTTAAAACGCTGAAAGAACTCACCAATTTTTACTGCCGATGCTGATGAGTTGGATCGTTGCGGACGATTATCCATTCCGGGAACATTTTCGGTAAAGCGAGCGGTGGGATCATAAAATAACCAGAAACCGGTTACTCCGGCGGCGGATAGGATAAAGAATATAATTATAAATTTTATAACACGATTATAATTCATAAATTTGAATTGTTATTGAGAAACGAAATAATATAAAAATTAAGGTGCGCCGGTAAAAGAACGCACCATAATGCAAATAAATGTACAACAATTTGATTTTGAAAACAAACTGAATCGCAGCGATCAAGCCTTAATTGAAAAGGCCTGTAACGATTCACCATGACGAACATACATAACGCCATTGGCAATGGAAATATGTGCCCAGAATGGGCCGCTGCCTTCGGTTATGGTAAAGGAACTGACCA
Organism: uncultured Cytophagia bacterium; assembly: GCA_964399735.1. Classification (GTDB taxonomy): domain Bacteria; phylum Zhuqueibacterota; class Zhuqueibacteria; order Residuimicrobiales; family Krinioviventaceae; genus Fontivivens. The sequence goes on from CAYNSO010000001.1 coordinate 130,639, forward strand.
GGTCAAATTTTTGCGGATTTGGTTTAACAAGCCCGACATTACCGTTCTTCTCATCATAAATATAGAGCATACCGTCGGCGGCAATGATTGACCCTTTACAATGCCAGGTCGTTTCGTACATTGTCTTGCCGGTTTCCCAATCAAGGCACACCCAGTTACCGGTCATATTGTTTTTCCAGTTGGCGCCATAGATATATCCGTCCACGAGTACTACGCCGCCGTGATGAACGTCCAGCGTATTTTCTACCCATTTGCGGGTAACCTTTGTGCCGTCGTCAGAGAGTAGAAACATGGCGCTGCCGGAATTATATCCTTCGGTGATAAAGATACCGCCGTCATGATAGACCGGTGAAGTCGGATTGATAGAACCATTTTTCGGCCAAAAATCTTTTAATGTCTCTTTCCATAATAAATCGCCGTTTATGCAGTCGATGCCAATAAATGATTTTTCTACAACGGTTGAGATAATTTTTTTGCCGCCGTATTCAATCATAATCGGGTTACAGTAGCTGGATTTATCAATCACACCTATCGGCACCCAAACGGTTGTGCCGGTCATTTTATTCAAAGCGACGACTGTGGCATCCGGGCCGCCCGGTGTACAGTAGACATTTTTTTCATCTACCAGCAAACATTCCGAAATCCCCCATCTGTCGTATTCGCCACGAAACCGTTCAACGACATGGACAGCCCATTTTTGCGCGCCGGTATTGGCGTCGAAACAAACCAGCTGACCTACGCCGCTGATGACGTAAACCCGGTCGCTATCAATTGTTGGCGTTGATCTTGGATCAGGATAGGAATGCAGCCAGGCATCGCCGTACTTTTGCTTCCAAAGCATTTTGCCGGTCAGATCGAATGCCATAATATATTCTTGTTTGTCGAACATACCGGTAATATATAACTTGTTGTTGGCAACCGCAGCGGAAGAATGGCCGGCGCCAATAGTATTAACAGACCATAATAATTGGGGGCCGCTTTCCGGCCAAGATTTGAGCAGACCGGTTTCCGGGGAATGACCATTGCGATTTGGCCCACGAAATTGCGGCCAGTCGGCAGCAATCAGAGTTTGATTGAATATAAACAAGATCACTACTGATAAAAACGCCAACCATGATATTGATTTAAATATCTTCATACATAAACTCCACATAATTTTGATACTATTTTTTTGTCGGTTCTGCAATGGAATATACCATTAATGCATTACCGTGGCGAACATACAGCCTGCCATCCCGGATGACTGTATGCGCCCAATGCTGGTCGGCGCCTTTGGTGATCGGGAATTTACTGACAACCGTCCAGCTTGCCGGATCAGCTTTTACCAACGCCATTTCACCCTTTTCCGAATAACAATAAAACATACCGTCTGCATAAATAATATTGCCATTGCCTAACTCGCGGGACTGAAACTGGCTGACGCCGTCTTCCCATTTCAATGCCTGCCAATGCCTTTTCCGGTCACCGGAACCATAAATATAACCATTCAATACTACAAAAGCGCTGGTTTTGGGATCAAGGGTTTTGTTTTTCCATACTTGAGTTACACTCTTGCCGTCAGCTGAAAGTTTAAGCATTACGCTACCGGTTCCATAACCACTGGCGCAATAGACATGACCGTTTTTATAAAAGGGGGTGTTTGGATTTATGTCCCAGTCAGTTTTATGCGGGTGAGACCAGTAAAATTCGCCGCTATCGGCATTTAAACAAACGATGGATTTCTGGGTCATGGTTAAAAACAGCCGCACATTATTATGTGTAACAATAACCGGCGAACAATAAGCGGAAGGTTCGCTGAAATTTGTACTTTTCCAGATTAACTTGCCGCTCATTCTATCCAAAGCAATGATGCTGGCGTTCGCGCCACCAGAGTTAACAAATATACGGTTGCCGTCAACCAGCGGAGATTCGGCGATCCCCCAACGAATTACATTACCATTATAGGTTTTTACTGCGTCAACAGACCAAACCCGGTTGCCAGATGTAATATCAAAGCAAGATACAACGCCATAAGCGCTGATTATATACAAGTGATTTCCAACTATGGTCGGTGTAGAGCGCGCGCCGGGATAATCTCCAGTCCATTCAGTACCATAAGCTTTTTTCCATAGTAACTTTCCACTGGTGTTAAACGCAAATAAATAACCGGTTCCATCTATCATACCGGTAACAAAAACTTTATCGGCAGTCACAGCGGCAGATGAATGTCCCTGACCCAAACCGTCAGCTTCCCACAATAAAGTTGGTCCGGTGGCTGGCCAGGTTTTCAATAAATTTTTATCCGGATACACACCGTCGCGGTTTGGGCCTCGCCATTGCGAATCGATTTGACCGGTAACCATGGATGCCAGAATCAGCATCCAGATAAATAAAAAAGCAATACGTTTTGTTTTCAATTTTGTCTCCTGTAAATTGAGAAATATAAACTATCTCTGCCGAAAGTAAAAGAAATACATTGTAAATTAATGTAAAATTGAACCGCTATGCCGTGTTTTACATTAAAATTATCTTGAAATAAATCATTCCAACATGCGCAATAAAGTAGATAATATATTATATTTATATACTTTACATTTTGTGCAGATTGGCAATGAAAATTTATAGATTGTACAATAAACGTGAAAACCGGATCAAAGTTCCACTTTATTTTATGTGCGAAATAAGTTCAACTGCTAAAAGTAATTGCTCACGGACTGATTGCGTGCCCGTGCCCCCGCAAATATTACGGCGGTTGATGGATTCGAGGGGATTGAATAACGTAAAAACATCCTGATCAAACAATGATGATATAGATTTCAAGTCATGCAAATCAATACTGGAAAGCGTTATATTTCTAGTTTCCGCCAGAGTGACCAGAGAACCAACCACGCTGTGCGCCTGACGAAACGGCATCCCCTTGCGCACCAGGTAATCGGCAACATCTGTTGCATACAGCGCCGGATCGAGCGAGTCGATCATTTTTTGACGATTAATCACAAGAGTAGAGAATAATCCGTGCATAATTTGCAAGGATAATGTGGTATGGTGCAGGGCATCAAAAATTGGTTCTTTATCCTCCTGCAGGTCACGAACATACGCGGTCGGTATGCCTTTCATCAGGGTCAAACCAGTGACCAATTGTCCAACGACCCGCGCTGATTTACCGCGTACCAGTTCCAGCGAATCGGGATTCTTTTTTTGTGGCATCATACTGCTGCCGGTGGCATACTGTTCATCGATTTCAATATAGCGCAACGCTTCTGAAGACCAGATGATTAAATCCTCGGCGATACGCGAAAGGTGCAGCATGATCTGAGTACATACATACAATAATTCCAGTACAAAATCGCGGTCGGAAGTTGCATCATAACTGTTTTCCGTGGGTGCATCGAAACCCAGTTCCCGGGCCAGTTTTTTCCGGTCAATAGCAAATGCCGCTCCGGCAATAGCCCCGGAGCCGAGCGGCATTTTGTTCATGCGTTTTCTGGCGGCCAGCAGACGGTCTTTATCGCGTTGAAGTTGAAAAAACAGGGCCAGAAAATAATGTGCCAGGGAAACCGGCTGCGCCTGGCGCAAATGTGTTTGTCCCGGAAAGATCGTTTCGATATGCTGTTTGGCAGTCTCGACCAATACTGATTGCAAGTTGAGTACAGCATTCTGCAAGAGGTCAATCCTGTCTCGCAAATAGATGCGCAGGTCGGTAACCACCTGGTCATTACGACTGCGACCGGTATGGATACGAGCGCCCAAATCGCCGGTGCGCTCAGTCAGCCAGCGTTCATTAGCGGAATGGATATCCTCATCTGCCGAAGATACTGCAAGTGAACCGGCATGGAAATCCTGCTGAATGCTTTCTAAAGCTGCATTAATTTGCGCGGCTTCCCGGGCGGTATAGACGCCGGCATCAATCAGCGCCTGCGCCCAGGCTTTATTTACAGCTATATCCGCATCGAACAGTTTTTGATCGTACGCAATTGAATAACTGAATTCTTCCATTAACGACGCGGTTTTTTGGCTGAACCGACCACCCCAGATCTTTACCGGATTTTTCATTTTTATTAATCCCTTTTAAATATCGTATAATCGGGTTCGTCATAGCCGGCTTTGCGGCCCCAATCCATTTCAACCAACGAACGTACCTTGATCGGCAGCCCGAACAAATTAATAAATCCCTTGGCATCGGTTTGGTCATAAACATCTTCCTTGCCAAAAGTCGCCAGTTCTTCACGATATAGCGAATAGGGTGATTTTACACCAGCAGACATTACATTGCCCTTATATAATTTAAATCGTACCGAGCCGGTAACATTTTGCTGTGTCGATTCCATAAAAGCATCGAGAGCCTCGCGTAAAGGCGTATACCATTCTCCGTAATAAACCAGTTCGGCATACTTGGGCGCCAGCATCTCTTTAAAGTGCATAATTTCACGATCCAGCACCAAACTTTCCAGTTCCTGGTGAGCGCGGTAAAGAATTGTACCGGCAGGGCACTCATATACGCCGCGTGATTTCATACCAACCAGGCGGTTTTCAACCAGATCAATTCTACCTATGGCGTTTTCGCCGCCGATGACGTTGAGTAACTGCACAAGCTGCACAGAATCCATGCGCGATCCATTAACAGCAATGGGCACGCCTTTGTAGAATTCAATTTCAACAAGAGTTGGTTTGTCCGGCGCTTGCTGCGGGGATTTGGTCATAACAAACATTTCATCTTTGGGTGCGTTCCATGGGTTTTCCAGGTCGCCGCCTTCATGACTGATGTGCCAGATATTGCGGTCGTTGCTGTATATTTTTTCTTTCGATACTGTTATCGGCACCTGGCGTTCTTCGGCGTAGGCAATTGCATCTTCGCGGGAGCGGATGTTCCACTCGCGCCAGGGAGCAATAACCCGTAATTTTGGGTTGAACGCCTTGTAGGTCAGTTCAAATCGTACCTGGTCATTTCCTTTACCGGTGCAGCCATGCGCCACAGCATCGGCGCCTTCGGCATTGGCAATTTCAACCTGACGTTTGGCAATTATCGGCCGTGCGAATGAAGTACCTAACAGGTATTTTTCTTCATAAACAGCCCCGGCTTTTAGTGTGGGCCAGATAAATTCTTCAACAAATGGTTTCCGTAAATCTTCAATATAGCATTTACTGGCGCCGGTAGCAATAGCTTTTTCTTCAAGGCCATTCAATTCCTGGCCTTGACCCAAATCAGCGGCAAAAGCTATTACTTCGCAGCCGTAATTTTCCTTGAGCCAGGGAATGATGATTGACGTATCGAGACCACCGGAATAAGCAAGTACAACCTTTTTTACTTTCTGTGTCATTTTTTACTCCACTTTAAAATGATAATAAATTTAATCCGTTAATACAAATTTTCAATAATATTCAAGTTAATATTTTTTCATCCGGATGAAAATAATCGTAAATTTGCTGTGCCATTTTGAGAGACAAACCCGGGACTGTGGATAACTCTTGAGCGGAAGCATGTTTGACGTTTTTAACCGAGCCAAAAGTTTTTAGTATTTGCTCCCTCCTGCCGGCGCCAATTCCGGGAATTTTTTCCAAAACTGAGGACAGGGTTTGTTTACCCCGCAAGCTGCGGTGATAGGTTACAGCAAAACGATGTGATTCATCACGCACACGCTGTAAAAGTTTAAGGGCCGATGAATCACGCCGAATGTTTTGCGCTTCGGCGATGCCGGGTATAAATACTTCATCCAGCCGTTTTGCCAGTGAAATGATTGGCTGGTTTTTAATATTCAGTTTTTCCAGAGCGGAGGTAGCAGCGCCAAGCTGCCCTTTGCCGCCGTCGATCAGGATCAGATCCGGCATGGGCTTATTTTCTTTTTGCAAACGAGAATAGCGTCGGAAAACCGCTTCATGCATCATGGCAAAGTCGTCCGGGGTTTCTTTGATGCGAATTTTAAAACGCCGGTATTCCGCTTTTGCCGCCTTGCCGTTAATAAAACATACCATCGATGCAACCGGATTTGTGCCCTGGATGTTGGATATATCAAAGCCTTCAATACGCCTGGGAATAACCGATAATTGAAGAGCTTCCTGCAAGGCTTTTACAGAACCGGCAATAAAGTCACGGTTTTTATTTTTTTGCAACAGCAGTTCATCAAGCAGCAAACGGGCATTTTTTGCGCACATTTCCAGTAATTTTGCCCGGTCATCATTTTGGGGGATTATAATCTGCAGCGAACCTGCTCGCTTTTGCGCCAGCCAGTTGGCAACAATTTCCTGGTCATCAATGGCAATCGGTACCACAATTTCTTGTGGAACAAAATCTGCTTTGATATAATACAGCTTGATAAAGGTATTGAGAATGGAACCGACAGGTTCATCCAGAACATTATCAAGGTAAAAATGCTGCCGACCGGTGATTTTACCATCCCGAACTTTGAATATAACACAGCAGGCGTCATTATCGGTTTGGGCTACAGCAATTAAATCGCGGTCGGCCAGTTCCTGGTCGAGTACTTTTTGCTGCTGTTTAAAAAGCGCAAAAGATTTTAATTGATCGCGCAGCCGGGCTGCTTCTTCAAATTTTAATTCACCGGCCAGGATTTTTATTTGTGCGACCAGGTCTTCTTCAATCCGGGTAGTTCGACCCTGAATGAGTTTGATGGCATTTTCAATGACCCGGTTATATTCCTGCTGCGAAACCAGGCCTTCGCATGGGCCATGACACCGTTTAATGTGAAAATCCAGGCATACTTTGAATTTTCCTTTATGGATCAGTTCATCGGTCAAATTATAATTACAGGAACGCACCGGAAAGATGCGCTTGATGGCTTTTATAGTGGTGCGCAGTGAATAAACGTCAGTATATGGGCCGAAATAGCGTGAGCCATCACGCACCATTTTACGGGTTGGAAAAATTCGTGGATAAGGCTCATTGGTTACACGGATATAGGGAAAACTTTTATCGTCCTTGAGATTGATATTATAACGCGGTTTATTCTCTTTGATCAGGTTGGCTTCAAGGATCAATGCTTCCATTTCTGAATCGGTGACAATTGTTTCCACATCATGCACCCGTGATACCATACGCAATGTTTTAACGCCGGGCGTGCGGCTTGCCTGGAAATAAGAACGCACCCGATTACGCAGGATTTTCGCTTTGCCGATATAGATGATCTCCCCTTCTTTATCCCGAAAAATATAAACTCCGGGCTTTTGAGGAAGATTTTGAAGCTTTTCCTGCAAATCAATCGTCATATCCAGATCCGGTTTAAAATTTTTCCCAGTGGATAACTGTATCCAAAGACCGTTTTTCCCTGGGCTCTGTTATTTGCAACGGATAACCGACTGGAATTAATGCGACCAGTTTTAAGTTTTCCGGAACCTGAAGAATAGAACTGATTTGGCCGGCATACTTTTTTTTATCCCCGGCAACCCAGCAGGCGCCCAAATTGAGCGCAGTTGCTGCCAGCAAAATATTTTCCACAGCAGCGCAGCCATCTTCAAGATAGTATTTGGTATCATTACAAAATACAACAATACAGGCTGGCGCATCCTTAATAAATTGACCATGATCGGTTTCTGCGGCAAGCGCAGATAAAGTTTTGCGCTCGGTTATTACAACAAACTCCCACGGTTGTATATTATTTGCTGTAGGAGCTTTACGGCCGGCATTGATGACAATTTCCAGCATTTCACGCGGCACCTTTTTATCAGTAAACTTGCGTACACTGGTACGTTTGTTCAAAGCAGTAAAAAAATCCATTTTTGGGACCACCTGTATTAGAAAATTTGACTGATTATTACCATACAATTCGGCGCAGGACGAATCCAAAAAAGTTCAGCCGAATGGATTGAGATTTTTTATTAAGGTAATTTATAAAAAAAATTCAAAAAAAACATATTAAAAAAGGCCGTTTCAAAAAACCTGAAACGACCTTGCGGTTATTAGTAATGTAACAATTTTTTATTTTTTTTCATACGTTTTTTTTATCAGTTCTTCCAGACGCTTTTTGGGTTCCCGGACAATGGATTCATCGACGGTAAATTCTTCACACCCCAGCAAACGCAAACCATACTCGTAATCGCGCAGCATGTTGGTGCATTCTTCTTCCAGGGTTATTTCATTTTTTTGGGCCATTGCTTTAAGCAATTTTATTGCCTCTTTTGTAAAAACAATAACAATACCATTTGTTAACAGAAAACGTTTCTGGAATTTTTTAATGTAATAGCCGGTCAATATTTTATCGAGTTCTTCATGCGGCTTTTCGATCATCTTTTCGGTAAAATGTAATTCCTGAATTTCCGTATCAGGAAGAATTTTTTCATACCGCAGCATCAGGCGGTCGATAACGCTCACCAGACCACGCGCGCCGGTTTGTTCCTGGTAAGCCATTTCTGCAATTTTCCGCAAGGAACTGTCTTCAAATTGTATATCGATCCCGTATGCAGTAAAATCCCGTTTTTTACCCTGGATCACAGAACTATTGGCGCTATTCAGAATCTGGTACAATCCTTCCACATCCAGTGAATTCAGGGTGACGACTACCGGTAAACGGCCTATGAATTCAGATTCAAATCCAAACTTGATCAAATCTTCAGTTTTAACTTTTTTCAATACTTGAACAGCATCAGCCGGATTTACTAGTTGCAGGTTATCGGATTGAAAGCCGATGGGCTGCTGGTTAAGCCGGCGTTTGATAATATCGGTTAATTGAAAAAAAGCGCCGCTCATCACAAACAGAATGTTTCTCGTATTGATTTTTTTGCGGGTCACCTTACCGGTTCGCTGCGCTTCCATGGCCGCTTCCATTTGTGCCGCCAAATCATGCGGGGTTTTCAAATCAACCTCAGCTTCTTCCATCAGTTTCAACAGGTTGCGCTGCACGCCGCCGCGTGACACATCCGGGCCATAACCATTACCGGATGAGGCAATTTTATCAATTTCATCCAGGTAGATGATTCCATACTCGGCAATGGATATATCACCATTCGCTTCATGCACCAGGTTACGCACCAGGTCCTCTACATCACCGCCAACATAACCGGTTTCACTGAATTTGGTGGCATCGCCTTTAACAAACGGTACGCCAATCTTTTTGGCAATCAGCTTGAGCAAATAGGTTTTACCAACACCGGTTGGACCGATCATCAATACATTACTTTTTATATTGCCAACAAGCTCTACGGCTTCAGGATGGTTTTTTTCATACCTCATGCGATTGAAATGGGTACAAATTTTTGTAGACAGTATTTCCAGCGCTTCATCCTGACCAACAACATATTTTTTTAAATAATTTTCCAGTTCGGTCGGTTTGAGATCGAAATTTATTTTTAAGGTTTCTTTTTTTCCTTCATTTGGCACACCCGGTTCGGAACCGACAGCATTGGGTTCAGGGGGAATAATGACATTTTTACCATATTTTTCTTTTAAGAATTCCGCTACGTCCCGCTGTAATTCTTCCGGAGTAGGTATTTTCGTGTTTTCAGCTTTCATGTAATTCCTCAATTAACAAAACTAAAGATCAAGTTATGAAACCAATCTATTGCAAATTCTATTCCAGTATTTGTTGATTGTATAAATCAGCTTAAATTATTAATTTTTATGATATTATCTTTTTAACCAGGTTTCTAAACCATTGTCATTATGGCACAAGTATGAAAAAAAGGCAGTCATTTTTGTATATGTGTATACTAGTAGTACGTTTAGCAGGCTAAATCGTTCCAGGAAATTTTATAAAGTCAGCTGCAAAAAAAGCGAGCTCCAGGTTATACCATCATCAAATAAACAGCAGACTGACATCAAAATTAGGGGCAGAATGGGTAAGCGCACCAATGGAAATATAATCGACCCCGGTGGCGGCAATTTCTGCTACCCTTTCCAGAGTGACATTACCGGATGCTTCAAGAGGAATACGGCCATGAACAAGGGCTACGCATTCACGCATTTGCATAATGGTCATGTTATCCAGCATAATTCGTTCTACATTCAATTGCAACGCTTCCTCAACTTGTTGCAGGTTTCCGGTTTCAACCTCGATTGGCGCGGAAAATTTGTTTTTTTGCATATATTCCCTACATGCCAGTACCGCGTTGGTAATCCCACCGGCGGCAGAGATATGGTTTTCTTTGATGAGGAACATATCGTACAAACCGATACGGTGGTTGTCTCCCCCGCCACACTGCACCGCGTATTTTTCCAGCAGCCGCATTCCTGGAATGGTTTTGCGGGTGTCAAGAATCCGGGCGCGGGTTTTGTTAACCTGTCCGACAAACTTGTGGGTCAGGGTGGCAATTCCGGAAAGCCGGCCAAAAAAATTTAAAGCGGTGCGTTCTCCCAATAGAATAACCTCAGCAGGGCCAGTAATGCTGGCAATAATGTCCGGCTTGTTGACAAATGTTCCATCATCTAACTGGTTTAGTATAGAAATTGAAGGATCAAGCGTTGTGAAAACCAGCCCGGCAATGTCTACACCGGCAATAACTCCGCTTTGTTTGGCAATAATATTTGCCGTCATAACCTTGTTAACCGGACAGGTTGCCTGGGTTGTAATATCGCCACGCCGTCCGAGGTCTTCTTTCAGCGCCTGACGAATCAGCTTGCGGAAATTTTCGAGTAACTTTTTATCCATTGGCTTTGACGCGTTGCATGTCCTGCTCAATTTCCTTAATACGTTCACCGGCAGCCCGACCAATATTATCCGTTGCGCCCCGTTCTCGCAATACCTGGCTTAATAGTTCAATCGCTTTGGAAAAATTACCCAGCTTGCGATATGCGAGGCCCGCTTCATACAGAGCGGTCACTCCCCAGGGTAGTTTTGTCGGTTTATAGAGGTATTTAACTTTGAGAAATTCAACAATAGCTTGTTCCGTATCGCCCTTGTCGGCATACGATTTGGCAATCCAGTACTGAACTTCGGGGTCTTCTTCGGCATTTACCAGCGGTTTGAGTTGTTTCAATTCGCTGATAGCGCGTTCATAATCCTTTAGATCATATAAAAAAATACCAATTTGAATTTTTTTTGTCAATATATCGGGGGAATCAGGGTAAAGGTTGATATAGTCACGAATTGTGGCAATGGCTTTATCTTTAAGACGGAATTCATCATAACATTTTATCAAAAAATCCATAGCCTGGGCATGTAAAAGACCGGGTTTTTGAATTTTGATGACATTCTCACAGGCGGATATGCACTGAGCAAGCAGTCGGTTTTCATAATAAAAGGTCGCCAGGTACAGATAACCGGTAGCAATCACATCCGGGTCTTTGTATTTTTCAGGAATCTGGGTTAATATTTTTAATGCGTCGTCCGGTTTTCCGGTGATAATGTACATTCGCCCCAACCCTAAATCTCCTTGTGCGCCTTCGGGCATATCGCTAAATTTTTTAGCCAGATTTTTAAATAATTTTTCTGCCGGCTCAAATTCTTTTTGCCGAACAAAATACTCGCCTTCTTCATACAGGAATTGTGCTTCGTTTGCTTTACCGGGGTATTTTTTTAGAAAATCATTGGCCAGGCTTTTGGCGCGGTTGACGTTGTCAAGTTTAAAATCGCAAACAATTTCTCGCGCACTGGCGTGGACAGCCAGATCGCCGGTTAAGTGATTTTTAATCAAGTTATATTGACTGCGCGCTTCCACCCACATACCCCGGTCATAAAACATATCTGCTTTTCTAACTTGAGCAAGTTGCGCCAGGCTGTCCTGCGGAAAGGAATGGATTATTTCATCATAATGACCAATAGCAACCTCGCGGTTGTTCATGGCTGCTGCCTGGTCACCCAAAGCAAGTAACGCTGTGCCACGATATTTACCAGTTTTGGTATTGTATAGATAATTACGAAAAGCCGACATGGTTTGTAATGGATTTGCCGGATCAATATTTAATTGGGTATACATCCACAACACTTGCTCATCAATCAACGGATCAGCATAAAACGGTTGCAATTCTTCCGGTATTGCCGGCATTTCGCGGTTTATGATTGCCCGGGCTTTATCTAGTTCACCCTTTTCCATTAGCAAGCCAATTAATCGCGATTTTGCAGCATAACTATGCCGTGAATAGAAATAATGATCAACAATATCCTGCAACAGCAGCATGGTCAGTTCAGGCTGACTGCGTTCAACATAAATATCGGCAAGTAATAATTTGGAATCCAAACAAGTTGTATTGTTATTCAAGACAATTGATTTTTGCAGCAAGACAATCGCGCTGTCGGTTTCACCTAGTCTATGCAAAACGTGCGCATAATAAAACAGCACACCGGCATATATATCCGGGGACAATTTTTTACTGATTACATCACTGCAAATAATATTCGCTTTTTGCAGTTTTAGCCAATCAACAGAGTTATCGCCGGCCAGAATGATTTGTTTTACCAACTGCATGCTGAGGTCATATTTCAGGCTGTCGCAGCGGGCATCGTCAGACATATCAGCCAAAGTCGATTCAAGAAGCGGAATTTTGGTGGTTGGCGAATCCAGAGTTAAAAGTGTTGCTTTAACAAACCGATACATTGCAATGCCGCTCCAATAATTCCCCGGATATTGGCTGCGTAACGTTTGAATAACCTGCTGCAACAAACTCTGTTGTTCTGCAGCTTTGACCGGCTGGTTTTCAATGATATACTTTTCCATCAGCGCACTATGACAAAATGCTTGATAGTATACAAGTTCAGCCCGTTCCGCGCTTTCTGTTGGTATAACGGCAAGCGCCTGTTGCAGCAATTCCAGAGCGCGGGGATAATCATGGAAAACATGAACAGTGGTTTTGGCTAATTGAATGGTTCTTTGTGTTTCAGTTAGTGATACCGGCGTTACAGCGAACATGGTAGCGAATGATTGCTGAAGTTGTGATAAGGAAGCCGGTGCAAATTTTTGAAGAATATCAAGACGAGTTTGCACATTTTCAAATTCATCAGAGCCGGGAAATAATGATAAAAAGCGGCGATATTCCGATACAGCAGCAGCAAGATTATTTTCCGATTCATAACTGCGGGCAATTGCCAATTGCGCGTCATCCAGAAAACGGCTCCAGGGGTTTATTGCAGTAATTGCAGCATAACTACTGCGCGCTCCCCCCCGATCCTGTAATTTGAAATTTAAAAGATTACCCAATTCAAAAACAAGTTCGTCACGAAAAGAGTTGAAATTATCATCTAGAATTTTATCCTGCAATAAACGGCTGGCTTGCAGAACATGGCCGGCATTAGCAAGTAAAGCCGCAAGATTAAGCAGGCTTTTTTCCCGAACTGCTATGTTGGTACAGAGGCTATCCTCAACAATTGTCCGGAAATGAACGATTGCATCATTATTGCGGTTTAATTTATGTTTAACAACACCCAGACGAAAATCCAAACCATATTGAAATTTGTTTTCCAGCTCTGGTTTTGAAATTTTTTCATAATTTTGCCGGGCTTGTTCCAGATCCCCACTCAAATAGTAATTATCACCCAGAATCAACTGTAAACGAGCCGTGGTAGCTGCCGGGAGTTTTTTAGTCAGCTGACTCTGCACGATTTCTAAAGATTGCCGGTAATTGCCCTGATGTTGCAGAGAGATTGCAAGACGAACAGCTGCTTCTCCAACATAATCGCTGGTTTTTCCGCTTTTTACAATATCGGTTAACAGACTATCGGACTGGCTGTAGCGGCCGGAATTGGCATATAATTCCGCTTTTAACAAGCTGGCGCGGAAAGCCAGATCGTCTTCAAGACGGGAACCGGATACTTTATTAAGGGCATTGAATGCCAGTTGAAAAGACCCCTGTTTGCCATAAATTTCCGCAGCCAGTAAATAAGCCTCAAAACGCAGTGGATGAGTAGGATAATTTTCCAGTACGAAATTGACCGCATCAATGGCGTTGATCATTTTATCGCATGCCAGATACGCCCGGCCGGCTTGTAACTGGGCTTCGGGGATTAGTGCGCTTTTTGAGGCAAACAGACTTAATCTTTCCAGAGTGAGCGCGGCATTCAACGGTTCACCCAGTTTGAACAATAAATTGCCACGCTTTAATAACGCCTGGTCTGTCAATGCAGATTGCGGGTATTGCATCAACAGCTGCAAATATATATTGGCTGCTGCAGATAAACTATCAATTTTTTCCAAATTTTGGCCGGCATTAAAATATGCCTGGGGTGAATTGATACTGCCGGGATAATTCTCGGTAAATTTTAAAAATTGTTGTGCAGCAAGATCATTCATGCCTTTATCCTGCAGCTGCATCGCAAAATGAAAATCTTCATCTTCCTGAAGGCTGCCTTGTTGTGCCGAAAGCTTGGTAAGCAACAGCAAAAATAGAATAAAAATCAAAAGATACTGAACTTTTTTCACTATAAAATCTCCAATTTTGCATACGGATAAACCAAACGTTTTTCACCTTCCCTATCAAACAATATCATCAACTTGATTGTTCCATTGCCATGCTCAATTTTCAATATAGTCCCTTTTCCAAAGATATTGTGTTTTACCCGCATTCCCACCTGGAATTCATGACTTTCCTGAGACTGATTTTCATAATCCGGCATGACGCTGTTTGAATTATAATTGAAATTTGTCTGTTTCGCGGACGGTATTTTGGCAGCACGACTGGCAACACTCTCAATAAAACGGAAATCCAGTTCTTTGATAAACCGAGATTTTACCTGGGCGGGATTTTCCGTATACTTGCGCCGATTTTTAGCCCAGGTTAGATATAATTTATCTTTGGCCCGCGTGGCCCCCACATAAAACAGCCGCCGTTCTTCTTCAAGAGCAAGAGGATCATCCGTTGAACGGGATAAAGGAAACAACCCCTCTTCCAGGCCGGTTATAAATACCACTGGAAATTCCAGTCCTTTGGCGGCATGTAAAGTCATCAGGGTTACGGCATTTTTTCGGTCATCCCAGGTATCAATGTCGGTTATTAATGATACATGCTGTAAAAACTCTTCCAGGCGCGCTTCCGGACCATTATTATTGCTAAATTCTACAAGGGCAACCATCAACTCGCGAATATTTTCAGCACGGGTTTGTGATTCGACAGAATTATCTTCTTTATATAGCTTTAATATGCCGGTTTCTTCAAGTAATGAACTGGCAATTTCAGCAGGTGGCAGTTCGTTGCGTAAAGAGCTGTATTTGTTAATCAATTTATAAAAAGCAGCAATACTGGTCGATGCTTTGGCAGGAATTTCCGGGATGGAATCAACTATGCTCAGGGTGTTGTAAAGCAGCATATTATTTTCATCGGCAAACTTTTCCAGCTTGATGATTGTGGATTCGCCAATTCCCCGCAATGGAAAATTTATAATACGCTTTAAACTGATGACATCGGCAGGATTCACAAGTATTTTTAAATAAGCCAGCACATCCTTAACTTCCTTGCGTTCATAAAATTTAACGCCACCGACAATAATATAGGGAATTCCATCCAATCGCAGAGCGTCTTCAATAACACGAGACTGGGCGTTGGTACGGTAGAGGACGGCAAAATCGTAAAAACGCCGTTCCGCTTTGCGAAATTCATTGCTGATCTGGTTTACCACATAACGCGCTTCTTCCCGCTCATCCATAACGTTCATCAGGGTAACACTATCCCCTTCCGGCCGTTCCGTCCATAATTTTTTGCTGTGTCTTTTTACATTGTTTTGAATGACGGAATGAGCAACCGATAAAATATTTTTTGTGGAACGATAATTTTGTTCCAGGCGAAATTTATGGCATTTAGAGTAATCCTGTTCAAATTCCAGAATATTTCGCACATCTGCGCCCCGCCAGCGATAGATGGATTGGTCATCATCGCCGACGACGCATATATTACCCCGCTTACCGGCCAGTAAATGCAATACACTATATTGCGCCCGGTTGGTATCCTGGTATTCATCTACAAGGATATAGTGAAATTTGTTTTGATAATATTCTTTAACTTCAGGAAATTGTTGAAACAAAATGATTGGCTTGATCAGTAAATCGTCAAAATCCATTGCATTCATTTCCAGCATTCGTTTTTCATACCTGGCATAGACCTTGGCAGTAACTTCTTCAACAGGACTGTTGACATTTGCCGCATACTCGGCAGGGAAAATCATATCGTTTTTAGCAGCGCTAATTTTCTGATTGATCACCTTGGGAGCGATATTTTGCGCCGGTAAGGCAAGTTCTTCAAGGATCATTTTGACCAGAGTTACCTGGTCATTCATATCATAAATTGAAAAATTGCTGTTGTATCCCAGCTTTTCACCTTCAAAACGTAAAAGGCGTGCGAATAGAGAATGAAATGTGCCTATCCACATGCCGGAAATCATATCCGGCACAAGTTTTTGCACGCGTTCGCGCATTTCAGAGGCAGCTTTGTTGGTAAAAGTCATGGCGAGTATCTGGTATGGGGCAGCTTTGCCACTGGCCAGAATATGGGCGATGCGAAAAGTCAAAACACGGGTTTTGCCGCTGCCCGCTCCGGCAAGAATAAGCACGGGGCCGTCAACCTGGTGTACGGCTTTTTGCTGCTCTTCATTTAAATCGGAATGTATCCAGTCCAGGTTATTTTTCACTATTGCGTTTGTCCTTTCTCGCGTTTATCACGGGCAACTTGACGGCGAATTTTATCAAACTGTTGCTTGGCATTGACATGTTGACGGAGCGTTTCGCTAAAAATATGGCCGCCTTTACCATCGGCAACAAAATAAAAGTAATTGGTGGGGGCAGGAAAAACCGCCGCACGGATGGCGTTAATGCCCGGATTGCCAATGGCGCCTGGTGGTAACCCGGCATATTTATAGGTATTGTAGGGTGATTCAATTTGCAAATCGCGTTTTAACAGGCGACGGGGGCTATCGGCCAATATGTACTGAATTGTCGGATCGGCTTGTAATAACATGCCGGCGCGTAAGCGGTTGTGGTAAACCGAGGATATGAACACCATTTCGCTATCGAGAATGGCTTCTCCCTCAATGATTGAGGCAAGTGTTACAATTTGATTGAGCGTAAAGTTATATTTACTACCGGCCGCAATAATCGAATCAGTTACATTCTGATAGAACTGGTGAATAAACTGGTCAATTACCTGCTCCGCAGAAAGACCAAAGGTGAAAAAATAGGTTTCAGGATAAAGATACCCTTCCAGAGAATGGGCATAAATATTAAATTTTTCAAAATAAGCGGGCTTGTTAACCAATTCGATAAATTTTGTAGAATCAATGCTCAGTTTGTTTTGTAAAATTGAAGCAATCTTGTATGATGTAATTCCTTCGGGAATGGTAACTTTGATGAAATTTTGTTTACCCTCTGTTAAAATTTTCAACACCCGGTAATTGGAGGCATGAACTGGTATGGAAAATTTACCGGCTTTGACCCTGGTCGTTTTGCCGGTTAATCGGGCAGTCCAAAGCAGGTGTTTCGGATTTTGGATAACATTCTGATCAACGAGCAGCGCCGAAATTGTGGAAAAAGAATCACCCCGGTTTATTATAATATTCTTCTTTTCGGTATTGGCGGACTGGAAAAATGGCCAATGAAATAAATATAAAAGAAAAAACCCGAAACAGGCAAAAACAAGCAACAACGGGACGAAAAAGTACTTGGTTAGTTTTGCTTTCATAAACTATCGGTAATAAATAACAAGTAAATCATAAATTGCGTGTGTATATGCAACAACGCCAAAGCCGCGTATTTTATATAATATACATAATAAAATTGCCATAAAAAAACGGAAAAATGCGCTTAGAAAAGAAAATAACTCGCCATTCAGATAATGACACCAGGAAAAAATTATTGAGGAGAACACCGCCGCCAGCAGCCAGGCTTTTACTGGATGCATTTTTAATAATATCAAAGTATATGCCGAACCTGAAAATAGTAATACCCGGAAGATCAATTCTTCATAAAAGCCTGCTCCCAGCGACAACATAATCTCCAGGCTGCGGTCTCCGGCAGGCGTCATATTTAAAAATAACAGAGACGTTACGGTTGAGGTCAGGTAGCCGAATATCACAGCATAAAGCGCACCTTCCAGTATGATCATAAAAAGATAGTGGAACTGAAAGACAAGTGTTTTACGATCCTGCAGGTAAAAGATTAGAGTAGTTAAACAAACAATTATCAAAGCAATGGCAAAAGTGCCATGTATGCCAAACTGGTTCAATAGTTCTTTGAATATGACTTCTGCAAAATTACGAATACTATAATCGCTGTAATTGCCAATAAATAAGGTCATAAACTCATAAGCAAGCAACAGCGGTATGGTGCTGAGTAAACCATAAAACGGGGTACGGCTGCTCATCAGGTAGCCGGATTTACTAAAAAACCTGTCAAGAAACAGAAATTTACTGATTGCGTTAAATATTCGGGTGATGGCCGATGTCCTTTTCCTGGGCAAGTGTGTTCCTTTATAGCAAATGTTTAGCGGTTGCGTTTTTGCCGGGTGCGAAATTCATCTAGAGGCAGGGTGTTTATTATATCTTTGCACTCTGCCCATCCTCTGCGGGCAGTAGCTACGCCGAATTCCATCATCATCAGGTGACTGGCCTGATGTGAATCGGTATTGATGCAAATTTTAACGCCCTGGTCAAGTGCGCGTTTGACATGCAGGTCGGATAAATCAAGACGATCCCACCAGGAATTTAATTCCAGTACAGTGCCGGTTTCTGCGGCTACGGCAATGACCCGGTCAATATCAAGAGCGAAACCCGCCCGCCGGGAGATCAACCTGCCGGTGGGATGGCCAATAACATCGACAAACGGATTTTGCATGGCAGCAATGGTGCGGCCAGTCGGGTCAGTCTCAAAAGCGCTGTGAATGGAAGCAATGACAAAATCAAGTTGCTGGAGAATCTGATCAGAAAAATCAAGCGAACCATCCGGCAATATATCAGATTCTGTTCCGGCAAGAATTGTGAAATCGTCAAAGCGTTCATTCAGTTTGCGTATTTCCTCGATCTGCTGCATCAAGCGTTTTTCATCCAATCCGTTGGCATAGAATGCACTGCGAGAATGATCACAAAAGGCCATATATTGATACCCTAGTGAGCGAACAGTTTCAGCCATTTCGGATAGAGTCATTTGTCCGTCGCTATAGGTGGAATGAATATGCAAGTCCCCTTTTATGTCGTCGAGTGTAACCAGATGCGGCAGGCGGTTTTGTTGTGCAGCTTCAATTTCACCCCGATCTTCACGCAATTCCGGCTCAATCCAGGGCATACCAAGTTGGCGATAAATATCTTCTTCCCTTTCACCGCCAATTTTTCCCTTTTCATTATATATTCCGTATTCATTGATTTTTAAGCCCTTCTCGCGGGCTAACCCGCGCAATTTAATATTGTGGGCCTGCGAGCCGGTAAAGTACTGCAAAGCTGCGCCATAGCTTTCCAACGATACCGCGCGCAGATCAACCTGGTAACGGTTTTCCAGAATGACGCTGGCTTTGGTATCGCCAGCGCCGGTAATATCAGTTACGCCGGGCATTTTGGTGAAAAGCTGTAAAAGCTCTGAACCGGCATTGGTTTGCGCCAGTATGTCAATATCATGCACAGTTTCCTTGCCGCGCCGTGCAGAACCGGCGGCGGTAATACGCTGTACCAATGGCCCGGCCTGTTCTCCAAGCCAGGAAATGACATGATCGATTATTGTTTGAGCAACAGCGATTGAAATGCGGGTCTGCGAAACCTTGACTAGTTCCAGGCCTTTGTGGATTTTCTCAACCTTCTTCTCTCCCATTCCCGGCAATTTTGCCAGGGCGCCGTTTTGAATCGCTTTTTCCAGGTCGGCCAGAGTTTGCACACCCAGGTTTCGGTATGCAAGCGCTGCGGTGCGTGGCCCGAAATTGGGAATACTTAACAACGTGAACAAGTCCTGGGGAATATCATCAAGTAAAGCATCATATTGGGTTATACGGTTGTGCAGAAGATAATCCTCAATTTTGCCTTGTAACGCTTGACCAATGCCCGGTATTTCTGCCAGTTGTTTGTTTTTATACAGATCCTCTATATCATCGGTTAAATCTGTTAATATACGCGCGGCTTTGCGGTATGCATTGACTTTAAAGGCATTTTCGCCTTTGAATTCTAGTATATCAGCCATACGGGCAAATATTTCAGCAATTTCCTGATTTTTCATGAAATCTCCAGTTGATGGAAAAATATAAAATATTTGCAGTGAATAAGCAACAGCTTTTTCAAAAGGTTATTTTTTAGCCGGCTGATATTTATTATTGCCTGCGCATACTCCCCTTAAAGTGTTTTTAAATAATTTTCAATATAGTGAATCCCTTCAAGGTAACCGGAAATTCCCTTGCCGGAGATTTGATGAATGCAAACTGCGCGCGTAACCGAGATTTTACGGAAATCCTCGCGGTTATTAATATCGGAAATATGTACTTCAACTGCCGGAAGCTGCACCCCGGCTATTGCATCGCGCAGAGCATAACTATAATGGGTAAATGCACCGGGATTGATGACAATTCCATGCGCCCATTTGCGGTTTTCATGGATAAAATCGATTAAATTCCCCTCGTGATTGGATTGATATATTTTGACGGTTATATCCAACTGCCGGGCAAGCGTTGAGATTTGCTCGTTAACATCATCCAAAGTGAAACTGCCATATATATCCGGTTCCCGTTCACCCAGCAAATTCAGGTTTGGACCATGAATGACCAATAAATTCAACATTTAAAATTCCTTTGTTATTTTTTTGTTAGCACAAAGTCAATTGTTTTTCTTAAATTAACTGCCGACACATCACGGGTCAAGTGATATTGACCGATTTTATTGAGCAATATCCACAACTGGCCCTTGTCGGATCGCTTTTTATCTTTGCTCATTGCGTGAATAATTGATTCCGGGGAAATGGCGGCTGGGATATCCGGAGGCTCTAACTGACTGACAAGAGTACAGGCGCAGTCCAGGTCTTTTTGCTTGATAAATTGTTGCAGATAAGACAAGTACAAAGCGCCGCGCATACCATGCGCAATCGCCTCGCCATGTAAAAAATAGTTGTAATTGGTAACTGTTTCCAGGGCGTGACCGATGGTATGACCAAAATTGAGAATAGCACGCAGACCGGCTTCCCTTTCATCCTTTGCTACCACATCGGCTTTTATTCTGCAACAAGTGGCAATCACTTGCTGAACTTTATTAATATCCGTTAAATGAATAATATCAGTGATTGAAGTGGATAATTGTGTAAAAAAGGAAAAATCACATATAAAGGAATACTTGATTACTTCTGCTAAACCGGCTTTAATTTCGCGAGTTGGGAGCGTTTGTAAAACTGATGGATCAATAACCACCAGTTCCGGTTGATGAAAAGCGCCAATGAGGTTCTTGCCCAGCGGATGATTTATGCCGACCTTGCCGCCAACGCTGCTATCGACCTGGCTCAATAAAGTTGTAGGAATTTGTACAAAACGGATACCGCGTAAAAAGGTAGCGGCGATAAATCCTGCCAGGTCACCGACTACACCGCCCCCCAGAGCAAGGATAACAGACTGACGGGTTGCCCGTTCGGTGATAAGTTGTGTATAGAGAGAATCGGCAATTTGAAAAGATTTGGAATTTTCACCGGCAGGTACAATTAGAATTTTTGCCGGTAAACCTGACTGTTGCATTGAATTTTGCAATATTTCGGCATAAAGAGGATGAACATTATTATCAGTTATGATATAATAGTCCTGGCTCAGGTTCAAATCAAGCAAAATTCCACCAACCCGTGATAAACTATCGGGTTCAATCATGATTGGATAGGAATGTTCTTGAGTTTTAACAATGATTTCATTCATACATTTTGAGAGATTGTTTTCAAGATAAACGAGCCAAGTTCAGGAATGGTTTTTGAGCCATCATTAAGAAAAGTATAATCTGCCTGGCGGTAATAGGGTTCACGGTCATCCAGCATGCTTTTAATCTTGATCTGTAACTCTGATCCGGTGAGATTGGCCATGAGCGGGCGGTGTGATTTATTGGCAATCCGTTTTGCCAAAATTTCAATCGGCGCGGATAAACAGATCAAAAGACCACTTTTCTTTAATAATGCCCGGTTTTCATCGCGAATGATTGCACCGCCGCCCAGTGAAATAACCAGCTGACGGCGGGCAGCAATGTCTTTAAGAACATCTGTTTCCAGGTTGCGGAAAACCTCTTCTCCATTCTCGGCAAATATACGACTTATTTTTTTGCCGGCTTTGATCTCGACCAAATCATCGGTATCATGAAAAGGCCAACCCAGCATTCTGGCAATTTCCCGTCCTGTTGCAGATTTTCCGCAAGCCATAAAACCCATGAAATAGATATTTTTACCATTCCAGGGGTACATTGGCTAACCCTTTAAAATTATGCAGCATTTCCTGAATCGAATCGCCGCCCAGTTTTTCGTACAGGGCGTCGGCGAGCACAATAGCCAGCATGGCTTCGCCAATGACAGCCGCAGCCGGTACAGCGCATACATCAGCGCGTTCATAATGGGCAGAGCAGGCTTCTTGTGTGGCAACATTCACCGAGTCAAGCGGCTGGATCATAGTCGGTAACGGTTTCATTGTCGCTGTAATAATAATTGGTTCACCATTACTCATACCCCCTTCAATTCCGCCGGCGTTATTGCTGCTGCGGTAATAACCGATAGCGTCGTTGTAGTAGAGTTGGTCGTGCACTTTGTTGCCGGGCAATTCAGCTACTTTTGCTCCCATGCCGATCTCGACGGCTTTGATGGCATTGATACTCATCATTGCAGCGGCAATTTGTGCATCCAGCCGGCGATCCCAATGAACATGGCTGCCCAAACCAACCGGCAAGCCGGTAGCGATTAATTCAAACTGGCCGCCCAGCGATGTGCCTTGTTTTTTTGCTTCATCAACAAGAGAGATCATTGCAGTTGTAGCGGCAGCATCGGCACAGGCCATGGGTGATTCTTCAACCTGTTTAAATATGGTTGTTAATTCTTTAAAGTAATCCGGATTTTTAAAATGTCGGGGAGAAATATCTAAAATACTGAATGGTGATGTGACTGTGCCAATGCGGGTAATGTGGCCGTAAATATGAATATGAAATTTTTCCAACAGTGTTTTACATATAGCGCCAACGGCAACCCGCATGGTGGTTTCGCGCGCGGAGGAACGTTCCAGTAAATTTCGTAAATCATTTTGCCGATATTTGACCATGCCGGCAAAATCGGCATGTCCGGGCCTGGGCATTTGCAGAAGCGGAACTGGATGTTCAATCGGCTTTACAGACATTTTTTCAGTCCAGTTAATCCAGTCCTTATTTTCAAGCAGCAAAGAAACCGGGCTGCCGAGAGTTACGCCATAACGCACCCCGGATAAAATGCGTGCATGATCATGTTCAATTTTCATGCGTTCCCCGCGGCCATAACCACGCTGGCGGCGCCGTAATTCAAGTTCGATTCCCGTTTCCGAAATTTCCAGCCCGGCCGGCAAACCCTCGATTATAGCAGTCAATGCCCGACCGTGCGATTCCCCGGCGGTTAAAAATCGTAGTCTAGTCATAACTTTTCAATTCCTGGTTCATTATTTTATGCAGTTCCTGTAATTGCTTGCGGGTTAATACAAGCTGTTGTTCCCCGCTGAAAATCCGTAACGATTCCAGTCCCTGGTAAATGAGCATATCCAGGCCATTTTGCACAACCGCACCCTGCTTTTGGGCTTTTTGCAGCAGTAAGGTCTGTTGTGGATTATAGATCACATCATAAACAAAATGTTTACGATTGAAACAGGAGAAATCAGTAATAACAGCACGACCGGCATCAGGATGCATGCCGACAGCCGTTGTGTTGATGATGATCGTTGCGTTTTGAATATAATCATTTATATCCGGCGCATCGGGACGAAACAGCGATACATCGGTCATTTGCAATTTGGTTACAGCCAGGTTGTGCAAGTTTTGTGCTTTATCTGCAACCAGGTCGCAAATAAATAATTTGGTAATGTTTAAACGGGACAAGGCATAACAAACCGAACGAGCAGCGCCGCCGGCGCCAAATAAAACCACAGTAGCGCCGGAAAATCGTTCACGGTTTTCACCCAATGATTCTGTAAACCCTGCTGGATCAGTAACGTGAGCATGCAAAAGGCCATCCACATTTTTTATTGTATTGGCAGCCTGCAATAACTCCACTTGAACCGATTTTTTATCCACAAACGGTAGAATCGCTTCCTTGTGCGGGACTGTTACGTTCAAACCACCAATCCCCAGGGTACGAACCGCCTGTAAACAGGCTTTGAGCTGTATTGTACGGATGTGAAAAGCAGTATACACCGCATTTAAACCGAACTGGCTTATCATCCAGTTTTGCATGACCGGTGAAAGGCTATGCGCGATAGGGTCGCCGATAACTGCATATAATTTACCGGTTGCGTTAATCATTGCGCAGTGACTCTAAAATTTCAAAAAAACCTGGAAATGAGGTATCCACACATTCAATATTGTTGATTTGAGTCTCTCCTTCTGCGATGAGTGCGGCAATAGAAAATGCCATTGCAATGCGGTGATCGCTATATGAATCAATCTCCGCACCACGCAACCGGGATGGGCCGTCAATAATCATTCCATCTTTGATTTCACGGATATTCGCTTTCATTTTTTTCAAATTACTAACAACTGTGGTAATGCGATCTGATTCTTTGATGCGTAGCTCACCGGCGTCTTTGATGGTTGTGGTGCCGTTTGCCTGGGTTGCGGCTACCGCAAGAATAGGGATTTCATCGATAATTCGTGGAATTAGCGAGCCGCTCAGAGTCGTTGGATTCAAATTGACCGGTCGGGCTATTAATTTCTGGCGCGGTTCAAAGTTCACAGTAATTTGCGGTTCCGTTTGTACCGGGGCTTTCATTGCTATCAATGCATCCAAAATTCCTGTACGAGTAAGGTTGACTCCAACATTGGGCATAATTATTTCTGAATCCGGCAGCAAAGAACCGGCAATGAGGAAAAAAGCCGCTGCAGAAATATCGGCTGGAATATCAATATCGGCGGCTTTTAACTCCGTTGGGCCCTTTAAACCGGCCATGCCAGGATTTGCCTGGATGTTGACATTGAATTCTCGCAGCATGAGTTCGGTATGATTGCGAGATTCGGATGGCTCTGTGACACGGGTAATCCCCTTGGCATACAAACCGGCCAGTAGAATACAGGATTTCACCTGGGCGCTGGCTACTGCTGAAGCATAATCAATGGCGCGAAGCTGGTTGCCGCGAATTTTTAAAGGCGCCTTGAACATATTGCTTTCAATTTGCGCCCCCATCATTTCCAGTGGTTCAATAACACGTCGCATCGGGCGATTTTGCAGGGAAGCATCGCCGGTAATTTCTGTAATAAAATCCTGCGCCGCTAAAATGCCGGACAACAGCCGAATTGTTGTGCCGGAATTGCCCACATCCAGGATATTTTTCGACGCCTTTAAACCATACATCCCTCCGCCTTTGACGATAACCTGATCTATTTTTTTCTGAATTTTAATACCAAGCTGCTGCAAACACTGAATGGTATTATTGACATCCAGCGCATTAGACAGACCGGTAATATGGCAATCTCCATCAGATATTGCGCTTAATATTAGCGCACGATGCGAGATCGACTTGTCGCCCGGTAGAACAATTTCACCCCGCAAACTAGTTGCAGGTTTGATCACGATACTTTTCATATTATTCCCTCTTTGCGCATTCAAGGCCATTGGCTTTAAGTAATTCCAAAGCTTGTTCCTGTTCCTTTTCCGTAGAGAACGCCAAACGGATCGTTCCCCCCTCGTCTTCCCGGATTTTTAATACTTCAATATCCTTTATATTGATTTCATTGCCAGCCAGTGCATTGGCAATGAGCGCAATCATACCGGGCCGGTCTTCTACAGCCACAGATAAATCATAATGCGGTCGTAAAAAACCTTTGGTATCGCTGGGTATATATAACCGGTTACGGGCGGAATTTTCAAAATATTTTTGTAATTCATCTGTCAACAGCATATCTTTAACTTTATTCAACTCTTCAATATAAGCATCAATATAGGTAACAATCATGTCTGCATTGGTGGTGCGAATCTGCTCCCAAATGCCATAAGGGCTGGAAGCAATACGGGTCATATCCCGAAAGCCACCGGCAGCCATTTTTAAAAAGTGCGGGCTTTCCTTTTGTTTTTTAGCCACCATATTCATCAACGCAACGGCAGCCATTTGCGGTAAATGACTGACCGCAGCAGCAATTTCATCATGCAATTTAGGCAGCAATAATAATACTTTGGCGCCAATCCGTTCCAGCAAATCGCCAAAAGCTTTGCGGGTTGCTTCATTAATTGGCCGAACCGGCGTTAAAACATAGATCGTATTTTCAAACAGAAATGGATCAGCAGCATTAACGCCGCGAAATTCAGATCCAGCCATCGGGTGGCCGCCGATAAAATCGCATTCCTTGGGCAAATGAATATTGGCTGTTTCAACAACTCGGCGTTTGATGCTGCCTACATCAGTGATCAGAGTATTGGGTTTTACATATTTGCCGATTACCTGTAAATGTTCTATTATAATGTTAATTGGCGTACACAAAAAAATCAAATCTGCCTGTGCGACTGCTTCTCCCAAATCATCAATGGAATAAACCAGATCGACCGCTTTGCGTTTTTTGGCGTTTTCAAGAGCGTAGGGATTATCCACGCCAATAATTGTACCAGTATAGCCTTTTCGTTTAAGGGCGAGCGCCAGGGAACCACCAATCAGGCCAACACCCACGATTAATATTTTGGTAAATCTTTCATTTGTATCCATTATTTATCCCTGTTTTATTTTTCTGCCAATTGCCCAGGCAATCATTCGTAATTCTTCCATTAGTCGTTCAAACTGATGCGGGTACAGAGATTGTGCACCATCGGAAAGCGCTTTTTCCGGTTGATGATGTACTTCAATGGTCAAACCGTCCGCTCCGGCGGCAACAGCAGCACGCGCCATGGGCCCAACTTTATCGCGCAGACCGGTTCCATGGCTAGGGTCGACAATAATTGGTAAATGGCTTAATTTATGGACTACCGGAATTGCCGAGATGTCGAGGGTGTTGCGGGTATAATTTTCAAATGTACGAATTCCACGCTCGCAAAGTATAACATTATAATTGCCCCCGGCCATAATATATTCCGCTGCCATTAAAAATTCTTCGATGGTAGCGGCCATTCCGCGTTTGAGTAAAATGGGCTTGCTGGTTTTTCCCAATTCACGTAACAGTGGAAAATTTTGCATGTTGCGGGCGCCAACCTGCAGAATATCAATATTCTCCACCATCATATCCAACTGGTTTTCCCGCATAATTTCTGAAACAGTCGCCAGGTCAAACTGTTTACCCGCTTCTTTCATCAGTTTCAGGCCTTCTTCTCCCAATCCCTGAAAACTATAGGGCGAAGTGCGGGGTTTAAAGGCGCCGCCGCGCAGAACTGTTGCCCCGGCCTTTTTAACCAAACCGGCGATAGTAAACAACTGTTCTTCACTTTCAATGGAGCAAGGACCGGCTATTACGTGGATTTCATCAGAGCCAAACACCACATCCCTGATTTTTACCTCAGTGTTTTCCGGATGAAAAGTGCGGCTGGAAAGTTTATAAGGTTCGGTAATGCGAACAACTTCCTGAACACCATCCATAATTTCAAACTGGCGGATATCAATATCCCGCTTATCGCCAATTGCGCCCAGAATCGTTTTATTAACCCCGACTACTTTGTGAACATCAAACCCCAAAGATTTTAAGCGATCGGCAACAACAATAATCAGCTCTTCCGACGCGCTATCCTTCATGACTATAACCAAGGTCTATTCCTTTCTCGGTAAATACCTGTTAAATCTATCCTGTCCAGTTTGTTAATTACCTGGAATTATCTCGCCGGTTATTTCATCGGCTGCGTTATTTTCATTTTCACTTTGTAAATTTCGACAAACAAGAATAATTAATTGAAATATTGCCCGTACATCTTGATGTGAAAGTGGGCCTGAATTCTTTACCAAAATATTGGTAATAATCTGCTCTTCCCGTTCATGGCTATGGATAGCCAGGGAATTTTGCTGCTTTACTTTGCCAATGAGCAAGGCATATTCAGCCCGTTTTGTTAACAAGTTGAGGATTTGTTCATCTATATTGTCAATTTCACTGCGAATCGAATGAATATCCATGCTTTGCTCCATAAAAGAAAAAACCCACTATCAGATTTTTGGTAGTGGGTTAGATTTGCAAAAAAAAATTTCAGTTTAAGCTAATCTATCCCGTACCTGCCAGCAAAGTAATAAAAATAAAACAAATTGTAATAAGTGAATTTCATAGCGTTAATCGGGTTTAGAATTCTGTTCCATCTTTTCAAGAGTTAAATTTAATACTTAAAAACCAATAGTCAAGCACTTTTTTATATAATTGACAATTATTTAGTGACCGCAATAAATATTTTTGAATATTTATTTAATATCAAACCGGAAAAAAACCATCATCAGGTTATTCCGAATAGATCACGGAAAATTTTTCCGTTTCACTGATCTGTACCTGGTGCATATTGATAAATTGCGGCAACCTTTGTTTCATAAAATCATAAATATATTTTGCCAGATTTTCCGATGTTGGATTCACCTTGTCAAATGGCGATGTTTCATTAATTAATCGGTGATCAAATTGAGACAGACAGTCATCCAGAATTTTTTTCAGGTCAAATAAATCCATGACCATACCGGATTCATCGAGATTTTCGGAAGCAATTGTAGCTTTGACATTCCAGTTATGCCCGTGTATACGGCGGCAAGCTCCCGGATATTCCACCAGGTGGTGTGCAGCAGAAAAAAATGATTCAACAACCAGTTTATACATAATAACTCTATTATATAAAAAAATGAACGGAGTGCAATTCCGTTATGAATTATACCATTATTAGCGTCACATAAAGGTAATGCACTCCATATTTATAAATTTAAAACGCATCTTTTACTTTAATTCATCCGCATTTTCTTTTATTTTTATTATAGCGGCAACAATATCATCCATATCTGCTTCATCGCCTAACAACATATTCTGGGTGAACCAGATTGCTTCATCATAACAGGCCTTTTCTGTTTCGGGGCAGTAACATTTGCTATAATCAATAGGCAAATCAACGGAACGGCCGCGCGGCCCAAAAGCTTTTTTAAGAAATACCGGCTGTTTGTATAACGGCAGAGAATATCCGGCGCTGGTAAAAATGCCTTCCTTGCGCATGGCATCGATAAAAGCGGTTTTTGATTTATTGGCAAAGAATTCCTTTTTATAGCGGAATATAAACAAATGTGCGGCATGTTGGGTAACCAGCGGTTCATCAATGAGCGGTTCAACACCCTCGATAGCGCGTAATTTTTCGTTTAAATAAGCCATATTAGCCTGACGAATTTGTTTCAGTTCATCATAACGATCAAATTGGGCGTGCAGCACAACGGCTTGCAGTTCGGTAAGACGGTAATTGCCGCCGAAATAAAAATGTTCATACCATAAACCGTCCTCACTGCGTCCGCAATTAATGTGCGCCCGGGACATTTTGGCCACCAGGTCATCATTTGTCAATATAATTCCGCCTTCACCGCAATTGATATTTTTTGAAGACTGGAAACTGAAACAGCCGGCATCGCCAATAGCGCCAACCCGTTTGCCGTTCCATTCTGCACCCCAGGCCTGTGCTGCGTCTTCAATCACTTTCAGGTTGTGTTTTTGGGCCAATGCCAGGATTGCATCCATATTGGCAGGGCGACCGGCAAAATGTACCGGCATAATCGCTTTGGTGTTTTTGGTAATAGCTGCTTCCACCTGTTTGACATCAATATTATAGGTATCCGGGTCTATATCAACAAATACGGGAATCCCTCCCATTTCAACCACAGCCGTAGCCGTGGCAATAAAGGTATAGGCCGGAACAATTACTTCAGCGCCGGTATCGACATCAGCGGCGGTAAGGGCAATGCGGAGGGCAGCTGTACCGCTGTTGATACAAATGCCATGTTTGGCTTGCATATAAGCGGCAAACTTTTTTTCAAACTCGGCGGTCAGTGTCCCTTTCAGGCATCCCCAACTGCCGCTTTTGATCACCCTGGTCAAGCCTTCAATTTCTTCATCTCCCCACACCGGCCACACCGGAAACGGTTGGGTTCTAACCGGGGCGCCGCCATTTATTGCTAATGTTGCCATTAAAATCCTCCAATCGAATTAGAATGTCATATATGCAAATTATAATTAATTAATTGGTTCTTTAGATTCTGGATTGATGTGTAAACAATTCCTTTGATACCGATATTGTTTGCAGCCTGAATGTTTTCCGATAAATCATCAATAAAGATACACTCCGCGGGCGATAGATCTACCTGGCGGAGAGCATGGTAATAAATTTCCGGCTCCGGCTTGATCGCTTTTACCTTGTAAGAAAGTACCGGGGTTTCAAATGTCTGAATTGCCGGGTATTGCGTTGATATATAATTATAGTGTAATTCATCGGTGTTGCTGATAATGGAAATCCGCACCTGTTGTTTTAACGCTTCGGCCAACTGAACAGTTTCATTATTTAAACTAAAAATATTTGTATAGATAGTTTGAAATTGTTCCAGAGAAATATGGTTAAATTCCTGGCAGACAATTTGGTAAAATTCCAACGGGGTGAGATTTCCGCAATTAAAATTTATGATCGTCCGGGCATTTTTTTTGGATAATGCAATTACTCTGTCGTGGGAAAGGTTGGTGAGTTGAGCGATTGCATTATAAAATCGTTCAATATGCACATGAACAAGAACATTGCCGAGGTCAAAGAATACCAGTTTAATCGGAGTTTTGGGCATAAATGATTATTCCTGCTCCGTATCACGGAACAATGCCCCCACTGAATCACCGATATGGATTGCATTAATCGCTTTGGCAAATAATTCGGCTACCGATAAAATTTTCAATTTACTGTATGTGTTGCCATTGATCTGCGGAATGGTATCTGTGGTAACCAGTTCTTCAATTTTGGATTTTTGAATACATTCCAGAACATTGTTGGTGAAAAAACCATGTGTGCAACAAGCCCATAAACGCCGGGCGCCGTGATTATGTAAAAACTCGGCGGCTTGAAGTATTGAACCACCGGAGAGGATCTCATCATCTATGATTAAAACATCTTTTCCCTGAGCGTTACCAATAATATTGTTGATCACAACTTTTTCCTTGTCACCGATCCGTTCTTTATCCAGCACAACCATGGGCAAATCGAGCAGCCGGGCAAATTTACGTACGGCTTTGGCGCCGCCCACATCGGTAGCGGCGATAACGGCATTGCTTAGATCTTTACGATGATAATGATCAACAAGTATTTGGGTGGGCAACAACTGATCCATTGGAATACGCGAAAATCCCATGATTTGCGGTGCATGTAGCTGCATGGTTAAAATTCGATCTGCCCCGGCAGTTAACAATAATTCTGCAACCAGACGGGCTGTAATGGATATTCTTGGCTCATCCTTTTTGTCGGATCGGGCATAAAAATAATATGGCATAACCGCGGTAATTCGCTTTGCAGATGCATATTTCAGGGCATCAAGAATGATGAGCAATTCCATAAAGTGCTCATTGAGTGGATTAGATGCAGTCTGAATTACGTATACATCGTCATTTCGGACATTTTCTTCTATCTTTACTTTAATGTTCTCGTTACTAAAACGATGGATTTTTATCTTCCCTCTCTCAATATTCAAATTTGCACAAATATCAGCCGCTAAAAGCGGATGACTGTTACCATGAAACACTTTTAAACTACCGTACACATAAACTCCAATTATATGATCTTTTACTGAAAAATTTGTAATATCCAATGGATAATAAATTTGTAATGATTGCCATTTGGCGTTACTCTTTTGAGCTTTGCTGCGTCACATAACAAGTCAGGGTGTTGCCGCTTAAATTTGCATATCTTGAAAAATCAAACATCCTTGCCGACCGACCAGAAATCGGTTTTAAAATTATCAAAATCCGGGAAAACAATGCGATGTCCTCCTTCACGAATAAAAAGGCGTTTTTGCTCGAACAAAGCCATAATCCTCGAAATTGTTTCTCTGGCAGTACCGGCCATATTGGCGAGATCCTGCTGAACGGGCAGTTTGGGTATAATAATACTTTTACCGCGTTTATAGCCGGTTTGCTCTGCAACATGAATCAATGTTGCGCCAACCCGCCCTACCGCATCTTGCAAGGTTAAATTTTCTATTTGCACATCACATTTGCGAATTCGATCGGCAAGTACTTTGAGCAATTCAGTAGCAATATGGGGAAACTTTTCAATAATCAGTAAAAATTCACTGCGTCGCAAGGTCAGTAATTCCACTTCTTCCATTGAAATAACAGTAGCTGACCGGCCTTTGCCATCCAGTAACGCAAGTTCACCAAAAAAATCACCGGCTTTGAGAATGGTAAGAATTACTTCCTTGCCTTCATCGCTGGTACGAGTGATTTTTACTGTGCCGCGCAATATGATAAATAGCGTCTGACCAACCTCTTCTTCAACAAAAAGCACTTGATCTTTTTCGCATTCCCGGCGTACACACTGGGAAACGATTTGATCCAGTTCGGAATCGCTCAACTTTGCCAGCAAGGGTACTTTTTTTATTAAACGGAGGATGCGCTCATCTGTCATAATGTTTTCCAGTTAAATTTACAGAGTTTGGTGATTTTAACGTAAAATTAAAATAAACCAGGGCTCACTAATCGATAATAAAGTACATCAAGCGACTTGATTTTTAATAGAAAAGCTCGGTATATTAAATTACAATTTAACTGACAATTAATCAAGCGCTATTCTCGTCATTGACATCCTGGTCATTCCTGACCCACATAAATTTGCGCCGTAATGTGGAAGAATAGTATTTTTCCAGAACATCGTAATTGATCTCTTTACCCCAGTTATAGAAAACCCGGGGATCAATATAGGATTTTTGACTGGTGCCAAGATTCCAGGTACGGTTTTGCATGGCAATCGCTTTTTGTGCGCGCAGTTTGCCGAGGGCCTGGCGGGTTTTTTCCTCTTGCAGGGTGGTTCTGGCAATTAATTTCTCTTTTGCAGCAATTCGTTTGTTCCAGGTACTGGTTGTTTTCTGCTTGGCTTGCCTGGTTTTAGCCGCAGCTTTTTTATCTTTGGCTTCCTGTTTGAGGGCTTTTAATTCATTATTCAATTTTTGTAATTGTTTTTTCAGGGTTTCAAGCCGTTTAAGCGTACTTTCTTCACGGTCGCGGTAGTTTTTCTTCCGTTTCTCCCAGTTTTTTGGCGCCTGCTTGGTGTGGTTACATAATATCGCCGCTTCCAGATTAGCTTTGACAACCGCTTCCCATTTTTTATATTCGGGATCGTTAATATCAATAGCAGCATTTTCCAGTGTTTCGTGTACAGTCGCTGTAGCATGATGAGTACGAAACACTTTGGCGGTTAAACCGGGCATTGCCTGGGATAAATAATCATTTACATTGCGGCTGGTAATATCCGGGAAAAGCTGCGGTTTATTATAAGCGGAATTTTTGCCTTTACCCGCGGCATTGGCCGATGGCTCGGCATTTTTAATCAGTTCTTTAAGATTATCACGAACCAGTTGCGGTAGTTCAATCTTTTTATGCCATAGCACTGAATCTTTACCAAGAAAACGAAATTCAACTTTGCCGTCATTCAGCAATTTGATATGTTCGGGTCGCAAGGTTGTGGCGCCAACTGTATCAGCCTCGTCGGCATCTTTTTCATCGCCAACACGCAGACACAGAGCGTCTATTAAAAAACACGCAGTAGCAACCCGGCGAATTTTTGGTTTTTCGCTGCTTAAGCCTTGATGAATATGTTGACGTACAAGTTCAATGCGGCTATCCAGTTCAATTGCCTTGTCAAACTTTTGTGCTTCACGGGCTTGTTTAACCGGTGCGGTATCATGCAGCCAGATATACTTGATCTTGCCGGATAATTTATCTTCCCAACGAGCAACCCATAAAGATTCCGGCTGCCAGACAGTGTCTTTCCATGTACCCGGCACTACCGGTGCATCGGGACTAAGATTGAGTGTAACATCGCTTTGTGATGCTCCTTCTTTCCATTTACCGCGTAAGGGATGTTTACCGCGTCCCATAAAAATGCCACTGGGTTCGGCAAGATAGTTGGCAAGTTCAATGCGGTCATCATCAGCCAGAGCAAAGCCGTATTCTTCTTTTAATTGTTCCCTGCTCAGTTTGCGTTGTGCAGCAAGGGCCTTTTTTTCTTCCTTTGTCATCGCCTCTCGTGCAGCTCGCTCACTTTCAACAATTTTAATCAGTGGGGTAAAATCTACTTCATCAATTTTCAAGGTGGGTTGAATATTCAAAGCCCGGCTAAAATCGAACATAAAATTCTTAATAAATATCAAGTCTTCTACATAAGGAGTGCCGTGTTTACGTGCCCAGGCCAGCGCCATTTCTTCCTGTTTAGGAGTTAATTTGGTTTTTTTCCCTCGTATCGTTATGGTTGTGCCATGATATTCAGGTGGATCTGGAATTAATATTCCTTTGTGATGTAATCGTTTCAGCAATTGTAACATTTTCCTTTATAGTTGTTGGTAATTTGAATTTTTCTTAAAAATGCAATATACTACTGATACTAGATATGTAATTTATAACTTGAATATTAATCGTTTTACAATGAATATACGGAATTAATTTAGTAAAACAATGGAGCAACTGCATTTCTTTCAAGAAAGCTGCTTTTCAATCTGTTGCAATGCTTGCATGGATTCCCGGGCAATAACTTGCCCGCCGGGTGTAAAATCAAACACTTCAACGGAAATCCAGCGAGAATAATTCCGATTTTTCAAAACCTGAAAAGTTTTAACAAAATCAGTCACAGCCGTTCCGGTACCCGGATGTTTGCCGTTCATTTCCTGTACATGCACATGATAAATATAATCAAAATATTGGTTTACCAGTTCATCACAGGGTTGGGTCTCGTCCGGAGTATTATGAAAATCAAACATTAATTGCACAGCCGGGTGCGCAACGGTTTTCACAATTTCCAATGCTTCGGCAAGAGTATTCACAACATCAGTTTGACTTTTATCTAATGGTTCGATCAATATTGTTACCTTTTGCTGTTGCGCATGATCGGCCGCCTGCGATAAACCTTCACAAAAATACTGTTTGGCATCGGCGATAGAGATTCCCTGAGCATTTCTCTGGTTTGGCGAACCGAAAACCATTATATCACCGCCCATATCGGCACAAAAATCAATCAACTGTTTTATATAATCAACCGCAATATCGCGTACTTTATTATCCGGAGTTGTAAAATGTAAATTATGAGGAGGAGGCGCCAGCAGCCAATGTAACCCGGCACATTGCAAGCCACTGTCTTGCATAATTGCAAAAATTTCCCGACGTTTTTCAGATGTTAAATCTGCTACACTCTGTTTAACCAGAGTAAACGGGGCAATTTCAACGCCTTTGAAACCGGCGCCGGCAATTATATTACATTGATCCTGCCAGGATAAATTTTGCATACTTTCATTACACAACGCATATTTGAAACCGTTCCAGGATTGACTCATCTCCGGCTGTTTTTTACTGCAAGAAGAGCTCCATCCGGTCAAAGATAATGCGCCCATCGTTAAAGCAGCTTGTTTTACAAATTTTCTGCGAGTTTGTTTTTTCATGTCATTCTCTGTTTATAAGGGTTTTTGATATATTGTATATTCTTTGGAAACTTGAGCATTTACTAACTCTACCAGGCGATGGGTAAGAACATTATCTTCAAGAACCCAGCCCATATCACAATATTCATAGCCACGATTTTGCGAGTATTCTTTTTGTTTCCAGATCATAACGCCATCCAAACCAAGGCGGCGGAATTTCTTTTTAACGCCCAGGTAACCAAGGCGAAAACCTTTGACATGATTTTTAGCCAAAAGTAGTTTAATTGCCCGAAAGAATTCCAGATGCCGGGATCCGCAAACCGGTTTCAACTTTTCAAATACATTGGGGATACCGCCAAAAAAAGCCGCCGGCTCATCATGCACATAGAGAAACAAAAACAATCCTTTATCCATAACCAGTTGCATATCGTTAACGATAGAAAAAAATTCTTCCTGAGTAAATGGCACAAAACTGAAATTATCACTCCAGGCGTCATTATAAATTTCAAACATTTCCTGGCGGCGGATTTCAAAGGGACGTTGATCCCAACTTTCAATTTTAATATTAAACCGCTCAATCACCTTTTCAGTTACACGTTGTAATTTTTCATCAACGGGGTCATTCACCGGAACTTCCCAGGAGAGCACTTTTTTAACCGGCTGTAAACCGGTTTCCAGTATCAATTTTTCATAATAGGGCTTATTATAATGATAGTAAATAACCGGCCGTGAATCAAAACCCAGGGTCATTAATCCTGGAGTTGCCTCATTTACCGGTAACGGCTGCGGGCCTTGCAGCTTGTTCATACCTCGTGATTTGACCCATTCTCCTGCTGCCTGAATAAGCGCTTTGGCAACATCAACATCATCTATTGTTTCAAACTGACCGAAAAACCCGGTTTTTTCATGCCAGTGATCATTATAATTATGATTGATAAATGCATTGCATCGACCTGCAAACTGGTTATTTTGCATTGCCATAAAAAATACCATCTCGGCATGCTTGAAAAATAAATTTTGGGGTTCAAAAAAACCTGTCATCCCGATCAGCTTAAAGCCCAAATACTCATAATTCAATAATGGAATGTAATTTGCGTCGTTTTTATAATGTGACCAGTGAAACTGTACAAATTTTTTTAATAACTTGCGATCCTTATTGGTGCGGTTGGAAAAGGAAATGATTCTGATTTCATTTTCACTCATGTACTTCTCCTCATTTTGATTGGGAATAAGATACTAATTTCAGGACAAAGTATAAAGTTTTTTTTGGTAAAACACGTATAAAAATTGACGCAATCGTGTATTCAGCAAGTACATTATACAGATATATAATATTATAAATCAGTCAGGAACCATTAAGAATAGATTATAACCTTGAAAGTTCATTGTAAAGTAAAAAATCGGGTACAGGAATAGGTAAGATAATAATTATTGTTAAAATACATATCTAGATTCACAATCACTACAAGTTTTATTTTCTTTGCACAGAGAAAACACAGCAAACACCGGGTTTACAGAAACTGGAAAAGGTTAATTAACCTGATAAATTCAAATTTTATCCCTGCATGCAAAATATAATTCATATACATTGAATGACCATGCAATATCTTTTCACCTCAAGAAACTAAAAAAACAACCGATATTTATTCTAAAAAATCAGGTATTTATGACAAATATCAGCAACATTCCACATGATCATTATGATAAAAAAATACCGGGAAATATCCGCCCCGGCCGGGTAAAACATCAATATACTATGCCGGCCAAAAATTTTCAGCCCGGTTACAAAATTTCAAATCGGATAAAAAATCATATCGTCGAATCGACAACCAGAAATACAAATCAAAGCATAAAATTTCAAGATTTTCGTGTTGCAATCAACACTCAGCAGAAAACCCTGGCGCTTAAATTCGCTTATTTTATTAATAACCAATATATCGATCCGGCTGCGGATAAAAATTTTAATCTTCAAATTGAAGTCCTGGCTAACCATGCCCACTTTATTCTAACTGAAGGCGTTTATGATAATCTTGAAATTGAATTAACCAGCGCTGTTGAAAAATTTTCCAGGTTAGTGTTTAATTTTGTTCAAAAACATTCATCCAATCTGGAAAATCTGGCAATTAAAGAACCCTTGCTTTCAGAATTATTTAAAGAATCAGGACAACAGATTTTGGGCTCATTGGGGACAATTATCTCTATTATTCATGCCAAAGGCAAATATAAAAATCATTCACCCGAAATGAGTTTGTATAAAAAGCAAACCAGCGGACAAAAAAATCATATACCTGGATTTGAAATTCAAAAAAATGATCTGGATATTCAATTCAAAGTGAATAACCCCCCCCTCTATCTCACCCAGGAAATACAACATCCACAGGGATTTTTACAAAAATTGTTTGGGACCAATTTCATTCTCCCGGAGTTGACTTTTCTTAATCATCTGTGGCATACTATAACTCAAAATCATCTGATTACAACTTTGCGTCAACAGATTGGCGGCCTTGCATGGACGAATTTGTCTGATCCTGTTAATGCCAAAAAACGCACTACAATTCGCACTGCAATACTGGTTATCGTAATAATCATTTTACTGGTAATTGTTATTTACGGTTAATTTTTTATCGTTATTGCCGATACT
Organism: uncultured Cytophagia bacterium; assembly: GCA_964399735.1. Lineage (GTDB taxonomy): Bacteria > Zhuqueibacterota > Zhuqueibacteria > Residuimicrobiales > Krinioviventaceae > Fontivivens. Next base: position 168,834 of record CAYNSO010000001.1, read on the forward strand.
TTGAATAGGTAGAATAGCAGATTACTTTATTGTGAGATAAAACACGTGTCAATATCATCAATAAACTTTTTGAGCCTTAACCAATCTCTGCAAAATATAAAAACCGGGCGGCTAATAGCTCAGACCCGATCAAATCAGGCGGCCAGTAAAGAGCCGTCTCAAGATGTGTTGCTGATGATTGAACCGGAAAAAACGGGTAAACAAAACACTTTGGTTGATTTGAATGTTGCCCGCCAAAGTTCATTCAACTTGCAAATGGATTACCAGGATAACCAGGTTCAGTTACATTCAGCCAATGGCTTTTATAGCTTTGAACAGCAGCGCCTGGATCTAACCATGGGGTTTGAATTCTCCTCGCGCAGCGAAATAAACGGGCAGATCGTAGAGAACCGATTTAAATTAAACTTGTCAATATCGATTGAAAATACAAGAATTAGTCAAGGCGCTGTCAAGCTGCAAAAAGAAGATATCAATTTATATATTTTACGTATTGTAAAAACACTTGGCGATTATGCCAAAGAAAAAGATATCAATATCGCCGCTCTTTTTCTTGATGATATGGAAGAGCTCGCTACTATCAAGGATGGTAAATTACTTGAACAAATTTTTGCCCTGGTTTCGGCAATGTTCTGGACAAAAAAGTTGTTAAACAGCGATGCAGAAAATTCTCTTTTATATATTCCCCGTAAAAAACAAAATGTTCCCGAAATTAATCAGGAACAAGTTTCAAAAATAAATATCAATTTTTCTATACAAGAACAATTTTCACTAACCAAAAGTTCAGGGGGCAACAAACAGGCACTTGAAACAGAAACAACAAACCAAACAGAATCTGGCACTGAATTGAAAGAGCCGGTTTAACGAGACAGAACTCAGGCGCTCTTAACATTCAACAGTGTTACCAGTCGTTCATGCACAGCGGCCGGCACCTGAATTTCTTGCATACACTTGAAAAGATTTACAGTATTTTTCATGGATGACAACTGGTTTCGGCAATCGCTGCAGGTTTCCAGATGACGTTTGATTTTCTCGCAAACCTCGGAATTTATATCCTCGGCTAACGCTTCGCACAATTGATTAAGAATTTCATCACATTCCATAATAAACCATTACTTGAATTTTAGTTTTAAATTTTTTCTGATAATTCATTTTGATTAATTGCTGATAAAGTGATCGAGTCAATTTTGACATTTTGATAATTTTATTATTAGATGCAGTAATCCGGTTTAGGATACAGGAAAATGAAAACAGGTTATTTGCAGCCAGAAGCTGTTCAAAATCAAGCACAGATAACCGGCGGCTATTTTTCAAAAACCATTTAAATATTGAAAAATATACAAAAAAAAATTATAAAGTTAAAGTAAAGTTTGTGAAAGCTCAAAAAGGGTTAATCGACAGGGTCAATCCAGAAAGTAACTTTTCGGATTTAAATTGATTTGGTTATGAATTACTTCGTAATGCAAATGCGGCCCGGTAGCCCGACCGGTATCGCCGACCTTGCCGATGATTGTATAACGGGTTACTTTTTGTCCCGGCTGAACAAGCACTTTTGAAAGGTGAGCATACTTGGTGTAGAAACCATTATTATGATCGATAATAACATATTTACCCCGTAATTGATTTGGCGTATAACGGGATACTGCTTCCAAAACAGTTCCGTAAGCTGTTGCCATCACATCCGCGCCACGCGGAGCAACCAGATCCACACCATTATGATGTTTTCGCTCTTTGGTAAATGGATCAAGGCGGTAGCCAAACTGGTCGCCCATACGGGCATTTTTTACCGGATATACTGATGGGGTACTTTTAAGTAAAGTTTTATTTTGATTATATTTAAATTTTATAGCTTGACGACTTTTGGTCAACAAATCAACCCTCTGCGTAATATTGTTAATTTCCTGATCGACATTCGCAAGCAGATTAACAAGTTCTTCATTAACCGAGGAATAATTAGAAAAAGTTTCATTCGATTGACCACCAACACCCAGTCTGCGGATATCCATACTTACGGTAGGTAAATCAACAAACACGCGCAAATCTTCATCTTTTCTCTCTAGATTAATAACACTTTTATTCAGATTTTTCATTTTTTCATCAAGAAAAACAAGTTGCTGAGATAACTGGCGGTTGGTCTTTTTTAAATGGGCTATTTTCCAGTCATTATAAGCAAAGGATAATAACCGTAAAAGCTGAATAAAAACAAATAACAAAAAAATTGAAATGATAAATAGTGAAAGAAAAAGTTTTTTCCAATCCAGGATAATTTGCCTTGCATTTGAAGCGCCAAGAGAAAATGACATCATTTTCAACCGTGAATGTTTTAAATCGCTAACTTTATCCATAGCATTGCTTCTGCCTGATTTGTTTTGGCTGTTAATTTGTTACTTACAATTTAGCAAAAATTGTACCAAAAATTATATTGACATAAATTCATAATTTTCAATCTATTAAAAACAAAACACTGTTCAAATTTTATAGGAAATATTGACCAAAAGGAACAATTACTGTGTAAAATATACCCAAGTGCTGTGTTTGTAATATATTACATCAATATATGCAAGTGATGACAAAATTTGATTTTGTATTTTCCCCTGGCGCTTGGCGCCCGTGCTGCCATACAGAGTTTATTTCTCAATGACCAGCCGATACAGGGTATGCCCGCTTTGCAGGTATTTCCGCTCAAACGGGGTTATCGGCATTTCGGGGATGAATGATTCAATAACAACAGACCTGCCCGTAATCAATTGATAAGCAAAAGAAAATTCCTGTAAATAGATGAGCCAGTTACTGCGCAATTCGATGATATTTCCCAGTTGAATAAGTTGTGGAAAGACCGGATGGCCATGAAATCTTTTTTTTATGTCTTTTTTCAGAGGCCAGGGATTGGGATAGTATAAAAAATGTTTATCAACCGGCCATTGTTCATGGAAGACAAGACGCCAAAAATCAAACAGATCGGCGCGTACCAGGTAGTAATTAACCGAAAGTGGGTTATTAAACAATTTGTTTTTTTGCAAACGATGGAAAGACTTGTCAATACCTAATACAATATGTTCCGGATTTTGTTGGGCGAGGTGCAGGGTGCTCTCTCCCACTCCGCAGCCGGAATCTAGAATAATTGGTTGATTACGGGCCTGAATGATTCGTTCGATTTCCTGAAAAGCATTCAAGGTATGCCGCGAAATCGGTTTTAAAAAATTATGATGGAGATGTTTTTCAAGGACGTGTTTCAAATTGTTGTGTATGCCGGTTTGGTTAGAAGTAATAACACGGCTTGGATTATTCATGTTTTTCACTCGTACACGATTTATTGGGCAAACGATACTTTTAGCAATCACATTTAGACAACATTTATTTCAGATTATCCAATTTACTTTTACCGGAAAAATTCATATATTAAATTGGCTGTTAAAATTGGATACAGAGTATTAAAATACAAACAAAAATCCGCTTTTAAAACATTTGTTTTATGAAGCAAATTATAAACACATTGTTTTTTAACAGATTTTATTCAAACAGCGTTAAATGTACGCAGACACTGGATAAAAGATGTACCGGTATAAAAGAATACAGGAAATGATAATATTTTTCATACTTGTTGGAATAATGATTTTTTCTTGCGCTGATAAAGAAAAAAATCCACTCAAGCCGATGGAAAATCAAAATAATTACAACCCTCCTTCCACACAACCACTGGATCCGTTTGTTCAGAACAGGTTGCTGGCAAAAAGCATAAACCTGAGCACCCTGGAAGCCGAAAGCGAAGGCGCCTGGGGCAGTATGTTGACTGAAGAATATTTTCAGCTTATCAAAGACATTGGTTTTACTGCAATACGGTTGCCCGTGCGTTGGTCAACTCACATGATGGATACCGCACCATTTACTATTGATGAAACATACCTGCAACGGGTGGAATGGGCTGTGAACCAGGCGCTTTCCCGCAAGCTGGCTATAATTATCAATAGCCACCATTTTGACGGAATTTATGATGAGCCGGATGCCTGGCAGGAAAAATTTTTGGCCTCATGGGAAAAAATTGCTGATTATTTTAAAAATTACCCGGATGAACTCTTTTTTGAAATTTTGAATGAACCAAATGGCAATCTTACGCCTGCAAAATGGAATATTCTGTTAAAAGATGCCCTGACGATAATCCGCAAAACCAATCCGGGACGTACAGTCATTATTGGCCCAACAAACTGGAATGCCTATGATGCCCTGCCCCGGCTGGAATTACCGGAAGAAGACCAGAATATTATTGTTACAATTCACTATTATTTGCCATTTAATTTTACTCACCAGGGGGCAGGCGATTGGGTTGATGGCGCAAATGAATGGCTGGGGACACAATGGATCGGCTCCCGGACAGAGAGGCAAGCAGTAGACAGCCATCTGGATAGTGCGGTAAGATGGTCTCAGCAGCAAAACCGACCTTTATATCTGGGTGAATTTGGATCATATTACCGTGCAGATAAAAATTCTCGACTGGTCTGGACCAGATACATTGCCCGTAGCGCTGAATCACGCTCAATTAGTTGGGGTTACTGGGAATTTCACAGCGGTTTTGGAGTTTATGATCCTGATTTAAAAATATGGAATGATTATTTGATCTATGCCTTGTTAGAAAAAAAACTGGAATAATATCTGTCTGTAATTGATTTGCTATTTTAAATCACCTCTGGCAGTTTAAAGGAATTTTACACCAGGCACATTTGTTTGAGCATAAATTAAAAATTGCTACATGATCAGGAAATTAGCCTGTTTTTTACATATTCACCATCAGGGAGGGTAGATAATGAAAAAAACCAGAATATTTGTGCTCATTGTCGTTTTGTTATTTCTCGTTATTCAATTCATTCCGGTTAAAAGAGATAATCCTCCGGTTGCAGCGGATATGTCGGACAATGAACCGGTAAAAGCAATTTTTCAAAAATCCTGTTATGATTGTCACTCGAATGTCACGAACTGGCCATGGTATAGTTATGTGGCGCCGGTTTCCTGGCTGGTTGCGTTTGATGTGCATAAAGGCCGCGAATATATCAACTTTTCCGATTGGAGCAATTTAAAGCCCAAACAAATAAATTATTATAAAGAAAATATCTGGTTTGAAATTAACAATAACAAAATGCCGATAAAACCATACTTGATAATCCATCCTGATGCCAAAATAAGTGAAACAGAACGAGAATTAATAAAAACCTGGGCAACTTTCCAGGATACAACTGTCAGCTCTGTTTCCCTTTGATTCTTTTGCTGAGCCAATGCCTTCCGAAAAAGTGAAAACCAGTCTAATGTTTCTTCCCGTGGCGGCAATTATTACAGGGTTATATCTATTCAACAGTTTATGGATTGCCATTGCCCTGTATTTTAGTATTATTATTTTTTCTCTGATTCTATTTCACGAATCCAGTTTTCCTCAAAAAATCTTTATGGGTAAAAATTTCCGGCTGACTGTATTGCTTTCCTTTCTAACAGCCAGCAATGGTTTTCTCGTTTATTATCTTTGGCCAATACTTGAAAAACCTGGTATGCCCCTTGCAGATATTCTTGTTAAACTTGGGCTAACTGAACAATTGTGGATACTTTTGATCCTTTGTTATTGCCTGTTAACTCCGGTTTTGGAAGAGTATTTCTGGCGAGAGTTGATGGGTAGTCAAAAAAAAACCCCGGATTTATCAGATTTTATGTATGCAGGTTATCATGTTCCTACACTTTTAATTTTTGTCAAACCGGTTTTTGCCTTGATAATTTTTTTCGTTTTAACAGCAGCAGCATGTATTTGGCGTAATATTCGAAATTCTCAAAATGGTTTATTTGTACCGGTAGTTTCACACTTTATAGCTGATGTGAGCACGATTTTTGCAATATATTTATCAAGTAATAATATGATTATCAATCATAGAGTTGCTGTAAAAAATATTCTTTACTTTAATTTCTGAAAAAACTACATTTATATAATCAAGACAAGTTACGCTAAATCACAATTTACTAACTAACCCTAGAAAATTGGGGCAATACTATGGCAAATTTTGATGCTCAGGCTGGAAAACTCGGAAGGGTTCTATTTGTCGATGATGAAGCCAGTGTTTTAAATGTAATCCGCGATACTCTGTTTCAAAATGAATTTGATATCATTACCGCGCCCGGTGGTCGTCAAGCCTTGCAGGTACTTGAAGAAGAACAGATCGATTTAATTATCAGCGATGTTCGTATGCCCGAAATGGACGGCATACAACTTTTGGACGCGGTGAAAAAGAAATGGCCCTCAATCATTCGTGTCATGTTGAGCGGTTTTGTGGATGAGTCGATTGCATTACAGTCCCTGACCAATGGGCTGGTTTCTACTTATTTTCCCAAACCCTGGGATACATTAGAATTAAAAGAAGATATTATTCGTTTATTAAAATTTCACAAGACTTTTAAAAACGAAAAAATATTAAACCTTATGAACAGCCTTGACCGGCTTCCCAGTTTGCCAATGCTATACCAGTATTTCATGAGCGCTTTTCACCGTGAAGCCTCCTTTGATGAATTTGCCGATATTATAAAGCAGGATGTTTCCGTTGCAACAAAAATCCTTCATATTGCCAATTCCGCATTCTATCGCCGCCTTGGCGAACCAACAGCCTCTATTGAACATGCTATAATGACTATGGGTTTGAACGCTGTAAAGAATATTGTTCTGGCTGTTACTTTATCCACACAAAAGCCGCTTAATTCCCGACAAACTCAATATTTTCAGGAAATTATTGACCATTCATCAATTGTAAATAAATATATTCAATTGTTTTATAAAATGAAATATATGAAGCCATTAAACAGCAAATTCAATTCAGTAGGCATTACCCATGATATTGGAAAAATCATTCTGCTTCAATACTTTCCTGATCGTTTTGAACAAATTATGGATCATAAAAAAAATCATGCCTATATGACATTTTATGACTGTGAACTTGATCTCGGTTTTTCCGGTAATACTCATGCCGAGGTTGGCGCATTTTTATTGAACTTGTGGAATCTGCCACAGATCAGCGTTGAAGTGGCGTTATTTCACCATTCGGTAACTACCGATTTATCAAAAAATAATGATATTCTACTGGTTTCCAGGTTTACCAATGATCTGGTAATGATGATCGCAGCCAACGACGACATTCATGAAATCGATTTTGCCGAATTTAATTATATTGAAATTCCGGTGAACAACATTATCAAAATTGCCGAGGAGATTAAAACTGATTTACACGAAATTAACAATGCAATATAAACTCTCCAGTTACTAAAAAAAGAATTCTAAAAAAATATAACCATGCTTGATGTAACAATTGTTGGTAATGTTGGTATCGACACAAACCTGTATTACGGGGACGATCTTGATTCGCAGGTAGAATCAAATTTTACAGAAAATATTGATTGCATTGGCCAAGCAGGGGGCTATGCCAGCCGCGGTTTTGCACGCCTGGGGTTTCGCACAGCTTTTACAGGGTATATTGGTAATGATGCGAATGGACATTATATTAAAGAGACTTTTGTAAAAGAAGCTATAAATACAGATGCGATATTTATTGATGCAGCGGGAACTAATCGCAGTATTAATTTTATGTATCGTGATGGACATCGTCGTAATTACTATGATGGGAAAAGCCACATGACACTGGTACCGGACTTGCAAGTATGCCGGTCAATCCTGAGTAAATCGAGACTTGTGCACTTTAATATACCAAACTGGGGTAGATTGCTCCTGCCCATTGCCAGGGAGTGTGGCGCGACAATTTCCTGTGACATTCAGGATGTTACCAATGTTTACGACGCCTATCGGCGTGATTTTATAGACTATGCCGATATTTTATTTTTTTCTTGTGTTAATCATGCCAATCCGCACGACACGATCAAGTCGCTGCTGGAGATAAACCCGCGCCTGATTGTCATTGCCGGCTTGGGCGCCAGAGGATGTGCTCTTGGTACGGTTGAGAATATACAATTATTTGCATCACTTGAGCTTGCAACTCCGGTTATCGATACAAATGGCGCCGGCGATAGTCTTGCCGTCGGTTTTTTAAGCAGCTATGTTTTGGATGGCTATTCTTTGACCGATTCTATTTTACGTGGTCAGATTGCTGCTCGCTACGTATGCACCTTGAAAGCAACTTCGGATTGTCTTATTACCCGGCAGCAAATTGATGAATATTATCGACATTTTTTAAATCAATGCTAATTCCTAGTTTAAATTTTTCGCTGAAAAAGGATCGGCAATATCTGGTTTTTGATGTAAATTATAAAGTATGATTATATTATTCACAAACCGGAGACTCTATGGAAACAATTAATCCTCACGAACCGCAGTCACATTATCAAATATATTTTGACCTGGTTCCACCCGGAGATATCATTGAAATACTGCATAAACAACAGGAAACTGTTGTCAAAACATTTCAATCGATCACAGATGATAAAGCATTAGCCCGCTATGCTCCAAATAAATGGAGTATCAAGGAATTGTTTGGTCACATAATCGACAGCGAACGGATACTCAATTATCGGGTATTATGTATTGGCCGGAATGAAAAAAATCCCCTGCCTGGATGGGATCAGGATGAATACATTCGTCAGGCAAACTTTGATGATCAAACAATGGCTGAGTTAATAAACCAGTTTGTTATTGCAAGAATGGGGTTTATTGCTCTGTATCAATCTTTTACGACCGAAGCATTACAAAATGTTGGCGTTGCCAATCATCATCATTTATCTCCACGGCTTATCGCCCGGATTCTGATTGGCCATCTTGCCCATCATTTAAATGTATTACAGGACAAGTATCATATAACCATATTATAATCTATTTCGGGCCAGTAATAATTGACCTCAGCCAGGTTGTATCAAGAAATATTAACAGGCATTTGTCTGTTCTGTAATGTAAATACATTGTTTGAAATATAAAGGGAAATATAGTGAACCAACTGGAACAACTAAAAAAATATACAGTCATTGTTGCCGATACCGGTGACATTGAGGCAATTAAAAAATATACACCGGCAGACGCAACCACCAATCCATCACTCATCCTCAAAGCAGCACAAATGCCGCAATACCGTCATCTTGTAGATGACGCTGTATGTTATGCACAACAAAAATCTGTATCTCGATCTGATTTTAAAGTCCTGGTCATTGATAAACTGGCAGTTAATTTTGGCGTTGAAATTCTAAAAAGTATTCCCGGCCGCATTTCTACAGAAGTAGATTCCCGCCTATCTTTTGACCGAAATGGCACAATTGATAAAGCCAGGGAATTGATCGCTTTATACGAAGCCGCCAATGTAAAAAGAGAAAAAATACTGATCAAAATTGCCGCTACCTGGGAAGGAATTCGCGCTGCGGCACAACTTGAAAATGAAGGGATTCATTGTAATTTAACCCTGCTTTTCAGTTTTGTACAAGCCGTTGCGTGTGCACAGGCCGGTGTAACGCTTATCTCCCCCTTTGTTGGCAGAATTCTGGATTGGTATGTAAAAAATACAGATACCAAACACTTTGCTCCTGCGAACGATCCCGGAGTTCAATCTGTTACTAAAATTTATAATCATTATAAAAAGTATGGTTATAATACCCTGGTAATGGGCGCCAGCTTCCGCAATAAAGGTCAAATATTGGAACTGGCCGGTTGCGATCTTTTAACAATATCCCCGCCATTGCTGGAGGAACTGGAAAATTCGGACGGCGATGTAATTCATAAATTGAATCAGGATAACTCCCGCAAATATAGCGGTGAACAAATATCAATTGATGAAAATCGTTTTCGCTGGATGCTCAACGAAGACGCAATGGCCACAGAAAAACTGGCTGAAGGAATCCGCAATTTTACTGCCGATACTCTAAAGCTGGAAAACTTTGTTGCCAGTTTACAGCCCGCATGTGAATGACCAACCGCCAGGGGTAATGATATCCCCTGGCAGGTTCATATCCTTATTACGCCTTTGTGCACTGTAAATACTTGTTTAATACAACCACGCGAATATTGTTCATTATCTTCCCATTGTTCGGGCTTTATCTAAAATTGCGGGTATAGCCTCATCCATCATAAATTTTACATCAGCATAGCGGTAACAGCGTTCATCAAAACTGCGGGTCTCCAGCGCTTTTAAAAATCGTTCCTGAAAATCTTTAAAATAAGCGCCATATAAATGATAACTGTCCGCCTGATGTACATAACGGCCCAGTTTTATTTTCCTGCCGGAAAGTTCTGCAATACGCTCGGCTATTTGTTGCTGTAACTGGATCAGGGCAAACATGTTCATAAATGCGGCTTTATAGGCATCATTCGAGCGAAACCGGACATTAGTGTTTAAATACCAGTTTTGGCCATCATTGGGCAGCAGGCGACACCAGATAGTTTGCAAACATGGCGGATCAAAACAAAAATTATCTTCCCACACCTGCCAGGTTATAGCCTGGGCGCGGCGGGTATGCGGTGTTTTTGCAAGTTTTTGAGAGAGCAGTTCCACCTGATCAAATATCTGTTTACTTTCAGGGACGAGATATTTAAACAAACGCTGGTGATAGGTATACTCCCAACGGGTATCCAAAGCATCATTTTTATCACGAACCAGGTGATCTTTAATGCCGTCGGTCACTTCCAGTACATACTCTTGTAAATCATCGAGACCGCAGGGAAAATCTTTATGGATCATTGGTTCTGCCAGAGGATCGTGTACAACAATGGTCATACTGCAATCCTTGCTGGGCGGATCATCCGGTTTATCGTATTCTGTTTTGATATCGCAGCCATTCTTGTATAAACTGATCAACGAATTTTCCCATGCTTCAGCCAGGCAGTTTCCTTCCACAAATAATACCGGAATATTTCCATTCATCATGCAGTATTCCTTTTCTTCAATGGTTCCAATCTATTCCTGAGTTAAATATAATAATTTAATGCAATTGAACTATTTTAATCCGTTTTTCACTTGATAAATCAACTACTGTATCCTTTACCCGCACACGGGGTGTTTGGTTGTGAGGGCAATAAATAACAGCGGACTGAAATTTGTTATTTTTCCAGGTTAAATCTATGCGGTAACCACCGCGGGCTTTTAAGCCGGAGACCGATCCGGTAATAAATTCATCGGGCAAGGCAGGCAGCAAGTGAATTTCATCCAGGTGCGATTGCAGCAGCATTTCGGCAATAAATCCGGGAGTCGAGGCTACGGCGTCCAGTTGAAAGTGGCAGTACAGGGAATCGCCTTCGTGATAGTATTCCGGCCGCTCCCAATGGTAACCAATGTGTTGAAAGGTCAGCAGGTTTTCAAAACCCTGCTCGGTCAACAGTTCGGTAAAGATTTTATTGGCGCGGTTGCCGTCCAGCAGGCGAGTCCAACACCAGATGCGGTGCGCCCGGGCCCAGTTGCCGCCGGAGACTTGTTCCTGCTGTGGAAAACGACCGTCGCCGCGCATATCCAGCGATTTTCCTGCCGCAGCAGCAAATTCCGGGGTTGTTAGCGGGTTAATTTGCGTACCGGGGTATACGGCGTACAAATGGGCAATATGGCGGTGATGACAATCCGGGTTATCAATATCCGCAAACCATTCCTGTAATTGGCCATATTGACCAATTTTTAAAGTCGGCAGCTTGGCACGAACGCGCAACAGGCTGTCGGCAAAAGCATTATCGCCGGTGAGGTTTGCAGCCCTGGCAGTATTAGTAAACAATTCCCAAATCATCTCAATATCCTGGTAAACGCCGGGTATATTGTAAAGGTACTGATCGCTTTTTAAATCATGGAATGCGGGATTCAGGCCGGTTTCAGTCAACAATGCGCCATGCTCAGCAGATACGGCAGGCGAACTGATTAAATAGCCCTGATATTGTACAAGATTTTGTAACCAGAAAATACAGGCGCCTTTCATCAAAGGATATGCGGTGTTTTGCAGATACAGAGAATCGAGAGTATAGGCATATTGCTCCCACAAATGCTGGCAGTGCCAGGCGGCGCCGACCGGGTATGTGCCCCACATAATATCGCCCCGCGGGGCGGCATGGCCCCAGATATTACCTGTGGAGTGACTGACCCAGCCTCCTGTGCCGTAACAAAGACGGGCTATTTCAGCGCCGGGTAGAGATAAATCCCTGATCCAGTCGATATATGCCTGCTGGCATTCCGGCAAATCAACCGGGCCGCAGGACATGTAATTTTCCTGCAGGTTGATATTACTCTGGTAATTGCCGGCCCAGGGAGCGACCTTGAAATTATTCCACACGCCTTGTAAATTGGCCGGCAGAGTACCGGGGCGCGAAGAACTGATGAGCATATATCTGCCCAAATTAAAAGCCAGCGCTTTTAATCCGGGGTCAGCTTGGCCACTTTTTAGACGCAGCCATCTTGAATCAGTGGACAGCTTTTCAACATGGCGACTGCCCTTTAACTGTAAATGCACCCGGTTAAATAAATTTTGATAATCCTGGATATGTGTAACCCGGATTTGAGAATAACTCTGCTTTAAAGCGTTATTCATAACCCGCTTATTGGTTACATCAGGGTCTTCCCCGATATAATCCGGGTAATGCAGCCGGTAATTGGT
>CAYNSO010000001.1:181503-188634 GCA_964399735.1 uncultured Cytophagia bacterium
CAAAAGTACTCGCGAAAAAAAGTAACATTACCACACCGGTAATGAATTTTGCCAAGCGATTGTGATAAATCCAGTTCGCGGCGATAATCCTGTACCTGATGGTGATGATTGAAATTAATCAACAATTCGCCGATGCTGGAAAAGTTACCGAATAATTTGTCATCGCCTAAAAAATCAGTTTGGGTAAGACTGTCCGCTTTGTGGATGTTGCCCCCGGTAACTGCCGACCGGATTTTGGGCAAACTGGACAGAGATTTGGGATTGACGCCGATTTCCTGCAAATCGCCACGGTATGGGCCGCCGGTCCATAAACTTTTTTCGGTGAGGGTAATGATCTCGGTATCTGTGCCGCCAAAGAAGGACGCACCCAGGTAACCATTGCCGAGATGCAACGCCTGGCTGTTCCAGTACTGTGCAGGATAGGTATACCAGAGGAGCTCATTTGCTTTAAAATTATAGCCGGATTTACAGGCAAAAAAAATAATCGACAACAACAGCGCAAACAGGATAAGATAACCTGATCTCTTGAGGATCACAATAATCTCCTATGAGCTATGGGGCCAGGCACACAAACCGGATTAAATGTTCGATATGATTCCAGTCAACCTGTAACATCATCATTTCAGAAGCATCATTCTTTTAATTTGTGCTGAATGACCGGTTTCGAGGCGATACAGGTATAAACCGGTTGCTACAGGTATACCGGCGTCATTGGTCGCATCCCAGTTGAGCCGGTAAAATCCGCTGTCCTGCCGGTGATGGACCAGGGTTTTGATCTTTTGCCCGTTAATATTAAATATTTCCAGCTTTACCAGGCCTGGTTTTGCTAGTTCATATTCAATACACGACACGGCATTGAACGGGTTAGGATAGTTTGAATATAACCGGGTTACCGATGGTACAGGTAGCGAATTCTGCGAAATGGTAGTGAACTGATCGCTGCTGTATTTAAAAACTCCGGCATATCTATCGGTAAAATAGAGATAACCATTATGGAAAAAGGCATCGGTTATTTCACAATCACGGAAAGCGATGTGACCGGCTTCAACCGGATTCACCGGGTCGGATAGATCAAAGATGTAGACTCCATTAAAGGAGCAACATAAAAATGCCCATTTCCCGACAATGCAAATACGTTCCACAGTACAAGTTTTTAATTCAACAGAGGTAGTAAGAACCGGCGCCGCCGGATTTTGAACATCATAAACCCGGAGATGATAGCGGCCATCGGCAACATACAAGTAATTATCCTTGTAATCAACATCATAAGCGGTGCCGTCGGTATTGATTGTGGTTACTATTTCCGGCGCTGCCGGGTTGGAAACATTAATAATCTTGACGCCGGCATTACCTTCCGTGCAATAAAAATAAGGATAATTTAAACATGATTTGCCGGTTGAATAGGGATTTGCCGATGGCAGCGAACCTGTTTCCACCGGCAAATCGGGATTGGAAATATCGATGATCTTTAAACCATATATACCGCCAAATAAATAGGCATAATTGTTATGAACTAAAATATCCGTAACAGAGCCATTGGTAGATGGATGATAATTGCCCAGTTGGACAGGATAGGCAGGATCGGCAATATTTATTATACGCATTCCAAAATTATCTTCCGCCAGGCAAGCAAGGTCGCCAGATATGGCAATTTGTTTGATCGAACCGGTGGTTGAAATTGAACTTTTAACTTGCGCTTTGGGTTGCTGCATATCGAGAGCTAAAAAAGCGCGAGACTGATTGGCGACAAAGACAGCCTGGTCGCTAACCGCAACAGAATTATTATCCCCCAATTGCCGGATCATACCGGGATCGCCGGGATTGACCGGATCGGCCAGGCTGAACTGCATGATCAGGTCTTCCATGATAATTTTATAGACATATAACTGGTTGCCAATGATTACCGGCGAGGTGTAATAGGGATATATATCCAGAAAACCGATCTCACGCGCTTGCAACGGATTACTAAAATCAAAAATGCGTAGACCATTAAATATACCGACATAAGCAAGGTTGCCATAGAAAAACGGTTCGCCGATAAAATTTGTCGATGTATATTCAGCCAGTAATTGCAGGCTATCAGCATCGCTGATATCATAGATTTTCAGTAACTCCCCCGAGGTTGAGACATACGCCAGGCTATCTTTGATCCAGAAACCGAGCACCGAATCGGGAATGAGCGGCGTGCCATCGAAAACCGGAGCAGTGATATTATCAAGATTGATGCGATACAAGCGTCCCTTTTCATCAAGGGTATAAAGCCGGTTATCGACCGGATAATGTTTTAGAAAACGGGCATTATGGTTAATATTGGATACAGCTTTAATATCACCCGGGTTGGTGACATCAACAATTTCACAGGCAATAGATTTATAACTGCCGTTGGCACAGGCAAAAACATAATTCCCGGACTTGGCAACACGATAAGTATCGCCGTTCATTTTTAGTGAATCCAGGCCACTCGGATTCAGTGGATCGGTCAAATCGTATGCATAGACATAACTACTGTAACTTGAATACAGTTTTTTATCCTCGTATACGGCATTACGTTGAATTTTCATAGTTACTTTTTTTATATACGACAGACCCTGCGGCGGCATAACGTTAACAATATGCGCAGACCAGCTATCCGGAATATAAAGATAGTCTGCAAAACCAAACATTTGCATACCAGTACAATCCAGTTCCAGTTTATTGGTGATTTGTGGTTGCAGGTTATTATCCATGGGAATCAGGGTCAGGCCGCTTTCCTGATCCGCAAAAGCCAGACAGGTATTGGTTACGGCTACACTTGTAGCATAATCACTGTCGCGCATCCAGCGTTGTACCGGGGTAAGTGGATTTGTCATATCATAAATGAAAACGCCGTACCAGGCGCTGGCGGTGAACAGGTAATTATCCTTTATCTTCATGTCATAAATATAATTCAGGCTGTCGATATAAGCGGCTTTTTGCGGAGTAACCGGATCGGTCAAATCGAAAATATCAATACCTTTTCCATAGTTAGTAAATCCGACCAGCAGGTATTTACCATATATGGCGCTAACCAGGGCATTTTCTGTGGTTAGTACATCTTTAAGATAAAGCGGAGTGTTTTTATTGGTAATGTCGACAACCTGAATGCCTTTGGTCAGGTTCGTCAAGTAAGCATAATTCCCTTTTATGGAAATATCCATTACAAAACCTTCCACATCCAAAACGCCAAGTGGAACAGGATCAAGAGGAGTCTGAATATTGTAAATTTTGAAACCATCGGTATATGACGCTATATATAAAAGATTATCATTAACGGTTGCCCGCGGTGTATAACCGGGTATTGTGGTAGTGATAACAGGATGTAACGGGTCGGCAATATTGATAAAAATCGTTCCAGCGGCGGCAGCGGAAACAATAGCGACCTGATCGACTAGTATAATGTTGGTTATAACATCATCAAGGGCCAGTTCTGCCTGCTGGATATTATTCGCAATATCGTAAACCCTGAAATAGCCGCCTGTCCCGGCAAAGCAATATTCGTCATTTAAAGCAATCGCTTTGCTTGAACCGCCAACCCAACGGGATTCTTGCTGCAATTCAATTGCAGCAGTGGTTGGTAGTGCTGTTGCCAACGCCATCAGTAATGATAAGAGATATTTTTTCATAGCCCACCTCGTTATAATTAAATCTGATAACACGACTTTTAATTCCTGCAATAGTTAAATTTCAACGCCAATAAAATGTTTGAGAAGGTAGCCGATAAAAAAGCTGAGAATCGCTACACCCGTAGAGAGTCCTGCCATTTCCAAAAAACGTTTTTTAAAGGACACTTCTTCGACAACTGAAATATAATAGTTGAAAAAAGCGATTATCAATACCGCCATAATCATTGTAGCTAAAAGTGCAAAATAATAATTTTGTAAAATCAGAAAGGGTAAAATTAACATAATTACAGTAAAAACATAAGCAAGTCCGGTATAAAGTGAGGCTTTCAGGGGGTTGCGATGGGTATCTTCCGTTTTGGTAGAGAGATACTCCGAGGCGGCCATGGAAAGCGCAGCAGCAATGCCGGTAATCAGTCCCGTCAGGGCAATCAGCTTTATATTTTGCAATGCCAGGGTAAAACCGGCCAGCGCACCGGTCAGTTCAACAAGAGCATCATTCAATCCCAGCACTATTGAACCGATATAGTGCAGCCGCTCTTCATTTAACATGGCAACCAGGGCATTCTCGTGTTCATTCTCTTCTTTTTCAATAATGGCAAATTCCGGCAAAGCTTCTTCAAGTTGCCGGTAATTCTCCTGCGCCCCCTCTTCCCCGCTTTCCATCAGTTTGATGCCAAAAGTAATGCCAAATACCCGGCAGATAAACACATAAAAACGTATTTTCCATTGATTCGGTTTTACGTCAACGCCGGTAAAAGATTTCCATTGATGATAGTGTCGCAGTTCATCGGCAGCAATTTGCAGCAATACCTTACGGTTATCCGGTTCCTTGATTATTCCGGCCAGTTTCTTATAGATATGATATTCGGTTATTTCATTTTTTTGAAAAATCAATACTTGCGAACGCAATTCAGAGCTTGAGGACATGAGCGGTTAATCTCCTCCTGGATGACATTCATAATTATCATGTTGGTATGAATTAATTTAATATTTATAACAACGAAATCAAAACAGATTTTTAAATTGATGGATTAATGAGTAATTATAAATGAAATGCCCCTTGAATAAGGTTACAAATGGTATACCGGCGTTTTATTGTATTATTAAACGCCGGTAAGACCATGTTATAAATTAAAATTTTCCAAAACGTAAAGTAAGATTATAGGAAGGCTGGGTTAATTCTTCATTACTGGTTCCGGCAATATCCACACCGGTAACATAACGGTAAGAGACACCACCACTAATCCGGAAAAACGGGGTAACATTCAAGTTAACGTTTATTGCCGGTTCAATAACATATACGGCATCGTTATCGGTTCTGGTGTTATTTTCATAATCATCATCATACCAAAGAGTATGTTCTATCCCGCCGGCGCCAACCAGCAAATAAATAGAATAGTGTACCAGTTCCATCGGTTTGGAAATATATTCCATTTCAAATCCGCCATAACCAAACTGTAAATTGGCCTGACGGCCATCGATAAATACACCCGGGACTTTTATCTCATTCACCAGACCATAACCGCCGCCGCCAAGTATAAGACTGTGATTGACAATCCAGCCACCGCGACCACCCATCAATATTGCGGTTTCATTATTCACCTGGGAAACTTTGAGTACCGGGCCTCCAAAACCACCGCTGGTAAAGTCACTGCCAAGTAAAGTTTCTTCATCAGCTGCAAAAGCATTTGTTTGAACCAGAATAAATAATAACAGCAATAAAAGATAAAATTTTTTCATGATATACCTCGATGTTTATGCATTCACTTGTTAGTTGATAGTCTGTAAACGAAAGCAGCGCTGAAAGGTTACAAGACAATAATCAGTAAAGTGATGTTGATCACATTTAATGTATGTATATATGAACTGTACAATTAAATATAAAAAGGGGATCACAAATATCATTATCAGTAAAACAAGGGCATTAAAAATTGCCCGGGATGGAAAATACACTAAAAAGAAAACGTCCGGCCAGAAAACTGACCGGACGCAATAATCAACTATTTATCGCTTAACGCCGCTACGCCGGGGAGAATTTTCCCTTCCATCAGTTCCAGGCTGGCGCCGCCGCCGGTGGAGATATGGCCAAATTGTTTGCCAAAACCGGACTTTTTAGCCGCGCTGGCGGAATCGCCGCCGCCGACGACCGATACCGCGCCGCTGGTGGCAATGGCTTCTGCCAGGGCAAAGGTGCCTTTGTCGTAACCTTTAACTTCAAACACACCCATCGGGCCGTTCCAGATGATCGTTTTGGATTCTTTTACAGTTTTTACATACAGGTCAATGGTTTTCGGACCAATATCCAGACCCATCTTGTCTGCATCAATGGCCTCGCCGGCGGTCGCAGTAGGTGTGCCGGGGGCATCGGCAGTTGGAAAAGCAGCGCCGACAATGTGGTCAACCGGCAGTAACAGGTTAACTTTTTTCTGTGCAGCTTTTTCAATATAGCTTTTGGCTTTATCTACAAATTCTTCTTCAACGCGTGATTTACCGACTGCTATGCCCTTGGCTTTTAAAAATGTATAAGCCATGGCGCCGCCGATGATCAGGCTATCGACCTGATCCAATAAATTCTCGATGACCAGGATTTTGTCGCTTACTTTGGCGCCGCCGAGAATAGCCAACAGCGGTTTGGTTGGGTTGTCGAACACTTTGGCAAAGTATTCCAGTTCTTTTTGCATCAGGTAGCCGGAAGCGCCTTGTCCCAGCTTTTCCGGTATGCCGGACATGGAGGCATGGGGACGATGGGCGGTGCCGAATGCGTCATCCACGTACAGATCGCCCAGTTTCGCCAGGGCGTCGATGAACCACTGTTGTTCGGCTTTGCTCAATTTTTTGCCTTCTTTTTTGCCTTCTTCTTCCGGGTAAAAACGCAGGTTTTCCAGCAACATCACATCGCCGTCCTGCATTTTGGCGACCAGGGCTTCAGTTTCTGCGCCCACACAATCCGGCGCGAATACTACTTTTTTGTCCAGCAGTTTGCTCAAATGTACGGCAACGGGTTCCAGGGAGTATTCCAGCAGTTTCTGGCCGTCCGGGCGGCCCAGGTGCGACATTAATATGGCTTTACCGCCATCATTGATCACTTTTTTAATCGTCGGCAGCGCAGCAACGATGCGTTTATCATCGCCCACTTTTTTATCATCGGTCAATGGCACATTAAAATCAACGCGGATCAATACGCGTTTGCCCTTTAATTTAAGATCATCAATAGATTTCTTGTTCATTTTAACTCCATTAACTTGTTATATATATTGTTTGGGATTTTTGTTAAAATATTAATATAATCTATTCTCTGAAAAAAACAAATAAAATCATAAAATCGCCCGGAATATTTTTGTAACGATTATCTTTTTCTTGACTTTAATTGGGGATATTAATATATTATTTCTCTTTATATGAAACGCCGAGGTGGTGAAACAGGTAGACGCACTGGACTCAAAATCCAGCGGTAGCAATACCATGCGGGTTCGATTCCCGCCCTCGGCAC
>CAYNSO010000002.1:0-161101 GCA_964399735.1 uncultured Cytophagia bacterium
TGGGTAATTTTACCGATTGAACCATTGTTAAAAGTATAAAAGGCTCAATATGAACGCATTGTTCAAGTTCTTTAAAATATAAAAAAACGTGGAAAGGTTTTATTCTTTTTTCCCTCTGCGTCCTCCGGGTACTCTGCGGTTTCATTCTTGTATTTTACCGCAGAGGGCAACGGGAACGCAGAGAAAAGTATTCAAACAATTATTATTATAGCGCTTATTGATAGCAGTTTATTCTTGATAATTTTTAATTTTAAAAACTTGTTTCTATGGATGGCAGGCAATATGTTTTTTCAAACAAAAGTTTAATGTAATTAATGTTATTTATCAAAAAGTTGCATTAACCCGGTCTTGATAACTGACAGGACTGTATTCTTGTTCTTAAAATAGTGAGACAATTACCCACTACAAACAATATAGAGCCAATTTAATTTATACGGATTGCAATAAATACTTTTTTAAATCTCACTCGATGCGAATCAACGAATCTTGACGATATACCCTGGGGAATATCTGCCATTGTTCCATCTTTTTCCTAATTTGACGCCCGATGCCACACCAATGTTATCTGTTTGTTGTTATTGGAGTTAATGTAATTTATTAAAATATTGTGACAATTTAGTATACAAAAAAATCAGGTAAAAGTTATTAATGCTTTTGTGAACCGACTAAACAAAGAATAAATATCCTTTTACAATAGAAATTCCAGGGGGGTGCACACGTATTAATTATTTGTATTTATGCAACTTATATCTTTAGTTTTCGTGATATTCTTCAAGTCGTTATTGGCACAATTGATTATCAGAAACTGGCTCATTTTTTGCAAAGTATAGTATACCATACCTGAAAGGATAACAAAAACAATATGCATTCAGAAAATTATTACCGCACGATTTGCGAAAACTCAATTGAAGGCATCTATCAGACAACTACAAACGGCCGATTTATTTTCGCAAATCAATCGCTTGCAACGATTTACGGTTATTCAAGCCCGGAAGAACTCTTACATATCATTACAAACATAGCAGAACAAATTTATGTTGATATAAACCGCCGCAAACAATTTCAGCAGGAAATTGAAAAAAATGGGTATGTTAAAAATTTCATTTCCCAAATATATAAAAATGATAAAACAAAAATCTGGATTTTAGAAAACGCCCGAGCTGTTTACGACGACAATGGTGATATACTATATTATGAAGGATTTGTAACAGATATTACTCTTTTAAAAATGGAAGAAAAAAAAAAGCAACAAATTCAAAAAAAAGTTTTTCAAAAAGAAAAAGAACAGGCATTGATCACCCTGGAGCGTGGCTTGGGGCACGATTTGAATAATATACTCAGCCCGATTCTTGGCTATTCTGAAATGTTGATGGATGTTTTCACCCATGACGCAAAAGTTGAAAAATTCATTTCAAGTATTTATAAATCATCACGGCGTGCTCGAGATCTTGTTCAACATATTCACTATCTCGGCAAAACAGTACCAATGAAACAGAAACACTTTCAAATTAGTGATGTGGTTGATCAAGTAATCAAATTGATCAGCGTTAATTTACCAAAAACAATACAAATCAATACAGTTATTGATCCCCAGGTAAAACAATTCGTCGGAGATTCACTTTGTTTTCAACAAATTTTGTTAAACTTGAGTGAAAATGGTATCCAGGCCATGGAAAGCACCGGGGGATTGCTTGAAATCAACATTTCACAGGAATACATAACAAGCGAAAAAATAAAACAAAATGCTTTAATGCTGGATGAAGGGAATTATTTACTTGTAAAAATATCCGATACCGGCGAGGGAATCAATCCAATCTTCCTGGATAAAATATTTGACCCCTATTTTAGCACCAAAAATCTTGGTATTGGACATGGATTAGGCCTGGCGACAGTCAAAAACATTGTACACTCGTGTTATGGCGATATCAGCGTATCCAGTCAACCGGGGCAGGGTTCGGAATTTTACGTCTATTTACCACAAGCACAAACAGTAATAAAAAAAGATATATCACAGTCGGAATCACATAAAGATCAACAAATACGAAAACATATTATGCTGGTAGATGACGATGATGATGTATTGCATATCCAACAACAATTAATTGAACATTTAGGATACCGGGTTACAGTATTTAGTGATAGTCAATTGGCATTACAGTCCTTTTCTCAAAACCCCAACGATTATGATCTGGTTGTAACAGATATGAATATGCCTAAAATGTCCGGACTTGTGCTTTCAAAACAACTATTACATATCAATGCTCATATTCCAATTATTCTATGCACCGGTTTTAGCGAAAGTATTAATGAAGCCACCGCGAAATCGGCAGGAATTAAAAAATATATTTTAAAACCACTCACCACAATGAAATTATCTCATGATCTGGAAAGTGTATTAAAAGAAAAAGAAGATTTGTACATGTAGACAACAACTAACTGTCCAGTTCTCTCTTCTTGACGCAACCAATCAATTGCTTTACAATAACGATATAAATTTAACCGGTACGATTTATTGCGGTTTACACCCGCTATTCGGACATTAAAATAAAATTTCAATTATCCGGCAAATAGAATGTTCGCTTTAGATCAAGGCTTGTTGTCGGTTTGTGAACCTTTTTTGTTATCAGTAATGAACCAAGTCAGGAACATTATGAAACAACTGACTCGTCAAAATGTTACTCCTGATCGGGTTTTGTAACAGGGCATAATAATTCTACTGTTACAATTGAAAAAAAAGGAATTCCCTAAAGCGTTATTAATATTTATATTACACCCGCGGTTATCAGTCATAAAATCCAATCACCCTGACCGTAATGTAAAATTTCGGGAATTTGAAAAAACAGTTCGGGCCGGGTTACTACCGAATAGTTTATCCCTGCTGAATGCGGGAAATCCACTCACCGTTGACAAATTCAATTTCATCAATATTTCTGTCGGTCCAGGCCTTTTTCACATCAATGGTGGTAACCTGACCATGATCAAGAGTTACCACTTGCTTAATACCGGCATTAATGATCAAGCGCTTGCATATTTTGCACGGCTCGGATACGTCCAGTAAAGTATTGGTATCATAATCAATACCCACGAGATAAAGAGTTGAATTGATCATTTCCAGACGCGAAGCATGAATTATGGCGTTTTGCTCGGCATGGACAGAACGGCACCATTCATAATGTTCGCCATGTTTAACATTCATCTGCTTGCGGATACAGACGCCGATATCGACGCAATTTCTTGTATCACGCGGGGCGCCACAATAACCGGTTGATATGATCTGGTCATTATTAACTATAACCGCCCCATACTTGCGACGCAGACAGGTGCTGCGCCCGGCTACTTCGCGGGCGATATTTAAATAATACATTTCTTTGGAAATTCTGGGCATAGTCACTCCGTTTGATATGTTTTGATCTATTATTGCATAATATGAGAATAATTATAACAAAAATCCATAGCTTTCACAAAGACATATAATCCGTAACCAGTAAACCTGACTTTATAATAACTTTAGGGAAATTGCCACAAACGCCGGGCCGTTGATTATTCCATGAATCAAAATTGAAATCCAGGTATTTTTACGTTTCCAGGTAACATAGCATTGAATCAATAACATCGGGATCAGCATGATCATCATGCCAAGACCAAAACAGGTATGAAACAGCAGCCAGAAAAACGCATTCACAATCCAGGCTTTATTACCAAAAGCTGCTTCCTGGCGGGGTAAGATATAACCACGCCACAGGAATTCCTCACCCAAGATATTGAAAAAAAACATTGGCAGCCAGACGAGTAAAATCCAGTATTGTCCGTTCTCAATGCCATGATACTCAAAAAAAGATGGCGAGGTATGTATAGGCGCAAACCATCCGGTGAGAACAGCAAGTTTTTCCGCGGTAAAAACGATCAGGCCCATAGCAGCCGCAATGACCAGAATAGCCCCAAACGTCCACGCCCAGTCGTCTTTGCTCATTGCAGAAAGACGAAATCTTGGCTTGAAAGTGCGCCATTTCCAGGGATGGCCTTCGGCACGATACCCCAGCAAAGCAGTAATAAACAGGGGAACAAAAACAAATACTCCGCTCATTATAAACCAGGCAATGATTGATGGCATTCCGGTATAATTGACCAGAAAAGGAATGCCCAGCCGCGTAGCAAGCCAGATAACAACAGTTGCCGACCCAAAATACAGTAAGGATTCCAGCCAGCCCATGGGTTTTATCATGTTGGATTGAACTTGCATCCATTTCTCCTTATCGTGAGTGAACAGGTGATAATTCAAGTGTAAATGCGCTTATCAAATTATCATAAAACCGTTACCGATCGGCGTTTAAAGCGACCATTGCCTGGGAAAGCCATTTTCAGAAAGCCGGGATTGTCCGGCATCAGCGCCAATGATGACAAGCGTTACTGGCATAACACCCGTTTGCGATTCATTAAATATTACAGTAAATAACTTACAAAACAATTGAGGAATGAGCAAGTAAAATGCAAGATTAACACTTGATTTTTATGAATTTTTTGAATAAAGTAAGGTAACAAAATTCTGGTTTCAAACCAAACCGTAATGCCAAGCTCAAGTCCAGGCCTGGTTAATCGTATTTGCATATCCTGTAATTATAAATTTTATAATAACTCTGGTACATAGTTAACACACAAAGGGATTCTTGATGAATAACAACAAACTTTTAATTCCAAAAAACTATCATTCTGTTTTGTCGCTAAAAGAAACCGAAAAAGCCATCCGGCTAATCAAGGAATTTTTTCAGGTAAACCTGGCTTTTGAATTGAACCTGATCCGTGCCACTGCCCCACTGTTCGTTAAATCCGGTACGGGGATTAATGACAACCTGAACGGTATCGAAAAACCGGTATCATTCGCTGTTCAGGGGCTTGGTGGAGATCAAGTAGAAATTGTCCAATCCCTTGCCAAGTGGAAACGGATGGCATTGGCTGATTATGCATACCAGCCTGGCGAGGGTATTTACACCGACATGAATGCCATTCGCCCGGATGAAGACCTGGATAACCTGCACTCCATATATGTTGATCAATGGGACTGGGAACGGGTGATAACCAAAGAGGAACGAGATCTGACTTTTCTGAAAACAAGCGTCCGCAGTATCTATGATGTGATGAAGCGAACGGAAAAATACATTTGCCATATCTATCCGCAAATTACCCCGGTTTTACCGGAACAGATCAAATTCATGCACTCGGAAGAGATGGAAGAACTGTACCCCGAACTGCCGCCGCGGGAACGGGAAAATATGCTCTGCCGCGAGTATGGAGCCCTGTTTGTCATTGGCATTGGCGCAAATTTGAAAAGCGGTCAGCCGCACGATGGCCGGGCCTCGGATTATGATGACTGGTCAACCCCCACTATCAACCATCATAAAGGGCTGAATGGCGATATTCTTGTCTATTACCCGGTGCTGGATCGTTCTTTTGAATTATCTTCAATGGGAATTCGGGTGGACAAAGAAGCGCTGCAACGGCAGTTGGAATTAAAAGGTAACCAGGATCGGCAAAAGCTGCTCTATCATAGCCGATTATTGAACGACGAATTGCCGCTCAGCATCGGCGGCGGTATTGGTCAATCGCGATTATGTATGTTTTATTTGCGTAAAGCTCATGTCGGCGAAATTCAAAGCAGCATCTGGCCGGAAGATATGATTAAAGAATGCAGGGAAAATAATATATTTTTACTCTAGTAAATTAAAGTAAAGCCCTGCAACAAATAAAAAAGCCGCAATCAATTTTGAACTGCGGCTTTTTCAGTATCAAGGCAAAATATTTTACAAATGAAAATTATTACAATGGCAGTTCGTTCATCACCATTTGTTCCACAGTTTGCGGTTTGCGGATTATTTGTAAAGTGCCGTCGTGACGCAGCAATAATTCCGGTGATTGAATATATGAATTGTAATTATGGGGCGACATGGCAGAGCAATAGGCGCCGGTACCGCCAATAATCACATAATCGCCAACCTCCGGGTTGGCCATTACACGCGGAATGATATTCCCTTCCCTGTCCAGGCTTTGCGAATCGCCGCTTTCGCAGCAACGGCCAACCACCACCCGCAAATCTTCTTCCGGGTCAAGTCCCTGCAGGTTATATTCGGAAGATAATAATTTCCCCGCGCGTGACACAACATAAAACGGATGCCGTGAACCATATAATAACGGCCGGGCATTCGATTCCATACCGCCATCCAGCACCAGGAACTCAAAACCGGTTGGGCCGGTCTGTTTCTTGTCAAGAACAGTACAAACAAGGTAACCGGAATTAGCTACCAGGTAGGTTCCCGGTTCAACAGCCATAACCAGTTTACGACCATTTTTCTTGTCAAATTTTTCAAAGCGATCTTTTGCATACAAACCAAGATCGTAAATATCAGAACCCGTCTCATCGGGCATACGCGCTTCCTTAAAACCACCGCCCAGGTTCACTGTAGTGGCATCCGGGAAATATTTGTGAACAAAGCCCAGTTCGCGGTCAATGTTATCACGCCATTCCATGGGGTCACCGCCGGATCCAATATGAGTATGCACAGAAGTAAATTTTAATTTCTTTTCAGCCGCAAAATAAAGAGCTTTTTCAATATCCGATAAATGTACGCCAAAGCAGGAATAGTGATCGCCGGTATTGCGGGTTTGGGATTCACCAGTGCCGACTCCCGGATGAACACGTATAGAAAGAGGAATCTGACGCTGGGCTGCAAAATCTGCAATCAATTCAAGCTGCAGCAATGAACAGACATTGTACTTTAATCCTTTGCTCATAAAATCTTCCAGTTGTCGCCGGTCGTCGCCGCGCGGCACTTCCTGGGTGGTGAGCATAATATGTTGTAAAGGAATACCGGCCAGGTGGGCACGTCTGGCTTCATTGAGTGAACTGGCGTCGATATAAAAGCCCAATTGATGGACTAGCTGTAAAATTGCCTTGTTGGAATTGGCCTTCATAGCATAACCCACCCGCAGACCAAAGGCATTGGGCATATCCAGTACCTCAAGGCATTTGCTGATAATTACACTTTCGTCATATAAATAAAACGGGGTTTGTACCTGTTGCACTGCTTCACGGATAATTTCATCGCTGACCATTCCGTGTCCGGATAATAACATAACTCTCCTGTCGTTTAAATTTTCAAATTTTCTTGAATACTGTGCACCGCTTTGACAATGTTTTGGCGATGCCCGAAAGAACTCAGGCGCACATAACCTTCACCACTGGGCCCGAATCCGGAACCAGGCGTACATACAACATGCGCTTCACGTAAAAGTTTGTCAAAAAACTCCCACGATTTCATTTTATGAGGGGTTTGCATCCAGATATACGGGGCATTGTCACCACCGAAAGCAGTCAAGCCAAGCTTTTGCATTCCTTCTTTAATAATTTGGGCATTGTACATATAATAGTCAATCAAACTCTGGCATTCCTGCAGGCCGGCCGGGGTGAAAACTGCCAGCCCTCCCTCCTGGACAATATTTGAGGCGCCGTTAAAAAAAGTAGACTGCCGCCGGTTCCACAAAGAGTTAACTTTACCCGGAGCAGTATTTTCAACCACCAGGCTTTTGGGAACTATTGCCCAACCGAGGCGCACTCCGGTAAACCCGGCAATTTTTGAGAAACTGCTTATCTCCAGGGCGCATTCATGGGCGCCGTCAATTTCAAAAATACTCTTTGGTAATTTCGGGTCCTTGATGAAAAAAGAATAGGCAGCATCGAAAATAATTACCGCCTTGTGTGAACGGGCGTAATCGACAAATAATTGTAATTGTTCCCTGCTGGCTACTGCGCCGGTGGGATTATTCGGGCTACACAAATAAATAATATCAACCTTTTGGTTCGGCGGTGGAGAGAAAAAGCCGTTCGTTTCAGTACAAGGCATATACACAAGGCCGTCATATAACCCCCTGATCTGGTCATAACCACCGGTTCGCCCGGCTATTACATTTGTATCAACATATACCGGGTAGGCCGGATCCTGTACAGCAACAACATTATCCTGGCTAAAAATGGATTGTATATTACCGGAATCCGGTTTGGCGCCATCGCTGATAAAAAAATCATCGGCCTCCAGGTCAACGCCCAATTGTTTGTAATGATTACACAATGACTCGCGCAAACGTACATCGCCCTGTTCATCGCCATAACCGGTATAAGTAGAAACAGCAGCCAGCTTGTCAACGCCGGAATGCAATCCCTGTACAATGGTTGGCGTTAGAGCTTCGGTGGTGTTACCAATGCCCAAACGCATAATTTCCACAGCCGGGTTCTTTTCCAGGTATGCGCGGGTACGCCGGGCTATTTCAGGGAACAAATAACCGGCGGCCAGCTTGTTATAATTTGTATTGATCGTTGCCATGAATTACCTTTCTATTTTCAAAAAAACTAGATTACCTGGGCAGTAAACAACTCTTTATCCAGAGTGCCCTGCCCCACCCTTGTTACAGCGCCGGTCATGGTAATATCATAATGTGGAGATATTTCAATCTTGATCTCACCGCCGGGCATGTGCACTGTAATGGACTCGTCACAAAACCCTAATTTATGAGCAACTGCCGCAGCGGCGCTGCTGCTGCTGCCGGATGCCAGGGTATAACCGGCGCCTCGTTCCCAAATTTCAATGCTAATGTTATTGCGGTCCAGAACTTTTAAAAACTGTACATTTATTTTATTGGGGAACCGGGCGTCCGTTTCGATATGGGGACCGTACTTTTCAGCAAGGGTGCGGGAAATTTCATCACAAGGGATAACACAATGCGGATTGCCAATAGATGCGGCGCAAAAATTAAAATTTTTGCCAGTCACAGTAATGGTTTCATTCAAAACCTCACGGGGGGCTCCTGCAACCGGGATTTCATTGCTGATAAATGTAACGCGGCCCATTTCTACAGTAACCCGCCGGCCGTCATCATGAACCTGCGCCAGCACCAAACCGCCGGGCGTATCGACGTGGAAAGGCTGGTCGCTGACCAGTTGACAATCCCACAAATAACGGGAAAATATACGCAAGCCATTGCCGCTTTTTTCCGCCTCACTGCCATCAGGGTTTAAGATGCGCAAACCGAATGCGCTTTTCGGGGTTTTCGCCGGGCCATATAAAATTCCATCCGAACCAATACCAAAATTGCGGTGGCAAATCTGTTTGATCTTTTCAATTGTCAGTTCCAGATCGGTTTCTGCAGGATTGATTACAATATAGTCATTCCCCAAAGCATGATATTTATAAAAATTGATATTATTCATCGCCATTCCATATTATCGGGTAAGCAGTTCTCTTTAAATTTTTACACTTTACAACAAGCCCAGATCGGCTAGTACTTTTTTCATGGTTTGCCGGTTAGTCTCGGTCATTTTTACCAGGGGCAGGCGGAAATTCTCTTCAATCAACCCCATCAGAGCGACACCAGTTTTAACGGGAATAGGGTTACTTTCCACAAAATTGAATTCCATTAATGGCAACAGTTTGTAATGCAACTCACGAGCCCGTTCCCAGTTGTTGTTCAAAGCGCTGTGCACCATTTCATGGAACAAGGCCGGTGCTTGATTGGCGACTACGGAAATGACGCCGTCTGCGCCGGCAGCCAGTAAAGGCAAGGAAATAGAATCATCACCGGATAATACCAGGAACCCTTTGGGCCGGTCTTTGAGGATGGCCATAATCTGGGAAAAATTGCCGCTGGCTTCTTTAATTCCAATGATATTGGAAAATTGCGCCAGGCGCAGTGTAGTTTGTGCGCTAATATTGCTGCCGGTGCGCCCCGGAACATTGTAAAGTATAACCGGAGTTTTCACAGATTCGGCGATTGCTTTAAAATGCTGGTACAAACCTTCCTGCGTGGGTTTATTATAATAAGGGGCTACCGATAAAATTGCATCAGCGCCTGCTTTTGCAGCAAATTTCGACAGGGAAATGGCTTCACTGGTTGCATTACTGCCGGCGCCGCAGATAACCGGTACCCGGCCATTAACATGGTGAATTGTCAGTTCAATCACTTTTTCATGTTCGGCATGAGAAAGAGTTGCGCTCTCGCCGGTGGTTCCGCAGGTCAATATTACATCAGTACCTTGTTCAATCTGCCAATCCAGTAATTTTTTGTACCCGGTTTCATCAATTGCGCCATTCTGCATAAAAGGTGTGATTAATGCGACCGTAGTACCCCTAAATCTGGAAAAATCCATATTAACTCCCTTCTTTATTGTCATTGCCGGTTGCCTCGCAACGGTAACCGTTTTTAAAATATTCTAAATGTGATCCTGATTAACCAGGCAACCCGGTTCAGGTCTTGCTTATAGTTATTATAAGGAATTTTCAATCGAGAATCAACCCGGTATTTTCGGCATAATACCGGATTTTATTATTATTGTAATTTGGACAATACTCGTTCTATTTATTCATGTCCTGCATAAAATCATCCATACTGAATAAACCATTTTTACCTATCAGCCATTCGGCGCCTCGCACTGCGCCAAGCGCTAATCCTTCCCGGCCATGGGCTTCATGACGCAAGGTAATATGATCGCATACAGAATCAAAGCCAACTTCATGGGTTCCGGGTATTCTACCCACTCTGCTGGAAGTGACATGCAATGCTTTTTTGTCAATAACACCGTGACTGGAATTAGCTAAAATTTTATCCTTGCCGGGTAAATTATCAACCAGAATATCAGCAAGAATTTTTGCTGTTCCACTGGGGCTATCGGCTTTACCGGCATGATGCCATTCATGCAGGTAACAGTCATAGCTATTTAATGCTCCCATCAATCGAGATGCATAGTCAACAATTTTTGTAAATTGATATACACCAATTGAAAAATTGGGGCTGTATAGCATAGTCAAGCCCGGAATATTTTTTACCATATCAAACTGATCATACCAGCCGGTAGTGCCCTCAACTACCGGTATACCCAGTTTTGCAGCGTTTTTCAGGTTATTGGCAACCAAATTGGCCAAAGTAAAATCAATTAATACCTGGGCGCCATTCAAATCCACTGTCGGGGTAAATGGCTGATCAACATCAAAAATAGCCGTTACTGTATGACCGAGATCTTGAGCGATCTTTTCAACTTCCCGTCCCATACGGCCATAACCAAGAATACCAAATTTCATTGTTTTTCACCTTAATTGTTATCAGTAAAAATTTCAGGATTTGTGCCATTAGCAAAAAAATGTTCATGCAGGCGTTTAATCACACGTTCCAGATCTGACTCGTCAATAACAAAACTGATATTAATTTCCGAAGCGCCCTGGGATATTAAATGAATACGCACATCTCCCAGTAAGGCAAAAATTTTGGCCGGCATGCCGGTCGTCCGTTTTAAATACTGTCCAACCAGGCAAACAATTGCCTTGTTGTGCACCACACCAACAGTGGCAAAGGCGTTGAGTTCATTTTTAATTTCTTCAAGATGCTCGGTATTGTCGATGGTAATGGAAACGCTGACTTCGGAGGTGGCAACAAGGTCGACAGGAGTTTTATATTTTTCAAAGATCTGGAATATTGACAACATAAAACCATGCGCCATTAACATACGGGTGCTGTGCACAGTAACAACCGTCAGCCCTTCTTTGTATGCAATGGATTTGACGATGCAGCTTTTATCAGGATCAATATCAGAAGGCAAAGCAATACGGGTTCCACCCTGCTCCGGGTGAATTGAATTTAGCACCTGAATTGCTATTCCTTTTTCAACAGCCGGAAGCATGGTAGCAGGATGCAGTACCTTGGCGCCGAAATATGCCAACTCGGCGGCTTCCTGGAAGCTCATCTGCAAAATGCGTTTGGCATTGGGCACCAGCGAAGGATCGGCAGTTAAAACGCCGCTAACATCCGACCATATTTCAACTGTATCCACATCCAGCATTGCGCCGATTAATGAAGCGGTATAATCGGAACCACCGCGTCCCAGAGTTGTTATTTTTCCGGCGCTATTCCGACCAATAAAACCCTGCAACACCGGAATTTTGCCGTCGGCGACCAGAGGCAATAACATCATTCTCGCTTTTTCAGTTGATTCTTTGATCATTGGCAGGGCGCAGCCAAAAGTAGAATCAGTAACCAGAATATCTCGCGCATCCGCCCAAATACCATTCATGCCAATAGAATTCATATATTCTGCAATTATGTTTGCGGAAAGATATTCGCCGGTACTGAGGATAATATCAAGCAGATCTTTTTGCATGGAATCAGCACGGGCGAGTTCAACACAAGCGGATTCAAGTACTGCCGCAACTTCGTTCAACCGCGCCAGCAATGTACGGTTGGCGGATAGACCAAGATCATCAATAATTGTTTGATGCCGGTTCACAAGAGCAGAGATGATCTCTTTTACCCGGATCATATTGTTATTCCGTGCCTCCTTGCCTAGAGTTACCAGGTTATTGGTTAAACCACCAACTGCGGAAACAACCACAACCGGCTGCTGTTTTATGCGGATTTTCACAATGTCAGCTACCCGGCGCATTGCGGCAGCATCTATTACCGATGTGCCGCCAAATTTCATTACAATCATAGTAAATCCTTATATTAATAGTCTTGCAATTTTTATCAACAATTCAACACCTTTTAACAATTCTTTTTGAGTAATAAACTCAGCAGCGCTATGGGCGACAGTAATTGAACCCGGTCCCAGTAACACAATTTTACCAAGAGAACGCAAGTACGATGCGTCGGTGCCAAAAGCTACCACAGTCTTTTCAAACCCTTCAATATCCAATAATCTTTGTGGTTCCGATTCACTGCGGATTTCCAATTGTACATCAGCAGGTAATAATTGCTGTATTTTATCTTTTATTTGCTGAACACTGGTTGCCACACGGAATATGCCTTCCGCTTGAGCAGCTTCAGCAATAATGTTGATTCCTGCGCCGCCGCTGATGGTGCCAATATTCACAGTAGAACGTCCTAAAACCGGATCAGTTCCCCAATCCAGATCACCCCAGTTATGCAGGAATGCGAGCAGACGATGAATTGCCGAGGTCTTGTTTTCCGGTAAGCAGGAATGACCACCGCTTCCGGTAGCGGAAACCCGAAATACAATTGTGCCTTTCTGCCCGGTAACCAGTTTATTTTCGGTAGGTTCACAGATTACCACAAACCGGGAATCAAGTTTCAATTTGGCAGCCATTTTAGCGCCATCGGAATCCTGCTCTTCGCCAACGACAAACAAAAAACCGAACCTGGATATATCTTCCTTTAACAGCCGGTCTCCGGCAGTGATTATTGCGGCTATCTGGCCTTTGGCGTCGCAAGCGCCGCGTCCATGTAGTTTTTCGCCATCCCGTAGAAATGGGATATGTGGGGGAACCACATCAATATGAGTACAAAACAGAACATCCGGGTTGGAATCGGTTGTTACCAGCAGATTAAAACGGTCGTTACTCACCGGTTGACGCAGAACATGGTAGCCCTTATTGGCAAGATATGTAAACAAAAACTGACCAATGGCATACTCCTGACCGGTTGGCGAGGGTATTTGTACAAGTTTTTCCAGTAATTCAATCATAAATCTCCATACCGGCAAAAAAAAAGGTTGATTGAACAAGGGAACGTTTTTCAATCAACCTACTGTTATCGAAATAAATAATAATCAGCACGTCAATTAAATAGCGCTCCACAGAATATTTTTTCCGTGACAGTCCGGCAGCTATTAACATACCGGCCCAATAAATCATCAAGCGTATCAGATTTATTTCGGCCCATTACCCTTTCGGTGCCTTCTTGCATGGATTACGCATATCCGGGAAGACATTTACTTTTGTAACAGGCGCCTCTATTTAATTGTAAAGCAATTATATTATACAAATTTTTTCTTTAATTTGCAATCATTTTATTCAATTTGGACAATAACATGTAATCGGGAAATGAATAACAGTCAAACTAAAATTTTTTATATGAAAAAATTTTTAATGCAATATTTATTTTAAAATTTTTGTTATCAATATAAATTTCAATTTTTTTATGCCTGAAAAAAACGGGTAATCTGTAAATTACAATCAGAAAACCATACAGAAGCAAAAAAAGTTTGCCGGGCAAAATTTCTGCTCTTGAACAGTGAACCTTAATTTTCAGGATTAATATCTAAAAATTTCGTAATATAGTAGATTCTAATTTGATACATCTAATACATAAACCTGAATGATAATAATGCAGGTATTATAATTTTTTTAAAAATAACCAAATGGAGAAAAACATGAAAAATGAAATCGGCGTTTTAGCAGGTTCTGTGTGGAGTTTATTAAACGAAAAAGGCCCGTTATCACTTACCCAGTTAAAAACAGCCACCAAAGAAACAGACTTTTTAGTGGCTGCGGCAGTTGGCTGGCTGGCGCGTGAAGATAAAGTAGAGTTTGAAAAAACGGGCAAGGTTATAAAAATCAAGTTATTGTAAATTTAAACAAATTTTTCCCGTTTTTGCATATTTAACAACCCGTAAAGTAACATTAAAATGGTAGCGGACAGGATATACAGCCGGTTTTTCACTTGAATGTTTGCCCATATTGCTTCGCTAATTCTTTCCGGAACATGAAAGGGATTCAAAAATAAATTCCATTGACTTTCGGTTAGAGCGCTGCCAAAAATCCAAAAAATCATTCCAATGATGATTAGAAAAACCATGGCTGCATATCCATTCCGAACCAGGGTGGAAATCATAAAAGCCAGGCTGCCAATAAAGAAAATGGGAAACATGAGTTGAAAAACCATTGTCAGCAATGAAAACCGGGTAAAAGCTGCAAGGGCAATCAAAGCCAGAACAACAAGAATGCAAAAAACCAAAATATAAATTATTGCCATTCGCACCAGCCATACTTTATAACGGTAATCAGGAATACCAAATAAAATTTCCAGGGTGCGGCTGTCGCTGTCATTTTGTATGCCAAAAGTTGCAGGATAAAAAATTATTAATATTCCGGGAAAAAGCAGCAAATAAAATACTGTGGCCGAAGTGGGGTTGGCGCTCGTATCAAAAAAAGTCAGTGCTGCAGTAAATAAATAAAAACCTGTAGCGCCCAGCAAAAAATAAATAAAGATATTTCCAAATATGATCTTTAAATTGTAACGTACTAATTTACTCACGATGGCGGTTAGGTTGAAAATTTGATTTTTATCCAATTTCATTGTCCTGTTCCAAATCCTTCCAGTTTAATGTTTGTTTCGTAACAACATCAGATAAGCATCTTCCAAAGTTGGTTTTACCTGAACAGCATCACTATGTGGTTTTGTGAATGATAAACATCGGACCCTGATTTTATCGTCAACCCGCATGTGATGCAAAACCAGCAGATCACGGGTATAATCTTCAAATTCTTCGGGTTCCAGAAAAAATTGCCAAACATTGTTTTGGGCAACATTCACCATCTCGGCAGGGGTGCCCAGGTAGCACAGAGCGCCCTGGTTTAAAACTGCTACTTTATTACAGGAACTGGCAATATCTTCAATAATATGAGTGGAAAAGATCACAATCCTTTCACGCCCCAGTTCTACCAACAAATTGCGGAAGCGGATACGCTCGCGCGGATCGAGACCGGCTGTGGGTTCATCGACTACCAAAATACGCGGCAGGTGCAGCAGAGTCTGCGCAATACCAATGCGTTGTTTCATACCGCCGGAATAGGATTCAATTTTTACATCACGACTTTCCTGCATGTGAACCGCAGACAGCACATAATTGATCCGATCTTCACGCGCACGGGTATTATATATTCCTTTTAAAAGCGCCTGATAATCAAGATATTCCCAAGCGGTCATATTTTCATACATACCAAATTCCTGCGGCAGGTAACCGATCAGTCCCTGCAATTCTTCGCGCTTTTCATTGATCTCAAATTCATTGATCCAGATTTTACCACGACTTTGTTGCAAAATACCACAGATAATGCGCATCAAAGTGGTTTTGCCGGCGCCGTTTGGGCCAAGCAACCCAAACATACCACTGCCAATTTCAATTGAAACACCATCCAAAGCCCGAAAAGGATTTTTCTTTTTGCCAATAACAGGAATGATCTGTACCAGGCGATAAAAATGTTGTCGAATGGTTTTAAACTTGCCCTGCAGACGAACAATATCAACCTTGTCGCGCAATAACCGGTTGGATGTGGTATAGATAGCAAGAGCAAGGTACCAGACAAAAGCGATAAATATCAAAACAACAATCTTTTCCCAGCGGAAATAGAAAAATATCAGATTAAGCAAAGGAATGCCCCAAAACAGAACTTTTCGCAGTTGTTCCGATAATTTGCCGGGATACAACCATGTCAACAATGGGGTTGCAATGTATAACATAAAAAAATAAACCAAATGAGAAAAAACAAACATCCAGAAATAACTATCAAGATAAAAATAGGTAAAGTAAAATAGAAATCCCGATAACGGCAGTTCCCATAACAGAGATTCAAAGTCATTGCGGGTTTTAAACTGCTTTTTGATGCCGGCATTTTCCCTGATTGCCTTGCCTTTTTTCCATTCACGGACAAAACGACTGTCGTCATCATATATTTTAACCAAATGCCGAATGATAATTCTCAAATCTGTTTTGCCATCAATAAGATCAGAGCGGGCGCGCCGTAAACTTTTCATAATAAACAAAGTTGCGGCGGGAATTACCAATATAAGCAAAAATAAATAAACAAGACGCCAAATCAGGCTGTCGACATGGAAATAAATCAGTAAACACCCGGTTGTCAATAATAAAGCATGCAACACTTTAATTTTCCATGGCAATTGCCGCAGCCAGCGCAGCGCTGTATGCAACCCGGAGAAAAAGGTCGGGATAAAAATCAGGGTAAACAGAGTACTAACAGTTAATCCGCCAATAACCGTAATAGCAAAAGGAGCGCCGATTTGTGATACATACTCGGCTTTACCCAGGGCTAACGGCAACATGGCTATTATTGTGGTAATCGCGGTGATCAGGATTGGACGTACCCGCGCCTGGCCGGCCATAATCAACGCGCGCGATTTGTGATATTTTCGTTTTAGTAAAATTCTTGTATAATCAATAAAAATAATTCCATTATTAACAACCACGCCCAACAAAATAACAAAACCGATCAATGTATTAGCGTTTAATAAAGAATTACCCGTCAGAATCAAAGCCCATAACGAACCAATTGCCGCCAGGGGTATGGTAAACAAAATCACAAATGGAGTCGAGAGTGATTCGAAAACAGAAGCAAGGATCATAAAAATTAGAATAAAAGTAGCGGCAATTAGAAATTTAAAATCCTGCAACTCGCTTTCTTCATGAACAACTTGAACAGCAATCCCCGGCGGCAAGTTTAATTGCTCAATGAGCTGATCAACTTCATTCCGGGCAGCGGTTAGAAACTGTTTTGAAGAATTCACTTCGTCGATAAAGCGATAGGTTACTTCTATTTGTTTTTCCTGGTTAACCCGGTTTATTCCGGCAAGGCCTTGTGAATAAATAATTCGACCAAGGGTTTCAAGTTCATACAGTCCCCCACTTTCAGATGATATTTGAATATTTTTTAAATCATCAAAAGTCTTTTGCTTGTCATTATCGCTTTTAATAATAATATCATACTCTTCCGTTCCCTGTTTGAAACGCAGGTTAGAGGAAAACTCGTTTTGAAAAGTAGATAATTCAGCGGTAATGGACGACAAGGTAACATCATATTCGCTTAACAAGTGATTATCAAAAAGCAGGTGAATTTCAGGACGGTTATCGGAAATATTTAAACTAACCGAACTGATATTTGTGAGTTGTTCAAGATACGACTGAATATCGCTGGCGCTGTTGCGCATGAGTTCAAAATCTGAACCTTTGATTATTATTTGCTCCGTTTGGCTGCCAATACCCAGCATTCTTTCCAGGCCGCCGCCAGGATTTTGACCCATACCGCCCCGGTAGCGACTGCCCGATTGCGGCTGATCAAAACTTACATCCGCAGCCCGGAAATCTCTGATTTCTCGTGCCACCATACTTTTGATATCAGGAATGGTGCGACGTTTTATTTTGTAATAATTTTCCTTTAATTTGATTGTAATCGTGGCATCTTCTTCATTGATGGCGCTGATAATTTCTTCTTTTTCCTCAATCTGTTGTAATTTTTCCTCCAACTGGGTGGTGGCAGCATCAGTCGATTCCAGAGTAGCGCCGCTTGGCATGGTCAGGTACAAATTAAATTCGCGTGTTTCCGGTTCCTTGCTAATATTAAGACTCAACGCCAGACAAACCAGTAAACTAAAGAAAAAGAATATAACTGTACCAATAATCGTGCGCGCCGGAAACCGTAAACAGGCTTTGAGGATGACATTATAGATTTGTAAAAGCCGATTCTTGTATGAAATTACCTGAAAACGGGCAAACGAGTTTTTTTTCAATCGCGTTAACACAAAATGTGCCGCCATTGGCACCAGTAAAAATGCGACCAAAAGCGATACGCCCAAAGTTGAAATGATGGACACCCCGACATGTTTTCCCAATAACTGCACAAGAAAATTTGTGGCAAAGGCAAAGGGCAAAAACACAGTGACCGTTGTTAGAGTGGAAGCAAATATTGATCGCCAGACATCACTCGTTCCCTGAATAACCGCATGATCAATATTCTTGTTGTGCGAAAAAATACGATAAATATTTTCCAGCACCACCACACTGTTATCCAGCAGCATACCAACAGCAAGCGCAATTCCCACCAGGGTAAGGCTGTTGATAGAAATTCCAAAAGCATAGAAAAAATTAAAAGCAGTGAATATGGAAATGGGCATGGACAATGCAATAGTAAGGACAAGCTTTAAATTACGTAAAAACAACCACAGGATCAGAATACTGAGAAATCCACCAACCAGGGCAAGCTGGATAATCAGGTCAATATTCTTTTCAACAATTTCAGCAGAATCGGATTGAATAACAACCTCAACATCATCATGCACTAGACGGGTATTAAGCTGTTTGATGACATCCCTGGTGCGGTGCGAAAGATCAATCAGGTTTACCTGGGTATCCCTCACCAGTTGCACAGTAATTGCTTCTTTACCGTCTACCCGGCTAATATTGGTTTGCTCCTTGACGCCGAATTTAATATCGGCAATATCCCGCAAATAGATTGGGCCGTCGGCATTGACTAAAATATTTTCAATATCTTCAACACGGGTATAATCAGCAACCGTATTAACAAAATAATAATGATCATTCTCATATACCTTGCCGACAAACGCTTTATAACTGTTGTTACTAGCTAATAAAGAACGCACCCGGTTGGCGCTGATGTTATAGGCCCGACAGGCATTTTCATTTAAAATAATTTCAACCGATTTTTCCTGACCGCCAAACACTTCAACATTGGCAATACCATCAATATTTTCCAGTTCCGGGGTAATCTTGCGGTCGATCACCTCTCGCACCCTGTTCAAACCCGCCCCCCCGCGTACCTGTAAATTCATAAACTGGTTGGCAATTTGATCGGTATCCACTTTCATAACTGAAATCATAAACTCATCGCCCAATGTTGTCTTTACTGTATTGAGCTTTTCTTCCAGTTTAAGATAGGCATACTTTATTTTGGTTTTTTGGTTGAAATAGACAAATATAATTCCCTGGCGGTTCTGGGTAAACGATTCAATTTTATCCACCCCTTCAAGGGTTGTAATGGCTCCTTCAACAGGAATTATAGCTTTGGTTTCCAGGTATTCCGGATTCACTTCCTGGGTTGCGCCGACCTGGACGATTAAAAAAGGCAATTCGGCATTGGGAAACAACTCGACCGGCAGCAGCTTGTAAGATATAACCCCCAACAAGCTGAATCCAACAAACAACATGCTGACGAGAACCTGGCGTTTTATTACAAATCCAAAAAAGTTCATACTAGTATTTTCATTTAATCATTATATGAAGGATGTATCAACTTGTCTACTTTCCAGTAAACGCATGGGATAACAATCAGTGTTAAAATTGTTGAACTAACCAGCCCGCCGATAACAGCCAGAGCCAAAGGAGCGCGTAATTCAGCGCCCTCGCCAAAGCCAAGAGACAGGGGCAGCAAGGCTAAAATTGTCGTCAAACTGGTCATGATAATCGGGCGTACGCGCCATTGACCGGCCTGCAAAATTGACTTTCTTCTGCTTACGCCACTGGATTTCAACTGATTGATAGCGTCAACAAGAATTATCGAGTCATTAACAGCGATTCCGGCGAGCATGATAATGCCAATATAGGCCATAACATTGAAACTGGAGCCGGTCAATAGAAACAGAAAAACACTTCCCACACCGGCAAGAGGTATGGTTAACAAAATAATAAAAGGATGTACAAGCGACTCAAACTGTGAAGCCATTACCATATAAACCAGTAATATGGATAAAATAAGGGCAAACTTTAAATTGCCAAAGGCTTCTTTGCGTTTCAGTTCTTCTCCGGTTACCTGATATTTATAATCAGCAGGATATTCAATGCTTTTCAATTCTGCATGGATATTTTTTACAATCATATCAAAAGGCCGATCGGAATTGATTTGAGCGGAAATTTTGCCAACCCGTGTCTGATTAGTACGATAAATTTCATTGGTCGATTGCTTGATGCGAATATTGGTAACATCGTTCAGGTTAATTCGCTCAGTTCCAGATTGCAGCACAATATCGCTCAGATTCTTTAAACCAATTTGCGGGGGTTTGAGAATTATATCCTGAGTTTCGCCCTGATTTTGCCATTGACCGGCTTCTTTGCCGGATAGCTGATTTTGCAACTGAGAACTGACATTATCCATAGTAATATTCAACAAACCTGCCCTTACCCGATCAATAACGACCTCAACTTCAGGGCGGCCCTGGTCAAAGTTGGTAGTGATATTGATCAAATCCGGTATTTCTGCCATTTTTGTTCTGGCTTGTTCTGTCAAAGTTTGAATAATATCCAGGTCTGAGCCTTTTATCTCTACAAGTATGGGGGCGGTATCAGTGCCAAGACTGGTTTGTAATTCCGTTTGCTGTTGCACAATTTCAGCTTCCACCCCGGGAATTGAGCCGATAGCATTGGAAATTTGGTTGATGAGTTCTTCCCCGCTCAGCCTGGAATTTTTGCGCAGCTTGATCAGAATCGAAGCGGTATTTTCATCCTGATATGCCTGGTTGATATTCGTCAGACTTTGGGTTGGGCCGATTTTGCTATAAAGTGTTACAATATCCTGGCCGATTATCTGTTTTATTATTTCTTCAATATTTTTTACAGTACTTTCGGTTCTGTATAGTTCCGTACCCTGATCAAGTTCGAGATTAACAGTATACTCACTGGAATTGGTTTTAGGAATAAATTCACTTCCTACAACCGGAATCAATAATACGGCAACAACGATTAATAAAACAGCAACAAAAATAATCAGACCCGATTTGTCAAGAAACTTGTTCAATAAATTTGCATAACCAGGAAATGTGATCGTTTGTTGTTTAAAAACATTTTCCTTGCCAAGCAATTTTACACTCAGCATGGGTATCACCAGAATAGCCACAACCAGGGAAGATAATAATGAAAAAGCAACAGTCCAAGCCTGATCTTTGAATAACTCACTGGCTGATCCGTGCAAAAAGACAATAGGTAAAAACACAACAATTGTTGTCAAGGTGGAAGCAGTTATTGCTCCGCCAACTCCTGCAGCGCCTTTGACAGCCGCGTCACGCAAAGAAGCGCCTTCTTCAAGATGACGGTAAATGTTTTCCATTACAATAATCGCATTGTCAACCAGCATCCCGGCGCCGAGCGCCAGCCCGCCCAGGGTCATTATATTCAGGGTC
Organism: uncultured Cytophagia bacterium; assembly: GCA_964399735.1. Classification (GTDB taxonomy): domain Bacteria; phylum Zhuqueibacterota; class Zhuqueibacteria; order Residuimicrobiales; family Krinioviventaceae; genus Fontivivens. The sequence goes on from CAYNSO010000002.1 coordinate 21,751, forward strand.
AATCCTTTAAAGTACATCAGGTTAAAAGTAGCAATTATCGAAATGGGTATTGCAAGACTGATAATCAATGTAACACCGAAACGGCGCAGGAAGACAAACAGAACTATTACCGCTAAAAGAACGCCAATTAACGCAGTTTGTTTTACTTCATTAATTGCTTTGGTAATAAAATCACCCTGGTCGGAAATTACAAATAATTTATAACCGGGCAGGGCTTTGTCCAGTTCATCCAGCTTTTTGATCAGGGTTTGGGATGCCTTGACTGTATTAAAGCGAGTTTCCTTATAAATTGCCAAAGCCATACAACGTTCGCCATTGATATGCACTATGTTTTCCGGGTCTTTGTTAACCAGCTCTACTCTGGCAACATCACGCAAAAATACCGGCACTCGCCCGGCGACATCAGCGCTGGTGGCTTCTGTTGGGGTCTCACGAGTTTTAAAAGTAATAACCACATTTTCAATATCCTGAAGTGAGGTAAACTCACCCACACCTTTGATGATATATTTATAGCCCATCTCTTCAATTGAGCCACCGGACATGTTACGATTATAACTGGTAACTTTACTAACAACCTCATCTGGCGTCAAATTAAACGCCTGCAACCGGTAATCATCGGTATGAATAACCACTTGCTTTTCTTCATAGCCCAGCAGTTCAACCTCGGCAACTCCATCCAGCCGAATCAGTTCGTTGCGTAAATAATTCTCGGCTACACGCCGTAATTCATCCATATCAGTAATTTGCGGATTGGAAAAGCCAACAATCATAACCGGCGCTGAATTGGGATCATGCCGGCTGATATTTAATTCATCCAGATCACTGCTTTGACTGTAACTGGTCAAGGCTTTCTGCAAATCGAGAAAGGCTTCGTCCATATCTGTTTCCCAGCCATACTCAACTGTTATTTGTGCGGAACCAACCCGTGAGACAGAAAAAACCTGCATAGCTTCGCGCTGACGTATGGCTAGAGCTTCGATATTTTCGACATATTGTTTTTCGATCTCTTCCGGTGGACGCTCGCCGGTTTTTATTTCCACAAAAATGCGTGGATTGTTTAAATCCGGGAACAGATCGATCCCCAGCCGGGCAAATGATATATAACCAAGTAGCGAAACTGCCAGGATAAACATCAAAATTGTTACAGGATTATTTACAGAAAATTTTGTTATCTTTTCCATATTCTCATTTTCACATAAAGGACTAGCGGACAATTTTTACTTTGGAATTATGCTGTAACGTTTCAAAACCTTTAATAACCAGTCGATCTTCTTTTTTCAATCCTTCAACAATTTCCACTTCAAGTGGATTTTCAATACCGGTAGTAATTCTGCGTCTTTCCGCAGCTCCTTTAACTACAGTGAATACCCATTTTTCCTCACCACGGGCAAGGATTATATCTTTGGGCACAACGATAGCGCTATCGATATGTGCAACAATAATTTCAGACTTTATAAACATGCCTGGCCGAAACGTCATCGCAGGATTATTGATTAGTATATTGGCTTTGAATGATCGGGTAGCTGGATCCAATGCCGGCGCTACCTGGGTAATATTGCCCCATAATGTATCCTTCTGTACAGAATAATTCAAAACCCGTACTTTTTGGCCGGATTTAATTTGTCCCATTTCCTTGGCAGGTAAACTGATATCAGTATATAATTGTTTATAATTCATGATCTGCACCATGCGAACGCCTTGTTCGACCTGAATGCCAGGAGTATTATAGGGCAAATCAGTGATGGTCCCGTCAAAAGGGGCAACAATTTTGGTTTTGGAAAGCTGTAATACCGCATTATCATAGCTGTATTGAGCGTCTCTTAATGAAATTTCTGCATTTTTCAGTTCCCGAAGGGTTACTCCACCCTTTTCATACAAAGATTGCTGCTTTTCATATTCACGTTGCGATATATCCAGATTCAATTTTTGTGATTCAATTTTGATCGAATATTCCAGCTCCGGATTATCAAGATAAATGATAACATCATTCTTGCGTACATAATCACCAATTGCAAAAGAGCGTTTGGTATTATTATTCACAGCCAGACGATAAAAACCATTGGTTTCGGATTTCAGATCTGCTTGCTGTATAGCATACACAGTACCGGTTGCAGTGACAAATTCCTCAATTGGCCGGTATTTAATTTCTTCGACGGTAACCGGAACAGCAATTTGCATATCCAGAGTTTGATCCTGCTGGTTGCAAGCCAGGAACAAAAGAAAAATGATAAATAACAAACCTAGTTTTTTCAAGGCGCTCACCTCATTTATTTTAGTACATGGAAAATTTTCATACCTGATTATTTTGCCCGGTTGGTAAATTTTCAACAATTTTTTCACCATGCTTACAGGAATTGCATCCTGTAGTAAACGCCCAACCAGGCGGTATATACCGTCGAAATCGACAAATATAAAATTTACTCTCAATCAATAGCAGATAAATCCGGTATAACCGGTTCGTTTTTAACAAAATCCCACATGGATTCGATTTTTAAATTCAACAAAGCCAGTTTGTAATTGATCAGCGAGTTGATATAACTGGTTTTACGGTCAGACAATTGCGTTTGATACAGATTCAAATCCATACTGGTTAAATCACCATTTCGATATTTTTCCAGGTTTATTTGATAGGTCAACTCGGCATTGCGCACATTCTGTTGCTCAATTTCAATCTGCACTTCCTGGTTCTGTAAATCGCGCACAGCCTGGCGGATGCCGATAATAATATCATTGGTCTGGTTTGACAGGGAGAGCTGCTGGTTTTTCAAAGTAGCTTCAGCCGCTTTTATACGGGCGCTCCGTTCACCCCAGTCAAATAGGGGAATTTCAAAGGAAAGCGATACCTTTTGGTTTTTAGTAGACTGATCATACATATCTTGATACTTTTCATTCGTACCAATAATCCCATAAGTTAAATTTACATCGCCTTTAAACTCGTTTTCAGCTTTGGTGCGAGTCAGGTTTGCATAAGAATTCTCAATATCAATATTCCGCTGTCGCAGTTCCATACGGTTTTTTTGGCCAGTTATCAATGCTTTTTGTAAATCTACCTGCACCGGCTGGTGCGAAACATCGGCAACAACGTCAATTTCCTGCATCATATCAATGCCGGTTTGTCGTTTGAATTCATCCATAGAACTTTCAAGGGTCACCAGTGAATTCTGAACAGTAGATTTACTTGTGGCCAGGTTTAGCTCAGCCTGGTAAAGTTCTTCTTTAGCCGAAAGACCGGCGTCAACCTTATTTTTAATAATTTGATAACTTTGTTCCTGGTTGTTATATTCTTCCCGGGATATCTGGTAACTCATTTTATTTTTATAAACATTATAAAAACCAAGAGTTATCTGGTATTCCAGCGACAATTGCTGCAAAGCAAAACTCAAAGCAGTATTTTCAAAATCAAGTTCCAGTTCCCGCAAATTTAACCTGGTTTTATTATAGGTAAAAATGGGCTGGTTGTAGCTAAGATAGAGGTTATTACTATAGGTTTTAATACGCTCATTTTTAAATTCACTATATGAATTTTGCCATTCCAAGCGGTCGGTTAACATCAGTGTTCCATCGGTCCATTTTACCGGTTGCCGAATGCTAAAATCGCCCAGAGAGGAGGAAATTTCATTGGTATTCCAGGTATTGTAAAAATTATTAAATTCCCGAACACTGGTATAATCATACGGGGTAATGGAAAGCGAGAATCGCGATTTTAATGCGGCCTGCTGTGCTCGTAACGATTGGCGGCTCCGTTCCAGATTGAGACGGGAGCGCAAAATATCAGGGCTGTTTTGCAAGGCAACGTCAAGGGCGTCATCAAGAGTTAAGGATAAAGATTGTGCGCCGGCAATTGCATAAAATAGTAACAAAAAAGAAAAAAAAGCTGCTTTCAGTATTTTCATTTTCTCACCCATAAATTAATGTTTAACCCATTTCACAGCATCGGCAGTTACAATCCGTCCTTCGGTTTTATCGGATAATTCCACTATAGCGCTTCCCTGCGACAAATAAAAAGTACCAAGAAAATTCCAGCCTTCTTCTGCGCTTGTCGCGTCCAGGGTTACCTCCTCCTGCCCGTCGTCATGAAAGATCGTATAATGCAAATCCTTTAATGCCTGGCCCCGATTGCCGCCAGAACCTGGCGGTGCGGGAGGGCCACCTCCGCCAGGCCGGCCGCCAAACCGCCCTAAACGGAATTGTAACAGGGATGAATAACAATACACATTATACTGGCCGCTTACCGGCAGATTAGCCGTCCAGAGCACTTTTTTACTACCATTGCCGGATTTAATATAACTTGCTGAATGGATATAATTGCCATAAAAATCGGCATGTATTGTTTTAAGCCAGGTATTGGGAATTCGGAACATGTTCAAACCGCTATACTCTTCGTCCTGCTGATTATCAATTTTAAATAATCTTTTCAAGGGGCTTACTTGCGTTTCACCAATGATTTTAAATCCCTCATCCTCGTTATCAACAATTATTTCATTGGGATCAGCAAAACGCAATGATCTGTCCAGAACCAGTTCTCCGGCAAAAGGGGTTGCTTTATCATTCAAGTCAAACTGTTCAAAACGGTGTTCAATTTCAGCCGGCAAATTTTGAGATACCAGGGTATTCACAAACATTGCGCCGGGTTGGGAATCTAACAGGATGCCAATTTGTTTGGTTTGACCAGCGTCAACGGAATATATCAATTCCTCGTCATCTTGACCAAACATACCGCCGGGGCCGCCGAAACCAGGCCCGCCAAAACCCCGTCCTCCGGGCCCGCCCTGCCCGCGGGTACGAATGCGCACGGAAATCAAACCATCAACCGATTCGTTATTATTTACATCAAACTTTATTTGATAACGGGTTCTATTGCCATCCATTACTTTATAATTTTGGATATTGCCTGTATAATAACCGGGCATTGTAATTTGCTCGTACCAGGATGGCATATAATCTTTAACAGCAAAATTAATCTTGTTCTCCAAACCGGTTAAAAAGTTGGAAAAATCAGCAGTTTTAAAACGGTTAGTTACAAGAAAAGTCTTTAGATATTGGTCAAAAGATTCGCTGCCGGTACGGTTAATCAATAACTTGAAAAGAACCTGACTTTTATTCATTAAAACATCATTTACCAGGTCTTTATGTTCTTTATCCTTTACAATTTCTGCAAGACTGTGCTGTTTCAAGGCCAGGTTGGCTTTTTCAGTATCCAGTAATCCCTGCCAGTTACGTGCAAAAAAGTTTTGTGTTTCAGTCAGATTGGAATAAAAATAAGCTTCATAAGCCGCATCAACAACTGGCCAGGATTCAGAATGGATAGCATTAATAAAAGAATAATAGTTTGGAAAAATATTAAAATTCATAGTAAAACTGGCTTCAGGGCCTCTGCCGAATTCCTGACCCAGGAAACCATTAACAAACATATTAAATAAACGCGCCTGAAATTCTTTTTCTCCAAAAGTTTGGTTACGGCGCTGGCTCATATTGGCAAAACGTTGTTTTTGCTGGCGGAAATCAGCTTGATTAAAGGTAATACCATTTTCAGGTATGAAAACCTGTTCAGGCTGCATATTTTCCTGGTGAAAAAAAAGTAACCGGGGAAAAGCCATATATTGCACCGGTACTTCAACAACTGAAAAGCGTTTAAACGGATACTCTGCCGGCAGCTTGGCCTCAAAAGTTCGTTTGGAATCCCGGATGATTGACTTGAGTGTATCGCCAAGCTCAGTAAAATAAGGTTGGTAATAATTGTGGGTTTTCAGACTGTAAAGATTATAATCTATACTATCCGTATTAACCGTTTCTAACTTGTATGCACCAATGGCCAGGGAAATTTGCGTTAACGGAGTTTCCGGTGAAAATGTATATTCCGAATCTGATATTTTTTCCATATAGCCTTGCGAAACCGGTATTAAATTTTTGCTGCTTTTAACATCAAGAGTAAAACGGGAAAAAGCCTTTTTTTGACCGGAAAATATTGAACTGCCCTGGGTTACGCCGGGAACAGGATACCACAAATTTTCTTTGGTCAACAGAACATAATTGGGAGTTACAAAACTGAATTTTTTAGCAACTTTGTATACCATTATATTATAAACAGTTGCCCTGTCGCTTTCATCAATATCAAGATAACTCGCGTCATCATCAGGAACTCCACCATATACAAAAAGTAAAGAATCCTCATCACCGGGAGCAAGCGGCTGCGTTGGAATAACCTTGATGATATGTAACTCACGGTCGAATGACAGATCAGTGTCATTCGCAGAAATCTTTTCTATCAAAAGTCCGGGATTTAAACTAAAGATATACTGATCAAGGGGAACAGATGCGGTATTTACAACTTTAAGATGACAAGCAGCAGAAAAAGATGCGCCCAGATGTTCAAAATCAATATAATAATGAGTAACGGCAGGTATTTGTGTTGTCATGTATTTGTCATTTATCTGTACCATATTACGCCGTAATTGGATACCACGTTGGTAGTTGATAACACTTGTAATGCAAAAAAATACAGCAATTAAAAAAAACAATCCTGAAAACACAGCGGCAACCTTATTCAACCCTTTTGCCTGAGGTAAACGTTTTAATAACAAACCGGTTATAAAAATAAATGCCAAACCCGCAAAGAAATAAATACTCCTTTGCAATACAATAAAAGGCATATCAACAATATGAATAAAGTCGGAACAAGCCAGAGGCAGGTAAAAAGCAGTAATATCAAACAGGTAATTTGCTTTATGTTGAAGAAAAAACAGACACAGCGTAATATAACCCACCAGTAAAACCAGTGTGACCGGCTGACTGCGGGTGAGCATCATCAAAAGATAGGTCAGCCCGCTGATAAAAATAATCGTTGGAATGCTGATGAGAATAAAATAGATCAGGTAATTTCCAAACTGGAAAGCGACGTCCGAAAATACCAGGTTGATAACCGCGGCAATTAATAATACAACAATATTTAGAATAAAAAAAATATTCAAAATTCCCCCGGTCTTGCCCAGCACATATTCGATATTGGACATGGAACGCATGTAAATGACTTCGGCGGAACTGGCTTTAACATCCCGCTTTAAAAAATCAGAAGCCAGGAAAACTGTCAAGATTGCCTGCACCGTATTGAGCATCAACAAATTAAAATAAGGAATAAAAGATGGAATGCCGCGAAAAGCCCAGGGAATTTCCTTAAAGGCAGTGGAAAAAAATATGATATTCAAAAAGGTTAAAATTCCGATTGTTAACAGCGCCAGCGCTCTGAAAAACCAGCTTCGGAACAGGATTTTTGTCTCATAACGAGCAATGACCCAGATATTATAAAATGATAACATAAACAAAACCTTTCATTTCGTTCGTTAAGACAATTACTGCAAATTGTTTAAACCATATTCCATGTGGTAAACATAGGCGTGTTCAAGGTTTGGATCGATTTGTCTGCCCTGGAAACCGGTCAATTCATCAGCAACAACTTGCACTTCCCAGCCGTTATCAACCGGGATCGTTGAGATAACCGGGTACTTTTCCTTGATTGATTCCATTTCATTATCCATAGCATTAATCAACCATACCCGACCTTTGCACTTATCCACCAGTTTTTCAGGAGCATCATTAAATACAAGTTGCCCCTTGTTTAGCAAGGCCATGTTTGTACAAGTACTGGAAATATCGCCGACAATATGCGTTGAAAGAATGATGATAATATCTTTATGGCTCAGTTCAGCCAGTAAATTGCGAAATCGGATTCGTTCCTCAGGATCAAGACCGGTAGTCGGTTCATCGACAATAACAATTTGCGGGTTACCAATTAATGCCTGGGCAATACCGAGACGTCTTTTCATGCCACCTGAGAGCTTGGTTGCCTTGCGTTCACGAACATTAAACAAGCCGACTTTTTCCAGCATCTCATCAAGAGCATGGCTGCGTGCCGCTTTATTTTTCAATCCAGCAAGGCCGCCAACATAATCAAGGAATTCCCAGGTTTTCAAACGTGAAATAACCTGAAAATCCTGTGGTAAATAACCCAACATACTGCGTATCTTTTTTCGGTCGGTTAAAAGGTCATAATCGTTAAACTTTACAACGCCGCTGCTTGGTTTGAGGAGGGTTACCAAAATTCGCATCAGGGTAGTTTTTCCCGCTCCATTTGGTCCTAACAAACCAAACATTCCGCTGCTGATCTCCAGGTTAATGTCATTCAGGGCGCGGTGACCACCACGATAAATTTGGCTGAGGTTTTTAATAGAAATCTGCATTTTTCCTCTTTTTTAAAATATTTGATTTGTATTCGATTTTATTAGACAACAAGGCGCTGAATTGCATTCCAACATGATTCGGTTGTTACTTGTTTTTGGAAAAAAACAGGGCGTTACAAATCAAAAGTTAAAACGTTATACTGTCTTTAAAGTTCTGTAAAATGAGTTCAGGTTTGTAATAAATTGTAATAAAGTATTTCGTAGAGAAAAAATAACCTTTTATATTACCCAAGCCGGCAATGCTTGATACTGCTGCATTGCCGGCTTGAAAAATTTGTTCAGTAATTTCTGGTAATAACGTCTCCAGATTAACTTTACAAGTGCCAGTATTGCTTTTTACCAACAAATTCCTTTTCAAAATGATCGCGTAGAGTGATATAGGCATCTTCAACATCATCAATGAAATGAAATAGATCGAGATCTTCCTTGCTAATCACTCCCCATTCTACCATTTTGTTAAAATCAATAACACTTTCCCAGTATTCTTTACCATAAATAATAACACTGAGAGGTTTTTTTACTTTTTGAGTTTGCCGCAAAGTCAATAATTCAAATAATTCATCAAACGTACCAAAGCCACCCGGGAAAACAACCAATGCTTTTGCGGTATAAACAAACCATAATTTTCGCATAAAAAAGTAATGAAAATCAAACGAAAGATTTTTAGTAATATAAGGATTGGGATACTGTTCCATGGGCAGACTGATGTTAAAGCCAATCGTTTGCCCGCCGGCTTCAACAGCGCCCCGATTGGCGGCTTCCATAATACCCGGGCCGCCACCGGAACAAACAATAAAACGTTGCTTTTCATCAAGATCAAGCGCCCATTTGGTTAGCTGGTAAGCCAGTTTACGGGCATCCTCGTAATAACGGGCAAGTTTCAAATCGCGCTCGGCAATTTTTAATTTTGCCTCCATCATCACTTTACTCTTTATATCCATATTATCCAGCTTTTCTGTCATTTCATACAAACGCTGTTGCGCTTCCTGCAATGACGGAATTCGCGCCGAGCCGTAAAAAACGATTGTGTCTTTAATACCATAATGACGCAGGCGACTCTGCGGTTCAAGGTATTCAGCAAGAATGCGAAGAGTGCGGGCGTCACTGCTATTTAAAAAATTCACATTTCGATATGCTTTGACCGATGCCCGAGGATCAAGATCCAGTAATTGGTCATCTCCTTCGTGTAAATATTGATTATTATTCATCTCTTGATCATTATCCATAAATACTGCCTCTCTTATAAAAAATGTCGGTTTAACCAGATCAATGTCTGTCTGATAACTAGTTGTCGGTGATGTGGAGTCTGAAAAGTGTGACCAGCTTGCGGAATTTCCATAAAATCAGCCGGTGGGTATACAATATCACGGAAATCCTGAAATCCTTGCACAAAAACCGGCTCATCATCGGTTCCCTGAACAATGAATTTAGGAATAGTAATTTTGGCCAGTTCGCTCATGATATCAAATTGAACCGCATCCTCCCAAAAATTGCGCTTGATATTCCAGCCTTCGTATTCAAATACTATCTTGCCAGGATCTACCGGTCCAAAATGTTTAATAGTGCTGTCAAAAACCCTGTGCATATCTGGCACTGAAGACCAGAGAACCAGGACTTTTACATCCAGTTTATTTACGGTCAATATGGCAGTGGCAGCGCCCATGCTGATGCCAAGAATTGCAACATCCTGGTAGCCGCGTTGCTTTACAAACTTGTAGGCATCTTGAAGATTGATTATATTTGTAGAAACTAGTGTGTCTTCAAATTCACCTTCACTATCGCCTGATCCATAAAAATCAAAACGCAGCACATCATAACCTTCATGGCAAAACGCCCGGGCAGCTTCAACAAACAGGCGTTTGTTTTCACATTTATGGCCCTTGAAACCATGACATAAAATTATAACTTTATTACTGCCAGTTTCGTGGAGCATACCCACAAGTTGACTGTCGTTGCTGATAAATGATACGGGGTGTTCGGTTATCTTTTTGGGTTTACTCATAATTTTTATTTTCCTGTTCATATAATGATCGAACCGTTTTTTCCAGCAAAAGTTGATTTATATGCATTACTTTAACCGGCATACGAGCCTGCCGCACACCCCAGGCAAGCTGCATAATATATGCCGGGCAGGCTGTTGCCAAAATTTCAGAATCGGCAGCAGATACGTTTGTCAACTTGCGCACCGGTATTTTGCGGGAAATATAAGTATGGGCAATGTTATATGACCCGGCGCCGCTACAGCACATATCTGCTTAATTCATTTCAATAAATGTTACTCCCGGAATACTTTGAATAACAGAACGGCTACAGTATTTAATTTATAATTTACCGGTAAGGCTGGAAATCTTTAAATGCCAGACTATCCATATTGCTTCATGTACTATTTTCTTGGACATTTTTGAAGTACCGGCAGTACGATCGTAAAAAACGATTGGAATTTCACCTAATTTAAAGCCCTTTTTCCATGCCTTGAAATGCATTTCGATCTGGAAGGAATATCCATCGGATTTGATGCCATCCAGGTTAATTTTCTCCAACACCTGGCGCTTAAAACACTTGAAACCGCTGGTGCAGTCATGCAAGGGTAAACCGGTAATTATACGAGTGTATAAACTGGCGCCCATGCTCAGCAGCAGCCTGCTTAATGGCCAGTTAATAACATTGACGCCGTTAATATAGCGGGAGCCGACAGCCAGATCATACTTTTCAGTGGCAGCAATAAGATTTTTCAATTCATTGGGATCATGAGAAAAATCCGCATCCATTTCAATGATCAATTCATAATCGCGCTGCAGGGCATAACGAAAACCGGCAACATAGGCAGTACCGAGCCCCATTTTTGCTTCACGACGCAGGTAATGCAGGCGGGGGTTGTGTTGCGCCAGGGCGGAAACACAATCTCCTGTGCCGTCAGGAGAATTGTCATCGATTACCAGAATTTCCAAGCCATCAATATTTTGACTGGTAATTTTTTCCAGCAATTTTTCAATATTTTGCCGTTCATTATAGGTGGGAATAATAACCAGTACTTTCAAAAACTTCTCCACAGTTTATGATTCGATCAGGCGTTTCTCGTGGTTACTTGCCGTGTTGAGTCCTTGCCAAATATAAGGACTTTAATTTATTTAAACCTCCTGATACATCGGAAAGTTCGATATTTAATTCATGAATTGCTTTATCAACGATCAAGCCGGACTTTAAGGGACGTAACGCTGCCTGATGCAACTCGGCGGTTGTTACAGGTTGTAACAAATTATTGTCGAACCCAAAAATACTGGCGATTGTGCAGGCAAATTCAAAACGGGAAACAATTTCAGTACCGGCAATATTAACAGTGCCGCTAAAATTCTGCTCTACCAGTTTCCAGATACCGGTAGCTAATTCATCTACCAATGTGGTATTACCATACTGGTCATTAACAATACGGGCTTGCCTGCCATTTTCAAGCTGCTCAATCAACCAGGTGACAAAATTATGTTTGTTTGCATTTTTTTTGCCATACAAAACCATAGTACGGACGATGAAATAGTCAATAGCAGATGTGGTGAACAGGTTTTCACCTGCCAGTTTGGAACGGCCATAATATCCGAGAGGATTGGGACGCGCGGTTTCAGTATACGGGCCATTTTTCCCGTCAAATATATAATCAGTAGAAATATGCCCGATTTTTATTTTCAACTTGCGGGCGCAATAAATTAAATGTTCAGGTAATTCAACATTTAAACGCCAGCATAATTCCCGGTCAGTTTCTGCTCCATCCACATTGGTATAAGCGGCGGCATTTATAATATAGTCCGGCTGGATTTCCTGCAACAGTTTGTATGTATTCTTTTTATCGGTTAAATCGTGTGAAATATAATTACAAAAATTATAAAGTGGGCAGTTTTTTTCAAGATCAACACCAATCAATGAATATGATAGTGGCGCGGTATCAATCAATTTTTGTCCCAATAAGCCGTTGCACCCGGCAATCAATATTTTTGTCATAGTAAACCGTTGGACGTCATCTCTTTATCCTTAACCCATCTTGCAGCCGTTGGCAACAAACCGGTCCAGTTTTTCACGAATTTTCGGATGCTGTGCTGCCAACATTCGCGCACAAAAAACTGCGGCATTGGCAGCCCCGGGCTTGCCGATTGCCATTGTTGCAACCGGAACGCCACCGGGCATTTGCACAATTGCGTACAAGGCATCGACTCCATTTAAAGCTGAACCGCTTAAAGGGACGCCAATTACCGGCAACAAGGTATAACTGGCAATAACTCCCGGTAAATGAGCTGCCATCCCGGCTCCGGCAATGATGGCTGAAAATCCGGTTTCTTCGGCGGTTTTGGCAAACTGAGCGGTCTGTTCCGGAGTTCGGTGCGCGGACAAGGTATATACTGTGCTTTCGATACCAAAATATTGTAAATATTCCCGTGCAACAGACATAATTTCCGCATCAGAGGTACTGCCCATGACAATTGCTACTTTAGGCATAAATTACTCCTGTATTGCAGGTTCATTAATTGCTTTAAAAGTATGGATAATTATATCCAACTGCCGTAAAAACGGCCATTTCCGTTGTTCAGGCGCCCATACAGAGCCATCCAGAATATACATATAATTATCTCCTTCATTATAAAAGGCAAAACTGCGGAATGGACCGCCAATCATGTGCTTCTCGTTTTGCCATACCCCGTCTAGCCGGATCGCATAGCGATTGTTAAAATTCACAATCTGTTCTTTTACTGTAATCAAACTATCGCTATATACATAATCTCCCTGATAATAGCGTTTTGTTAAACTATCGCGCTTTGCCATGATCCATTCTTTACTTAAAACTGATGGATCGGTTACTGCTTCGCGGTAAATAAAAATATCGCGCAACAAGCTTTTGGGGCCTACCCGCCGCAACCACACAAATCCTGTTTTTCCGGAATCAGCAGCAACGATATATTCATTGGGAACACGTATACTCCAGCCATAATTTTGGAAAAACCGGCTTTCAATATCTTTTTGCTCACGGGTATAATAAACCTGTTTTAAAACACGTTCGTCGGCATGATTGTCAAATATTTTAAACAATTGATCCGGTTCCGAAGCAAGATTTTTAGTCAGGGTTTCCAGATCCCGGCTGACTAAAACCACCAGTAATTGTTCCCGAGACCAGGGGTCGTTAACAGGGAATACAAAACGTTCATCATTTTCTACCATTGACCGGGCTTTAGAGCCTGGTGGAAGCAATTGATCAAGCAAATCACGTGTGACGCCTTGCTGATCCAGGGTTCCGACGAGTAATATCTGGGGATACCTTTTAAATTTTCCAATTTCAGCGGGGTCGGTGCGGTTAAGAACAAAAATGCGTTCAGGCTGGGGGGTAAACTGATCATGACCAAGCGTTGCCTCAACCTGGTTGCCAGTTTCTAACCACAGAGACGAATCGGCTAATACGACAATATTACGAACAGACCCCAGCGAACGCCCCTTTTGTTCACAGCCGGTATGTACTATTAATGATGACATACAGGCCATGATAATTAATAATACCAGGTTTTTTTTCATAGTGTTATCCCATTATTTTTTGAAACGACAGGATCACCTACTTTTTTATGATCCCTGCGGATAGCAAAAATCAAACCGCCGGGAATAGTAGCGACAATTCCTACCAGATAAGCAATAAATTCAAACGCCACAATTTCCGCCGGCAATATACCGATTTGAGAAAACAAGGTAACGCCGCTTTGTTCCCGTACACCAATTCCACCGACAGATATTGGCAAGCTGGAAACCAGAGCAATGATCGGGATAAAAATAAAAAAGTAAAAAACCTCAATTTTTACACCGACAGCCCGGGCGGCAAACAAATGGGTTAAAATACGCAAAGTTTGCACACTTGTGGCGATTAAAAATATATGGCTTAATAATGCTCTTTGGTGACGAAATTCATTCAACTCGTAATAAATTTCTTTGAGTTTTAGATGAACAAATTTCGGTAAAAAAAATTTAAACATCCAGGAAAATTTTTTAGCTGTCCTTTCCTGAAAAATAAAAAAGAGACCGATAGCCCAAACCACAAAAACAATGATAATCGTATAGATTGTAATTTGTGAAGAAAGATGCGGCAGCCAAAGCAAGGTTACAAACATCGCCAGGCTTGACAGGGCGAAAAATCCCACAAACCGGTCAAAAAAGACAGTTGTCAGTGCGCTATTTAAATTACCCGAATTTTTTTTAATATCATAAATCCGAAAGGCATCGCCACCTACATAACCAATTAAAAAATTATTAAAGAACAAACCCACATGATAAAACTTGATTACCTGCCACAATGATATGAAAACCTGGCGTGATTTTAGTAACAAATACCATTGCACAGCGCCTAAAATATTACTTAGAACAAATACCAATATACTTGTGACAATCCACCAGGGATTGGCCTGAGTGACCTGGGTTAAAAGCTGATTAACACCAATGCGTGTTAATAGAAAAATAATTAAAAAGGCGCTCAGGCCGATCTTTAATCCTGTTATTAAAATCTGCTTTATAAATTTCTTTCTTTCTATGATCCCTTTCTGCAATGTCTATACTTCCTTCCTGCAAAAGAATTATTTTTCCGTCTTGGCGGTATCGGTTGCAGCGTCTGTCACATCCGTAAAACTCTTTTGTTCCTTGAGCTTGGCCTGTGCATCGGGATCGTCAGGATGATTTATCAACCATTTTTCAAGTAATTGAATGGCTTTATCGTGCTGACCTTCACGATCGTATAGACTTACCAAAGTACCAACCGCATAAGCATTATCAGGCTCGGTATTTACGGCCCACTCGGCTTTTTTAATGAATTTATCTGTTTGACCTGCCAAATCATAAAGTGAACCAATTTGTATAGGCAAGCGGACGTCCGGCGGAGGAACAATGCTATCGGGCATTACATGATCCATACGTTCAAGAACTGTTACCATCTGATCTATTTTTTGATTACGCCGGTAATAATCGGCAAGGCGTAAAAACGCAGCCCGGTAATTCTGTAATAATCCCTTGACATTATCATTCAGAAAAACATCGGGATCATTCAAGCCACGGAATTGAAAGGTTTCAAATAAATTCCGGTGTAACTTTTTGGCCATAACATCTTCATCAACAACCGGAGTCACTTCAAAACACAAACCATCCATTCGTAAATAATTGTCCAGATTTAACTTGTTTTGACTTGATACCGTCACTGCAAAATAGACCGGGTTTTGCCAGTTATTGGCATGCAGAATATTTAAAATCATGTAATCCTGTACCCGTATACCCTGCCCGTATATTGTTGGTTTAACAGTAAATGAAATTTCATCAGGTACCTTGTCTTCTGAAGGCATGAAATCTTTGACTTGTCCAAGATCGGATAAAATTCTCTGGCGGGCATCTGTTGGTACAGGGATTTTGATAGTTTGTTCGTTCCAGGGCATAACTTCCAGTCCTTCAATTCGGGAGTCGGACAAAGAGATTGGAACTATGGGTTCCTGGTTTTTAAGTTGTTTTATATACCAGCCGGTATTGAGCAGGCTCAGGTTTACAACCCGTACATCTTTTTTAATGCCATATACATATTGCAAAAACCAAAGCGGAAAAGTATCATTATCACCATTGGTAAATAATATCCCGTTATCGTCACAGGTTTGCAATATATTATAGGAATAATCGTATGCCACATAATCACCGGTACGGTCATGCTCAACATAATTTCTGGCTAGCAGATTAACAGGGACAATAGCAAACAGCAATAAAGCCGCGGCAATCGATAGTATAAAGCGAGATCGCGGCTTGCCCCGCATGGCATCCTGGATCATTTCAATAATTGCCGTAACCCCCATACCGATCCAGATCGCAAAAGCGAAAAATGAACCGACAAAGACATAATCCCTTTCGCGTGGCTGCGGGTCCTCCTGGTTGAGGTAAATAACAATGGCGATTCCGGTTAGAATTAAAAATGCGGTTAAACTCATAGCATGCCGCCAATGCCGGTAGAAATGATGCACCATACCAATTAGCCCAAGGAAAAGCGGCAAACCCATTAAACCGTTCAAGGAAAAATTTTCGACAATAAAACCATCGGCGCCAAGAGTTGCTCCCTTGCCGGCAAATTGCCATGTAAAATACCGCAGGTACATCTTTTTGATCTGATAATTCCACATAAAATCCATTTGTTTATCAAATTTGTACCAGGTATAACTTTCGCTTTTAGGAATGCGTCCATATTCTTTAAGCTGATTGAACTCCCACTCCTGCGGAATTCCCGGAAAACGGCGTGGAAAAGTACTCCAGGTACCGTACTGTTCCCGGTTCAGATAACTAACCATTTGCTTGATATTTTCCGGGTCATTTTCGTCAATCTCAGGATTAAGGCCGGAGCGAATATAAAGCATGGTATAAGTTGAATACCCCATCAAAACCAGCATGAACGACATTAATGCCAGGCTGAGAATGCGTCGCTTGTTAGTAATTGCAAAATAAGCGCCCAGGGTAATAACAACAACCAATACCAGTAATGACCATAAAGAGAATGCACCGGCCATGCGGGGAACCCATTGAACCACACCGGGATATATAGCGGCAAAGATAATAACTGTAATAACAACAAAAGCCGCCAGATTAGATATAGTGATTTTTTGTTTATTTTTTTCAAGATACTTGAAATAAACGATCATAAAAATTGCCGGCAACGCCAGAATCAACAGCAGATGTACGCCAATGGCCAAACCGGTTAGATAGGCAATGATTAAAATATAACGTTCGGAACCGGCCTGATCAGCTTTTTCCAGCCAAACCAGTATAAACCAGACAATTATAGCAGTAAAGAACATACTGATGGCGTAGACTTCGGCTTCAACAGCATTAAACCAAAAAGTATCTGTAAAGGCAAAGGCTAAAGCGCCAATTAAACCGCTGGCTGCCAATACAAACATGTCTTCATTGTTTTTCGGTTCACCGCGCCATTGTTTGACAAGCCGAACAATAATTAAATAGGTCAACATAACGGTAATGGCGGAAGATAATGCGGAAATGATATTTACCCGCAAACCGATATCCGTTGCCAGAGGCAGCATGGAAAAGATGCGTCCGATCAACAAATAAAAAGGGGCGCCCGGAGGATGCGGAATGCCGAGAATATAGGAACAAGTTATAAACTCGCCACAATCCCAAAAGGAAACCGTAGGTGCAATTGTTTTAAGATAAATAATCAGGGAAAAGATAAACGCAACTCCTGCGCATATCCGGTTTACTAATTTTTCATGTTGCATTCTTGATCTCCGAATCTAATTACATCTAGTTGCATAAATTACATCAATTATTTTTTTTGCTGATTCATCCCAACTAAAACTTTT
The DNA here is from genome assembly GCA_964399735.1 of uncultured Cytophagia bacterium. Classification (GTDB taxonomy): domain Bacteria; phylum Zhuqueibacterota; class Zhuqueibacteria; order Residuimicrobiales; family Krinioviventaceae; genus Fontivivens. The sequence goes on from CAYNSO010000002.1 coordinate 39,338, forward strand.
TACCCAATTTACAGAATTTTTTGATAAAATACCTTGTTTTTTCTGATCATTTAACAATTCAATTATTGAATGGGCCATTTTTTTTATATCACCAAAAGGATACAATAAACCGGTATGATCGTGCACCACCGAATCTCGCAAACCCGGTGAATTAGCAGCTACAACCGGAACGCCGCAAGCATTAGCTTCAATTACTGTCAAGCCCCATCCCTCCTTTGGCGAAGGATTGACGCATAGCCACAATGAATTCAACAGTTCAACCTTTTTTTCATGCGGCACAAACCCGGTAAAGGATACATGATCACCGACGCCTAATTGACCAGCCAGATTTTCAAGATGCGTTATATAGTCACCGCCGCCAATGACCAGCAAGCGTGTTCCGGGAACTGCATTGATTATTTCCGGCATAGCGTGTAATATATGATGAATGCTTTTGTATTTCTTTACCCGGCCCAGATAACCAATCAGTGGCTCCCGACTTTTGCCGGCATAATCAGAGTAATATTGCGATAAATCAACTGCATTTTGTACCAGACTGATTTTGGAACGAATACCCAGCCGTAAAAGTTCCTGACGGGTACTTTCAGAAACCACGGCAAAAGGGGTGTGCCTGTATATTGCCGGTACCAGTTTTTCACTGGAATAGACATAACTGGCCGGGAAAAAAGATGTTTCCATATATATACTTTTACCAAACAAATGATGCAAAATGGCCAGTACCGGTTCTTTGACATATAAAGGCGTATAAAAAGGTATTTTGTTAATATCATCAACCACAATATCAAATCGCCGGTTTTTTGCCAGTTGCCGGTATGCTGCCGGAACATGAAAATTAAAGTCGTTCCTGGAACCACGGCGAATAATAGTAATACCGTCTATAACTTCCTGTTCCGGAGCGCCTGGATAGCGGCAACAGAGCAAGGTAACATGATGCCCCATTGCTGCAACCCGTTTGAAAATTTCATGGCAATGCACTTCGGCGCCACCGCCCAGGGGATTGGTAATATCCTGCCAGTTAATAACCAGTATTTGTAAAGAATCCGGTTTTGTCATTCATCAGTCTCTAGTTTTTACACCAATTACACCAATATCCATAAAAGTATATAACGCCAGCCGGCTGCGTTTAAAATGATTGCCTAACCATCCGCATAATGGCGTAACAAAAGGAACCGGCCGGGGGTAAAGCGGTAAAGTAATTTTCAGCTTTTTTAAAATTTCACGCAGCGCCCGGTAAACAAAACCAGGACGCATCCAGTCACCATAAACAGCATGTATTTTAAATCCAGCGGTTTGAAAACATGTGCGTAACTGGCCAATTGAAAATTCCGTTTCCCAGCCGGCGAACCATTTATTCATCCAGATAAGAACGTGTTTGACAAGAGTATACAGATGATAACGCTGGGGCACGTCGGCTATGGCATGGCCGCCGGGTACAAGAACGCGGTAATTTTCACTGATCAAATCTTCCGGGTTGGTAAAATGTTCCAGCAAGCCCTGATGGTAGACCAGATCTAATGAATTATCACGAAACGGTAAATGAAAAGCATCTGCACGCAGTAAAATTACCGGCTTGCCAAGTTCGCGGGATAATTTCTTTAACAACAGCAATGAATTTTCTGCATAATCCAGCAGAATGACTATTGCTCCTTTATCTACCAAGCGAAAGCCGTCTCGTCCGGAACCGGCGCCAATTTCCATAACAACTTTATTTTTTAAATCGCTCAAAGTTTCGATCTGCCGGATGATGCGATCGGAATTCGGATATACCTGGTTAATGTCCTCTTTCTCTTGCCAAAAATTTTCCCACACCTGACGGCTATGCCGGGCCTTTGCACTCATATATTATCATTCCTTTTTCAAAAAGTAATACTCAATTGTTCTTTTTTTTCGTTTCTTCCACAAAAACCATTTTTAACTGGGTAAGGGTATTATCCAGAAAGCGTTTTTCATCATCCAGCAAGTTATTACGGGTTTTAGCTTTTATCATATCCAGAATATCAATAAATGTACGAGCTTGTTCCAGGTTAACCGCAACCTGTGACTGACCAGGATCATCCACTCTACCCATATTTTGCAAAGCGGCGGATTGCATGATCAGCACCAGATTTAAAAACAATAATTTCTGTTTTTCATTTTTATCAAACTGTTCGGACATTTCATTTTCCTTTTATTTCAAGCTACCCAGGCAAGATCGTACTTGTCCCGGTAATTCTTGATAAAATGATGCCGGGTTCCCACAACTCCATCGGCAATTAATTGTGGATCCTTGGCTACCAGTTCAAAAGCTTCCTTGCGCGCGATACGCAGCAATTTAATATCGGCAACGATATTGGCAATGCGTAAATCCGGCAAACCGTGCTGCCTGGTGCCAAAAAAGTCACCTGGCCCGCGTAATTCAAGGTCAATTTCTGCCAGTTTAAATCCATCATTGGTAGCAGCCATTGTATCAAGTCGTTTACGCGCTTCTTCTGATAATTCACCATAGGCGATCAGAATACAAAAAGATTGCTCGCTGCCGCGTCCTACCCTGCCCCGTAACTGGTGTAATTGCGTCAGGCCGAATCGCTCTGCGTGTTCAATGATAATAATCGTTGCGTTCGGTACATCCACACCCACTTCAATAACTGTGGTGCTAACCAAAATCTGGATTTGCCCGCTTTTAAAAGCCGCCATCGCCGCTTCCTTTTCCTCGCTTTTCATCCGGCCGTGAATTAAACCGAGTGAATAGTCGCGGAAAAAACTGGTACGCATTTTATCATAGCTGTCGGTTGCCGCTTTTAAATCGGACTTTTCCGTTTCTTCAACCAGAGGAAAAACAATAAAGGCTTGCTTGCCGGCTGCGATCTGGTCTCGTAAAAAATGATATACTTTGGAGCGCTGTTTGCTAGTCCGCCATTTGGTCAGAACCGGTTTGCGGCCATGCGGCATTTCATCAAGAATAGAGACATCCAGGTCGCCATATACAGTTAACGACAAGGTGCGCGGAATAGGGGTAGCAGTCATTACCAGCACATCGGGTTTTAGTCCTTTTTCACGTAAACGGGCGCGCTGAATTACGCCAAAACGGTGCTGTTCATCAATAATTACCAACCCAAGATTGTTAAACTCTACATTTTCCTGGATAAGCGCATGAGTGCCGATGATAATATCCGCCTGCCGGGTGGCAATTGCTTCCAGCGTTTTTTCACGTGTGGCTTTATTTTGCGCGCCAATCAGTAAAACTGTGTTAACGCCAATTGGTTGCAACGCCTTGCTGACAGAATAAAAATGCTGTTCTGCCAAAATTTCTGTGGGGGCCATCATCGCTGCCTGGTATCCATTTTCAACAGCGATCAACATGGCAATCAGCGCAACCATAGTTTTCCCTGAACCAACATCGCCCTGCAGCAAACGATTCATCGGCCTGCTGCTTTTCATATCAGTATAAATTTCACGAATAACCCGTTTTTGCGCGCCGGTCAGTTCAAAAGGTAAGTTATCAACCAGGGTTTTAACCCGCCCCCCCACTTTGCTAAAGCGTATGCCGCCGGAATCTGTATGGATGTGTTTTTTACGCAGGGCGATTATTAATTCCATAAAGAACAGTTCGTCAAATTTCAACCGTTCCCGCGCCTGGTAGAGAATATCCCAGTTGTCGGGAAAATGGATTTTATCCAAAGCGTCGGCCAGAGGCATTAATTGCCGGCGGGCAACAATTGTCGCAGGAATGGTTTCTTCAATTTTATCTTTATAGTTATGGATTAATTTGACGATCAAACGACGAAATCCTCGGCTGTCGAAACCGCTTTTGGTCAAAGCCTCGGTTGAAGGATATAAAGGAATGATCTTGCCGGTATTCACCAGTTCACCTTCGGCATTTTCGCCAAGCCGGTCGAATTCCGGGTGAACCATTTGCAGACCTTCAAATCGGGTCACTTTACCGCTTAATGCCAGCCATTCACCGGTTTTGAACGTTCGCAACCAGTAGGAGAGTTTACTGAACCATACACAAGTAAGATAAGAGGTGCCGTCGGTAACGTATAAATGAAAGCGATTCCGCCGTCCCCGCCGCATTTCCGAATTGACCACACGGGCAATAATAGTTGTCTCCTGCCCGTTTTTTAAAGAAGCGATCTTGCCAATATAAGAACGATCCAGATAACGTCGGGGCAAATAATAAAATAAATCACAAATTTGAAAAACACCAACCTTGTTCAATTCAGCGGCGCGTTTGGGCCCGACAGTTTCCAGCTTTTCAATTGGTGAATATATTGACGAGACCGCTTCTTTCATGGGTAGAATACAAAATCGTAATTACCGGTACAATACTACAAATTCAAAGCTTTTTTCACCATTAGCTGGCACAGTGACTTCAAACTCAACCTTGTTAGCCTGCCGGGTTAAAATTTTCGGGGTTTGACCAATAAAATCCCAATCACCCCACATATTTTCGATAACTGTAATGGTCACCTCTTCCTTTTTATGATTGCGAAGGGTAATTGCTACAGTTTCCTGGCGGCTGCGGTTGCCGATCTTTTTTATATCTTTAACAATGCGTTCGCCAACAATATCAAAAGCATTGCCAAGGTAAATACGGATTTTTTCGTTCTGCGGGGTGTGATCGATCATATCCTCGCCAATAAACTCTTGTGAGCCATCGCTGTCGCGTTTATAAACCCGAATTTTCCCTTTGGGCAGCGGCATGCCCAATCCGCTCGCTTTGCTATTGGTTAATTCAATATTTACTTTAACGTCCTTGTTATCACGTTGACCATTGTAGGTGAATATTTTTTTAACCGCAGTGTTTGCCGGGGGAAATAATTCCAACTGCTTGATCTGGCGATCATTAATTGTAGCCGGACGCATCAGGGTGTATAAATGATATTCAAAAAAAGATTTTTCTTCAAACTGTGGAGCAGCGGCATCTTCGGCATAAGCGGCTTTGGCTAAATATGCTCGCGGCGGCGCTTGCGGGCGAACAATATTTACGTCGCCGGCAACCAGTTTTAATTTGGCATCCCGGTAACTGGCGCCGGAAGTATTCTCGATGGAAATCCAGCCGCCCAGTTCCAAAGCAGTATCTTTCTCATTTACCAGGGCAACATATTCTGCATGCCAGCTTATACCACCGGTGAGATAGCTGATCTCTGCTTCCCGTTTTTCTGCTTTGGCGCTTTGCAACAGCCAAACCAGGGTCGGTTTGGTGATTAACCCGTCGGTTAATGATGGAAATTCTACAGTCTCTAACGCTGCGGCTTTTAATACTTTGACCAGCTTATCAGGTGTTTCAATAATAACATCCCCGGATTGAGCGCTTAACAGCTTACCGTTAAACGTGTTACCCTCTGTCGTTGTTACAATGATCTGCTGATCGACATACTTTTCCAGCAGCCGTTGTGTTCCAACCAGGTCATACTCATAGTTTTGTTCCAGAATACGAATATTATTATTTCCGGGTACTGTAAAATGCACAGAGGTTGGATCGATCTGTGCGGCAACCTGAGTAAAGCGATACTCATTAACGCCGCTTTTAAAATCAAGTATGCGGGAATCCCGAACCAGAGCCAGATTATCATTATAAATTGTAATCGCCATTTTATCTGCAAAACTATCCGTGCTGGTGAGCGGCGAGAAAAGGATAAGACCTGCTAATAGTTTTCCATATTTCATTTCGCAATTCCTTATTTTAATGAATAGCCAAAATCAACCCAATCAGTTAAAAAAAGCAAGGGTTCCCTGTAGCAAATTTTACTCTATTCCTCCGATAAAAGTTGCAAACTTGATTGTAGTTTTTTCACACTCGATTCCCAATTTTCCTTCTTTTGTTGCTCTTTATCAATTACCTCTTTTGGCGCCCTTGCAACAAAATCGCGATTCAGTAATTTTTTTTGTAAACCGGCAAGTTGATTTTCCAGTCGATCAATTTCTTTTTGCAAACGATTTTTTTCTACTTGAACATCAATCAGCCCTTGCAGGGGCAAAAACAATTCCAATCCCTGCACTACCGCGCTGGCACATAATTTTGGTCGTTTTGAATTATATGATATTGAACTGACTTTGGCCAGCTTGAAAACAGACATTTCATTGGTGCGGAGTATTTCCAGCTTTTGCTTATCCTTGCTAATGATGATCAATTCGGCTTCTCTCATCGGGGGAACATTCATTTCACCACGAATGTTACGAACAGCGCCAATGATCAGCTGTAACATTGTCATGTTATCTTCCACCACTTCATTAATGTATTGCTCCTGAAATTGTGGGTAAGGTTGTAACATGATGGATTTAATGGCAGAATCGGGTTGCAAGACAAAAGGTAAATTTTGCCAGATCTCTTCAGTAATAAATGGCATGAGTGGATGCAGTAACAGAACGATCTGTTCCAAAATATGAACGGACACGGAACGGGCAATTTGTTGTTCACGAGGATTGTCCTGTGCATATAAACGGTTTTTTACCAGTTCAATATACCAGTCACAATACTCGGTCCAGATAAAGCTGTATAAGGTATGAGTAGCGTCATTGAGACGAAAATCAAGCATCGCCTTTTCAATGCCATTTATCGCACGATGCAAACGGGACAATATCCACTGATCCATAAAATCCAGTTCTTCATCCCGAATTTCAGACATTTTTAAAACCGGCTGTTCTTCATCCAGGTTCATTAACACAAAACGGGCTGCGTTCCATAATTTGTTGCTAAATTTTTGACCCAATTCAACCAGGGTATGATCAAAGCGAATATCGCCACCCAAGGGCGTTAAATAAACCATAGTCAGGCGGACAGCATCAGCGCCATATGCAGGCACGCCAGCTTTATAGGACGAATTGTGGGCGGCAAATTCGCGGATTGTGTCTTTATCCACGCCGTCTATTAACCATAAAGGATCAGGGGAATTTCCCAATGATTTGGACATTTTCCGTCCGCCCAGGTCACGTATCATACCGTTAAAATAAACATCCTTGAACGGTATATCACCCATGAATTCCAGGGAGGCCATAATCATTCGCGCCACCCAGAAAAAGATAATATCAGGGCCGGTAACCAGGGTATCGGTGGGAAAGAATTTTTTCAGGTCGGGGGTTTGATAAGGCCAACCCAGGGTGCTGAATGGCCACAACCAGGATGAAAACCAGGTATCCAGTACATCGGTTTCCTGTGTTAAATTTACACTGCCGCAAGTTGAGCATTTTTGCGGCGTTTCCGTTGCTACAGTGATATGCCCCTGTTCACACGTCCAGGCGGGTATGCGGTGCCCCCACCATATCTGGCGGCTGATACACCAGTCACGAATGTTTTCCATCCAGTGGAAATATGTTTCTTCCCAGTGTCTGGGATAAAATTTGATTTTGCCTTCGCGGACAACGCGAATAGCCGGTCGGGCGAGCGGTTCCATTTTAACAAACCACTGCTCGGATAAAAAGGGTTCCACCACATCGTTGGAACGGTAACAACGCGGTACAGCGATTATCTTTTTTCGTTCCCCGCGCAACAACTCCAGGCCTTGCAAATCCTGTAAAATCTTTTTTCGCGCAGCAAAGCGATCTATTCCAGCATAGTTGCCGGCATTTTCATTCATTTTACCGTCAGCGCCGATTACGGAAATCTGTTCCAGGTTATGGCGCTGACCTACCGCAAAGTCGTTGAAATCATGGGCAGGAGTAATTTTCACAGCGCCGCTGCCCAGCTCCGGGTTGGCATGTTCATCGGCAATGATGGGAATTTGACGATTGGCAAGAGGCAACCTTACCATTTTCCCAATCAAAGAACGATACCGATCATCATCCGGGTGGACGGCCACGGCTGTATCGCCCAGCATTGTTTCAGGCCGGGTTGTAACAACCACAATTTCACCGCTGCCGTCGGCAAGAGGATAGGCAATATCCCAAAACATACCCTCTTCTTCCACATTATTTACTTCTTCATCGGCAAGAGCGGTGTGACAGCGCGGACACCAGTTAATAAGGCGGCGGCCCTTATAGATATAACCTTTATGATACAACCGCACAAACACTTCACGGACAGCCCGGCTGAGTTCATCATCCATGGTGAAACATTCACGATCCCAGTCACAGGCGGCGCCCAGTTTACGTAATTGTTTGAATATAATACCGCCGTATTTATGCCGCCAGTCCCACACTCTTTCCAAAAACTTTTCTCGCCCCAGTTTATGACGGTCTGTATCCTCAAGAGCAATTGCGGCTTCCACTTTATTTTGCGTGGCAATACCGGCATGATCAGTGCCCGGCATCCATAAAGTTTCATAGCCCTGCATCTTTTTCCAACGGATCAATAAATCCTGAATTGTATTATTTAAAATATGCCCCATTGTCAACATACCGGTAACGTTAGGCGGCGGTATTACAATTGTGTAATGCGGACGCTGACTGGCAACATCAGCATGAAATAATTTATTTTCTTCCCAAAATTTATACCATTTATTTTCAACCTTGAGCGGATCATACACTTTATCCAATTCACGTAAACTCATACAGTTCTCTCTCCAAAAGCAATCAAACTACCTGCACCGGGTCGGGTGATTAAACCGGGTTTATTAAAAACTTTATAAATGTAAATCATTATAGTTTATAAATATAGCAAAACATGATAAAATAGTCAATGAAATAGTCAATTCTTAAAGGCGTTTCAAGCGAATTGATTTTTTGTAATGGAATACCGGAATGAACTCTAGTCGAATAAATCCCCCTGCATACCGGAGCGGGCGCTTAATTCTTGTTTTAATTCCCCAATCCTCTCTTCCAGCGCTTCAATAATCAGTAATTGATCCCCGGATACCAGTTTGCAATTAAATTCCTGTTCAATTGCCTTGAGGGTTTCATCAATTTGCCGCGACTTGTATTGCAACTGCTGTATATCTTTAATTTTCGCCCAGTATTTTTGCCAGTCGGGCAATGTTTTATATTGCATAGTTGCTCCTTGTTTCTATAAACTGATACCCGTATATATAATTCACCATCATAATAATATTAATCAACCCAAAAGATATTTTTTTGGCTTGAAGTATTCCCGCAATTGTCTTTCAGGAATAATTCCAGGGTATGCTGTCCTTTTAGTAACGCCTTGCGCATTTTATATGTTAATGATAAATGTTCCGGATCATATTCTGCAATGACCGGCACACCATCCAGTAAAAGCTGCATATTATCTTCTCCCTGTATACCGGAAAGCATATCTCTAAAAACCGCCCGTAATTGCGGATAAGCATTTTGCAAATGAGCATTATTTTGCGGAGATAAAGAGATAATTTCCGGAGGCACATCATCAATTAAAAGTGCATGTGTGCCAAAGGTGCCAACATATCCACCCACAGTTTTGGAGTATTCATCCAATAATTTACCAAAATAAACCCACTTTTGGCTGGAATTTAGATAATAGATACCGAGTTTTCGTGGATTGGTTACTGTACTATCATATCTTATTTTTATAGTCGCTCCTTTATTCAAGGGGACATCTCCGGGGTCAACACGATAGATATTACTGGCAAACTTCCAAACGTCGCTACCAGGATTGGTTAACCGGGTTATACGAACAAAAATAGTTTTGAATAATGAATTGGCAGAAAATTCCAGCTGGCACAGTTCGTCATCACTAGAAACAGTTTTTGACTGGTTTTTTAAAACAGGTTGAAAAAAGAATGGCGTTGTTTGCCGCAACGTTTGCTCCTCAATAAAAGAGGTAACGCTGATCAGCAACGGTGAATAACTGTAATTATCAAGAGCAACACAACCGATCAGTTTACCGTTTTTGCGGATCAGAGGCATTTTCTTTCCCGGCGTTCCGGCAAAATGATAAAATGCAGATACCTGACCCGGCAGTGATATAATGGGTGTGAACTCGAATCGGACATAATTATCATAATATTCCGGGGTGATGGTAAACAGGGTCGTATCGGTAACTGCCCACAAATCTTGCCATGGGTCATATTGAACCGGTTTTTGATCTTTTGCTGATTCGTTATAAACAGGCGCAACTGACTGTATCTTGCCTGAAACTTGGGAAGTGTTACCCCAATAATCCTGGGCAAGTATGCAGAAGGAATGATCTTTACCGGTAAAAACCCGGGCGCCGCTGGACAAATTTAATAAAATGCTGTCAGGTTGATTTTGAAAATAAAGGGTTCCATAGTCGCTGGTTTTTTTTGCATAAAACGGCAAAGAGTTACCATCTTCCAGGTATAATTTGTAATAATTGCCGCGACCGTTTTGTGCCAGTCGGAATTCACGATCCAGTACCGCGTGGTTGTTATCATCATAGGAAAATTTGTCATACGTAGATGAAAAAACCAATTCATCGTTAATATAGAGTTCATTTTTATAGGTGCCAAACTTGTTGGTAATATTTTCCATAGTATCAAAAGCCGACAAGCCAAAACCGACCAGGCCGCTTAACGAAAGCGGCTGTTCAATTATATACTGTCCGCTGCCAATATTTTGCACAGACAGGACAACAGGTTTCCAGTCATTATTTACTGTGGAGGAGGCATTTAGCGGAGTTATCGAAATTTTGGTAATTACCGGGGCGGCGTTATCAGCAACGACATAGCCACGTAAAAAAGGATTGATCGGGCGTTCATTTGCGTCGCGTAATTCAAAATGTAAATGGGGAAAACCAACGCCGGTTTGCCCGGTGTAACCAAGGAAATCACCCTGTTTATAACGGAACTGGTTCAAAGATAAAAATAATTGAATGCTATAGCGCCCTCGTTTTTCCTGTTCAGCCCAGATATAATCTTCCAGTTCCTTACAAAAGCCATCCAGATGTGCATAAACAACTGTTTCGCCACTATCCAGGGTCAGGTATAATGACTTTCCATAACCAAAAGGTGAAACACGCAACCGTGAAATATAACCATCCGCAATTGCAAAAATTTTATAACCGGTTTTCCCCCAGGTTTTTATATCTATGCCGGCATGAAACCGTCCGGGGCGATATTCGGCAAAGGTAGAGGTTAGCGCCCGGCTGGCGTCAGTTGGCCAAATATAATCCTGGCCTTTTAAGGTATTGCCGGGAATAACTGTTATCAATAATAATATAATTAAATACAACAAGGAAATAATTTTACTACACTTCATGATTTCAATCCATTAAAAATATTTGCCAACTTTTCCGTTTGTGTTTTTCGGTTAAACTGTTCAATAAATGCCAAATCGCCAGGTAATATTTGCAAATTGGTTGACATAAGGTCATGCAAAGCATCAGCGATTTCTTCAGGTTTATCAATAGACAAGAACCTGGCCATGCTATATTTTTGTAATAGCTCACTGGTGTCTTTAACATTACTAATTCCCAAAATTGGCTTTTGCGCACCAAAATATTCAAAGATTTTACCAGGAATAAAAGTATCCCGGTCGTTACCGGTGGCCAGAAGCAGCAATGCGTCAGCGTTAACAACATATTGAAGCGCCTGGTTATGAGGTTTAAAACCAATAATTTCAACAAGATCGTCAAGACTGTTCTTGTGCACCATATCAGCCAGTTTTCCAGAGGCATCATGACCAACAAACTGTATTCTAAGCTGTTTCCAGCTGACCGGATACTTTATTTTAAAAAGCAATAACGCTTTGAACAGGCTGGCAGGATCGCTGAATCTTGATATTACACCACAATAACACAAAGTGAAACAATGCTTGTCGGGCGATTTACTGACCGGAGGATAATCTGCAATATCGTAACCATTGGTTATAATATGAAATTTATCGGTTGTGACGGTTTTATCAAGAAAAGTAGAGCGGATGCCGGGTGAAGCGCAAATAACAGCATCGGCGCCGGCAAGAACAGCTTTTTGCAGTCTGTGGTTAAACCAGCGGTGAATGCGGGTTGGTTCAAAAACAACATGCCCGCCAGCCCAGTCATCACGAAAATCAGCTACCCATTTCAATCCATATTTTGCGGCAAGTTTTTTCCCCACCAGATGGGTGGAATGCGGCGGCGAACTAGTCAGCACAACATCAAACTTTTCGCCATGCAGCAGTCTGGTTATTGATTTATATAATAGCGGATTCCATAACACCTTGCTGTCCGGTATAAGAAAAAAAGAAAACAACTTTTGATTGATGAACTGAAGCAGTTTTCCCGGATTTGTTGATCCGGTGTTCTGTGCTGCCACAGGTTTATTCTGGCGCTTAAATTTCATTAATAAACGCTGCGGGTCCCACGAATCGGTGCGAATCACGCGGACGCGCGCAAGGTCGCTTGATAAAGACTCATCTTGTGCCAGGTAAACAATCGGCTGCACAGTCACAACAGTGGGCTGCCAGCCAAATTCAGGTAAATACCTGGCAAATTTAGCCATCCGCTGGGTTCCACCCAACCCTAATGGGGGAAAATAATATGATAAAATTAATACTTTGGTCATCAGTTCCAAACATGCAAAATCAGTCAAACAAGGATTGCTTTGATTAAATTAAGTAAAAAAACCGAGGAAAGCAAGGACAGGAGACAACAGGGGTAATTTATAGCAAATAATCTTTTTTCACTCGTTTCATGCTGTTAAATATGTTATCCCGGGAGCCATAAAAATCTTGATCAATTTTGTTTATCAATTCCTTGATATACTGCCGTTTTGAATTTCCGCTTGAAGGACATTGCTGATCAAAAACGGGAACAGCGAGCGTTCCGGCCAGTTGCTTGATGAGAGATTCCTCCATAAAAACCATGGGGCGAATAATAACATACTTGCCCTGGTGAACCGGCAAAACCGGCGTCATGGTGCTGATTTCCCGTCCGAATATCATATTCAATAATAGTGTTTCAACAATATCATCCTTGTGATGAGCAAAAACGATTTTATTACAATGCAATTTTTCGGCAGTGGCAAAAATATGCTTGCGACGGATGCGTGAACAGAGAAAGCAGGGATTTTCCAGGTTTTGCGGGCTGTGTGAATATGGGCCAATATCAGTTTTGATGATTGTGCCGTTGATCTGTAGAAGAGTAAAATAATTTTGCATGATTTCGCACCGTTGCTCGGCGTTATCAGCAAAACCCATTTCAACATACAGGGCAAATAACTGCAAATCGGACGCAAAAATAGTGTAACGTTTACTCAACAAACGCAAGAGCAACATGGAATCGGCGCCCCCGGAAACGCAAATCAATATTTTGTCCCCCGCGGCCAGCATTTTATATTCCCAAATTGCTTTATCAAGGCGTGCAATTATTTGTTTCTCCAGGGTAGTTGCGGTGAAATGATTACTTTTCATAATTAAAATCCTCAACCACCCAATGAAAAACTGACAAAAGAGGATAACTACTTTTTAATGGCATTTTCCAGTTTCTTTAAAAATTCATTTGCCATTTTTCGGCCACCGTGTACAGCGCCATTGGATAAATCAATGCCTTTTTTTACTTCTTTATACCCTGCTTCAACTTTGCCTTCTTTCAGGTGGGCTAATCCCTTTCGATATACAAATTCAGCAATTTTGGGTTGTGCTTTAGCCAGAGTTGCGCGCTCCAGGCCAACGTCATAACATTTTTGAGCATCGATCCAGTTTTGATTGACCGCTTCAAGATCGCCAAGATAACGATATAAATCATAAAAATCTTCTACGGCAGTCAGCTTTTCGCTTTTTTCCAGGGTTGCATATAGTAATGTTTGCGCTTCAGAGTATTCATGATTTTTAAAATGAATAATTCCCAATTTTAAATCAATAACCACCAGTTCATCATGCTGATCGCCCAACATTTCGTAATAATTTTTTGCGTTTAGCAGATACTGTTGTGCTTCAGAGTAATTATTGCCTTTAAAACCGGCCTGCCCCAAAGCAAACTGCGCCTGAGCAATATCCGGTTCGCTGAATAACTCTTCTGCGCGGGCAAGGTACAGGGTATTATAATCGACGGCTTTTTCCAGTTCGCCGGTTTCGGCCAGCAGTTTGGCAATTTTTTGATATATTTGCATAGCCGTATACTTTTCATTCACTGTGTTATACAGATATGCACTGCTTTCATAATAATTTATAGCCAGTTTGGGAGACTGGTTCAACTCGGCAATTAATCCAAGGTTATAATTAACTGCGGCTACGGTAATACTATCATCTTTTATATTATAAACTTTTAACACATTTTCATAAGCGCGTTTGGCAACAGTGTAATTTTTCAACATTGTTGCTGTTTGAGCTGTTCCGAGCAAACTGAGTATCATTCCCTGATAATCAGAATTACTTGAAAAAATGTTGTTTACCTTGTTAAAAAGCGGTTCCGCCATAATATATTGACCGGTTTGCATATAAAAACCAGCATAATTAAGACCCACCCACGCGCTGGCAAGGGAATTGGCCGGCAATTGGTTGTAAAGCAGGATATAATAATTATTAATTTTTTCAGAACCACTCGACGTTTCTGATTTTTGGGCTGCCCATTCATGATGCAATAGCGCCAGTTTACGTAAAAAAATCGGCATTATTTCAATCTGCTTATAATCAATATTCTTGTTAAAAAGCATTTCTCCCAGATGTTCCATGGAAGGATTTTCTCCTGCAAACTCGTAACAAACAAGCTGTTCATTTGCCGTCAGGCATGGGTACTCGACATGAATAGCAGGCTTGTTGTTCTCCATATACGGGAATATCAAAGTTAAACGATAATCCATCAAACCAACCGGATCCGGCGCAAAACTCATGGCGAACTGGGCGCCGGTCAAGGTACACATTTGACTGGCAAGCTCGCAATCAAGAGTTTTTATCATTTTAATACGCAATGGTTTGGATTGTGCAGGTAATACTTGAGAGTAATATTTCTGCAAACTGTAAAGATTGGCTCGGATAAAATCTCGCTCCATTTCATTGGTTATTATTATAATGCCATATTCATTGGTTTGAAAAGGATATCCATAGATAGTGAATTTATTTTTGAGTTGCTCTATCAATCCACCAAGATAAAATTGAACCAGTCGTTCAGGTTTTGTGGCGTCAAGTTCGCTTTTATCAATAACATATTTATCAATTGTAACACCGGACGGGAATTCAAGAGTATTTATATACATGTTTCCCTGCTGTTGTGATAAAAGCATAACAATATCAAGGTGTAATGTTTGATTCAATTCAGACAAGTGTAACGGCTCAAAAGTATCTGGAAAAATTGAGGTTAAAACCAGTGAACTTTTTGCTTGTAATTCGTTTTGATCCATAACGATAAAAGAATCATTTAAAGTAAATTCTTTAATTATTATATTATAAACCTGGTCAAAAACAGGGTTAATCTGATCTTGTTCCCATTCTTTAACGATAACAATTTTTCGCTGCGCGGCCTGGGTTTGTGCACTGGTAACAAACAAAAACACGAACATCAGGATAATATGCCAATTACGCATTACAAACTCCTTTTTAAAATTTGATTACCGAAAAACCCTGCTCAACAGGGTTTTGTTTAGCTGTATACATGAAAAAATTACTAGTGATACATTACAAACGCCGCAATTTGCCCAAATTACCCTCTGATCCATTCCGAATCATATTCAGTTTGCAACAGGCTGGCACGGGTAATTGATTTTTCTCCAAATTTTTCTCGAATTCTGTCTAATACCTGATCAATTTTTTGATGCTGATTAACTTCATCTTGAAATAAATTCAACTGTCTTTCACCTTTTTCAAGATTGGATATGGAAACTCCCAGCAATCTAACTTTTTGCTGATGGCGGTTAAATAATTCAAACATTTCCTGAACTTGTGCAAATACTTCTGCGGAAGAATGAATACAGGAAGAAAAGCTGCGTGAGCGTGTAAAGGTTGAAAAATCAGTTAATCTGATTTTAAGAGTTACACACTTGCCACTATACCCTTTTCTGCGCATTTCTCTCGTCAATTCATTACACAAATATAATAAAATATTTATTAATTCATGGTCATTGTTTTTATCGGTTTCAAAAGTAATTTCTTTACTAATTGATTTTGCAGAAACATATCCACTAATTGTACGCTTGTCAATGCCGTTGGCTAATTGCCAGAAATGCAATCCGGACTTGCCAAACAGGTCACAAGCCTCTTTTTCAGAACGGCAGGCTAAATCGCCAATGGTTCTTATGCCCCGGTTGTGCATGTGAAGCAAAGTTTTTTTACCTACTCCCCACATGCGGGAAATATCCAGTGGGTCAAGAAATTCTATAACCTTTTCCGGTTCAACAATAACCAGGCCATCGGGTTTTTCCAGGTCGGAGGCAATTTTAGCAACAAACTTGCTGGGAGCAATTCCAACCGAAGCTGTTAATCCGGTTTCTTTTTTAATATGCGCTTTGATCACCTCTCCGGTTTGACGTGGAGAGCCGTGTAATTTATAGGTTGACGATATATCCAGGAATGCTTCATCGATACTGATCTGCTCGACATCCGGTGAGTATTCTTGCAGAATTTTCATAATGCTACGCGAAATTTCACCATAACGGCTGCCGCGGGGATAGACATAAATTCCGTGGGGACATTTTTTCCAGGCATGAGAAATGGGCATTGCAGAATGAATACCGAATTTACGCGCTTCATAACTGCATGTGGAAACAACTCCCCGACCCTGGCCCTCTTTCGGGTCAGCGCCGACAATTAACGGTTTGCCGCGATATTCCGGGTGATCGAGCTGTTCAATGGCTGCAAAAAAAGCATCCATATCAAGATGTAAAATGATTTGCTGCATATTAAAAACAACCGTTGAATGTTTGTCTTTCCTCAAAGCAATATTGTAATATGATGCAATAAACTTAAAAAATCAAGTGCAATAATTTTCATTCGGCAAAGCCAATGAACAGGAGAATCATTTCTATTTGCCGGCAGGTTTTTGCATATAAATATAGGAACGAACTCCTTGAGGCACCATTTTTAACAACAATTTATCTAATCGTGTAAAATGACAAAAATCATAGATAGCATTTGAAAAAGTTTGAAAAAACGCTTCATTTGCAGCATCAAATTTGCGGGAATGGAATGGCCGGTTGAGCAAGCGGCCCACCAACAAAACCATAACCGGTATTTTTGTGGCATACTTGACGTCTTTTTCCAGAGTGCCCTTTTCTAAAACATTTAACCCGGCATTTTTTGCAAATACAACCAATTCCTCCGGTTTGTAGGCGGTATGAAAATATTGCTCGCCGCACTGACAATCAATAGAGTAACCCGTTAGAATATACATATTGATATATTCAGGTCGTTTTTTTGTTGTATAGTTCGGGGTTGTCAGCAAGGCATGTCCGCCCGGTTTAAGCGCAGAGGCAATTTCATTAAAAATATCCTGTGGATGCAGGCAATGTTCCAATACTTCGCTGCAAAGAATATTATCAAAACTCGCCTCACGAAAGCACAATCGCTCGGCATCGGCAACAGCAAGCGACATGGGTTTTTCAGTGTGGGCATGACCAAGTACGCTGGAGCTCAAATCAATTCCGAACCGCTCGCCGCCGTTATAATTTTGCAAATACATACCGCGATTACAGCCAATTTCCAGAAGCGAACCGCTCATTCGCTGTATAAAGTTAATCACAAAATTTTTACGCAGCCGGCCCCGCAGGGTTTTGTAGACCATTTCTTCTTCAGGGTATTTCTCACCGCATTGTTCATAAAAATCTTTTAAAGCTGCTTTTTCATCCATATTATCGTTTTCCGAAAGCTGTTATTTTAGTGACAATCTGTTTTATTTTATGCAACTCGGCTCTATCAAAGAAACCGGTAAAGTACAGAATAACCGGGAAGGCAAGGCACAGAATGAACTTGACCAATATATGTTCGCGAGCCAGAGGATGCAGCCCACACAAAAAAATAATTGCAACAATGCCAGCCATTTTTAATACCCTGCCCCACTCATATTTTACGGGATACAACTTGTTTGTAATAATATATAAATAGACAGCCATAATTGCATAAGCAACAACCCGTGCAATTGCTGCTCCCAAAATTCCTGAAATCGGTATCAATATATACAAGGCAACCAGATTACCCGCCAAACCGGCAAGGGTGATCAGGGGCAGGTATTTGGTTTTTTTAAATAGATAGATGCCAATGATAAAGTTAACATAAGCGGCATAAAAAATATACGCCAGGAATATGGGTGGAACCACGACCGTCGCGCTCCAAAAATCTGGCCCCAGCATACTAAAGCTGCCAATTTTAAAACGAACAATGTTGTCAATAAAGAGACATAAAACAATAAAAACGGAAAAACATGCCAGCATAACATAAGTAAATACTTTGGAAAAAATTATCTTGGCATCATCTTGTTTGCAAGTAGACAAAAAATAAGGATGCCAGGCAAAGCGAAACGCAGTGACGAACAGGGCCATAAACATGCCCAGCTTGGCGCCCTGACTGTAAATACCCACTTGTTCCACACCGGCCAGCCGTTCCAAAAAAACCCGGTCAATCGTATCCAGGATTGAGACGGATAATGTTGAAGGTAAATAAGGCAAACCAAACCATAAAAGTTCTTTTAATGTGGCCCGTGAAAAGGTCAGGGAAAAGCGTTTGACAATAATGGGCAGTAATAAAACAAATGTCAATAATGATGCCCACAGATTGGCAAGAAAAATGCCTTCCACCCCACTTTTAAGTACTAGTATATACAAAGCGTTAAATGCAACAGTAATTATCACATTCAAAAACTTGAAGAAAATAAACAATACAGATTTTTCCTCAGCCCGCATGGCAAGAAAAGGCATAAAAGTGAGGGCGTCGAAAAACAAAATAGCACATAACAGTTTTATCAGGTAGGGTAAATTAATGGGCAGAGCCTGCGTTTCCGAATCGAATAACATTGCAGCTAATGGATTGGACAGTAAATAGAAAACACAGGTAATAAGAACTGACGTGCCAAAAATAGTTAAAAAAGCAGTGGATAATACCCGTTTTTTGCCCTCGGGACTGTCTTCGAGAATATAAAAACGAAAAAACGCAGTATCCAGGCCATAAGTATAAACAACTGTAAAAATGGCCAGCCACGAAAACATAACCCCGGCTACGCCCATCTCTGCTTCATTAAAAATATTGGTATGCAGCGGTAATAAAAAAAATACGATCATACGGTTGAGAATATGACCCATTCCATACACGGCAGAATGTTTGAAAAGCCGCTTCACACTGTTGAATATTGACATAATTTCCTTGTATTTAAAATGAAAGTTAGCGCAAAAGTTTGTAAAATTCCGGTCGGCGATCCTCCAGCAGATCATTATGTTCATTCAGGAATTTATTTCGCGCCTGGTAAGGATTGATATCGACTACCTGTACAATATCGCTATCCCGGTCTGCCCGTATCAACATTTCCCCGCGGGGTCCGGTAATCTGGCTCATGCCGGTAAATCCTAATATCCGGCCATTGTTGCGGTCGTCCATACCGGTACGATTGGCAGTAATAGCAAATATACTATTTTCAAGACAGCGCGTTAGCATAGCGGTTTGGCAAAATGGCAGCACCAGGTTGGCAGAATGGCAAACCAAATCAGCGCCCAGCAATGCCAGAGTGCGCATCGATTCCGGGAAAATCCAGTCAAAACAGATCATCAAGCCAACTCTTACCGAGCCAACGTTGACAATAAAAAATGGTTTATCTCCCGGATCGAACCATAATTTTTCTTCATTAAACAAATGAATCTTGCGATAGGTGGCAATATAACCGTCAGGCCCGGTAATGAAAGAAGCGTTAAAAATCCTGTCCCCATTCTGCTCTGCAAAACCGGCAACAATAAAACATTTTCGGGCGCCGGCAAATTCAGCAAGGGCGGAAAATGTTTTTCCGCCGGGGCATGGTTCGGCATAAGCCGCTGCTTCAGCACGGTCATTGAACAGGTAGCCGGTGTTGAATAATTCAGGCAGCACATAAAGATCGGCCTTTTCACTCTGTAGCAATTTCAGAGCGCGGTTGATATTCCGCTCAACCTGGCCAAAAAAACAGTTCATTTGTACAAATGCAATTTTCATGATCTTTTAATACCAATCGGGTTCATTTCAGTTACAACCGAATAATAATATATCAACCGGATCAAGATAATTAATGCAATATCTCTTTGGTAACTATGGGCATTAGAATTCCTGACATTGTGTGCAGTGAATTCGAGTAGAGCTTTGAAAACGGTAATCATCAACCCTTGATTACATTATTACGCAATTCACCAAAATCGCCAATGCGTGCAGTAACAATATCTCCCGGCTGAATGGGTAAAGTGCCTTCAGGGGTACCGGTACAAATAATATCACCAACTTCAAGGGTTATATATCGTGAAATACAGGCAATCAGCTGCGGAATTTTAAAAACCATATCCCGCGTGTTGGCTTTTTGATTAATAACGCCATTTACACTTAGTTCCATAGGTAAACTGTGAGGATCTGGAACCAGGTCGGCAGGAACAAGATAGGGCCCCATAGGACAAAAGGTATCCATATTCTTGCTCAAAGTCCAGGGATGGCCATTTTTAATAGCCACGCCCTGCATAGCCCTGGCGGTCACATCATTAACAATGGTATAACCTGCCACATACTCCATAGCCTTACTTTCGCTTATACGCGCTCCCCGTTTGCCAATTACAACTGCCAGTTCCACTTCATGATCGACGCGGCCAATGCCATCCGGAATGCGAATATGACCTTCATGAGGCAGCAAGGCAGAAGGCAGCTTGCTAAAAAACATTGGAGCTTGCGGCACCTGAGATTTCCATTCCTCGGCATGGGCAACATAGTTACGGCCAAGGCAAAGTATCTTTCCGGGGCGTGAAATTGGCACATCAAAACGAAATTTATCTTTAATAACCAGGTCATCCAGTTGCCGAAATTTTCTTATTTCATCCAGCACTTCATTAATCACACTGGCGGAAAAATTTTCCATCTCAATCATGATTTGTAAAAAATAGTAATCCGGTGTCTGTGGCGAATTTTTCAGCTCTTTAAAAATTTGCCAAATATAAGTAAAATTATATTTTTTGCCATCCAGTTCAATTCCAACCCGCGGCTCACCTTTCATGGTTGTATAACAAAAAGCCCGCATCTATAATCTCCTTTGCATTTATTAACATATAGTGGTTGACTTTACAGAATAAAAACAGACAAACCTGGTTACCAGATAACCTGAATCGGGTTAGTAGATATTACCGAAATTCAGTAATCCAAAAAGTATGCAGGTATTATAAAAAACCACAGTTAAATAAGCAAGGGAAATCTGGTTATTGTAGCATTTGAAAAAAATAATTATTTCCTTGTAAATCAGTGATACATATATTAAATTCATGGAAATTTTGTAAACAGTATTTCTTACTTTTTGGATACAGTAAATGTCCTTTAATTCCCTGGCGTATGCAATATTCCTGCCTCTGGTACTATTTATATATTACCGATTAAATCTTAAACAGCAAAATATATTGCTTCTGATAGCGAGCTATTTTTTTTATGGTTATTGGGATCCCCGATTTTTATCCTTAATTATCATATCAACTGTTATAGATTATACTGCGGGTTTATGGATACAACGATCTACCAATGCAGGAAACCAAAGACAACGCAAACTGGGTTTGATGTTGAGTCTGTTTTCCAATTTGTCGTTGCTGGGATTTTTTAAATATTTTGATTTTTTTGTCCAAAGCGCAGACGTAATGTTGACGAAATTCGGCCTGTCGACTTGTTTACCGGTTCTAAATATTGTTTTGCCGGTGGGTATTTCATTTTACACATTTCAAACCCTGTCTTATACATTTGATATCTATCGCGGCACTTTAAAACCGACCAGAAATTTCATAGACTTTGCAGTTTTTGTATCTTTTTTTCCGCAGCTGGTTGCCGGGCCGATAGAAAGGGCAGCCAACCTCTTGCCGCAAATTGAAAAACCGCGCGTGGTTAACCAGGATCATTTTAATAAAGGTATTTACCTGATCCTGGTTGGCTTGGTGCGCAAAGTAGTTATTGCCGATACTGCAGGGTCATTGATCGAAAGCTATTTTGCCAATCCCGCCAGTTATAGTGGCGAACAATTGATCATCGGTTTATTTTTATATGGGTTACAAATTTACGGGGACTTTGCCGGGTATAGTGATATTGCCAGAGGGTCCTCCTATTTACTCGGTATTGAGTTAATGCGGAACTTTCGCCATCCATACTTTGCCGTCAATATTACGGATTTTTGGCGGCGCTGGCATATATCGCTCTCCCAATGGCTGCGCGATTATCTATATATCTCTCTGGGTGGTAACCGCAAAGGCAAAGCGCGTACCTATTTGAATAATATGATTACCATGCTGCTGGGTGGTTTATGGCACGGCGCCAGCTGGAATTTTGTATTCTGGGGGTTTTTACATGGATTATACCTCGCTGTGCACAAATTCTTCCGTAACCTGGTTCCTTACAAAAAGCCCGCAAGTAAAAATTGGTGGTATTATTGTAAATATGCAATCAACTTGTTATTCACCCTGTGTCTGGCCAATTTTACCTGGTTATTCTTTCGTTCCAAAGATGTAGCAACCACCAAAGAATATCTAATCGGCTTGACCAGATTACAATGGGATATTCCTATAGCTGCATTGCCGTTACTATTTTTAACATTATTAATTCTTTCTATCGATTTACCCCAGGCAATTAACGATGATGAATATGCAGTTTTGAAATTAAATTGGGTTTGGAAAACATTAATGGCTTGCGCTGCACTGCTGTTGCTATTTATCTGCGGCGGATACCGGGCGCCGTTTATTTACTTTCAATTCTAAACAACAGCCTGAATTTAAAAACAATAATTTGGCCATGCAATTAAATAAAAGCTATCAATAAAATGCAAACAAAACAATATACCATAAAACCTGTTATTAAATCCATCCTGCTGGCGCTGGTAATAATCCTTGGGGTTGAATTATTGTTGCATAATGATACTGTCCGCGATCTGCTCCCCTCGCCAATTCCCTATTATGATTCGGAAGTGGAAATGCGGCGGTTAGCGTTAGAAAAATTTATTCAGCAATATGGTCAGCCGGATATTCTATTTATCGGCAGTTCGGTTGTACGTTCCAACATTTCTCCCATAATATTCGACAGTGTTTATACCGATATAACCGGACAAACATTACACAGCTTTGGCGGTGGCTTGTCCGATCTTGATCCTGATCCGGTCAGCTTTTATTTTGAACATTTCTGGCTGCCCAAATGCCAGCCGCGCATTGTTGTGCAGACAATACGTTACGAAGAGTTGCAGAGTCCCTTTACTTCTGAAAATTATTCACCATTTAAAAACAGCCTGCTTGAACCATTATGGCTTGAAGATACATGGTTTCATAAAACCAAAGTGTACCTGATTGAACATATAAAACTATTTTATTATAGCGGTTCTTTGACTGAATTCCTGCGTTATCCCCGTTGGCCAATGAACCGGCCGATCAAACACCCCATAGACAGTCGCGGCTGGAGCCCGATGACCGTGAATATTGATAAAGCGATCAAAATGGGCTATTTAAAGGGTGATTACCGCTATCACAATAATTTGTCCAAAGAAAACTCTGCCCATAACCTCCAGGCTATGCAAGAGATAATAGCCTGGTGCAAGGATGCGGGCATTCCATACATTCTGGTCAATGTACCGGAACATCCTGCCAGGTTTGCGCCGGAATTGAACGGACCTGAAAAATATCAACAATACCTGAATACATTGCAAAAATTCAGTCAGCAAAATAATATTCCATTTCTGGACATAACCGATGGCAATCCCGCCTATTACCCGGATAACTCGTACTTTTCCGATTATTATCATCTCTTTGGAACTGCTGCAAAACAATTTACCATTGAACTGGCATATTCTTTTTCCGGTTTGAATATCAGGTAATCCATCTCCAGGAACAGGCAAATATGTTAAAATGCCGTATACATCAATTACTGCTGCCTCTGGATTATTCCGACAGAGATATTTTACCGGCAGCCGCCGCTAAACTTCACTGTGCAAAGAATGATCTGGCAGATATGACAGTTATTAAACGTTCCATCGACGCCCGCCCGCGCCAGGCCGGGCCGTTATTCTCCCTCACAGTCGATATTTCAGTCAAGCTCGCCCGCTTGCCAATGAAATTTCCGGAAAATGAAGTGCAAATTATAAATTCGCAACCCCCAAGCCCTATAAACTATCCGTCTCTGCAAATACCTGAAAAATTTAAAAACCCGGTTGTGGTTGGCGCCGGGCCGGCTGGTTTGTTTGCAGCCCTGATTCTGGCGCAGTCCGGGTTTAAACCGGTGATTTTTGAACGCGGCGCAGCGGTGGAACAACGAGCCGCTCATGTACAGCAGTTCTGGAGTGGTAGTGCACTCAATTGCGAAAGCAATGTACTGTACGGCGAAGGCGGCGCCGGGTTATTTTCGGACGGAAAATTAACAGCCCGCAGCAAGGATAAACCGCGCATCCGTTTTCTACTCGAAACCCTGGTAGAATGCGGCGCGCCTGAGAGCATACTTGTCGATGCTGAACCGCACATTGGCAGCGATAACCTGACCAAAATCATTCCCAACTTACGCAACAAAATTACAGCGCTGGGAGGTACTTTCCATTTCAACACCCGTTGCAGCGGCCTGGTAATTGAGAATAACCGTATCACCGGTGTTCAAATTAACGATCAGGAACTGCGAACCACTCATTACTGCGTACTGGCCACCGGGCATAGTTGCCGTGATGTATACCGCATGTTACAGCGACATCATATTCCCCTTGAGCCCAAACCCTTTGCCATTGGCGTGCGGCTTGAAATTCCCCAGCAACAGGTAGACAAGGCGCAATGGGGCAAATACGCGGGTCATCCGCGCCTGGAAGCTGCCAGTTTTCGTTTGACGCGCAAAGGCGAAAATGAAGTGCGGCCTTGTTACAGCTTTTGCATGTGTCCCGGTGGAATGGTGATTCCCTGTGCGTCATCGGCAGGTGAGTTGACAACAAATGGCATGAGTCTGTCCAGCCGCGCCGGCTTCTTTGCCAATGCAGCTTTCCTGGCGCCGGTCTCCCCTGTCGATTACCCGCTTGATATTGATTCTCAACATCAGGCGCTCTCCGGCCATCTTTTACAAATTGAAATTGAACGCAAGGCGTTCACAGCCGGGGGTAAAAATTATTTCCTGCCGGCATCGCGGTTGGAAGATTTCCTTGCCGGAAGCAAACCCGGCTCCCTGCCGGAAGCACGCTCGTGGCGAAATTCAACCCCGGCTGATCTGCGTCTTATTTTGCCGGATTACATAACCAAAACCCTGGTTAGCGCTATTCCTAAAATGTTGCAAGAGTTGAATGGGGTAAGAATAAAAGATGTATTGTTGTATGGCGCTGAAACCCGTAGTTCCAGTCCCGTGCGAATAGTGCGTAATTCGGAAGATGGTCAATCACCAGGGATAGCCGGCCTCTTTCCTGCCGGCGAGGGTTCCGGTTACGCCGGAGGCATTGTCAGTTCCGCCATTGACGGCATGAAAGCTGCAGAATGGATATGCAAACAAGTAGTATAACCGACAAAAAAAAGCCCGGTAAAACAACTGCCGGGCTTTTTTTCTGTTTGGGGAGTGTTATTGCCAATCTATTTCACATGCTTTACAAAACGCTCATTAATTCTTTCCCAGTGTAAAGCAGCGACAAAATTCTCAATATATGTCATCCTGCCGGGGCCGTCTTTGTGATAATAAGCATGTTCAAAAACATCCAAAGCAATCAAAGGGATACCGCCCCAGATGGCGCCGTATTGATGTTCGTCAACCAAAACATTCAGCAGTCGACCGGAATACAAAGAATCGTAGACCAGTAAACCCCAGCCGCTTAGTTTGGCGGAAAAAGCGGTGGCGATAAAATCCTCTTTCCACTTTTCAAACGAACCAAACTCTTTTACAATTGCATCCAATACCTGCGGGCCTTTGTGCGGGTCGCCATCGCCTCCCAGTACCTGCCAGTATACATCGTGCAGCAAAGCTCCGGAATGGTTCCAGGTAAAGCGGCGTTTCAATTCACCAATATCGCTATAATTACCGTTCGCTTTGGAGCGGTCGGCTGTTTCCAACTCTTTTTCAATTGTATTCAGTGCAGCTACATAGCCTTTGTGGTGCTTGTTATAATGCCAGTCCGAGGTTTCGGGACTAATAACTTTACCTAACAGTGATTTGGCTTCTTCATCGCTAAAAGGCCGTGTTCCAACTTTCCATTCGTATAACATTGTAACCTCCTTTATTGTCATTATTCATTATCTATTTATATCAGGGAACATTAAACCAAAGAAAAATGTTAATTATTCCTGAAAAACATACTTGCAATTTTGCCGGGAATATTGTATAGTACAAGTAAATATTATACTTAATGAAAAATTGTCAAGATGATAAATAAACGGAACCCCAGGCTTTAATTTAACGTCTAAAATGAATAACCAGTATAAAAATAACTGAAAGTAAATATGAAAAAATCAATTGTCTTTCTTTATTTTTTCTTCTTTATTGCCATATTGCCCGGTCTGGTTTACAGCCAATATAATAACCCCACTATAGATAATGATTTTCAGGTAGCAAAGGGGATGTACAATGATAAATTGTATGATCTGGCGGCTACTCAGTTCCGGGAATTTCTGGCAAAGAACAAGTCCAGTTCAAATGCAGAAGAAGCCCAGTTTTTACTTGCCGAGTGTTACTTTTATACCCGTGATTACAACCGCGCCCTGGCTGCTTATAAAGAACTGCTGGTAAATTATCCGGCAATTGGCTTTCGTGATAAAGCAAACTATCGCATTGGCGAAACCCAGGTATATGCCGGTAATTATGAACAAGCTCTCAAAACCTTTAAATCTTTCTTTGCAGAATTTCCTGCCAGCCCACTGCTTAAAGATGCCTATTACTGGAATGCAGAGGCGTTATATAATACCGGCAATAAAAGTAAAGCTCTGGAAAATTATGCCCGTGTTTACAGTATGGATCCCAATGGCCCACTGGCGGATTATTCGTTTTATTCAGCTGCTTTTATTTATGAAGAAATGCAAAAATGGGATGAAGCCATGCTGGCGTATCGTAAATTAATCGAGACATATCCGGGCAGCCAGTTGGTTCCACAAGCCATGTTCAGGTTAGGATTTACTGCTTTTAGTAAAGGAGATATCTCAGCTACAGTCAGATATTTAAATAACGCCCTGCAAAGATACCCGCAGAATGAATACCGCGCAGAAGCACAATACTTTATCGGTGAAAGTTATTACCGGCAAAACGAGTTTGATAAAGCCCTGGCCGCTTACCACATTGTTGCAACGTTACCGGAAAACGAATTTGCTGATAATGCGCTATATAGTACAGGATGGGTCTTTAACAAAAAAGAATTGTATGAACAAGCTGCGGACGCTTTTATCAAAGCCGCCAATCTGACCAGAGACGATGAATTGGCGGCATCCGCATGCTTTCAAGCCGGACGAAATTATTCACTGCAGGGTGATACAGAAAAAGCTATCAATCTATACAAACAAGTGCAGGCCTATTATCCAAAATCGGATGATGCGGCAAATGCATTATATGAACTGGGAGCAATTGACTTTACAAATAATAATTTCAGCAGCGCCGCACAATATTTTGCAAATATCAGCGATCGTTATTCCAGCGCTAAAGTGTCCGGTCAGGCCGCTTTAATGCTGGGTCAATGTCAGCTGGCAGAAAAGAATTACCCCGAGGCGCTTGTAACATTTCAACAAGCCGAAAAAAAATATTCTGATGAATCAGTGCAGGCCAATGCTGTGTTTAACCAGGGAAGAATTCAATACCTGAATAATGATTTCAAATCCGCATTGGAGCTTTTTAATCGGGTTCTTGCCAAATATCCGCATAATGAAAACGCACCCAATGCCATGTTCTGGAAGGGTGAAACGTTATTCAGACTGGAACAATATGAACAGGCTCTGCAAACATATAATGAATATATCAGTAAATATCCTGATGCTGCAAACCTTGCCGAGTCATATTATGGGGCCGGATATTCGGCATTAAAATTAAACGATAATGAGACCGCCGCTCGCTTGTTTGCACAAGCGGCTTCCCTGACCAATAATGAAGCCATTAAATATGATACGATCATGCGTCGGGGAGACGCGTTATTTAATAATAAAGATTACTTGAATGCCTTGAATGCCTACCAAAAAATTCTGGACATCCCCGGCAATCATCCATTAAAAGCCGAAGCGCAATTCCAGGTTGGCTATTCATTTTATCGAAACGGTAATTTTTTTGCAGCAAAAAAAGCCTTTGCAACAGTTCTTGCTGATTATAGCAACTCACCTTTTGCTCCTGAGGCTCAATATTTAACAGGGCGAAGCTCATTCAGAACCAATAATTTTGAAACCGCAATTAATGATTTTCAGGACTTTTTACAGAATTATCCCAACAGCGATTTTATAGATGATGCTAACTATGCGATTGCCGATTGCTATTATAACCTGGGACAGTATGACCGCTCCATAGCCCAATATACCGTAGTAATAAATAAATTTCCTGAAAGTGAATATGTCAGCGATGCTGTCAATGGCATACAATGGGCAATGATGCAAAAAGGTGAAACGCCGTCATCAACAACAGTAATTGACGAACTGGTAAATAAAATCAAAGAACCGGAAAAAGCAGCAAAAGTGAGGCTCAGAAACGCTGAATTCGCAGCGAATACCCGGCAATACGACAGCGCTATTGCCCAGTACAATATGATATTACGAGATTATCCAAAAACCGATGCGGCACAAAACATAAATTATGCAATTGGCGCCACATTACATACCCAGGGTGAAGACCAATCCGCTCTCGTAATCTTGCAAAGGCAATGGGAGAATTATCCCCAGGCGCCGCACTCTCCCGATGCTCTGTTGCTGGCAGCGACAATTTTATTCGAACAAAAAAACCATCCGCTTAGCCTCCAAAAACTCGAAAAGATTATCCTGGATTATCCTGATTATGAAAATATCGCTATGGCATATTATCAGTCAGGAATTATAAATTATGCTACAAAAAATCTGATCCAGGCAGAAAAAGATTTTCAAAAAACAATTGCCGATAACCGCAATGCCGCCACAACCCGCCTGGCTCAAACCGCCCTGGCGCGGATATACATCGAACAAAACAAATATGAGCCAGCGCAAGACTTGCTGGAAAATGTTTTAAAAAATGCTGAAAGTAAGACCGGAGCCGAAGCGCAATACTGGCTGGGTGAAATTTTTAAAGCGCAAAACAATCTGGCGGATGCAGTGGTTGCGTTTCTTAAAATCAAATACCTTTACGGCAATGAAACAGCCTGGATTACCCGTGGTATGTATAATGCCGGACTCTGTAACGAAGCCCGGGATAAACTTGCAGATGCGCGCCGTCTATATAATTCGCTCATCCAGGATTACCCGGATGAAACTGAATTCGTTGAAAAAGCCAAAGAACGTTTGAAAGCGCTGGCAGCTAAATAAAGTTAAAGATGAAACGATGAAAACTATCAAGATCATTACAGGATTGCTTCCGGTTTTACTTTTTATCATTCCGGCCAATGCCCAACAAAAAGCGGTTGCCCCACCCACAACTATTGTCCTGCCCGGAGATTCGGTAACAGCTATTACTGACCGACCGGCAAATAAAGTTGTTGTGAAGGATTCCCGCTTTAACCTGCCTGATGTATTGGTTGTGGGAGAAGATAAAACCCGTAAGGAAATTACAATAAAACAGGACTATCTCCAGGAACGGCCAATATTGCCAAGACCCGAACAGCAACACGACCCGTACATAACAGCAAGCGGATTAAGCGCATCCAAACCCGGTATTTTAACCCTGCCGTCGGGGAATAAAAGATTAACATGGGGCTATTTGCTCGGCGGTGGTTATTCTACTGCCATGCTTAATGCCGGTCATTGGCAAAAGCTGGGATTCAGTGACTTTAATGTGCAGGGCTGGTTCGATAAAAGTAATGGAGAATTCCCGAACAGTCGTCGTAAAACCGGAGGGGTCTCTGGTAAAGTTAAAGCTACCATTACACCTGGTGTTAGTGGTTCAGTGCGGGGCGGGTACGAATACACCAGCCAGGGTATGTATAGCGCCCTGTTGAAAAACAATTTGCGGCGGGAAATAACCGCTACCGGCCTTGGTTCAGAATTATTATACAGCGCCAAAGGTTCAGCTCATAGCATTCTTGGTTTTGAAGTGAATAATACCAACATGACAGACGACACAACTGCTCAATATGAAAAAAGAGAAGCGTTTCGTTATAATTTGTATGGTAATTATACTTTTGATTTCCAGCATGTACAATTGGCAGTCAATGGCCGGTTTGTGCGTGAAACTTTGGACGCCGGAATGGATAACAGTAAAACCAAAAATATATTTGGCCAAGTCGGCCTGGAAGCGCTCGCCAGAATGTCGCAGAAATGGATTTTATCACTTGGAGTTCATTATCAGCAAAGCAAAGCGGATTCATTTTATAAAAATGATAAAATAGCCCCGTTTGTAAAAATTAATATTATACCAGCGCAGCGCTTTGGTATTTCACTCAAATATCAATCTGGTTTGCAATACAAAACATTTTCCGAATGGCTGGCCGAAATACCCTATCTATCTATTCAGGGCCCTATGCCAACAGATTATGAAAAACATGCAGCGATGGTTAATTTTGATTTCAAGCCTACCGATCAATTCTTTGTCTATACTGCAATTAACTGGCGAATGATGGAAGGGTATACTTTTGGCTATACCAATGATAACACCCGGTTGATAAATTTATATACAATTTCTGACCCGCAATTAATGGATATTTCGGCAGGTTTTACGGCCAACATTAGCGCAGGAACACAAATCCAAAGTAGTTTAATATGGTATCACGACAAAATCAAAAAAGATCCGGCCGGGTATGGTATGACCAGATTACCCTATCGGCCCGATTACCGCATTCCGATCAATGCATCTTTTGAAATTTTAAAAGGCACAATTCTGCTTGTTAGCACAGATATCTATGGGCCACGAACGACAACTCTGTTAAATAATAAAAAAATAAACGCCTTCAGTCTTGTCAACATTGGTTTAAAGCAAAAATTCGGCTCGTTTTATGGTCATGTTACAGTATATAATTTACTGGATAGTGATTATGTGATATGGGAATATTATCCGCGAAATGGTATATACATTGTTGGCGGTTTAAGCGTCAGATTTTAATAAACGTTATACAAATACAGGAGAGCCTGCATGTCCATTATTCAAATCATTATCAAAGGCGGAATTGTAATGATTCCGCTGGCGTTATGTTCTGTTATTGCTATTGCCATACTAATCGAACGGCTTATTTCATTACGCAAGATCAGGGTAAATGCCCACACTTTTATTTTACAGGTAAAAAATCTTTTGCTGCGTCATAAAGTTGAAGAAGCAATGTTGTTATGTAAAGAAACACCGGGACCAATAGCCGGTATTACCCAGGCTGGTCTGCAGAAACGTAACCGGCCGCGGGAAGAAATTAAAGACGCAATTGAAGGCGCCGCTAAAACTGAAGTATATTTTCTGGAACGCTATCTTGGCGTGCTGGGCACCATTGCGGCAATCGCTCCGCTTATCGGCTTTCTTGGTACAGTTACAGGTATGATCCGGGCGTTTATGCAGGTGCAGACCCTGGGCGGCAATGTGGATGCCAGTGTATTAGCCGGTGGTATTTGGGAAGCGCTAATCACCACAGCCGCCGGATTAATTGTGGGTATTCCGGCATTAATTTTCTACAACTGGATTCAGGCCAAAGTGGAGCGCTTTGTATTTGAAATGCAGGAAAGCTCCAACGATTTGCTGGATATATTATTGGACAGGGAGACCAGGCATGAAGATTGAAACTACACGTAAAAGAATGGTATTATTTTCTACCATTTCTCTTACCGATATAGTCTTGTTGCTGCTGATATTCTTTTTGCTGACCTCCTCTTTTGTTGTACAGCCGGGTATCAAGGTGAAATTACCCAAAGCCGCCAGCGGCCAACAGGATGATGCCAGCAAGATCTATATAACAGTAACCAGGGATGAGCAGATATTTGTCAATCAAAACCGTATTTCACGGACGGAATTGGCTACCCTGGTTAGACAACTATTGAATGAAAACCCGGAAAGACTGGTTGTAATCAAAGCCGACAAAGACTTGTCCCTGGAAAAAACCATTCAAATTGTCGACACTGCCCGGTTGGCCGGCGCTGAACGTTTTATGATAGCCACAGAACCGGGATTATAAAGGATTACCCATGGAACACCTGTTAAAAAACCTGGAAATGAGAATTGCAATCATCATTTCAATCGTAATCCATTTATTCATCGGCATTGTCTGTTATTTTGTCCACACAAAATTAAATTTACCCACAGTGGAATTTGCGGAAATGTCTTTTATTGCTTCATCGGCAAGAGATTTGCCAATGGTGGTTAACAACCCGGTGAACGATATAAATCCGTTAGCTGAACAACCGGTCTCTCCGGCTTTGGAAACCATAGCCCCTCCTGCCGACCCTGTGCAATTGCCAAAACTGCGCAATTCGGATATTGATAAAGAAGAAATAATTCAAAGAGACTATGGCAAGCTGGATGCTGGTGAACCGGTTAAAAAAATTGAAGTTGCCGACAATCATTATGAGCGTAATTTAAGCCTGCCGGCAACACCTGCCGCCGGCGAAAAAAGAACTAGTGCCCTGCCGGATCAGGGAGCAAGCCTGGACAAACCATCGCCTCTGCAGCAAGGCAGTGATGCGTCTGAAAAAACCCAACCTTATATCATTGAAGGTGAAGCCGCTGAACGAAGAATACTACATCAGGAAATTCCCCAATATCCACCAGGACTGCAAAAAGAAGCGCTTGTAAAAATCCGTTTTACCGTGCTGCCCGATGGACGAATGGGTGCAATGCTGCCGGTGCAAAAAGGCGACCCAACCCTTGAAGAGGTAACAATCAAGGCATTACGACAATGGCGGTTTAATCCCCTGCCGGCCAGCGTTGCCCAAAAAGATGTTCAGGGTATTATCACATTCCGGTATGAATTGCATTAGAGCATATTATTTGCATAATAACGTATTCACTAAAGCAGCCGGAATCAGCAGCGTCCCCTCCAGGCAGGTTATGGTAACGCGGCTGAATACCAACAGGACGATACTTGAATTTTTATGCCGGGGTTTACTTGCTTTCTATCATTCAATCGGTAAGTATAAAGTCAGTATTAAAGAGGCGCTGCGGAGCCATGCCGCATAAACCGGGAAATTTATAAAATAAATAATCAAAAAAAGAAAAAGTTAACCGGGATAGTTGATAAAAAACCAACCCCCGGTTTTTTTTCAAGTTAGAAATGAGCGGCAACACCAACATTAACATTCGGCTGAATCAGACCATCGCCAAACTGTACATCCCACTCCAGGCTGGTTTGCTGTGAATGTTGATAACTGCGAAATGCCCATATTGCGTCGATAGCACTGATGAGGTGATTAGCGAAAATTGCGCCAATGATAAAAGTAGCGCGGTTATCGGCCTTGTCAGCAGAAATGCGTAACTGGTCGAAATGGTTACGATGTGCGGCGGTATCCCACTGCCAGTAATACTTTTCAACGTCCTGGTAGTATTCCAGCAAATTGCGTTGTCGCAGTTTGGCGGCATTATAATCATAAATACTATTGTAATTGCCCATATTAACAAAATACGAATCCTCTTTACCTGACAGATCCACTCCGGCGAATGACGCGGCATAGGTTTTGTAATCTTCTTTGCGCCAGTCACGATACATAATAAAACCGGAATACCCCAGCCATAGCGAAACCTCGGTGCCAAAAAAGATTTGTGCCCGGGTGGTTTTTCCAAGGTAATTTTCACCCAATCCCGGAATAAGAAGCGAATAAAGAAACGCCTTACCGCGTGACTTGTCGCTTTTTTTATCAGCCAGGCTTATTTGCAGCTCTTGCTCATCTTCTTCAATTGGTTCGCGCGTATAGCCCCCTAAAGATAGGGTATTATTGTTGAGGAACAACTGTTGTTGCAAATTTTGCGTATCGGCAGCCAGAACAGGCAATTGTAACACAAAAAGGAGGAATATAAAAAATAACTGCTTCATTTGACTCACCAGTTTAAATGTAACGCCAGAACAGTATATTGCTGATTATTCATAAACATTGGTTCAAAACGCATAGTGGTTTGAATCCGCTGGTTTTGCCGTGAAGTATACCAGGCGGCTTCAATAGCGGATATTAAATGGTTGACCAGGACAATTGTTGATGCCGTAGTGGCATTTTTAAAAGCATTGTTGCTGTCATGTCGGCGGTTCTCATAATGCGACCGGTTGGGAGATAAAAGATGACGATCAACCATCTCCTTATCGGTTAAAGTAATACTATAAAGATCACGAAAGTCATCCCAACCCCAGTTAAATTGGAAATATTTGCCGATCATTTCATAATACTGTTGATCCTTTTGTTCATGCAGACCATGACTGAAACTGTCATGTTCCCATTCGCGCAGTTCGGATAAATTATTGCGATCCATGCCGGATTGCTGGGCAATCCAGTCCCAATATTTATCTTCACTCCAGTGCCGGTCGGCGTATGCTTCAAATTCATCTTCAATATCATTGCCTTTGCTATTATAGCTGATATAGGCAGCCCAACTAGCGGCTTCCAAAGCTAAAAAACCTGCAGCTTTTAGATAAGAGTTGTTATAAACCTGCCCTGCGCCAGGTACCAGTGCAGATAAAAAGAAGGCTTTTTTAGGTGACTTTACCCTAACAGTCTGCACAACCTCAGAAGTAGAACTACTATCCGGGTTATCGTTCAACGCCAAAACCGGGGCGCTGGTTGCCAGCATATATTGTTGCCAGTCCGTAGTTTGGGCAAAAGAACTTGTCCCAATAATTAAACTCATTAAAATAAACATTATTTTTTTCACAGAGCATTCTCCTTGTTTAGATTATAATGTGCTTCATGCCACTACATTGGAGAAAAAATCAATCCATAAAATCGAATAGCAAAGTAAAGTAATAACGCCATTCTTTACCATAAGCATAACCTTCATTCTCAACTTGATCAAGCGAATAGGCAGTTGAGAGGGCCAGGGCGGTCGGGAATCCATAAAACGAAATGGCGGAAAAACGCATTTCCATTCCCACATCGCGCTTGAATTTGGAAAAATCGACCTTGTTTTCATCAAAGGCGTTACCGTAATCCATAAAAGCGCCGAGGTACAGTTTATTGGTAGTGATATTAAAAAAGCGCTTTTGCCAGTGGCTGAACACCGGGAACCGGTAAGCAAAACGTCCGATCAACAACTTGCGGCCCTCGATACTGTAAAACGGGTAACCGCGCAATCCCGGCATGCCGCCGGCAAAAAAGTTAAAAAAGCTGTCCACCGGCCGGTCGATCCAGCCGCCGCGCACATTCATCGACAACGCATGCTTGCTCGACCAGGGCATGGCCAGATACCCGGTCCAGTCCGCTTCCACGCGATGATAGTTATAATTGGAATAGATTTCCTGCGGGGTGCCGTAATCATTATCGGTGGCATAGTCTTGAAAAAAATCATTCAATTCATAACTGTAGCGCACATCCATTTTGTATCCCGCATTGGGATTGATGCCGGAATTGAGATTCGGAACCACCTGGTCGATCGTCCATTGCCCAACAAAATGATTGCCGATAAAATAAGTATTACTAGGCGAAACCCATTTGATATTTTGAAAAAAGAAATCTTTGATTTTTGAGGTATAGCGTTGATGAACAAATGATAAACGCAGCGTCTGGGCATCGGTAAGTTTATACTGGGCGCCAAGATCAGCTTCCAGAATATTGAAATGAATATCTACCGGAGCTTTTTCAGGATAGTCCTCGATCACCTCGATGCTGCGGGTAACGTTGCGGGTAAAACCATATAATTCCAGGAACAGGGTTGGGCCCAGGTTACGGAATTCAAAAATAGCAAAGGCGTCCAGGTCGGTGCGGCCGTCTATAGCGGCGCCGCCCAACACGGAATAACGATTGAGAATATCGCTGGCGTAAAAATAGGTGCCCAGTTTAACCCGGTTTGAATCGAGCATCACCCGCGGCAGAAACGCCATCTGTCCATAATTCATTTTGTATGGAGTGACATCAACATCAGGTAAATTTTTATCATCATAATTCAGGGCTTGTGGAAAACGTGCAGTATTTACTTTGTTAAGTAATTCCGGGGCTTTATCGTCTGCCGGAGTATAAACGACAAATTCATTATTTACAGGTTCTGGGTTGTTAATAACAGCAAGTTTGTAACCGTCATATTGAAAATTGGAAAATGCCAGTTTACCGCTTGTGGATACTACAGGCATAAAAGCGCCGCCGGTAACATTGGTAAGCGGTTCGGCATTCGTACCATCCGGTTTGATTCGATATATGTTAAAAATTCCGGTAATATCCCAGGCAAAATAAATATATTGGCCATCCGGACTGTAGACGGCATCGCGGGCATCACCCTGGTTTGCCAACAACGGCGTAATCTGTCCCGACTCAATATCGATAATCTGTAAATCACGGCCATGATTACGGCTGGTGGTATATACAATACTTTTACCGTCTGGAGAAAAATGCGGCGCATACACGCCTTCGCCGTTTTTATTATTGGTCAAATCTTTAATTTTTTTACCCTCTTCATCCAGCAGCAGCAAATTATCGGTGCCATCTTTTTGCACAACACATACGATCTGTTTACCGTCAGCTGACCAGGCAGGGTCTATGGCGCGCAAGCCTTCGGTAAGGCGCTTTTCCTTTTTGCTTTCAATATCATAAATATGCAAATCGAAAAAGTGTGACTGGTGTTCTACACGGCGCATTCGCGGGTATAACAAGCGCTTCCCGTCCGGCGACCAGGAGACTCGGCCGTTAACCCCGGATTTCAGGATCTTTTCCTTGCCGGAGGCAACATCTAGCAGCTTTAAGGATGTATAGGTTAAATAATCAGCTTTTTTACTGCCGCAATAAGCGATTTTACTGCCATCCGGCGACCAGGCCGGTGCAATATTACCTATCCCCTGTTTGGTGAGGATTTCACCTTCAACCGGGTGTTGTTTGATCACAGTTAAACGCTGCTCATAATATTCTTGTAAATGCTTTTGCCAGTTGGCATAAAGTTCCTTTCCCTGCAAACCGGTAATTTGCTTTATAGCATTGTCAACTGAAACCTGAAAGGGTTTGCGTAACTCGCGGGTTAATTGCTTTAAACTGCTTTCACCCCAGTTTGCGGCAATATAGCGGGTGAGGGCATAACCGGCGTTATAGGTGCGCTCGTTACCCAAACTGTTTTTGCCGAACACGCCCATTTCATCAAAGCTATGTAATTCGTTATTGATAGCGGCGGTGCGGATGAGCATATCGCGGTGTGAATCCCAGCGATCATAATCCAGGTCGCCAACCTGGTATTGCGCCATACCTTCGGCCAGCCACATGGGAATAACAGTCATCGCTAATGCGTATGATGCGATCTGGTGAGGATAGCCGTATAACACATCGGGGCGTTTTTCTTTCTCATAACCCATTAACTGTAAATAAAAAGAAGGAATTTTCCGCGTCATTTTGCGGGCAGCGCCAAGTGAAATCATGTGGCTGAATTCATGCGTCACCACATTACGCAGCCAGTTATGCGTACCGCGCAGGATAAAGGTCATTTGCGGCGCCAGAATTTCCACTTTGTTGTCATAATAATAGGCGGCGCCGTTGGCATTATCGTCAAAATCCTTGATGATAAAATGGATCTTGCCGTCAGGACGCCAGTCATACATATCGGTAATGGGTTGATATATATCCTCGGCAATTTTAGCAACCACCCGGGCAGTCCGTTCGGCGCCCTCATGGAAATGTACCTTGAAATGTTCGGTTTCAATTGAAAACCAGTCCAGTTCCGGGTGGACATAATCGCCGTCTTGAGAAAATACTGTTTGAACTAATAGTAACAGAACTGCCAAAGTAAACAAGAATGTGCGAATAGTTTTACTCTTCAATTATTTCACCACTGCAATTTTAATAAACTTGATACCATTGTCGTTATTTCGTTTTGCTTCAATGCGGGCAATATAGGAGCCGCTTTGTATAGTTGCGACATCCCACTGCACTTCATGTTCGCCGATGGTGGTTTCGGGCGCATTGATCTCCGTCACCAGGTCTCCGGCAATATCATAGATGCGCACAGATACCGATTCGGCATTATCGGTTAACAAATAACGAATATTACAAACTCCGTTATAAACCGGATTCGGGTAGCAATAGGCTTTTTTCTCCGGCAATAATCCTGCACCGGATATAACCCTGGCATGCGCGCCGGCAAGGGCAAAAGTATTGGCCGAATTACCGCCATATTGTAACCACCTGGTTTCACTCCCGCTTTTCAAATCCAGGTTCCAGGCATACAGGCAACCATCACCACTAAGGGTCAGACACTCCAGGTCATTATCCTTATCGATATCGAGCAACAAGGGCGTCGCGGCAATTCCTGTTCCGGCAGTTAATGGGAAACCCGCTATTGCACGCGTTTTACTGTTCACAGCCCGGATCATGCCGTCGGCGGCGGGAATAAAAATAACCGGGCCCAAAGAAGGCTCGCTTAATGATAACAGAGAAGGGGCATTGGCTTGTTCGCCGCCGTTAGCGTTAATCATTACCGGGAAATTGGTTGCTAAAAGTCCGTTATATTTAAGAGCATGCAAGTACTTGCCACTGGTGAACAGTACTTCCGGCAAACCGTCGTTATCGGCATCACCAATCGCCGGGGGACTAGTGATAACCGCGCCGGCTAGTTTTCTGTAATATAAAAGTTCACTATTGTTATAAATTGCATAATCACCGCCGCTGCCAAGAACAATCGTTTCATATCTACCATTGCCATTGAAATCGGCATTGACAACATAATAGCGGGATGCGGAAAATGGTAATAAAGCTTGCCAGATCGTTGTTAACGATAAATCCATGCCAACAAGCTGTCCATTCTTTGTAACTGCAATTATTACTGGCGCATTGGCAAGACTGGAGAATTGACAGGCAAGTCCGCAAACAGCTCCGGATTGCAAATCAGTTTGTTGTTGAGAATATAACTCACCATTAACCTGCAGTTTAATCACTTGACCGTCCGCAGCGCCGACAATGATAGCCGGAACTCCATTGCTGCCGTTAACGATCATTGGTCCTGCGGTCGGTTTGGCGATGATATTAGCGGTTGCAAACAGATCGGCACGACCATCCTGATTTGCATCGACTGTTTTCCAGATATTAATAATACCGCGGTTATCAGCAACAACCACTTTATCGCTGCCGTCGCCATCAAGATCGGCAATTGCAGGAGGCAGCAATACCGAATCTGTGCAAGAAGCAAATAAAGCATAATCGCGGGTTACCGCAGAACCATACACATCATGAACATCCTGTATTTCATTATTGGCAATAATTTTTTCGCCATTATATTTCCATCCCAGTACATGGCCGGCCAGGGATACTGCAATAACGCCCTGCTCGTTGCCGGCAAGAGCGACTGGCTTAAGAGCGCCGCTGGCAAATCCGGTTCCGGCATATTGCGGAAATCCAGCCTGCGCCAGATCGGAGCGCAACGAAAATGTCATAACCGAGTCATTGGCGCTAATGTTGTAAAGATTGATATGGGTAATTGCGCCTTGATAACCATTGCTGTTGGGAACAGTTCGCGCTGAAAAAGCTACGGTATCGGCATCATTATTTACAATTTTATGAGAAATATTACCGGACCAGAAAGGATCAAAATAATCACCAGATTCCGTACCGGAACCGGGTTCAAACATTCCATAATAATAACCGATATCCTGTGCGCCATCGCATTCAACCAGATCTACACCGCGATGCTCACGGTTTTGGTTAACCTTATTGGAAGCCAGGTTTTCGGCAATAACATCTTCATCAATATGCCAGATCAGCAGCCCTGAACCAGGCAAGCCAAAATCATATTCATCAATCGAAGTAATAACCCGCATAGCAGCATCAACGACTACGCTGCCAAGGCTGTCGAATTGAGCGCGAGAGCCATCAATACCGCGTCCAAACGTAACTCCATCTTTATTATGATCTTTTTGCCGGTTTTCAACCAGAAAATATTCCCGGGCGGTGATCGGTATTTTATAAATATGCGGCGCCGATTTGGATTTGGAGTCGCCTATCCTGACATTTTCGCCGCTCGTAATCACCACGGGTTCTTCCCAACCCATATAAATTTTTGTCCAGGCGCAGGGTTCGGCAGGTATAAGGCCATAGAAATTATACGAGCCCTGATCCATCAACCCCCAACGACCGATTCCGGCGCTACCGTCGATGGTATTATACAGACTTGGCATTCCCAGTTGACTGCCCATTAGCAGGGTCATGGTGCCGAATAAACCCAATACCTGATCTTCCTGGTTTTGCATTTCCGGCAGAATGATTCCTTCTTTGATATAAACATTATTACCGACGTCGATGCCTTGATAGCCATCAAGGTCTTTGCCGAGTGTTTCCAGCAATGTTTCATAGTCAATAAATACGGATTGTATATCATAGGGAGTTGCATCGAAATCAAAAGCAAAATCACTGCCAACTCCGGCATGAAAAACAATAACAGCATCATAACGGGAAAAATCAGGATGATCTTGTTCCTTCGCCAATGTAATCACATCGCGCAATAATTCAGCCCAGCGTTGTTTCTTCAATTCATCATTTTCCTGGCCGCTATAATATACCATATTTTGCGGCAGGTTATAGACTTGCAACTCAGCTTCAGGCAATACATCGGCTTCAATAATTAAACGGCCGCGTGAAACTTGTTTGAAATAATTACTTAACCCCTGTAAATGCTGTTGAAAGTAGGCGCGATCATGCGGCGGGCGATCAATAACATAATTGCTGGTGGTGGAAAGATCAAACAAACCGTTGCCGGTAGTGGTTGCCAGGTTATCTTGTACAAATTCAGCCCGCAATGCCAGCACTCGTACAGTATCCGGCCTTGATAATAAAGAATTCTGTGTCACTCCAGTTTGATAATTATGAACAACCTGTAATGGGTCTATACTTGTTGCACGAGAATGAAACTGTGACGGGTTGGCGGCAAACGTGAGGATTGAAAATAATGAAACAAAGCCGACAATGATTACAATTAGCAAATATTTTCGCATACTGTTTTCCAGAGAAAAATGATAATATCATCCACCATACCGGAAACAATGTTAATTATTTTCCAGATGGATATGATCTGCCGGGTTTAAAAAATACAGATAATGTAAAGGTAAAGGCTTGCCATTTGGCAGTCCTTTACCTTTAACACAAAATCCTCTTAAAAGCCCAGTGTCAGGGAAAAACGCATGGTGTTAGACAGGGGGTGCCCCTCTGCTGCGTTTACATAACCAAAATCAAAACGATACATGTTGTATTGTATACCGGCGCCAAAAGAAGTAAAGTTGACTTTGCCGGGTTCATCCCAATAATAACCGGCGCGCAAGGCAAAAAGATTGCTGTACCAGTATTCCACACCGCCGCTTAATATGCCGTTAAAAAGTTTCTTTTCGCCGGTAACTTTTTGATCGGCGCTGCCGATATTTTTAGTTTCTTTTTCCACAACAGTCCACGGCGAAGTAAACAAAGCCTTGTACCATGAGTCTGAAGTGCCATCGGAGTATCTTTTAACCATGAGGTGGTTTAAATCGCCAACCAGGGTTAATTTATTATATTCATCTTCAATAATTCTATAAGCAAAACCGATTTTGAGATTGGTCGGGATCGGGTCGGCCTGTGATGCGTCAATATAAGTAATTTTGGGGCCCAAATTGGAAAGATTGACGCCAAGGCTTAATTTCTTTAAAAATGGAGTATGGTACAAGGCAGCCAGATCGAATGAAAACGCATTAGCCCGGCCATC
The DNA here is from genome assembly GCA_964399735.1 of uncultured Cytophagia bacterium. Classification (GTDB taxonomy): domain Bacteria; phylum Zhuqueibacterota; class Zhuqueibacteria; order Residuimicrobiales; family Krinioviventaceae; genus Fontivivens. The sequence continues at coordinate 81,119 of CAYNSO010000002.1, forward strand.
GCCTTTTTCAGCGCCGGCGCCAATTGGCGACAAGTTGGAACGGATATAGCGTAAACCCAAACCAACCCCAAGATCTTCATTCAACTTGGTTCCAAAAGTACCGGAAATTGCAAATTCATTACTGGTAAATTTATCAATTACTTCCGGGCCGGATTCCAATGTTACGCTTTGTTCGCCAAGATTTAAATAGGTAATATTGAAACCAACTGTACCAATACCTTCAAAAGATTGCCGGTACGCGCCAAATTCATAAAACAAGTCGGAACCAAATTGTGGCAGCCAGTTGGCATGCATTAGTGATATTTCCCGTCCCTGCTGAAAAGCCAAACCTGCAGGATTCCAGAAAACAGCAGTAGCATCATCGGCAAGAGCCACAAATGCTTCACCCATACCGGCAGCGCGGGCGCCGGGGGAAATCATTAAAAACAGCACGGCTGCCTCGCTTACTGCGTATACTTGTGCAAAAGAAAATAATAGCATAAATATACAAATTAAAGTAATAAACAGCTTTTTCATTATAAATGCCTCCAGTTAAGTATAAAAAAAAATCCGAATGTGAGCAACGCTCCTGAAACAAGGAACTTACCCTCAGACATTCGGACATATCATTAGGTAAACCTTTACATCGTTAAAGTTATGCGTATATCAATTTAGTTAATATCCGCTGTTTTTATTTAATATACATCACAAAACTAAATAAAATCTTTAACGAACGTTTATAGGCTTACTCCTGTTAACAACTTTTAATTTAACAAACAAAATTACAAATTAATAAAAAAAGAGTCAAGTCTTTTTTATTAATACATTTAAACATTATTGCGCTTTCTTGAGCGCTAAAAATTAAACTGCGGCTTGTCGCAAAAGTTCCTGCATGGATTTAATATAATAATCCAACTCTTCGCGGGTTCGCTTTTCAGTTACAGTACATAGATAACAATTATCGAGCCGCAAAAATTTATCGCGCAAAGAAATTCCGGCAAATATCTTTTTTTTCAGCATCTGGTCGAGAATATTATCGACAGAATATTCAGGGGCAATTTCAATAACAAATTCTTTAAACCAGGGCTGGGCAAATTTTACCTTTAATCCTTCAATTGCAGATAACTGTTGCGCCAGGTAATGACTTTTTTGCAGGCATAAATTGGCAACTGCCGGTAAACCGATTTTGCCCATCAACGACATATAAACCGTAGCAGCCAGTGCATTCAATCCTTGATTTGTACAAATGTTCGAAGTTGCCTTTTCCCTGCGAATATGCTGTTCCCGGGTTTGCAATGTAAGCACATAGCCGGTTTTACCATTCTTGTCTTCAGTTTGACCTACAATTCGTCCCGGCATAAAACGTACCAGTTCTTTTTTAACAGCGAACAAACCCAGGTATGGGCCGCCAAAACTGACAGGGTTGCCAAGCGCTTGTCCTTCTCCGGTTACAATATCGGCTCCATAAACGCCTGGCGGTTCCAAAATAGCCAAAGAAATGGGATCGTTGGAGGTGACGTACAATGCACCGTGCTTGTGAACGAGTTCTGAAATCTCAAAAACTTGTTCAAGGCATCCGAAATAATTGGGGTGCTGAATGATTACTGCGGCAGTTTTTTCGGAAAGGTGTTTCTCCAGGTCTTGCAGATCCAAAACACCGTCTTGCCAATCAATTGTGCGAATGATTATTTCGCGCCCTTGAGTATAAGTTTTGATAACCTGCAAATAATTTGGATTAATCGTCGCTGCAACAAGGATTTCCTTGCGCCCGGTAAACCCGCAAGCTAACAACGCAGCTTCTGCCAGGGCTGAGCCGCCATCATATACGGAAGCGTTGGCAACATCCATACCGGTAAGCTCGCAAATCATGGTCTGGAATTCATAAATACATTGCAAGGTACCCTGGCTGACTTCAGGTTGATACGGCGTATATGCTGTGTAAAATTCAGGGCGTGAAATAATATGTTTAACAGCCGCAGGAATAAAATGATCATAAGCGCCGCCGCCTAAAAAACAGAGATTATCATCGCAATTGGCATTCTGTGCCGCCAAACCGCTTAAATGTTTCATCACTTCCATTTCGGATAATGGAGCCGGTAACTTTAATTCACCTTGAAACAATAGTTCGGCGGGGATATTACCGATCAAGTCAGTAAAAGAATGAATGCCAATTTTTTCAAACATTTCCTGTCGATCGGCTTGTGTATTGGGAACAAAACCCATAAAAACCTCAAATTTACAAATTACTTGCTTTTATTTTTGTATGCTTCGGCGGTTAACAGATTATTTAATTCTGATTCTGCGGTCATTTTAATTTTAATCATCCAGCCTTCGCCATAGGGGTCCTTGTTTACAATTTCCGGTGCAGAATTAAGTTTGGAATTCACTTCAATAATGGTGCCGGAGACTGGCGCAAAAAGATCGGAAACCGCTTTAACAGCCTCGATCGTACCAAAAGCATCCATCTGGTTCACAGCTGTATTGGTTTGTGGCAATTCAATAAAAACAATATCGCCCAGTTCTCCCTGTGCGTAATCGGTAATGCCGACTGTAACTGTGTCGCCATTTACAGCAACCCATTCATGTTCTTCGGTATACTTGAAATTTTCAGGAACAAGCATGTTATCCTCCTTAAAAATTAAAATCAAAATTTTCCAGGAATTTAGTATTAAAATGTCCTGAACGAAAATCTTTATTGGTTAGTATTTTTTTATGTAACGGTATAGTTGTTGAAATTCCTTCTATAATAAATTCGTCCAGTGCGCGCATCATTCTGACGATTGCTTCTTCACGATCTTTGCCAAAAGTGATCAGCTTTGCAACAAGAGAATCATAAAATGGCGGAATGACATATTGATCATAAGCGTGAGTATCTACCCGCACACCCAAACCACCGGGGACATGAAAACTGGTAATTTTACCGGGCGAGGGGCGAAAATCTTTGGCCGGGTCTTCTGCATTAATACGGCATTCGATTGCATGACCGCGTAGTTTAAATTTTTTCATTTCCGGGTCGATTTTTTCATTGGCTGCCACCCGTATTTGTTCTTTGATCAGATCAATACCAAACACCGATTCTGATACCGGATGCTCAACCTGAATTCTGGTATTCATTTCCATAAAATAAAAACGACCATCATCTTCCATAAGGAACTCGATGGTGCCGGCGCTGTTATAGCCAACTTTTTCAGCGCCTTTGATAGCGGCGGCATTCATTGCCTTGCGCACTTCGGGGGTTACAGCCGGTGAGGGCGATTCTTCAATCAATTTTTGATGTTTTCGTTGGATTGAACACTCGCGTTCGCCCAAAGAAATGATATTGCCATAATTATCACCCAACAGTTGAATTTCAATATGCCGCGGGTTTTCAAAATATTTTTCGATGTATAAACCGGGATTACTAAAAGCCGATTTCGCTTCAGCGCCGGCAGAGTTAAAGGCATTGGAAAAATCATCGGCGTTACGAACCACGCGCATTCCCCTGCCGCCACCGCCAGCTGTGGCTTTAATAATTACCGGGTAGCCAATTTCAGTGGCTATTTTTAAGCCGGTTGTAATATCTTTAACTACGCCTTCAGAACCGGGAATTACCGGTACACCGGCGCTTTTCATAGTATCTTTGGCAAAAGATTTATCGCCCATTTTGGTTATAACCTGAGGATCGGGGCCGATAAAACGTATATTACATGAATTACATACTTCGGCAAAATGAGCATTTTCAGCCAAAAAACCATACCCGGGGTGAATAGCGTCGGCATTGGTTATTTCGGCGGCGCTGATAAGATGCGGAATGTTTAAATAACTGGCGCTACTGGGCCCCGGACCAATACACACTGCGGTATCGGCAAAATGGACATGCAAGCTATCGACATCCGGCTCACTATACACTGCCACTGTTTCAACATTTAATTCTTTACAGGCACGGATAATCCGTAACGCTATTTCTCCCCTGTTGGCAATTAGTATTCTTTTAAACAAAGCGATCCTTTTCGTTAATATATGCTATTAAACAGGTTCAACCAGGAATAATGGCTGATTGTATTCAACAGGTTGGGCGTTTTCGACAAGGATTTTTACAATTTTCCCTTTAATTTCAGCTTCAATTTCATTCATCAATTTCATCGCTTCGATAATACATAGTATCTTGCCGGGAGTTATCACGTCGCCGTCTTTAACATAGGGTTCAGAATCCGGGGAAGGAGCTCGGTAAAATGTGCCAACCATTGGCGATTTAATTTCAACCAAATTCGATTCTTTAACCGGCACAACAGGTGCGGATTCGATGATAATTCTTTCTGCCGGCGTATTAACAACTGGTCGTGGAGCCTCAACTGGTCCGGTAAAAGCAGCAACATGTGATGCTGCTTTGCTGATGCGTATTTTTCCCCACCACCACCTGGTTATTTCCAACTCGCCTACATTACTTGTTTCAATAATTTTAACTAGTTCACGTATCTCTTTAGCCCGCATGCGCTCTCCTTTTGTTAGTTAAAAAGCGTTTACTTGACGCGTTCAACATAAATTCCGGTACGTGTATCTATCTTGAGAACATCGCCTTCTTCAATAAACAGCGGCACCTGAACGCTGCCTCCCGATTCCAGTACTGCACGCTTGGTTGCACCGGATACTGTGTCACCACGAAGACCAGGGTCAGTTGTAGTTACTTTTAAAATTACAAAGTTTGGTAATTCCGCGCCAATAGGTGTATCGCCATCCATCAAAATACTGATTGTCTCGCCATCCTTTAAATATTCATCGCCGCTTTGCAACAGATTAACGTCAAGTGATAATTGCTCATACGTTTCATTGTCCATACACATCAAAATATCACCTTCACGGTATAAATACTGCATTGGCCGTCGTTCAACGCGCACATCTTCAACTTTTTCACCGGAACGGAAGGTTTTTTCCAAAACTTTGCCGGTTTGCAGGTTTTTCATCTTGGTACGGACAAATGCTCCCCCTCTACCCATTTTTACATGTTGAAATTCGACAATTGTAAACAGCTCACCATCAATTTTGATAATGAGACCGGAACGAAAATCAGAAGTTGACGCCATATAAAATTTATCCTTTATTTATTCATTGTTTTCAGTTTGTGTTAATTAACAGTTTCTTGCATTTGCATTAATTTTTGTTTTAGCAAGTTGTTTACAGTTTTGGGATTTGCTTTCCCTTGCGTTTCTTTCATGACCTGGCCCACTAAAAAGCCAAATAATTTTTCTTTTCCTTCAAGGTATGAATTTACTTCATCCGGGTTGTTTACCAATACCGTTTCAATAATAATTTCAATTTCCCTGGAATCGGAAATTTGCTGCAACCCCTTTTTATTAACAATATCAGCCGGTTTTTCACCGGTTTGCAGACATTCTTCAAATACTGCTTTGCCGATTTTTAGATTGATTTTATGCTGTTCCAGCATTACCAGTATATCAGCTAAATATTGAGGAGTAATGCAGAGCTCTTTAATTGAACATCGCCGTTCATTCAAAGCCCTCATCACTTCACCCATAATCCAATTGCTGGCTGATTTTTTATCTTGAATGCCGGCTGCGGCTTGCTCAAAAAAATCCGCGATCTCGGGGTCTTCAGTTAACACCTGTGCATCATATTGGGGAAGTTTATATTGCTCAACAAAACGCGCCAGTTTAGCCGGAGGTAATTCGGGCATAGTCGCTTTGATCTGCTCCAGTTTCGCATCGGTTATTACAACCGGTAAAAGATCAGGCTCCGGGAAATAACGGTAATCATGCGCATATTCTTTACTGCGCATGGGCTCAACCACATTTTTATTACTATTCCATAACAAGGTTTGCTGTTTGATAGCGCCGCCATCTTCAAGTATTGCAGTTTGTCGGCGAATTTCATATTCCAGCGCTTTTTCAACCGCGCTGATAGAATTCATATTCTTGAGTTCAGTTTTTACGCCCAGTTGTTGCTGACCTGCGGGGCGCAACGAAAGGTTGGCATCGCAGCGCATGCTCCCTTCTTCCATATTTCCATCGCATATTCCCAAATAACGGACGAGCTGACGCAGTTTGGTTAAATAAGCGCCAACCTCACGTGTTGAGCGAAAATCCGGTTCGCTGACGATTTCTAGCAATGGAACACCGCAACGGTTAACGTCCACCAATGACTCGTCATGGGCTACATAAGATTCTGTATGCATAGACTTGCCGGCATCTTCTTCAAGATGGATGCGGGTAAGGCCGATTCGTTTTACAGTGCTTCCTTCGATACATATTTCTACTGCCCCATGTTCACAAAAGGGCAACTCGTATTGTGATATTTGGTAGCCTTTGGGTAAATCCGGATAAAAATAATTCTTTCGTTCAATAATGGAACGTTTGTTTATTCGGCTATCTGTTGCAAGCGCCAGGAGTATGGCAAAATCAATAACTTTAGTATTTAAAACCGGCAACACCCCGGGCATACCCAAACATATCGGGCAAACCTGGGAATTTGGCGCAGCCCCAAATTTAGCGCTGCATGAACAAAATATTTTTGACTCGGTTAATAAATGAATATGGACTTCAAGCCCGATGACCGGCTCATAAATCATAAACTATCCTGTTTGTTTATCATTATAGGATTATTTTTTTCCAGGAAACTGGCAAAACGCAGAATCATTTGTTCATCAAAAGCTTTGCCGGTTAACTGCACACCGATTGGTAAACCATTTTTATCCATGCCACAAGGTAGTGAAATACCCGGCAGCCCGGCCAGATTAAGGGAAACAGTAAACACATCGGATAAATACATTGTCAAAGGATCATCGACTTTTTCGTGCAGTTTAAATGCCGTTGTTGGCGAGGTAGGTGCAAGAAGACAATGCACAGACTTGAAAGCATTTTCAAAATCTTTTTTTATCAGGGTACGCACTTTTTGTGCTTTCCGGTAATAAGCATCATAATAACCACTGGACAGGACATAGGTGCCCAGCATAATTCTTCTTTTCACTTCATCGCCAAAACCATTTGTCCGGCTGTTGACATACATTTCATCCAGAGTGGCGGCATGCTCATCACGATAGCCATAGCGCACGCCGTCGAAACGGGCCAGGTTTGCCGATGCTTCTGCAGTTGCAATGATATAATAGGCAGCAATTGCATATTCGGTATGTGGTAACGATACATTACATATCTCGGCGCCGCCGTCTCGTAGCAACTGGATTGTTTTGTCAATAGCATTGCTGACATCCGGTTCCAGGCCGCTAATAAAATATTCATCGGGTATTCCAACCCGTAAACCCTTTACATCTTGACCGGCAACGCTGGTATAATCCGGCACGAGTACATTTGCCGATGTAGAATCAAGTTCATCATATCCGGCCATAAAACGCAATAACAAAGCTGCATCAGCAACTGTTTTTGTGAGCGGGCCGATTTGATCCAGAGATGATGCATAAGCAACCATCCCAAAACGCGAAACCCGGCCATAAGTGGGCTTTAAACCTACTACCCCGCAAAAAGAAGCGGGTTGACGAATTGAACCACCGGTATCGGTACCAAGTGCAGCTGTACATAGATCTGCGGCTATGGCAGCAGCCGAACCGCCGGATGACCCGCCGGGGACCCGTGACAGATCGTGAGGATTTTTGACTGGTTTGAAATATGAATTTTCATTAGAAGAACCCATGCCAAATTCATCCAAATTTGTTTTACCAATGAAAATAGTATCCTGCGCCTCTAGTTTATTCAACACAGTCGCCTGGTAAGGGGGAATAAAATTTTCCAAAATTTTTGATCCACAGGTCGTACGGGTATTCTGCAAGACAAGCAAATCTTTAACACCAAGAACAAGGCCGGCCAACGCGCCGGCGGTTCCCTGTGCAATCTTTATATCGATCTCTTTTGCACGGGCAATTGCTTTGTCGGCAAATACAGAAATAAAAGCATTCAGTTCCTTTTTCTGTTCAATTTGTTGCAAATAAAACCGGGTAATCTCCAGACAACTGATTTCACGTGCGATTAATAGTGAGCGTAAGCTGGAATAATCCAAACTATTTATATTCAAAATTAAATCCTTTGTATGCTATGCGCTGATATTAAAGGTGAATGATTCTATTCTTCATCGTCCTGTTTTACTTTTTTATCTTTCTTTTCGTCATCATACTCACCGTCAGTCGCTTTTTTAAACTCATTGATGCCTTTGCCCAATCCTTTAGCCAGTTCGGGTAATTTTTTGGCGCCAAATAAAAGAATTACGATGAATAAAATTACAAGAAGTTCAGGACCGCTAGGTATTCCCATATTTCCTCCACATAAATAATTAGTTTAATATGTTTACCATAGTATTATCTATGGTTATCGCTGATATCAATTTCTTTTTTTACATCTTCGGCAGCTTTTTTGAACTCGCGCATACTTTTACCAATTCCACGAGCCAGTTCAGGCAGCCGTTTGGAGCCGAATAATAATAACACAACAACCATTATTATCATTACTTCGGACATCCCTATTCCGGGAAACATAACAAACCTCCAGTTAAAAACCAATAGAAACAAATTACGGCAAAATATATAGCAGTTTTAAATCAATTGCAAGAACAATGTTTGTCTTGGCTAATCTGTTCTGTGAATTGCAAAAGTTACTGGATCATCGCATCAAGAGTACCAGCGCATGATATAAGTAGCCAGAAAAATACCAATAACGCCGATAATATTTAACTTGAACGTAAAGCCAATTGTAAAGGTAATCAAAATCAAATTGATCGTCGCCGGTGAAAAACCAAAACTGACAGAACGCAAAAAGAATTCACGAACAATTCCATCCGGTAACAAAAGCGCAATAACTTCTCCCAACACACCCCCGATAAGAGCGCCAAGAAAAATAACAATAATGATTCGGCATATAGTGTGAGAATTTCTCATAGTATTATTCCTTTCACTGCACTTTCCGGATATAATGGTAATGGACAGGAATTCTTTAATATATTCCGAGTTGTAAATATTATATTCTGGACAAAGGGATGATTTACAATCAGATATTTTTTGAGTTCCAGATAAATTACCCTAGTTTTCGCTTATATCAATCGCCGACTCTTTTTTATGATTAAATAATTGTTCACGCACGAAAAATACAATTCCGGATAACAGGTAAATGAACATGAAAAGAGGTAATATAAATTCGGGAATTATAAACATCAAAAGAATTGTCACACACAGAATTAAAAGCTTGTATAGATTTGTGCCTTTCTCGCGGAGCGATAACCGCGGCAATCCTTCATATTTAATTGTACTGGCCATTAACAGGCTGACAACCGGAACAATTATTAAAAGCATTCGCAACAGAAAGTGCCAGTTAGTAGCCATGTAAAGAATAACAACGCTGGCAATGGTCACAGCGCCCATGGGCGCCGGCAGGCCGTCATACTTGTTGGAGCGGCCACTTTTGGTAACCAGAACATTGTATCGGGCCAGACGAAAAGCGGCAAACAACAAGGGTAAAAAGGCAATAAATATTCCGGTAATACCCAAACTATACAGATGAACCTGGTATAAAAGAATCGAGGGCGCCATACCGGAAGCAATCAGATCACTTAATGAATCAATCTGTAAACCAAATTGACTGCTGATACCGGAAGCGCGGGCAATTTTACCATCCAGGGCATCAAAAATGGACGCTACAAATATAAGCCATGCAGCGTTCTGATAATTGCCGGAAATTGCCAGGATAACTGCTAAAAAACCGCAAAACAGGTTAATCGTTGTAAATAAATTGGGAACTGTAATATACTTATCTTTTTTCATTGATCCGTGCGATTACGCTTTCTCCTGCGCGCAACCTGTCTCCTTGTTTAATTGTTATTTTTGCCCAATCCGGCAAAAAGACTTCTACCCTGGAACCAAATTTAATAATACCAAATTTCTGCCCCGTTTCAACTTGCTGACCGAATTTCAAATTACAGACTATACGCCGGGCTATCATTCCGGTGATTTGCTTGAAAGCAAACTTGCCATAAGGGGTTTCCAGGCCAATAAAAGAATGCACATTATGTTGTGAAGCGCTATCAAGATTGGCGCGATGATAAGTTGAACCACTATATTTTAAATACTCGACCGTTCCGGTAAAGGGGATATAATTCACATGTACATCAAATATCGTCATAAATATTGTAATGCGTGTAACCTGAGAATCTATAAACACGGGTTCTTTAACCTGGCAGATATCAATCACCCGGCCATCAGCCGGTGATATAACAGCATACGGATCAACAGGTGGAACTCTGTGCGGGTCACGGAAAAAGTAAACCGAAAATAATGCCAGCAACACGCTCAAGCCGGAAAAAACATACATTAAATTGTTATTGTATACCTTGCCGACGATTCCGAAAATAATTCCGAAAAAAAGTATACCCAAAATTGTTGTCAAGCCTTCTTTACTCATTGGCGCCTGCTAGAATAATTTAGCGTTCAAAGTCTCGATCAGGGTATCCAGATATTTCTTATCTGCAGCCTGGTCTGTATTTAGAATCATTTCGTTGGTTTCCGCATCTATGATATGGATTGTGTCAAGGCAAATTTCACTACCAACAATTAACCGGTTATCTTTATAACGGGCAAATTCAAGTTTAAAATCTGCCAGTTTAAAAGCACGTCGGCGAAAATAATCTTTAAGGATTACATTAATCTTGTTGATAAGGCGACGCATTTCTTTCAATTCCCCGGCTGTTGCTGTACCAAAAGAAATAATATGATCTTCTGTGATGATCTGCTCCTGGTCATCGTTATTTTTCAAATAGAATTCGATGAGTGGGCAATCCAGTTCCTTACCTTCTGCAACGCCAAAATTTTTAACCAGGCTACCGGTAGCAATATTACGAATACATAGGGTAACCGGTATCTGGTTCACTTTTCTGACACACATTTTGGTTTCAGAAATAATCTTGATAAAGTGCGAAAAAATGTGGTAACTGCTCAGCACTTTAAAAATGTGCGAAGAAAATTGATTGGTGAACTCGGCTTTGTTTTTAATTTTTACAACTTTTGCTGCCGGGCCTGTTAAATAATCATCCTTAAATTCCTGTACAAGTTCATTTTCATTTGTTGATTGATGAATAATCTTTGTCGGGGTTTCAAGAATAACAGTTTTCAAATCAATTCTCCTTTATAATGTATCCAGTAAATTCAATCTTTTAAAAATAAAATCGACATGCTTTAATGCAGCTTTTTCATCAAAACACAAGTCAATAATTTCGGGGGCAAGTATTTTTAATACTCGTTGATCAGAACGGATTACTGTTTTAAAATCGAGCCCCTCTTGCCAGCATTTCATGGCATTTTCCTGAACAATTTTATAAGCTTCTTCCCGGCTTGTACCGTTTTCGGTTAATGCCAGTAATAATGGCTGTGAAAAAATCAAACCCCTGGTGATATGCAAATTTTTTAACATATTTTCAGGGTAAACAACCAGGTTATCCAGAATTTTGGCAAGACGGGTCAACATGTAATCAGTAAGAATACAGCTATCCGGGAAAATAACCCGCTCCACGGATGAGTGGCTGATATCGCGTTCATGCCACAAGGCAACATTCTCATAGGCAGCCATAGCATTACTGCGCAACAACCGGGCAAGTCCGGTAATATTTTCAGAGCCAATTGGATTCCGTTTATGCGGCATGGCCGAAGAACCTTTTTGTCCTTTGCTGAAGGGCTCTTCGGCTTCCAGCACTTCGGTTCTTTGCAAATGGCGAATTTCAATAGCAATTTTTTCCACAGTACAGCCGATTAATGCCAGGGCATTGATAAATTGAGCGTGTAAATCACGCTGAATCACCTGGGTCGAAACCGGCGCCGGTGTTAATCCCAGTTCCCGACAGACAATTTCTTCAACCTGCGGGTCAATAAAAGCAAAAGTACCAACCACCCCTGAAATCATTCCAACCGATATGGCCTTGACAGCCGCTTGCAAACGGGCAAGATTTCGGTTCATTTCATCATACCACAAGGCGAATTTAAGGCCGAATGAGGTAGGTTCGGCATGGATACCATGACTGCGGCCGACACAAACTGTATGTTTGTGAGTTAAAGCCTGCCGCTTCAGAACTGCCAGCAAATCTTGCAAATCTTTTTCAATCAAATGCGCAGCCTGGCGCGTTACAAGAGCTAACGAAGTATCGAGTAGATCAGAAGATGTCATACCCAGATGAATAAAGCGTGATTCTGGACCAACATATTCGCCGACATTGGTTAAAAAGGCGATAACATCATGTTTAACAAGGGTTTCAATTTCCAAAATCCTTTCAACCGAAAAATCAGCTTTATCTGCAATGACCTGGGTAGTGCCTGCAGGTATTCTGCCAAGTTGTTCCTGGGCGCGGCATGCGGCAATTTCTACTGTGAGCCAGGTGCGGTATTTATTGTTGTCACTCCAAATTTCACCCATTTCCGGGCGGGTATAACGGCTTATCATCAATACCCTCGTCTTTGTCTTTTGGGGTTGCTTGTCAACATTACTTTAACATTGAAATTTCTATGATCGCGATAAATATTTAAATCCAGGGAATCACCTACTTTGAGATCCTGGTTGTTGATAATTATACTTATTTCGTCGGCAGAATTAACCGGGGCGTCATTGATAGCCAAAATAATATCACCAACTTTCAAGCCGGCTTTTTCAGCCGGACTGCGTTTTTCGATATCAGTGATAATGGCGCCTTGTGTAGTTTTTAAACCAAGATACTGGGCAACCGCCGGAGAAACCAGATCATAATGGATACCTGTCCAAAAACTGCGTTCCACATAACCATTGTTCATTAAATCATTGAGGATCTTTTTTACGCGGTTAACGGGAATAGCAAAGCCCAAACCAATACTTGAAGTGCGCGTTTCGCTGCCGGAGATGATCCAGGTATTGATACCAATTACTTCGCCATTACAATTTACCAAAGGGCCACCGCTGTTGCCGCCATTAATTGCAGCGTCGGTTTGCAGCATATCTTCAAACAGCCGGTCATTACTTTGTTTACCAAAATCCTGATCTTTGGCGCTGATCACACCAACTGTAACAGTTGGTTTGGAAGTAATATCAAACAAACCAAACGGATTACCAATAGCAATCGCCCATTCACCAATAATTACATCGTCGGAATCACCCAATGGAGCAGAAGGGAAACTGCCGTCTCCCTCAATTTTTAGCACAGCAATATCTGTTTCATAATCTTCCCCGATTTTTCGGGCTTTGTATTGCCTGCCACCTACACGGGTGACTATAATTTCAGTAGCATTTTCAACAACATGCTGGTTGGTTAAAATATAGCCTTCGGAAGAAAAAATAAAGCCCGACCCCAAACTCTGCACCTGTTTTTCAAATGTAGGCCATTCGCGAAAAAAATGCCGGAAAAACGGATCATCAAAGAAAGGATTATTTGAATAATAACGCTGTACCTGGGTGATATTTATTCCCACAACAGCAGGGCTAACCATTTCAATAGCCTGAGTAATGGCATTACGACGGGAATTTTCAACCGAAATAAAAGTATTATCACTGGTATTATTACCCTGAGTATAGTAATTTCTTTGCCGGGCAGCCTCGGCAGCTGGAATACACTGAGCTACGGGCAGCAACAAATCACTTGATAAAACCCAAATCAGTAGAGTTAAAAAACAAGGGTAATATTTTTTGGTACTAGTAATCATAAACAATCTATATATAAAAATACCTGTCTATTTCGAAATTTTATCCCAATCTTTCAGAAAACTCTGAATACCGGCATCGGTTAATGGGTGTTTGATTAATTTTTCAATAACGGTAAACGGAATTGTAGCAATGTGCGCGCCGATCAATGCGGACGTTTGCACGTGCCCGATACTGCGAATACTTGCCACAACTACTTCGGTTGTAAATCCATAATTCTCATAAATTTGCAAAATCTGTTCCACCATTTCCATGCCATTTTGACCGGTATCATCCAGCCGACCAACAAACGGACAGACATACGAAGCGCCGGCTTTGGCGGCGGCCAAAGCTTGCATGGCGCTAAATATCAGGGTAACATTAGTTTTAATCCCCTCTTTTTCCAAAGTATTAACGGCCATCAAGCCATCTTTAGTGGCAGGAATTTTTATAACAATATTTTTATGAATTTTTGCCAGGTTCATGCTTTCGGCAATAATCTCATCAGCGTCAAGACTGATCGCTTCGGCACATACCGGGCCATCAACAATATCACAGATCGCTTTATAAATTTCTTCCGGTGTACCTTTTTCTTTGGCCAGTAAAGTGGGGTTGGTCGTAACACCATCAGCCAAACCCAGATCGACTGCTTTTTGAATTTCTTCAACATTGGCGGAATCGATAAAAAACTTCATTGTCACTCCATTTCTTTAATGAACGAATTTGTTCACTGGTTTTTACAATTTTTCAAGAGTTTAAAATACCAGAAAATCAAAGTCTCTTTTATTTATGCATCCGATTATTGTTAAAAGAAAACCGGATAGAATGTCAGATTGGAACAATCAGAATATAGAACCAAAATCTGATGAATTATAATATACTAAATTCAATAATCAATTTGTACTTTTTTTATGAAAAACAAAAAAAACAAAATTAGTACATAACATTGGTCAAAAACAAACCCTGCGGTGGCACGGTTGGGCCGGCAAGTGTGCGATCCCTGGCCTCCAATATTGCCTTAAATTGCGGCAGGGTTGTGGATTCCTTGCCGATCTTTATAAATGTGCCAACTAGAATTCTTACCATATTATGTAAAAAACGGTTTGCAATTATTTCAAAAATCAGTTTATCATTATCCCGCCGCCACGTAGCATGGGAAACATCGCAGAGATAATGATTGACATCTGCGCCGGTTTGACAAAATGATTGAAAATCATGCGATCCCAATATTAACTGACACGCTTCTTGCATTAATGATAAATTCAGAGGTTCATTAAAATACCAGGCATACTGACGGCCAATTGCAACCGGTTTTGTTAAAATATAGTAATGATAGGTTCGCGCCCGGGCGCTAAAACGCGAACTAAAATTTTCATGAACTTGTTGGGCATCATTAACACGGATATCGCGCGGCAGAATTGCATTGCAGCCGACGTGAAACACATAATCCGGTAATTTGCTATTGGTGAAGAAATTTAAAACTTGCCCGGTGGCATGAACACCGGAATCGGTTCGACCGGCAGCAGTAACCCGGATTTTTTCACAGGTAAGCTGCGATAATGCCTGTTCCAGTTCCGCCTGCACGGTTCTTACTTGCGGTTGAATTTGCCATCCGCAAAAATCAGTGCCGTCATATTCGATTATCAATTTTATATTACGCATAACCTGGGGTACATCATAGCAGTTGATAATAAACACTGATTCCAGTTAATATGATACACATTACAAGTACAAAATAATCAGTTGTAGTATAGTGCAATATCTTGTAACCCGTTCGGCGCTCGCCACCCGAATAACATCGGGAATCCATTGCCAGGGCTAATTCATCGGCGCGCCGAAATGCGGAAATGAACAGGGGCAATATTAACGGAATAATACTTTTTACACGATTGATAATATGACCTTCAAAAGAAGCCCCTCGCGAGAGTTGGGCATTTTTTATTTTCTGTGCTTCCTCAATCAGAGCTGGAATAAATCGCAATGACAATGTCAGCATCATAACTATTTCATGGGTTGGCACCCGTAATCTTTTCAATGGTTTAAGAATTTGCTCCAGGGCATCTGTTAACTCAACAGGTGAAGTAGTCAGGGTTAATAGCGCTGCCAGAATAATAAGCACAATCAGTCGTAATGAATATTTCAACCCTAACAAAATACCGTCAGCAGTAATTTGCATTCCGGCAAACGGGATTTCCAGCAACATTCGCCCGGGCGTCCAGAATAAATGGACAATGATTGTCAGGACAAACAGCCAGATAAAAGGACGTAAATTTCCAAAAATCAAACCGGCTGGAATATGCGACAATAAAGTGACCGATACAAGAACCAATAAAAAAACAAAAATAATCAGTGGTCGATTGGAGATCAGTAAGCCGGTCATCAGCATAAAAACAGAGAATAATTTTGTTCTGGGGTCCAACCGGTGTATAAGAGATTCTCCCGGAAAATATTGACCCAAAGTTATATCATTCATAAATGCCATAATTTATTCAAAAATATAATATAGGAAATTAAAGCCAGAAATCAAATAAAAACCTGACAGCCGGAATGAGGTAAAACCTGGTAACCCAAAGTGAGAAATAGTTTGATAAAAATTGCCAATTGAAAGAAAAAAAATCATATATCATATAGTTTTACTTGATATTTCAGGTTTTTTTTTCAATATTACAGCTGTTCATTTTTGTACAATATTAGTTGCGGGATCGGATCGAATCTTAATTAAATTGGCGCCAATTTATTCTAAATGGTAGCTGGAGGAAAATTTATGAATTCACAAAGCAGTAAAAAAGTCAAGCACAACCCGTATGTACCGGTAAATACACAAATGCGCGAATTTACTTTTAAAGCTATCTTTTTGGGGTTGATCCTTGCTATTGTTCTGGGGGCAGCAAATGCCTACCTGGGATTAAAAGCCGGAATGACTGTTGCCGCAACATTCCCGGCGGCAGTAATTGCTATGGCAATTCTGAAACCATTCAAAGGCTCAATACTGGAAGAAAACATGGCCCGAACTACCGGGGCGGTTGGTGAAGCCCTTGCAGCCGGCGCTATTTTTACAATTCCGGCTTTTATACTCGCCGGCGTTTGGAATAATTTTGATTATTTAAAAAGCACCATGCTAATGCTGGTGGGTGGAATTTTAGGGGTTTTGTTTATCATTCTGCTACGACGCACATTGATTGAAGACGAAACCCTCCCCTATCCTGAAAGCAAGGCTTGTGCTGAAATTGTCAAAGCCGGCCAAAGCGGGCAATCAGGCGGTAAATATGTTTTTTGGTCTATGGGATTTGCAGCGCTGATAGAACTGTTTAAAAACGAAAACGGGTTTCGGTTTGTTAAAGACTCTGTGTCCGGCTTTTTCAACTTTCAAACTTCAAAAATTGCATTACTGAATTCAAAAAGTCTAATCATTGAAAGGCTATCCGAGACTGGTGAAAAAATACAGGCGCAGTTTTCTTACAAAGGTGGTATGTTCATGCAAAGTCCTGCCGCTTCACCGGCGTTTCTTGGTGTTGGTTATATTATTGGCTATAAACTGGCGGCTATCACTTTTTCCGGTGGTGTCTTTGGATGGATTTTTTTAATGCCGATTGTTCTGTTTTTATTAAGCGGACAACTGGAGCCCTTTGCCTTGTCACAAGATTGGGTTACCATTGCCAAAGCGGCTTATAGTTCAACAGTAAAACCAATTGCCGTTGGCGGCATGCTGGTAGGGGCGTTTAATACCCTGTTCAAAATGCGTAAAAGTCTGTTTAGCGGTATCAGCCATGGCATTCAGGATATTCGCCAGGCCAGTGGTAACAAGACTGAAAAAGTACGTACCGACAAAGATTTGCCGTTTGGCATGACTCTTTTAGCCATCGGTATTTTGGTTATCTGTATTGTTTTTGTTTACAAATCGTTTAGCATTAACTGGGGTTCTGCAGTATTGGCGGCAATTATCATGACTCTGGCGGGATTCATCTTTGCTGCGGTTGCCGGGTATCTGGTTGGTATTATCGGCAGCTCTTCCAATCCAATTTCCGGGTTAACCTTGTCAACTTTGCTGATTGCCGCGTTATTAATGGTTCTGGTTGGCATGAAGGGCGATCCGGGTGTGGCTGCGGTGCTTGCTGTTGCTTCGGTAGTTTGCTGTGTGGCCGGTGTTGCCGGAGATATGATGCAAGACCTGAAAGTAGGATACCTGCTTGGCGGTACACCCTGGAAAATGCAGTTGGGGGTAATTATGGGTGTTATAGCCGCTTCGCTGGTTCTGGTCATTCCCATCATGTTGTTACATAATGCTTACGGACTGGGCAGCGATGCCTTGCCTGCGCCGCAGGCCGGGTTAATGGCCATGATGAGCAAGGGCATTGTTGGCGGCGATATGGCCTGGCCGCTGGTAATTGCCGGAATGTTCTTTGGCATTGCCCTTATTCTGATCGGTTCCCCCTCTCCCATGCTCATTTCTGTAGGTATGTATTTACCTTTTAATACTACATCCGCAATTTTCATTGGTGGTTTAATTAAATTTGTTGTTGATAAAATGGCCGAGAAAAAAATCAAAAGCGAAGATGACAAAAACCAGGTCGAAAATACCGGCTTGTTGCTGGCTTCAGGTCTGGTTGCCGGAGAAGCGCTCACCGGTATTATTCTGGCCGCACTGGTTGTTGCCAATATTAACATTAAAACTTTGATTGGATTACCGGCAAGTTTTGATGGGCTGTGGTGGCTTGCTATTGTGGTTTTCCTGCTTATCGCATATATATTAATTAAATATCCTTTGAATAAACTGAATGCTAAAAACAAATAAACTTTGAATGTTTATAAAACAACCCGGTTGTAAACCGGCCGGGTTGTTTTGTTGAATTGAACAGGATAACTGAATTTATAATATACCACCTGGCTTGGTTACTTTTCAGGCAAACAACAAACAACTTTGAGGACGGGAATACCAGATGAGCGATCAGCACAACCAATTTATGGAACTTGTTCCGGAACATAATGTACGATGGGAAAAAACCGTTCAAGGCCAGGTTTGCCTGTGGTCGCCAAAATACACTCATCCTTTTATGGTAAAATATATATTGCCGTTAATCAAAAAAAAAGAGGTTCGGATAAGCCTGGACGATTATGGCAGTTTTGCCTGGCAACAAATTGACGGTAAAAAAAATATACGCCAAATTGGCGCCGTTATGCTTCAAGAGTTTGGTGAAAAAATTGAACCGGTAGAACAACGGCTGGCAATTTTTATTAATATTATGCTTAACCGCAAACTGTTGAGCATCCATGAATTTTAATAAACCTGTGTTCTCTAAATGATAACTGCCAATCTATATTGATATAGGATATTGAAAAATAGTATATGTCAAAACTGGAAAAATCTGCGCAAGCAGTTGTGAATAAATGCCTTGAAGTCAAACGCGGTGAATCTGTACTAATATTAATCAATGAATCCTTTCTGGATATTGCCCAATTATTATTTACTGAATGCCAAAAGAAAACTAAAAATTCCTGGTTGCTGACGCTACCCAATAATTTTTATAAACACGGTATACATGAATCGATTGCCCGGCTCATGCAAAGTATGGATATAATTATAGCGCTAACCAATCCATCCATAGCACACCAGGACGCCCGCATAAAAGCGAATCAAAATGGGGCTCGCATTGCGTGTATGCCTGGTATTACCAAATCATCCTTTATCCGTTTTGAAAATACAGATTTTAAAAAAATCAGCCGTTTGAGTAAAAAGCTGAGCGATGTTTTTTCAATATCAAGTGAGGTACTTGTCACTGCTGCAAATGGAACGCACCTGGAAATTGTGATTGACAATCACCAGGGATACGCAGAGACCGGACTCTTGAACCAACCCGGTACATTTTCACACTTGCCGGCGGGAATGGCCTGCATTTCACCGGTTCATGGTAAAATTGAGGGGCAACTGGTCGTCGATTGCGGTATGGAACTTGACCGGGAAGATTTGGAAAAACTGGTTGTGCATATTAAAGAGGGTCGGGCAGCGCGGATTACCGGCGGTCAATCGGCAAAGAGGCTTCGTCAAAAAATCGCCCATTCGGGTACACTTGGTCGCAATGTTATTGAATTTGGCCTGGGTACGAATGATGCAGCGAAAATGAGCGGAAACCCGGCTGAGGATGAAAAAGTATTGGGTAATATTTTCATATCACTGGGGCATAATTCCATAGATGAGGATTCAACTGATTCTACCTCCCCCATACATGGCATTGTTTATAAAGCAACAGTAGAAGTTAAAGGCAAGAGAATTATTGATAAAGGAAGGTTATTGCTGGATTAAACCGGTATTTTTTTATTCAATGATAATGGAGAACGGGCTTTTTGTGCCTGGATCAGACGGGTCATTCTTTTGCTGCTGGTATAAACAGCATTTATATCCATTTTTTGTTGCTCCGTCAGATTTGCTTTTTCATTATTGTACAAAAGGTTACACAAACTGGCAATAGTGGCATTTGCCAATTCCAGGTCTTCCAGCCATTCTTCCCGGGGAATTGGTTCAACTGATGCCGGAGCATCAGCAAGGGCTGTTGTCGAGCCATTACGAGGGCTCTCTTTTTCCAGATGGGCCAGACGGACAATATTATCGATAATGTTTACCAGTTCACGGTGACCAAACGGTTTATTCAAAAAAGCGCGTAGACCAAGACGATAATACTCTTCAATATTTTCCATTTCATCGGACTTGGCAGTTAACATAACAACTGGTGTATTGCGAATTGAACTATATTGGGGAGAAGTTGCCAGCATTTTTATAAATTGTTTGCCATTTATATCCGGTAGTATAAAATCGAGTAAAATAATGTCGGGTTTGTGGAATTTGGCAGTCTCCAGACCCTCCTGACCATTTCTGGCAGTATAAAAATCATAACCAACCCGGCTAAAAATTCTTTTACCGATGAGCAGCATATCGACATTATCATCAATTAATAATAATTTCTTTTTGTTCATGGTACTATCCAGGATTTATGGTCAGTTATAGAGATATAATATACGCAATAATAACACAGCAATAAAAATACCAAATATTAGAATAATTTAAAAAATCTAAACATTCTCTGTCGAAACCGGTAAAAACACAGAAAATTCAGAGCCAGCGCCAATTTTACTATTGACTTCAATCCGCCCATTATGTATTTCAACCAGTTGTTGAACCAGTGAAAGCCCTAAACCGGAACCATTGATATTACGAACTTGTTCATTATCTGTAACACGGTAAAACTTTTTAAAAATATTTTGCAAATCCTTTTCGGGAATTCCAAAACCCTGATCCTTGACCCGGAAAATGGCATGGTCATTTTCAACAGTTAAATGCAATTCAATTTGGGTTGTATCGGGGCTATACTTGATGGCATTTGAAAACAAGTTTAATATGATCTGTTCCATCATACCGTTATCTGCCCAAACAAACACCGGAATATCCGGTTCCTTGAAATCGACGACAATTTCTTTTTGCGCAGCCAGATAAGCATTGTTACCAATCACCATTTGTACAGTTTCAGCCAAATCCACTTTGGCTTTTTGTGGCTGAATTCGTCCGGATTCAATTCGTGAAATATCCAGAAATTTATTAATCAACTCTCCGAGCCTGGTAGATTCGTTCAGAATAATTTCAGCATAATCATTCGCTTGTTCCTTCTCAAGATCCGGATCAAGCAACAGTTCGCTAAAGCCGCAAATGCTCGTGAGCGGAGAGCGCAACTCGTGTGCGACCATGGAAACCAGTTCAGTTTTCATGCGATCAATTTCTTTTTGCTGGGTAATATCACGTAATATCGTGACAATTCCGATCAGTCCTTCGGTTTCATGCAAGACCCGTGCGGCATTGGCCTGAAGAGTTATCGGCTTCCAGTTGGCCTTTTCTTTAATCTCAATTTCTGTAGAAGGAAGCTCGGTAAAATTATTTTCCGTGGCTTCCTGGATCAAATATAACAACTTTTGTTCAGTAATAAATTCACTGATCGTTTTATCAACAGCTTCACCTTCCTGCAGACCGAACCATTTTTCAGCAGTAGAATTTAGAATAAGCACTTTTAAATGAGGGTCGGTAACGATTACCCCGTCGGCAATATTTTTAATGATCGTTTGCGTTTTGTTGCGTTCAGCAATTATTTGCGCCAGGTTCATTTCGTGCAGACGGCGTATTTCTGTGGTCATATAATTAAATAATTTGGCCAGTTTCCCAATTTCATCATCTGAACTGACATTGATCTTGTGAGAAAATTTTCCCCTGGCTATTTCTGTGGCGCTACGGGTAAATTCAGCAATCGGAGTTGTGATATAGTGAGAAATATAAAAAGCGACCAGACCGGCCAAAACCAATGCAAATAAAATAATTGTAAAAATAATCACGATTATTGACCAGGCGCTATTTCCTGCGCCCAGATACCCGTTGGCCAGGGCTAAAACAGTCAAAGTAATAACAGGAATCATGGTAGCGCTCATGATTGCCAATAATAATTTTCGGAACAGTTTGCTTTTTATTTGTTGACTAAACCAGTTTGTCATTAAATATTTTATCCTTCATCAATTACCTGATTTTTTCCATTTGCTTTTGCTATATATAAACGCCGGTCGGCGCATTCGAGCAATTCTTCACCGGTTGTGCCATTAAGCGGAAAAGTAGAAACACCTGCGCTGATCGTAATCTTGCTGTTTAGACGGGTATTGTCAATATTAAATTGACAATTATCAACCAGATCTTTGAGTTTGTTGGCGACAATTTTACCGGCCCTTTTATCGGTTTCCGGGAAAATAATGGCAAACTCTTCACCCCCATAGCGAGCCGCTGTATCAATGCTGCGAATATTACGGTTGATCAGGTCGCTAATGGTACGTAAAACCTGATCACCGGCCAGATGCCCAAAAGTATCATTATAATTCTTGAAATAATCAATATCAAACATCATAAGAGAAAATTGCGAATTGTTACGCCGGGCGCGTTCAATTTCTTTGGCAAGAGTGTCTTTAAAATAACGATAATTATAAATATTGGTCAAACCGTCTTTGGTTGCCAACTCGTGTAATATTTCTTTGGTTTCTTCCAGTTGTTTAACTTTTTCCTGCAGCTGGTCGTGTAGATATTTTATCCGTAACAGTGATTTTACACGGGCAAGCAGTTCATGTTTATTAACAGGTTTAGTAATATAATCATCAGCGCCCGATTCAATGCCCTTGATCTTGTCTTCTACTTCATTCAAGGCAGTTACCAATATAACAGGAATATAAAAAGTTTCTACATTATTCTTGATCATCTGACAGGTATCAAAACCATTCATGCCGGGCATCATAATATCAAGCAATACAAGATCAGGTTTTATTTCTTCAATCAACTGGATAGCATTATTACCAGAATTAGCGACGGTTAATTCATATTCCGGCGCTAAAAAAGACTTTAATACAGTGATATTCGCACGAGTATCGTCGACAATCAATATATGCGCTTTTGGAGATGGATTGTTATTAACAGTTTTTTTTGGCATTGCCTGTGTCAAATTCATATATTAATCCACAAATGGATACCTTACATTCAAATTACGCGCAGCCAGGGCTTCATTGAGCCGCGAAACAGGTGTTGTTTGCGGAGCGTCTTTTAAAAGATCAGGAGTCTGTTCAGCTTCCTGAGCAATTTTAACTAAAATATCGGCAAACCGTTCCAGCGTCTCTTTACTTTCTGTCTCGGTAGGTTCAATCATCAATGCCTCAGAAACAATCAATGGAAAGTATACCGTCGGAGCATGGACACCATAATCTAAAAGACGCTTGGCAATATCCAGTGTTTTAACACCAAACTTTTTTTGCCGGTCACCGGATAACACAAACTCATGCATCGGTGTAGTTTTGTAAGGTAAATCGTAATAATCCCGAACCAGAGATAACAAATAATTGGCATTGATCAAAGCGTTTTCACTTGCCTGCCGCAACCCTCTGGCTCCCAGCATGCGAATATAAGTATAAGCACGAATGATAATAGCAAAGTTCCCTAAAAAAGAACTCACTTTGCCAATACTTGCTGTAAATTCACAAACGCGAGAAAAACCCTGCTCATTGCTTTTCACACAGGGAGAAGGCAAATAGGCACATAAACGTTTGGAAACGCCAACAGGGCCTGACCCCGGCCCACCACCGCCGTGCGGTGTGGAAAAAGTTTTGTGAAGATTAAAATGGACCACGTCAAAGCCCAAATCTCCGGGACGCACAATACCCAACAAAGCGTTTAAATTGGCGCCATCCATATACATCAAACCTCCTGCTTCATGAACAAGGCGGCTGATTTCTGCAACCCGGGTTTCAAATATACCCAGAGTGTTGGGGTTGGTTAGCATTAAAGCCGCGGTATTGTTGTCAAGATGCGCTTTCAAGTCCTCCAGATCGACAAGACCCTTGTCATTGGATTTTATTTGCACAGCCTGCAATCCGGCAATAGAAACACTGGCCGGATTTGTGCCATGCGCCGAATCAGGGATTAACACAATTTTACGATCACTGCCTTGCGCTTTGAGAAAAGCTTTGATCATCATCAAACCGGTCAATTCGCCGTGAGCGCCGGCAGAAGGCTGCAAAGTTACTGCCGCAAGACCGGAAACCTGGCAAAGATACTCTGCCATTTCAAACAATAGCTGTAAAGCTCCCTGCACAGTAGCATCCGGCTGGTGTGGGTGCAGCGACGAGAATCCCTTTAGTCCCTGGGTTTCTTCATTTATCTTGGGGTTATATTTCATAGTGCAGGAACCCAATGGATAAAAATCTTTATCCACATGATGATTAAGAGTGGAAAGGTTAACAAAATGCCTTACCACCTCAGCTTCACTCACCTGGGGCAAACGGGCTGCATTCTTTCGCTGATGCTTTTCCGGTATTAACTCACTGATATTGACTAGCGGCACATCTACATCTGGAAGACTGGCCCCAATTCTGCCGTTTGAACCCATTTCAAAAATCAGTTTTCTAAACATTTTTTATCTCCTGCACAATCTTATCAGATCATCTTTATTAAACAATCAAATTACAATTTACTGTAATGATAGTCAAGATTTTTTATTGATATTTTTCCGTTCCATATAAAACCGATTATTATAATAAAAGCGCCGCCCGTGAAAAGCATGCCAGACTTTCCTGAATCCGCGGGTCATGGACTACCGCTGCACGGATTGTACCTTCCAACCCCCATAATATATAAGCGATTTCCTGCATTATTGCCTGTTTTATTTGCTGATTCAAGTGAGAATCCAGGGCAGGATTATTACCGATCTTTGCCATCCGATAAAATTCAGCAAGCATTTTATCAGTTACCGAGAATTCAGAGAAAAAAGAATCTATTTCTGTTTTTAGATCGGGATTATTTTGCACCAATTTTTCAGCATAATTGAGAAAAATATTTTGGGCATATAAATCTCTTACCATTTTTGTAATGCCAGCCGTTTCAACCTGTGTAATAATGTCAGGCCGCAAGCCATTTCCTTCATAGATTATACGGCCCTGGGGGGTTTTGAATTCACGCCATTGCTGATTATCACGGGCAGCAGTTGATGATTCAGCAGGCTTTGCCGGGGTCAAACCGGATACATTGCGTCCGATCATTCGGCCCAGCGGAGTATAATAATTTGCAGTAGTTAATAACAAAGCTGAGCCATCCGGAAAAAGAAATTCAGTTTGCACACAGGCTTTTCCAAAAGTAACTTCCCCAAACAGCAGTCCTCTATCCCAATCCTGTATAGTGGCGGCAAACATTTCCGCAACACTGGCTGTTCCGGCATTAACCAAAACCACCAGGGGAATTTGTGAACAGGCAGGCAAATCACTCGAAATATACTTTTGATTGTCTTGCGGGGTTTTGCCACGTGTAGTTACCAGAATTTTGCCCTGAGATATAAATCGGTCAGCCACCTGAACACCGGCAAGCAGGGAGCCGCCGCTGTTATCCCTCAGATCCACAAGCAGTTGTTTCATACCACGGGCAAGCAAATGGGAACAAGCATTATCGAGTTCTGCCGGGGTTGTGCTCACAAAATGCGAAATGTTGATATAGCCGGTAGTATTGTTTATCATAAAGAAGCAGGGTATGCTTTTAATATTAATAAAAGCCCGGTTTAACGTATACAAGCGGGTCTCATTTCCTGAACGGCCGATTAAAATTTTAACCAGTTCATTTTCACTTTTAGCTAACAGGTTTTGAACTTGTATTTCTGTTAAAAGGGCAGTTGGCCGGTCATTAATTTTTAAAATAATATCGCCAACTAGCAACCCGGCTTTATATGCCGGACTATTATCGCTTATACCAATAATAATATATTGATTCTTGTGGAATTCAAAACGAATACCAAGACCGATATACCCCTGGTATTTGCTTTCTCTATCCCGATATTCCTCTGCGGTTAAATATACTGAATATTCATCCAGACCGGCCAACATACCATGAATGGCGTTTTTTAATAACATATCAGAATCAATTTCAGAAATGTAATTGCGTTCAATTTTATCCAGGATCATAGTAAGTATCATCCAGCGGTTATATACCTTTTGAGCGCTGTAAGCGAGATGCCGTTGAATTCCGGTAAAAGCAATTAAAACAATAATTGATAAAATCAATAAATATATGAATTTAAAACAGTATTTTTTCACAGCGAATATCCCATATTTTTTTTTCTTAAAGCAATAAATTAATGGCGCCTGGTTCTTTATGATTCTAATTATACACAATTCGGTGTATAATAAAGTTTCAAAAAATGCAATAATCACACCAGTAGAAGCAATTGTGAATTCAAACGATCCGGGAAACAGGCAGCCAGCAATTTTCTAAACAAACGTTTTTGCATTCAGGTTTTAAAAACGAACATCAAAAATCAAGTATTTTCATTTTTGTATTTTGGTAAGGAACGGTAACAACTGGTGATAAACCGGTAAAAAGAGAATCATATCCATTCAACAACAAATTATGCTTGACATTTTCAATGTTTGGAATTATCTTAGATTTTGCTAAATTTTAATACAAGTATCCAATCAATGAAAATCGACAAAAAAGAGGAAACCATTTGGGGACTCTGGTAGAACTATTAAAAAATACGGCTGTGCAATTACCAAAACAAACTGCTCTGATTTTTGGTGAAAACAGGATTGATTATGGTCTATTGCTTGAAGCCTCGAAAAGGCTTGCCGGTGGGTTATCGGCGCTTGGAATTCAGAAAGGAGATCGGGTTGCACTTATGCTGCCCAATGTGCCACATTTCTGTATTTCGTATTTTGGAATCCTCGAAATTGGGGGCATTGTTGTTCCTGTTAATATTATGAGTAGTAGAGAAGAAATTCAGCACCAGTTAAAAGACAGCGGCGCTTCGGCAATGATAACCTGGAGCGGCTTTCAAAACCTGGCTATTGTTCTGAAAGAAATGTGCCCGGAATGCAAAAATATATTATTCCTTGGCGACAACATCCCAACAGGAACACTGGCGTTGACTCGAGTAATATCGGAATCGCAACCACTTGAGACCGAAATTGAAATCAATGAAACAGATATTGCAGTGATCAACTATACAACCGGAATTGCCGATGTTCCGCTTGGCGCTGAATTAACACACAGTTCGCTTTATTCCAATGCAATCACCTGCAGTGAAATGTTCCGCTTTACACCTGAAGATAAGATGCTGGCTGTTTTACCTCTTTTTCATCCACTCGGTCAAACGCTGGTAATGAACAGCTCTTTTTCGCGTGGTTGTTCAGTTGCTTTAATGCCAAGATACTCCCCGGATGAAATCATACAGACAGTTAATAGTCATAAAATCACTTTTATGGCCGCAGTACCCGGTATATTTACAAATTTGATTGAAGACACCCAGGAAGCGCAGTTACCCTCATTAAAATATTGTATGAATTATGGTGGTAAATTACCTCAGGAAGTGATTGATGTATTTGAGGAAAAGTACCATGCCGTTATTCTACAAGCGTATGGATTAACCGAAGCAGGGCCGCTGGTAACATCGGTTCGGTTAGATAGCGACAGAAAAGCAAATTCGGTCGGTCTGCCATTAATGGGTGTAGAAATCCAGATTCGTGATGATCGTGGAAACCAGTTACGCCCCTTTCAAAGTGGAGAAATTTGGACTAAAAGTCAAAATATTATGAACGGCTATTATAACAAACCGGAAGAAACCAGGAAAAGACTGCAAAATGGCTGGCTTTTCACCGGCGATGTTGGGTATATTGACGACAATCATTATTTATATGTGCAGGAACGAAAAGAAAATATTATTGTTAAAGGTGGTTTTATAATATTTCCTCATGAAGTAGAAAAAGTGTTGTTGGAACATGCGGATGTTATGGAAGCTGCTGTAATTGATGTCCCGGACGATGTCCAGGGTTCAGAAGTAAAAGCCTATGTCGTTTTAAAAGACGGAAAAAATTTAATGCCGGATGAATTGATAAAATTTTGCCGCCATACTTTACCTGTTTATAAAACTCCAAAATATATTGAATTTTGTGCCAGTATCCCCAAGAGCCCAACCGGCCGAGTATTAAAAAGAGTTTTGCGCAAGAACTCTATTCATTACCGATCCGGCAATGAGGATAAAAAGTTTAAGGAAAATAAAGTTTGATATGCAATTCCATATTATTTAACAAATAGATTGAAACAGGAGGACAACAGTGAAAGAATTTAGTCCTAAAGAAATCCGTAACATTGCACTTGTATCACATCAATCTGCCGGGAAAACAACTCTGGCAGAAGCTTTTGTATTTTCTGCCGGAGAAACCACCCGTCTTGGCACAATAGATGAAGGCACCACGACTTCTGATTTCCGGTCTGATGAAATTGAACGTAAAATATCTATCAGCGCCTCATTGTTGAATTTTGAGTGGAAAAAATCAAAAATTAATCTTGTTGATATTCCAGGTTATTTAGATTTTTTTGGTGAAGTGATTAGCGGTTTACGGGTTAGCGATTTGGCGGTAGTTTTAATAAACGGTGTATCTGGAATTGAAGTAGGAACTGATTTTGCCTGGGATATTCTGGAAAAAGATAAAATTCCCGCAATTATTTTTGTCAATTTTTTAAATAAAGAACATACCAGCTTTGAAAAATCAGTCAAGTCAGCCAAAGAAGCCTATGGCAATAATGTTATCACATTCCAGTTCCCTGTTACCGAAGGTGAAGGTTTTAAAAGTATCATCGATTTACTACGTATGAAAAAAATTACATTCAACACCGACCAAAGCGGTAAATACACCCAGGAAGATATTCCTGCTGACTTGCAACAAAAAGCCGAAACTTTACGCAATGAATTGATTGAAAAAGTTGCTGAATGCGACGACGCGCTTTTGGAAAAATATTTTTCAGATGGTGAGTTGTCCGAGGATGAAATTGTTCTTGGTATCAAAAAGGGCTTGTTGAACAGAAACATTTTCCCGGTCTTTTGCGGCGCCGCCAATCAGAACATTGGTTCTCATTTGTTGCTTGATTTTATTGCCGATTTTGGCCCCTCACCGGTAGATCGTTCACCGATTGCGGCTTTTGATAAAGAAAACAAAGAAACGAATGTCAATGTTGATGAAGAAGAGCCTTTTACTGCGCTAGTTTTCAAAACAATCTCTGAAATGCATGTTGGCGAACTATCACTCATCAAGGTTTATTCCGGCAGCGTCAAGTCAGGTGATGAAGTTTTCAATACAGCAAACAACTCTACAGAAAAAATTGGTCAGATCTATTCATTAAACGGCAAAAATCGCAAGGAGATTGGTGTTTTAAAAACCGGTGATATTGGCGCCCTGGTGAAATTGAGAAATACACATACCAGCAACACCTTGACAGATAAAAGAAATCCTGTAAAATTTGCTGAAATTGAATTCCCCGAACCGGTTGTAGAAATTGCCGTTACCCCGAAAAGCAAAGGGGATGAAGATAAAATATCCAGCGGCTTACATACCTTGCATGAGATTGACCCCAGCTTTACTGTACGTATCGATCCGGAACTGAAACAAACAGTTGTTGCCGGTCAGGGTGAAATGCACCTGACGATTATTCTTAAAAGATTAAAAGAACGCTATTCAGTAGATGTTGAACAAAAGAAACCAAAAATTCCCTATCGCGAAACAATTACCGCAAAAGCTGATGAGAAATACCGCCATAAAAAACAATCTGGTGGCGCCGGTCAGTTTGCTGAAGTATGGATGAGAATAGAACCCCAGCCGCGTGGTCAGGGCTTTGAATTTGCCAGCGCAGTTGTTGGTGGAGCAATCTCTTCATCATTCATCCCTTCAATTGAAAAAGGAGTACAGCAGGTTTTGGTAGAAGGCGCTGTAGCGGGCTATAAAATTGTCGATGTAAAAGCCGTGGTGTATGACGGTAAAGAGCACCCGGTCGATTCAAAAGATATTGCTTTCCAGATTGCAGGTCGTGAAGTCTTTAAAATGGCCATGAAAAGCGCAAAACCCATTCTACTCGAACCCATTTATAACGTAGAAATTCGTTGCCCGGAAGAATATATGGGCGATGTTATGGGCGATCTCTCCAGCCGGCGTGGTAAAATATCAGGAATGGAAATGCTAGGCCGGTTCCAGGTTGTCAAGGCCCAGGTTCCTTTGGCTGAATTGCATAATTATGCAACAACATTGCGATCACTAACCCAGGGACGAGCAACCCATTCCCGTCGGTTATCGCATTATGATCCACTACCCAAAGAACTGGAATCCAAGGTTATTGAGGAATCGCTGGAAGAAAACAATAAATAAATCAACTTATTGTACAAGTAAAAGGCACGGTAAAACCGTGCCTTTTTTATAAAACAGTTATTCCATTAAATGAACAGATGACAAATTACTAATAATAAGGGAGCAGGAGACAACACGTGGAAAAAATATGGGCGCCCTGGCGGATCGACTATATATTACAGCCAAAACCCAAGGGCTGCATTTTTTGCGATAAACCCAAAGAAAACAATGACAGACAAAATCTGATTTTATACCGCGGTTCGTTATGTTTTATCATTATGAATTTTTATCCGTATAATAACGGGCATATCATGATAATCCCCTATCGTCATCTTTCTCAATTATCATTGCTGACAACTGAAGAACAAACCGAAATGATGAAACTTTTGGGAAGTAGCTGTACAATTCTGCAAAAAGTAATGTCGCCCGATGGTTTTAATATCGGTATGAATTTGGGTAAGGTTGCCGGTGCAGGCATTGATGACCACCTGCACTTTCACATAGTGCCGCGTTGGAATGGCGATACCAATTTTATGCCGGTAACCGGACATACCAAAGTTATATCACAGGGATTATACGAATCCTGGGATCAATTGCACCCGTTATTTCAAGAAATGAATGATCCCAACCGCTAAACGCATTTACCTTTCTTCAGCCTTTACACGATCCCACACTTGATCCATTTCTGCCAGAGACGCTTGCGTCATCACCACTCCCCTGTTTTTAAAATCTTGCTCAACTTTTCTAAAACGCCGGTCAAACTTGTTGATTGTTTTTCGCAGCGCGTCTTCAGGATTGACCTTTAAAAAGCGGGCAAGATTTACAATCGTAAATAATAAATCTCCCAATTCGTCTTCTATTTCATCCTGTTTTCCCTGTTTACAGGCATTTTTCAGTTCGTCCATCTCTTCATTAACTTTATCCCATACCGGTTCAATACTGTTCCAGTCAAACCCGGCAGTTGCAGCTTTATTTTGTGTCCGGTAAGCTCTCACCAAAGCCGGTAGTTGCCGGGGAACGCCGTCTATTGCTGATTTTTTACCCTCTTTATTGATTTTAGTCTGTTCCCAGAGGATGATCTGCTCAGCTGCTGTTTCTACAACCAGATTACCAAAAACATGTGGATGACGGCGAATCAGCTTTTCATTAATTTGATCGAGCACCGTTCCAATGTCAAAGCGGTTATCTTCTGCAGCTACTTGTGCATGAAAAATGACCTGTAATAATAAATCACCCAATTCCTCCGGTAATTTTTCATAATGCTCATCATCAATAGTTTCTATAACCTCATAAGCCTCTTCAAGCAAATGCTGACGTAAGGATGAATGGGTCTGTTCCCTGTCCCAGGGACAACCTTGCGGGCTACGCAAAGTTGCCATTATCTCTACCAGCTTGCAAAATTTTGATTCCACAGATTCCAACAGGCAATCCTCTCCGTTAATGATCTACAAATTCTAAATTATAATATCAAAAAAATTGATACAAAGTTAGGAAAAATACCGGCCAAAATCAACCTGAGAATTAATGGCAATAATCTGCATCCATTCCTTTTAGCAAGTATTAGTTTATATAATAAATTTCTTGATTCTTTATCACATTTTGGTTATGTTAATAAAAAATTTCAACATTTGTCCAGCAAATTTTATCAATTTGTTGTATATATAAAATAATAGCATGTTAGCAGCAAATATTGGAAAAAGAGTATGAAACCAGCTGAACCGCGACAATTTAATTACCAGTTTCGCTATTATAAACCGGACG
Source organism: uncultured Cytophagia bacterium (assembly GCA_964399735.1). Classification (GTDB taxonomy): domain Bacteria; phylum Zhuqueibacterota; class Zhuqueibacteria; order Residuimicrobiales; family Krinioviventaceae; genus Fontivivens. The sequence goes on from CAYNSO010000002.1 coordinate 113,188, forward strand.
ATGAAGACCAAAAAAAAATACAATTTCGTCGCATACGAAAAAGCAATCCGCCCCAAAAAGTATCTTCATTACGAATTACAGTGATACTGGTGATTGTTGTTGTTATCGCATTTTTATTATTTCGTAAAGCTCCTGATTTCTTTACCCCCTCCCAGGATAACGTGACTTTGGAAGAAATCCAGGTGGTGGAATAGATTCTTTACGCACTCGTCATAAAAAAGTTGCTATTAAATAATCTTAATATTCTGTATTGCCCGGGAAGTTATCCAAAATGTGGTCTAACCTGAGTAAAAAATATTTTCAGTTGAAATGGAAATTTGCTTCATTGCGAATACGCTTTAAACTGATTATTATTATTGGTTTGTTATTTATTGGACTCTATACGATTCTGAGTTTTATCATCCTTTACCAGGGCAAACAAATTCTAAATAAACGACTGGAACAGACCTGTGATCTATCCTTGCAACATCTTTCACAAATTATCAAAGATGACCTGTTGTTATATTATGACCATGAAACAGATCAGGATGTTAATTCGGAACACCTGGGGCATATTCGTGAAGCAATATTCAATATTTCCAATGAAAAAATTGAAGGCCTTGAATATGCCGGAATCATTGACCGGAATGGTATGTTCCTTGCCTTTATGGACACTGAAAAAAAACTGCAAACCCCTGATACTGCCGAACCAAATAAAGATCTGTATGAAAACCTGACGGAAAAACAAACCCGCGAAATAGATGATATAATAGAATACATCCTGCCAATCACTGCAAAAGGCGCTGCCAACAATCAAATTTATCTTGGCGTTACAGTGTTGGGATTTTCAAAAGAAATAATTATGCAGCCCATTAAACAAGCCACGCAAATGTTGATTATTCTATCTGTTTTTGTAATCGTTATTTCCGTAGGTGCAATTTCTTTTGTTGCCCAAAGGATGACTCGGCAAATTGACCAACTTTCCCTGGCGGTTCGCAAGTTGAGCAAAGGCGAACTGGACGTAGACATTCCAATTCTGTCTAATGATGAACTGGGGCAATTTTCACGGGAATTTAATACAATGATCACCCATTTGCGTGAAAAACTGCAAATGCAAAAATTTATATCCAAACTCACTGTCCAAATGATCCGTAATGGCTCTATTGCCGAGTTACCCCCGGAAGGAGAAAAAAGGCAGGTAGCAATTGTTTTTACCGATGTACGGAATTTTACTTTATTGACCGAACGACTGGGAGCAGAAGAAATTGTAAAATTAATCAACATATATCATGATTTACAGGCAGATATAATCGACCAACATAATGGTTTTGTTGACAAATTCAATGGCGACCAGGTTATGTCGATATTTATCGGCAAATCACTTGCCGATGATGCAGTACAGGCTGCGGTAGAGATCCAGAAATCAATAAAATTACTAAATAAAAAAAGAGCGGCGGAAGGTAAAGTAACCCTGACAGTCGGTTGCGGAGTGAATATTGGCGAAGCAATATTGGGAAAAATGGGCGCTAAATCACGGTTGGATTATACAGTAATTGGTGATGTGGTTAATGTTGCCTCCCGTTTGTGTTCAATTGCCAAACCCGGCCAAATTCTGGCCTCTGAATTAATCGCTTCAAAAATTAATAATGATTATCCCAAAATCAAACTGGAACCGGTAATCGTTAAAGGGAAAAGAGACCCGATTTCAATTGTTGACATTGATTATGAACAAGTATTTATTATGTAAAACGAAAGGCTGTATAAACAAATGAAAATCAGGTTCTACAGCCTTTTGCTTATGTGGTTTGCAGCACATTCCATACTCCATGCCCAGCAGGAACTGGTATCTTTCTCGCCAGGTGCAAAATCGATTGGTTTGGGTAGAACCGGCGTGATAGATGTATATGACCCATCTGCACTCTATTGGAATCCGGCGGCTCTTGGAAATATTAATAAACACCAAACTCTATTTTCAATTCACCAGCCCTTTCATTTAAATTATTCCGCCTATTCTCATTTCATACCCAAAGTAGGTTCTCTGGCAATGAGTATGGCACAAACAGATATGGGCAAAGCAGGGATTGAGTTGTACAGCGTTGGTTTGGGGAAAAGACTGAATGAGTATCTTTATGCCGGTTTTGCATTCAACAATGTAATACTGGAATCTGAAAACTGGGTAACAAGCGGCATTGGTCTTTTGATCAAACCTGAATCAACCGCATATTACCGTCATAACCCTTCAAGTTTACCGGGCTTGTTGGGGTCTCCCCTGATTCGTGATCGCCTGACCCTGGGAATAAGCATTCAAAATATTCCCCTTACAGATACTTATTACGACCATGTGAGCAGGTTTGGCGCTTCTTACACATTTACCAAGGATGGCTTTAAAATCCTCTTTGCTCAACACATAAAAAGAGGCAACGATTCTTCTCACCTTGGTTTGGTAATTCCAGTTCACAAGAATTTTCAATTCTTTGCCGGTATCAAGGATTATCTATTTAACAAAACAGCAATGGGAACAGAGATAACCTTTAATAATATTAACCTGCATTTTGTTTATGATTATGACTTGAAGCGAATTCTTTTTTCAACAGCCATTCGGCTTGGCTCAGCCGGAATAACTCTTGCAGAAGAAGAATATGCGCGCGCACAGAAAAAGTACACCGAGGGCGATCAGCAAAAAGCCTTACAATTCAGCAAACGGTCGCTGGAATATAATCGCGACCATAACAAAGCCGCGGAAATGGTAACCAGCCTTGAACCGGTTATTGAACAGAACAGAAAAAAAATTAACTTACTAATAAAAGCCGGTAAAATCCTGGAATCCAGAGAGTACTATATCAGCGCAGCCACTCAATATATGCAGGTTTTAAAAACAGACCCGGACAACAAAACCGCGCAAATTGCTTTAAACAGAATCAGCCCCAGGGTTACAATTCATACTGAACGCCGTTACAACCTCGGAGTTAACAGTTTTGAAAATAACGATCTGATCAGTGCAAAAAACATTTTTGAATCCATCCTGCTGGTAAGGCCTGACCACTCCGGTTCAAAACAATACCTGGCAAGAATTAACGACCTGTTATTTTCCCAGGCGGAAAATCATTTTTTTACCGGTCTTGGTTATTACAGCCAGAGAAAACTGGACGAAGCGGAAAAAGAGTTTCAAAATTCATTAGAGCTAATGCCGAGCTATTTTGAATCCCGCGAATACCTGAATCGGATAGCTGAAGACAGAATTAATAACTTGAAACGGATCGAACGGCTGCTGGATGAAGCCAATAGTCTTGAAGAAAAAAAATCATGGTATTTGGCGCGGGAAAGATACCGGCAAATTCTGGAAATCGATCCGACCCACAACCTGGCGCAAAAAAAACTGGGCGAAATGGAAATCGTGCTAACGGATTATATAAATGAGCAGCTTATAAAAGGCGAATCACTCTATAATAGTCAGAACTATAATGCTGCACAAAATATTTTTACCAATATTCTGCAAATGCAGCCGGGTAATGCCAGGGCAACACGTTATTTATCATTAATCACGGAAAAAAGCAGTGGTAAATCAACAAAGCACTATGAAAATGCTCAAAATTTATATAACCAGGAGAACTGGAAAGCCTCACTGGCCGCAATTGATTCCGCTTTAAAAATAAATCCGCGTTTTGCTAAAGCCATACAACTAAAAAATAAGCTGCTAAAAATGCTCAATGTGGAACAAATGCTGGAAAATGCTAAAAGTGAATTTGTCCAGGAAAACTATATTCAGGCAATGGAGCATTTTAACCAGGTTTTAGAAAAGGATCCGCAAAACAACCAGGCTTTAAATTACCTGGACCAATGTCAAAAAAAACTATCGGAAAAAGTGGACGAATACTTTAACAAGGGTCTTGAATTATATTCCAGAGAAAATTATCGCTTGGCAATTCAATACTGGCAAAAAGCTCTGGAAATCAATCCCTATCACAAAGGTTCCATTGAATACAGTAAAAGAGCTACGGAACGCTTAAAAGCATTGGAAAGGTTGCAATAAGCAAAATTTTAATAATTGCTAAAAAGAATTAACTGCTTCCGATAACAATATTTTAAAAAATGTAATATTTATTGTTGATTCTTGTTTCCGGTCTTATTATTTTAAAAAAAGCTGGAACTTGTTAAACAGTACAGCGATTAAAATAATAAATCCCTGCCGGAAAATGTAGCTGCCGGAATGAAATGTCTGCAAAAATCAGTGATACTGCCATAAGAAAAATAGCAGCCGCAAAACGGATTGGTGTTTTAACAGGAGCCGGCATTTCTGCGGAAAGCGGAATACCAACATTTCGTGGTGATGATGGACTGTGGCAGCAGGTAAAACCGGAAGAATTAGCCAGCCCGGAGGGATTCTATAAAAATCCGCATTTGGTGTGGCAATGGTATGAATATCGGCGCAAAATGCTGAGTAAAGTGCAACCCAATGCCGGTCATTTGGTATTGGCTGAAATGGAAAAAAGCTATCCCGCTTTTACCATCAGCACACAAAATGTCGATGGCCTGCATATTCGCGCCGGCAGCAAGAATGTACTGGAATTGCATGGTAACATACTGGAAAACCGCTGTCAACACTGCCATAAAATAACTGCGGATGTTCATTATCAGGCTGGAGCAGAATTGCCGCAATGTGAATGTGGCGGATTAATTCGTCCGAATGTGGTATGGTTTGGTGAATCATTACCTAAAGAGTCGCTGGAACAATCTTTCACCATAGCGCGACAGTCAGATGTATATTTTTCAATAGGCACTTCAGCGTTGGTTTATCCGGCAGCTTTGTTGCCCCGTGAAGCCAGGCAGCATGGCGCTTATGTTATTGAGATCAACATCGAACAGACATCGCTATCCAACTTTGTTGATGAATTCATTCCCGGAAAATCCGGGCAAGTGTTGCCGGTTTTATGGAATTCTGTAAAATCATTTATTAAAGAAAAGTAACTAGAACCCGTATGAAAATTAAAATTCTCTTTTTACTAATCGTTGTGCTGCTTTTCTCAATGTTGACCGGGTGTGCATATTATAATACATTCTATAACGCCAAAAAATTCTACAGTGACGGGGAAAAGGATCGCAAAAAACGTGAAAAAACCATGCTGGTGGAATTATCAGCGGAAGAAAAAGCAGCACGTAAAAAAAGTGGTGAAGCAACTTCCGGAACAATTGCTTCCTCTCTTGAAATGCAAAACTATCAAAAAGCCATAGAACGCGCATCACGGGTTTTAGAATTTTATCCAAATAGTAAATATGTGGATGATGCGTTATTACTCCTGGGTAAATGCTTTTATTATCGCCGGGAATTTAAAAAAGCACAACGCAAGTTTGAAGAAATAATCAGGCTATACCCGGATAGCAAGGATGTACCGGAAGCACGTTTGTTAATGGCAAAAACCTATCTGGGACTGGAAGAATTTGAAGAAGCCGAAAAACGGTTTCGATCACTTTCGCAGGAGACAAAAATAGCCTCAAACATCATTGATGAAGCCAGGTTTGAACTGGGCGGGTTATATTTTGAACAACAGAATTATGAACTGGCAGCAGAAAATTATGCCAGCGCTGCCGAGGAAGCAGACAATAAACTTATCCGCGCCATGTCATTGTACCGGCTGGGCGAATGTTACCTGCAATTGGAAAGATATAGTGAAGCCCCCAAAATTTTTAACAAGGCGGCCAAAGAAAGTCCAAATGAAGACTTTAAATCACAAGCTTTATATAAACTTGGAGAAGCGCAAAGTTTAACAGGTATGTATGATGAAGCAATCAAAACTTTTTCCAATCTTTTATCCATTGAATATGAAGCATCACGCATACCCGGTATAAAGCTGGCCCTGGCAGAAAATTTATATAAACAAGGAAACCAATCCGAAGCTCTCAAATGGTACAACAACCTGATTGAAGAGCATAAACGCACAGATGCCTCGGCGAAAAGTTATTTTGCCCTGGGGGAAATTGAAGAATTTATAAATAATGATTATAAAAAAGCCAAAGAAAATTACGATCTGGTCAGAGCGGAATTCACAAATTCATCCATTGCACCGGAAGCGAAACAACGTTCCGATAACATACGGCTATTACTGGAATTGCAGGAAGACATTGCCAAACTTGAAGGCCGCTGGGTGGATTCGGATACCCTGAAAGATGAAAACAATGGCGGTGATGGCAACAAAGGACAGCAGGTTAAAGACGATGGCCCGATTGATCTGAGTATGGACGGGATGTGGGTCAATTATTCAGGACGTGACCGCCCGCCGCCAAAATCATTAACAGATCTGAGCGAAGCCGACCTGCAACGGGTAGCCAAAATGAATGAACGCCTTCAGGAAAGCGCCGCAACAGATTCATCGGCTTTGACAACTGTAACGACCAAGCCGGTTGAATTGGACAGTGTAGCAATAGCCCTGGCTAAAGAAAAAGAAGAACGCCAAAAAATATTTACACTAACAGAAAAAAAACTTGCCTTGGCAGAAGTTTTGTATTTTAATTTCAACAAACCGGATTCGGCGATTGCTGTTTACAACCAGATCGTTAATGACCAGGTTGATACCGCTTTAACAACAAGGGCTTTATATTCGCTGGGCTATCTCTACAAAGAGGTATTGAACGATTCAATCACTGCCGATTCGGTACTATATCAACTTGTTAATTTTAATCCCGATACCCCCCAGGCTGATGGCGCCAGAAAAATGCTGGGAATTGAACTTGCTGAAGAAAAAATAGATTCAGCAGCAATATACTTTAAAAGGGCAGAAAATGAATACCTGGTCAATCAAAACGTTGAAAAGGCGCTAGAAATTTACAATTCAGTTATCGAACAGTACCCGAATTCAGAATATTCACCAAAAGCAATTTATGCGCAAGCCTGGTTAGCAGAAAAAAAACTTTTTAATCCGGAAATGGCCCTGCAATATTATGAACAAGTTGTAGAAAAATATCCGAATTCCGAGTATGGTAAATCGGTCAAGAATCACCTCGCTCTTTATGAAAAAGCAAAAAAGGACATTGAAGCGCGGCAAAAAGCTATTGCTGATTCACTGGCAAATTATGAAAAAACAAAAAATGATTCGCTGTCAACTATTGCTACAGACTCTTTACAAAACACAATAAAAACTGATTCCACCCAGACTGTGGTATCTGATTCAACAGTAAATGCCCCTGCACCGGATAATCTGCAAAAACCCGCTGCCGGCCGTCAACGTCCATCGGCAGCCCCTGCCGGAACAGATACAACCAAAGCGGGAAATAACCGCAGGGCTTCAGCGAGCCAAGACACCCTGTCCAGTCAACGTGGTAACCCCGATCCGGTACCAACTCGCCCGGCAGCAGAACCGGATAAAGACCGGAAAGTTGGATCACCTCCCGCCATAACAGCCCCGGATCAGGATTTGAACAATGTTCCGGTAAAGCAGGATTCTACTAAAGGATCAGGTGAGTGAAAAATCATAAAAAGGCCGTTCTTGTTCCGGTGCTCTCCAATATTCAGGTAACTCATGATACCTGGTGTATTACTTTACAGGACAAACAAATTGCCGGCAATGGATGCGGTGGGCAATTTGTCAATGTATTTGTACAGCAAAATAATGGTGTATTATGGCGCCGGCCTTTTGGAATACATACAACTAACCCTGTGCAAGGTGTTTTCACTTTACTTTACAAACTCGTGGGGCGCGGCACTACAACACTGTCAAAGGTGCAAGCGGGTGAAACACTGGATATTATTGGGCCCCTTGGCAATTCTTTCACCCATCCTCAAGGTTTGCGTCAAGCTATCATAGTAGCCGGAGGCATAGGCATCGCCCCCTTTCCCCTGTTCATACAACACCTGATTGATCGTTCAGTACAAGTATCAGTATTCTATGGCGCCAAATCCAAAAATGATTTTTGTTGCCAGGACTTTTTTAGGGAATCCGGTGTGCACTTGCATCTTGCCACTGAAGATGGAACCCTGGGCGACAAGGGTTTTATTACAGATTCGCTGACCAGGTACCTGCAAACGCTGCCGGATAAAACCGGTTCACAAATTTACGTATGCGGTCCGACTCCAATGCTCGCCCGGATGAAAGAGATTAGCCGGCAAAGCGGCATTAGCGCCGAGGTTTCAGTAGAAACGATAATGGCTTGCGGTTTTGGCGCTTGTATGGGCTGCCCGGTAACCCTGGAAAAGCCGGATCACGATGGCCGTTTATATGCCCTGGCCTGCAAAGACGGACCGGTTTTTAATATGGAAGAGATTCGATTCGATGAGTGATCTGTCAGTAAAAATTGGTCAGTTGATTTTAGCAAACCCGGTCACTGTAGCAAGCGGTACGTTTGGTTATGCGCAAGAATTTGCAGATTTTATTGATCTCAACCGGCTTGGCGGAGTCATCACCAAAACAGTTACTCTTGAACCACGTCCGGGAAATCCCCCGCCCCGAATAGCAGAAACCTCCGGTGGTATGCTGAATTCCATTGGCTTGCCCAATGACGGCGTTAAAAAATTCATTGCCGATAAAATGCCGTTTCTAAGATCTCTAAAAACCAAAATCATCGTCAATGTTGCCGGTAAAAGTGGTGAAGACTATGCTGAAATTATTCGCATTCTCGATGCAGTTGAAGGTATTGATGCCTATGAACTGAATTATTCCTGCCCCAATGTTAAAGAAGGCGGATTATCATTCAGCGCCAATGCCCGTGTAGCTGAAAGCGTCACCAAAAGCGTGCGCGCTGTTACAAAAAGACCGATCATCGCCAAACTGACGCCCAATGTCACTTCGATTAGTGAAATAGGTTTAGCAGTAGAACAGGGCGGCGCCGATGCTGTCTCGGCAGTTAATACCTTTGTCGGCATGGCGATTGATGTTCCCAGCCGGCGCCCAAAAATTGCGATGATAACAGCGGGATACTCCGGCCCGGCCATAAAACCACTGGCGCTGGCCAAAGTTTATGAATTGTACAAAAAACTGCACATCCCGATTATCGGCATCGGCGGGATTTGTGATACAAATGATGCGCTGGAATTTATCATTGCCGGTGCAACAGCAATCCAGGTGGGTACCGCAAATTTTTGGGACCCTTGTGTAACCATAAAAATACTGGAAGGGTTGCAAACCTGGTGCGAACAAAATAAAATTGCAAAAATTACCGAACTTGTCGGCTCTTTAAGAATAAAGTAACTATGCCAAAAAAAAAATTTCCCTTTTTATTTCAGTTATTCCATTTATTAATCATAGTGCTGCTGATTATTGCGTCAAACTGCAATCCCGATCCGAGATACCGAAATTCCGGTTATCAACAAATAAATCGCACAAATACCGAGCCTGCAAGGCAATCCGCTGGCGTGGAAACCAGACGAGAACAGGGAATAGCATCATATATGGCCGATGAATTGCAGGGTAAAAAGACCGCCACCGGTGAATTATTCAACAAATGGGCATTAGCGGCAGCCCATAAAACGCTGCCTTTCGGCACTATTGTGCGGGTTACAAATCTGGAAAACCAAAAAACTGTTGACGTGCGTATTAATGACCGCGGCCCGTTTGTCAAGGGACGGATCATTGATGTTACGTATGAAGCAGCGCGCCGGCTGGATTTTATTCAACAAGGATTGACTAAAGTAGAAATACAAATAATTCAAACTGCTGATAAAAAATAACCTGTGAATGCGGAGGCTGTCATTGAATATTAAATCGTTTCTTGTTCGCTTGCTGATTGCGGTAATTTTAGGTCCACTGTTATTAATAGCGGTTTATAAAGGAAGCTGGTATTTACTGGCCCTGGTCATTATTATTGTTATGCTGTCGTTGTATGAATTTTACAAACTGGCGGAGAAAAAACAAGTCAGGGCTCAGTATATGATTGGCGGAGCAGCCAGCCTGGCAATTGTTTTGGCTATTTATTTCCGACAGCCGGAAATCATTATTGCTTCTGTTTTACTTTTAATTATTCTATCGTTTTTTCAGGCATTATATTCCCATACCGGTTCCCCCCTGCTCAATGTCTCTATTACAGTATTCGGGGTATTTTATTTTAGTTTTCTTACCGGCAGTTTTTTATTATTACGCGATCTATCCTGGTCTTTGGGAATGGATTATAATTATGCCGGCGGCTGGTTTTTACTGGTTTTTCTAACAACCTGGTTGGGCGATACGGCAGCGTATGTACTCGGCTCTTATTTTGGCAAACATAAACTCATCAAACGCATCAGTCCAAATAAATCAATCGAAGGAGCTGTGGCGGGATTTGTGTTTTCGCTTGTTGCAGCCGTGATCTGCCATTACTGGTTTGTCCATGAATTGCGCCTGATCGATTCTTTGATTGTCGGCGCTATTGTCGGCAGCTTTGGTCAGTATGGTGATCTGTTCGAGTCTATGTTTAAAAGAGATGTCGGCGTTAAAGATTCCTCCAGCCTCATCCCCGGACATGGAGGTGTTATGGATCGGTTTGACAGCTTGTTGGTTTCCACACCAATTGTTTACTTTTATTTAAAATATATAGCCCTGGCCTGAGGGCGTTTTAGCAGGGTAATTATAACAAAAAGGTTATTTCCAGAAGTGGAAATAACCTTTTTTTATTATATCTTTTTAAACTGGTCTTTGGTGACCTGGCAAACCGGACAAACCCAGTCAGCGGGTAGATCTTTAAAACGTGTTCCGGGCGGAATATTGCTATCAGGGTCTCCGGCAGCTTCGTCGTATACATAACCACAATTGGTACAGACATACTTTTCGTACTTCATTTTATCCTCCTGCAAAATCATTCTGCTTGTATTTGAGGGTTAACTTTAGAGTAATTAGCCATCAATAATCCTGCCAATACCACCTAAAATAGAGCCTTCACCTTTACTGCTGCCACCTGAAGCAGGAGCGTGCTGAATAATCCGGTCAGCCAGGCGAGAGAAGGGCAAGCTTTGCAGCCAGATTGTGCCGGTTCCTCTGAGGGTGGCCAGGAACAAACCTTCACCGCCGAAAAACATGGATTTTAAATTACCGGCGCGCTGAATATCATAATCCAGTCCCGGTGTAAATGCTGCTATACAACCGGTATCAATTTTCATTACCTCATTTTTAAGCGTTTTTTTTACAATTGTACCGCCGGCGTGAACAAACACCATTCCGTCGCCAAGCAAACGTTGTAAAATAAAACCTTCGCCGCCAAAGAAACCGGTGCCGAGTCGTTTGGCAAAAGCAATACTGACCTGGGTTCCAAAAGCGGCACACAAAAACGCATCTTTTTGGCAAATTAACTCGCCGCCAACAAGAGACATATCAACCGGGATTATTTTTCCGGGGTATGGCGCTGCAAAAGCAACATGCCGTTTAATACTGCTTGTATTGGTAAAATGCGTCATAAAAAGTGATTCGCCGGTAATAGTTCTCTTGGCCACATTAAGCAGTTTGCCCATAAAGCCCTGATCCGGCTGTGAACCATCGCCCATTTTCGCTTCAAAACCGATCCCGTCTTCCATCCAGTTCATGGCGCCGGCTTCGGCTATGACTGTTTCAGAAGGGTCAAGTTCGACTTCGACAACTTGCAAATCATCGCCTATTACTTCATAATCCAGCTTGTGACATTTCATAGGGGGTCTCCATTCATCATTATAATTATTACGGATTTATCATTTTAATAACAACATGGCATCGCCAAGACTGAAAAAACGATACCTTTTTTGTACCGCCTGCTCATACGCTGCACGAATGCGTTCCCATCCGTAAAAAGCGCTAACCAGCAACAAGAGCGTTGATTTTGGCAGGTGGAAATTGGTTATTAATCCATGCACCGGGGTTTTAAATTCATAACCGGGATAAATAAACAGTTCGGAAAATTCTTGTTTAGCCTCTACCCTGCCGCTTACCTGGGCTGATGATTCAATTGCCTTTAATGCAGTTGTGCCGGTGACAAACAGCCGGGGCGCATTGTTAATAATAGCGGCATTTTCTTCATCAATAATATAATATTCCGGTTCCATTTTATGCTGTACAATACCGGGGTCGCGTACCGGTAAAAAAGTGCCAAACCCGATATGCAGCGTTACAAACGCGGTTTTAACTCCTTTACGTTTTAGAGCCTGTAAAAGATTCATTGTAAAATGCAAACCGGAAGTCGGCGCTGCCAGCGAACCGGGAGCTGAAGCATAGACAGTTTGATACTCATCCCCGACGGTTCTTTTTATGTACGGAGGATTGGGATAAAGGTTTTGATCAATTACCTCAGCAAGCGGCTGATCGAGTTGCACATAAAATATATCATTCTGCTGGTCAACCACACGGGCATGAATTTTTCCAAAAACAAACTCGTTGCCAATACGTACTTTGGAGCACTGAATACGAGCGGTAACTGTATGATCATTCACCGGTTGCATAATGATCATTTCCGCGACCGCCCCGGATACCTTGTTGCCAATGAGTTTATTTTTCATAACTCGTGTGTGATTCATCACCAGCACATCGTCTTTTTGAAAATGATCGACAATGTTGTAAAAACGTTTATGTAAAACAGTCTCGCCCTGCACAACCATTAACCGTGAGTAACTTCTTGGTGTAACCGCAGTTTGCGCGACAAGTTCACGAGGAAGGTCATAATTAAAATCGTCCAGAGTCATCCGGCGCACCGTCGCGATTTCAACCTAAAACCCGCAGAATACGTTCAGTATCCTGCAGATTGGTAAATAAATAATCGGGATCATGCTGCTGCAGCTGCTCCATTGAGTAACTACTTGTGGCAACAGCAATTGAAACCGCGCCATGCGGCTTGGCGCATTTAATATCCGAAGGGGTATCACCAATAACATATACCTGGTCGGGTGCAGGATGAATATGATAAATATCTGTAAAGCGCCGGACGGCAAAAGGCAGCAACTCTTCGCGTACGCCGGAATCATCGGCAAAGGCGCCGAAACGGAAATAATTGTTCAAATCAAAATGACCAATTTTAATACGGCCGCTGGTTTCCCAGTTACCGGTTAGCAAACCCAGGTACACATCTTGACGTTTAGCCAACAGCGGTAACAGGTCGCTGATACCGGGCATCAATGCTTTACCGTTACCGGGCGCTTGAATCTCTTTTTCAAGCAACTTGAAGTAAACAGTTTTATAATAATCGAAACGCTCCTGATTCCAAGTCACACCGGTTTCATTCAAAGCGTCAATTAATATTGAAGTATCTGTACGGCCGGCCAGGTTGATATGCAACAAGGCATCTTTAACTCCAAAAACCTGAAAAAAGGCCTCATTCATAGCCCGCAAACCGGCTCCGCCGCTCAACATCAAGGTGCCGTCAATATCAAAAAGCAATACTTTCACGTGTGGTTTTCCAAAAATAATTTTCTAAATGTTTATCTGTATGCGTAAATCAGTGCGTTGATATACATTATACACTTTTTTACCACTTATTATTCATAAATTAAGGCTTGCATAACTATCACATAAAGCGGCGCACCAGACTGATCAACGCCTGAATGATCGGCCAGGCGAACAGAATGATCATCAACAGAGCTACCCATTTTACAGGGGATTTCTGATGCGGGAACTCGTACCCGCAGATCGGGCAAGCCGGGCTCTTTTTATCAACCATCATCGCACAGGATGGACATTCTTTTTGTGACACGTGCTCTCCTTTAAACAAGTAATAAAATACACAACTTGCAGCAAATTATCAAGCTGAAAGAAAACTACCGGCGTTGTAATAATTTCAGAAATATTATTTATGCGGGAGTTGCGAACAAGTGTTGACAATCCGAAAACTATTTAATATATTGACACGTTGGTAAATCAGCAGCAAAAGCATGCAATTAATCGCTGCTCCATAATACAGCAACTACTGTGTTCTTTTGCCCGATAAATAAAGAGTTACACCAAAAAAAGGATGACTGATGAAGGTTTCGATTGAATATTGTACTATGTGAAACTATTACCCCCAGGCAGCCAGGCTGGCTGCGGAAATTGAAAACAAATATCATATTAAAGTTACCCTTATCAAGTCGGGAGGCGGAGTGTTTCAAGTGCGCAAGGATGATGCACTGATTTTTTCCAAGCAAGCAACCGGACGTTTTCCCGAAACAAGCGAAATTTTTATAAAACTGGGATAAGACCGGATTTTTATGTCATTAACGATTCAAGAAAACCTGCAAGCAGCAGAAAAATTAATGATTCAGGGGAAAACAAAACAGGCCTGTCTGTTACTTGAGCAATTATCAACAGAAAATCCCGATAATATAACCATTCAGACGCTAACAGCCCGTTCTTATCTGGCATTGGGAAATACCGAACAAGCGTATAAAATTTACACGCCGCTGTCCATCGCTTCGAGGCCGGAATATGCCGAGGCTCGCCCGGAAGCGCTGTTGGCGCTGGGTAAATACAAAGCCGCCCTGCATGATTACGAAGCATACTTTAAACGTTCCGGCGAAGTATTGTTTCTTGCCGCCCTGGCTGCCTATAAATGCGGTGTAATTGTCAAAGCCAGGTTGTTGCTTAAACAGGCGGTAAGCAGACAATATGAATGGAATGAAAATACATTGGCAGATGCGTTGGTACTGCATGTTTTACCGGGGTTTGAATTTATGGATTTTGAACAACTGTATCTCGATGCGGTTGAGCAGGTTGAAAATCCAACAGATAATTATAACAACCGCTGGATGTCAATCAGCATACCTGTATTTGAATTCTTGCAAAATCCGGCACAGAAAAAACAAAATATGTCACAACTACTGAATTTATTGGGTACAACCGAGTTTACTGCGGTTTTTGAGAACGGCAAAACCGAACTGGAAAACATGTTGCAGGAAATGACCGATCTGGAAACCGATGCCCGTTTTGGTCTGGAAGCGTTAAAGTTGTTGCAGGAAAACAAGTATTCTGCATTAGCCGGGCTGCTGATGGCTCTGCTGCTGGAACAAACCAGTCGAGACTGTGCGTTATTTGGTCTGGATCAAAAATTTATCAAATCTTCACAATTACAACAACTGCTGGTTGCACTCCCCCTGGGTATCGCTACGGCGTTATTATTACTTTTCTCTATCGCCAATCCCCTCGAACAGCATCATGAACAAATACAAAAAATGGATGAAAATATAGTAACAGGTTTGTTAGTATTATGTGTTGTTACCTGTAACCGGGAAATAAAAAAGTTGCAGAACTGAGATTCTCCAAAAAACTGAAAAAAGGAGGTTTGCTTATGCTGGCCGAATTTCGCAATGAAAGTTATATGGATTTTTCCAAACCCGAACATGCACAGGCACAAAAAGAAGCGCTGCAAAAAGTAAAAGATCAGTTTGACAAAACCTGGCCCCTCTATATTGACGGCAAGGATGTTACCACCAACGCCGTGTATAAAAGTTATAATCCTTCGCGCAAGGAAGAAGTGGTCGGTACATTTTACAAAGCCGGAAAAAAGGAAGTGGATATAGCAATGGATGCAGCATTACGGGCTTTTGAAAAATGGAAAAAAGTTGCGCCAAAAGAACGGGCGATTGTGCTGCTCAAAGCCGCGCAGATCATGCGCAAAAGGAAATATGAAATCAACGCCTGGATGATCTATGAAACCGGCAAAAGCTGGGCAGAAGCTGAGGCCGACACTTCGGAAGCGGTCGATTTTCTGGATTTTTACGGTCGGGAAATGATTCGCTGGAGTGAAATCAAGGGCGCCACATCGTTCCCGAATGAATACCCGGAACAAGTCTATATTCCGCTGGGCGTGGGTGCGGCCATTCCGCCGTGGAATTTCCCCATGGCTATTCTTACCGGAATGACCACTGCCGCGATCGTCGCCGGCAATACCGTGCTGCTCAAACCGGCCAGCGATTCTCCCGCTATTGGTTACCGCCTTGTCGAGATCATGCGCGAAGCGGGCCTGCCGGACGGTGTACTCAACTTTATCCCCGGCAGCGGCGCAGAAATAGGCGACTATATTGTACAGCATCCGAAAACGCGTTTTATCAGCTTTACCGGCTCCAAAGAAGTGGGCTTGCGCATCAACGAGCTGGCCAGCCGCCTTTCACCCGGCCAAATCTGGATCAAGCGGGTGATTACAGAAATGGGTGGCAAGGATACTATTGTGGTAGACAGCGAAGCCAACCTTGAAGATGCCGCTGCAAATATCGTCGCATCAGCATTCGGTTTTCAGGGACAAAAATGCTCGGCTTGCTCGCGTGCCATTCTGGTTGAAGATATACATGACCAGGTTTTGGAAATGGTAGTTGAACGCGCCAATAAACTCAGCGTTGGCGATGTGGAAGACCCGGCGTTTTATATGGGGCCGGTGATTAACAAGGCTTCGGAAGAGAAAATACTTTCCTATATTGACTATGGCAAAAAGAACCATAAACTGGTGGCTGGCGGCAATAAATTATCCGATAAGGGTTATTTCATTGCACCGACGGTCTTTGCCGGGGTGAATCCCGGTTCCAGACTGGATCAGGAAGAAATCTTTGGTCCTGTGCTGGCGGTACTCAAGGTGAAAAATTTTTCAGAAGCAATACAGATAGCCAACAGTACAGAATATGGCTTGACCGGCGCAGTCTATACCAGAAATCGTTTCAAGATTGAAACGGCCAAGCAGGAATTTCATGTCGGCAACCTGTACATTAACCGCAAATGCACCGGCGCGATGGTTGGCGCCCATCCCTTTGGCGGCTTTAACATGAGCGGCACGGACTCGAAAGCCGGCGGTCGCGATTACCTGGGCTTGTTCATGCAAGCCAAGTCTATTAGTGAAAAGCTGCTATAACAAGTTGGCAGTGTATTGATTCGACAGCAGGGGTAATTTATTATTGCCCCTGCTGTTTTTACAAGTAGCTGCCAGTTGTTAATTTCAGTCAAATTGTCAGTTTTTAGTTATTAATGTATATCTAATTTTTCCCGGGAAAGGCAAGAATCATTTCTTCTTTGTGAGATTTTCATTCAATAGCAGCAAAAGTTCTGTTTTATGTTTCACTTCTCACTTTTGACGTTTCACATCTAGCCACGATCGTATATTCAATTTTGCGAGGCGCGCGGATATGGATGTTAATTTATAATGGGACGGTAGAAAAATAGCCATACACTGGTGGATCAAAAACAGTCCGCAGGTGCTTATAATATCAGCTTTTATGGGGTAATTTACCAGTTGCGGGTATTTTATAAACTGAGGCTGTATCAAAAGCCCCAATTTGAGAAGGGTTAATAAAGCATAAAACTATTTTGTCATTTCAAGCGAAGCGAAAAATCTTGTTTTTCAATATGTTAGCGATAAAAGATTCCTCGTCGCTTCGCTCCTCGGAATGACATGAATGGTTTTTTTAGGCTTTTGATACAGTCCTGGGCGCAAATTAAAAAGACAATATTTGTAAGTAAATAAAAAAGAGAATTGATTTTGCCAGTTCCACTACTCTATACCGATTGCTTTACGCAGTGCCGGAATTATTTTTACAGAATTGGATAAAAGATAGAAAAAATCAATAAATACAGAGGGGCAAAAAAAACCCCGGTCAATATAATTAACCGGGGTAATAAATCGAGGTGAAACTTAGATTTTCGAGACGTTGACAGCCTGTAAGCCCTTTGCGCCACTTTCGACATTAAAACGTACCTGGTCGCCTTCATTCAGCGATTTATAGCCTTCACCTTCAATAGCTTTGAAATGAACAAATACGTCATCGCCAGATTCACGGGTAATAAAGCCAAAACCTTTTGCGCTGTTAAACCATTTTACGCTTCCTGTTTCCATTTTTTAAATCCTTTACTTTTGTTTGTTCCTTGTACTGTCTGTCGTCGGGCATTCCAGGCAAAAAAAAATCGCTTTGACTAGTTTTCTATTCGCAGCGAATTTCATTTTATGAGTTGTTATTTTAACAAAACCACCTGAACTGAAAAGCTTGAAACAGTGTACTAATTTTTACATATTAATATACAATACAATATTTTAAAATGCAATAAAAAAAATTGCTTTTTTTAAAATAATTTACTTTTTTTATCTTGACAAAAAATTATTCTGAACTTGATAATTTTTATGAATAAAGTTCCAAAAATGAATTGCACATGCTTATATTTCTCATATTTTTTACCAATACCCTGTTGGCTTACTTTTGTTCAAGTGGACTTGTTGTAAAACATTATAATAAAAGGATCTGATTTGACCAGGCGGAAATATTTTGCGTCTAAAGATTGTACATATATAGAGTTTTGTTCTGGAGAATTGCAGCTTTTACAATTTTAAATCTAGCTGCCGGTTAACAGAAAAATTAATTTTTCATTTACATGGGTGTAAAAAATAATGCACATCAGAGTAAAACTTTATTTGTGGATGCTTTTTATTGGTTCAACATCACTATTGGCCGGACAAGTTATGGTCGATCGAATTGAAATGATGCCGAACCAACCTTCCCCGTATCTCATGCGCAACTGGAAAGCCGTAACGCTTGGTTACGATTCTCTGGTGTTTGACTATGCCCGCACCGGCCAGTACTTGCCCCTGGTGTGGCGTAATACCAGTCCGGTAAATTATCCTGAACACAACAGTTTTGGTCTGCATACGGTAGTTGGTACCAGCGATCCGCACAATTCCGAAACGATCAATGTCCTGCCGGCGGTAATTGGTGCAACGCTAGTTGGAATAGACAAGAGCAATCATAACGGCGAAAACTGGGTATTAATGTGTGAAGAATACTTTAACCGCCGACCCGAAGAGAATATCTATCTAAATCAACCGGTAGCACAAAGTGGTGATGACTGGTGGTATACAACCATGCCGAATGTATTTTTTTATCAACTTTATGATTTGTATCCCGATGTTGGTGATTTTGCCTGGCAATTTACCACCATAGCCGATCAATGGCTGGCAGCGGTTGAAAAGATGGGCGGCTCGCTCACTCCATGGAAAACACCCTATATGAACTATCGCGGTTGGATATTTTCAACCATGAAACCTTATAGCAGCGGTGTAACGGAACCTGAAGCGGCAGGAGCAATTGCCTGGATGTTATATAATGCTTTTATTGAAACCGGTTATGAAAAATACCGTATCGGTGCGGAATGGGCGCTGGAATTTTTAAATAACTGGTCCGCAAACCCTGCATACGAATTGCAGCTACCTTTTGGCGTCTATGCGGCAGCGCGAATGAATGCCGAACTGGGTACCCGTTTTAATGTAGAAAAAATGGTGAACTGGTGTTTTGACAAAACCCTGCTGCGACACTGGGGCGCAATTGTCGGCACGTGGGGCGGCCTTGATGTCAGCGGTCTGATCGGTGAAATTTATGATAATGACTATGCATTTTTAATGAATGGTTTTGAACAGGCCGGCGCGCTTGTACCCATGGTTCGTTACGACGACCGCTTTGCCCGCGCGATTGGTAAATGGATGCTTAATCTCGCCAATGCCTCACGCCTGTTTTATCCCAATTATTTACCGGCAAACAAACAGGATAGTGAAGCGTGGTCGTATCAGTATGATCCGTTCTCATATATCGGTCACGAGGCGCTGCGTAAATCTCAATACAACACCAGCCCATTCGCCACCGGGGACGCTATTACCGGCGGTTGGGGCGCAACCAATCTCGCCCTCTATGGATCTTCGCATGTGGGCATCCTCGGCGGTATTGTGGATACGACCAATATTCCCATGATCTTGAAACTGGATGTCCGCAAAACCGATTATTTTAACAAAAATGCTTACCCGACTTTATTGTTTTATAATCCTTACGACGCTGAACAAATTGTACAATTGAATGTCGGCGCTGAATCTCATGATTTATATGATGCAGTAACCAATACATTTATTTCATTTGGCGTATCGGGAATGACTGAAATTTCCCTGCCGGCAGACGAGGCTATACTGCTTGTACAATGCCCGGCTGCGGGAAACATTACCTATCGTTATAACCAGATGCTTGTTAATGGTATTGTTGCCGATTATAATAGCGAAATGTACTCAGGCAATTATCCGCCGCGCATTAAAGGCCTGGCGGCGCTTCCACAAATTACAAGTCTTGCTGAAACCGTAACTCTGTACTGCGCGGCAGAAGACCCGGAAATGCAAGCCATTACATACGCCTGGTATGATAATTCTGGACAACTTATCGGACAAAACATGACGCAGCAATGGCTGGCCCCGAATGAACTCGGCGATTATATGTTGTTTTGCGTGGTCAGCGACGATAATGGCGGCGCCGATACCAGTTCAGTAGCACTTTCAGTTATTGACAATCATTTCCCGGTAATTGAAACACTTTTTGCCAACCCGTCAATAATCAATCCGTTTGAAACTTCCACCCTCACCTGTCAGGCGCGGGATGAAGATGGCGACAGTCTGGTCTTTACCTGGGAAGCAAGACAAGGGACAATTACCGGCAGCGGTAGTGTGGTCTCATGGACAGCTCCGGCAGACGAAGGCTATTATAACGTAATCAGCCGGGTAACGGATGCCCGCGGTAGTTCAGATTGTGATAGTGTCGGCGTGGTCGTTGGCAATCTGGTTGGTTTTTATCAGTTACAAGGCAATATGCACGATCACAGTGTTTTTGCCAATCACGGAACCACCGGTAATGTAACATATACTGCTGATCGCTTTGGAAATCCGGGCTCTGCCGGTTATTTTGACGGCATTGATGATTTTATCCGCATTCCCGTACATCCAACACTGATCTTTCAAGAGGCAATTACCCTGAATTTTTGGATGCAAATTGACGGGGCTATCAGCGATGAAGCGTATATCCTGTCGCATGGCAGTTGGGAGAATCGCTGGAAAATATCTTTATTGAACGATGGCCGGCTGCGCTGGACGATTAAAACCAGCAATGGCGTAGTTGATGTGGATTCCAAAACCAAATTCACTGCCGATTCATTATATAATGTTTGTGTTAGTTATAATGGCGTTCAGGCAGCAATCTATATTAATGGAACTGCCAATGCCGCAGTAAACTGGACCGGCTTGATCACCTCAACCGGTTTTGACTTGACCATCGCCCAGCGTTTTCCAGGTGACAATCAATACAACTATCCAGGTATTCTGGACGATATTCGCATCTACAATAAAGCGCTAAGCGCCATGGAAATAAAAGCGCTTTACGACATTCCCGTAACAATTCATAAAAACGGTAATACTCAGATACCGGCATCCACACGGTTATTACCGGTATTTCCAAATCCATTTAATACCGGCACAATAATACAATACGAGTTAAAAGATCAGACACAAGTGACGATATATATATATAATTCATTGGGCCAAATTGTAACGACTCTGGTCGATGCAAAACAATCGCCCGGAACCGGAAAAATTTTATGGAATGGGTATGACGATTCAGGAAGAACCGTTGCCAGCGGTATCTATTTTATTGTGCTGCAAACCGGCGATACGATGAATAAACAAAAAATTATTCTGCTGCGATGACAAGCTGGTACACAAGAGTAATAAATACAAACAAGGATGGCAACATAAATTCAAGACAATACAGGTAAATGCAGATGACAGAAATGATAATACCGGATAATGGAAAATTTCAGAGTTTTATACCTGGACAGGGAGTGGCTCAACAAGTATTTATGCCGGAATACAAGGACGATTCATGGCTTCCTATTCAGATTCCCGGCGATATTCATATAGCGCTGTACAAAGCCCAGGTAATTCCTGATCCGTTTTACGATCAAAATGAAAATCAATTACAGTGGATCGAAGAAAAAGAATGGTGGTATCGTCTGCACTTTAAAGCAGATAGCAATAAAAGTCAAAAAGATGAACGTATTATGCTCATCTGCCGCGGACTCGACACCTTTGCCACTTTGTGGCTGAATGGCAAAAAAATCGGAACAACAAAAAACATGTTCCATGATTACCAGTTTGACATTAGTAGAAATATTCAGTCTGGAGAAACAAATGTTCTGGCAATCTGTTTTGATCCACCTCAAGCGCACAGCATTCCCAATCTGCCCTTTCAGCCCTGGGGCATTAATTCGGAACGCATCTCCTACCGCAAAGCGCAATTCAGTTTTGGTTGGGACTGGGCGCCGCGCTTTCCAACCATCGGCGTTTACCGCCCGATTGAAATAGCAAGGCAAAAAAAAGCGGTTCTTGCCGGTATCCATTTTACAACCGATAAATTATATCCTGAAAATAAAACAGCAGTTTTATCGCTCTCGATCGATATTGATAATTTTACCAGAAATAATGACATTCACATTCGTTATCAATTGCAGAATGCAGATGGCCAAACGGTCAAAGAAGAACGGCTTCAACTTGTTGGGCAAATGAAAAAAATGAAACAGCAAGTTACTTTTATGCTGTCGGATGCCAGTCTATGGTGGATCCATGAACTGGGTGAGCCGTATCTGTATCAACTAAAAGTTGAATTATTCTCCGGCAAAACACTCCTTGATTCAAATTCAATAGCTGTTGGTATTCGCTCGATTGAACTGGATCAATCCGTTGATGCGCGAGAGCCCGGCTGTCGTTTTTTCCGCTTTATTCTGAATGGAGCGCCCATATTTGCCAAAGGCGCCAACTGGATTCCTGCGGATTCTTTTCCAGGCCGCTTGACAAAAAAAGATTATGAAAAGCTGATAATTGCCGCGCAACACGGCAACATGAACATGCTGCGGGTATGGGGCGGCGGATTATATGAACATGATGATTTTTATGACCTGTGTGACCAAATGGGTATTCTGGTGTGGCAAGATTTCATGTTCTCCTGTGCCACATACCCGGAAGCGCCCCTGGCTTTTGAGCAAGAAGTGCAAACCGAAGCCGAATACCAGGTGCAGCGGCTGCGTAACCATGCTTCATTGGCTCTATGGTGCGGTAATAACGAAAACCAGTGGATACATGATAAAACCTATTGGGATCAACCAAATTATCAGGTACCGGGCAGCCTCTATTACAACACAATCTTGCCGCAAGCAGTGCAGGAACTTGACGGACATACCCCCTATTGGCCGGGTAGTCCTTATGGCGGTAACGATCATAACAGTATGAACGACGGCGATCGTCACAACTGGATGGTGTGGCATGGTGACCCGCCGCGCCTGTTCGGCGAAAAACCACAGGTCGATCAATCTCCAAACGGAGTATCGTATTATAATTACGCGCACGATACAGGCCGATTTATCAGCGAATTCGGTATGCATGCCTCACCGGTTTTGGCAACCTTGCAGCGTTGTATGCCGCCCGAACAATTATATTTCCACAGTCCGGCGATGGATCATCATAACAAGGATAATCCCAAAAACAAAGGCGATAATCTAATGCTTACCGTTACCGGCCTGCCGGATAACCTGCAGGACTATATTGATTACAGTATGATAACCCAGGGGGAAGGGCTTAAATTTGCGATTGAACATTACCGTCGGCGCAAGCCGCATTGTTCAGGAACCCTGTTCTGGCAATTAAATGATTGCTGGCCGGCGCTAAGCTGGAGCGTTATTGATTATTACGGCTATAAAAAAGCAGGGTATTATTATGCCAAAAGAGCATTTTCACCAATTCTCGCGTCTTTCCGGCAGACGGATAACGAAAGTGTACAATTATGGTTTACCAATGATCTGTTACAGGAAATAACTGATACGGTAATCATTCGCCATGCAGATTTTTCCGGTAATATTGTCTGGGAAAAAACCCTCGGCATACGCATTTCCCCAAACAGCAGCCGGATATTTATGAAAATGGATAAAGACTCACTTCAGGCCGATGCGATGCACTACCTGGTCGTATCCTCTGCTAACCAAAAATTTCCCAAAAACCGCTTTTTCTTTACTGCTATCAAAGATCTGCAGCGTAAACCCGGCCCAATAAGTACAACCATACAACAAGAGAATGATCAGGTATATATCAATTGCAAGGCAAAGGATTATGCTTTTTTTGTTCATATAGCAATAACTACCCCGGAGTATGATTTAACTGATAATTATTTCGATCTGGAAGCCGGTGAAGAACGAACCCTGGTCGTTACAGGTTTCCAATCAATCGAGGTAAGTGAAATACAAATAACCGGATTATAAGCAAACGAATAACGCCCCCGCCCCACCAACACTACAATAAAACCGGGCAATTTTATCAAGTAAAAAAATTGATTTTTTTCAATTATTTCAAGAAAAGGACTTGACAAATTGCCTTAAATTTACTATACTACAATATCAAAACGTTTCGATATATTTGTGATATACAAAACTTAAATCCCTGTTAATTGTGGAATTATACATAAAAACGTTTCGATGAAGACTACCATAAAAGAAGTCGCAAAAAAAGCCGGGGTGGCTGTTTCCACAGTATCTTTGGTGCTTAACAACAAAGGTTATGTTAGCCAGGAAGTTAAAACCAAAGTTCTGGACGCAATTAAAGAACTGAAATATCATCCACAGCGGACAGCGCGCGGACTGGTTACCCGGCAAAGCGGCAATTTCGGCTTTATCGTCACAACCGATCACTTTTCCCATGTTGAACCCTTTTACACCAAAATTTTCCTTGGTTGCGAATTTTCTGCCCGCTCTTATGACTATTACATCCTCCTCACGACCATTGATATGAATTTTTCTCCCCAAAATATTCCACGCTTTTTACTGGAACGTAATGTTGATGGAGTTATCCTGGCCGGTTCAGTCCCCCATAAAATTGTTGATTATATCAAAGAAAAAAAATACCCGCAAATTTTAATTGATTATTACTTTGCCGATCAAAACCAGTCACGGGTTATCATTGATAATGATATGGGGATTCGGCTGATCATTGAGCATTTACGCGAAATGGGGCATAAATGCATTGCCTTTATCGGCGGCGACATGAAACATCCCGGTATGCTGGAACGCAAAAATGCATTTATAAAATATTGCCGGGCTTTTGGACTGGCATTGGATGAGAAATACCTGATTTCCGAACATCGGGACAGTAATTCAGCTGCCGGCTTTGAAGCGACCAATCAATTACTGGAACGCAACCAGGACTTGACTGCAATTGTTGCCGCCAACGATGCGATGGCAGTCGGCGCTTTACGGGCATGCCGTGACCGAAAAATTAACATTCCGGGACAAATGGCAATTACCGGTTTTGATAATGTTGAATCATCAATTACAGCCAGGCCTACCCTAACAACTGTTAATGTACCCAAAGAAGAAATGGGGGCAACAGCTGTGCGATATCTGGTTGATGTTGTAAAAAATCATTCCCAGGAGGGCGTTAAAATTATTATGCCGGTCAAGCTGGTATGTCGTGAATCGACAAATAATAAATTTGCCTGATTGTGCAAAAACAGGTAAAAATGAATATGATATTTAACTAAAATAAACTGATAATAATCATAAAAAAATGACAAGAAAGGAGGTACCGGGCAGTAATCTATTTTTTGGGACCTCACTATCAAAAGCCAATGCAGAGAATCTGTCTCTGCATTACAGGTAAAACAGAAACTAAAAAACAAGAGGTGATTATGAAATTTTTAAAACAAACATTCCTCTGTACCGCTGTAATTGTCAGTTTCCTCGTCTTCTCCCCTGCCCTGGCACAAATCAATACCATAGAAAACGGCGGGTTCGAGAACGTTGATAATCCGGCATACTGGTACAAGCTCGATGCCGACGGTGCAACTGTCGAATGGGCTGAAGATCAATTTCGTTCTCCGGAACGCTCACTGAAAATTTCCGATGCCGATGGACCGGATGCACCTTCCTGGAAATCCGAAAATTTTGCGACTTTGCAATGGAACCCAACCACAGGATTAACAAAAAATATCGAAATGCTGGTAGGCGGCTGGGTAAAAACCCAAAATGTGAATGTTTCCCCGGCAAACGACAATGATAAAATCACACTCTCCTTTACCTTTAAAGATGCTGCTGGCGCCACAATTTTTGGCCAACCGGTTATTATGGAAATTCCACAAAACCAGGCCAGCACAGATTGGGTAGAAATCAAAAATGATGTTCCAATTGTACTGCCGGAAGATGCTGCCGAATGCTATGTAGAATTTAAATTTGGCGCTAATGCTACCGGTACCGCGTGGCTGGACGATATTTTCCTGTACAATGCCCCCGGCGCTGAAGGCTGGATTGGCGGGCTTTTTAATGCCAATTTTGGCGTGCCGGCCGGCTGGTTTTTCTGGAAAGATTATATGGATACCGGCGCACCAGGATATGGTATTGTTTCAATTTCTAAAAATTATGCCCATAAAGGCGCCCATTCGTTACGGATCAGCGATACTGCCGACAATCCTGCAGAAGTTGTGGCTATATCAAACAGAAACGCGGTTGATCCCGGTCGGTCTTATGGTTTTTCCGCCTGGGTCAAACTGGAAGACGCAAATGTCAATCCGACTCGTGATGTTGAACAAGCTGTATTCTTTACCATTACCTATCACAATGACGATGCCGGCTGGGCGGAAATTGGCGGCGAAGATTTCTTTGTCATCGATCAATCCCTGTCCGATACCGATTGGCGGTTATACGAGTTTACCTTTACACCGCCTGAAGGAACAACCCGCATATCAATACGCCCGCGTATGCAACACCAGGCAATTGGCGACACCTACTGGGACGATATTCGCATTTACCCGGTCGGTATTGCAAAAAAGAATTTCAGCTTTGATGAATCGCTCAACCCCGCTAATTGGTCCGCCCGTAATGGTGGCGAAGCTGATGTGGAATGGGACGGCGATGTGTATCGTTCCCCGGAACGCTCGTTAAAGATCAGTGATGCCGGCGGCGATGATGATCCCTACTGGATCAGCGCCAATATGGCAAAACTGCAATGGAATTCAACAAACGGTATCACTGCTAATGTGGAAATGGTTATTGGCGGCTGGGTAAAAACCGAAAATGTCAATACCAATCCGGCTACTGCCAATGATGAAATTTATCTTTCCTATTCATTTTATGATGCAACAGGAAATATGATCTTTGGTCAACCTGTAGTTATGAAAATTCCGCAAGCCAATGCTTCAACCGACTGGGTTGAAATTAAAAATGAAACCCCGGTTGTTTTGCCGGTAGATGCAGACTCGATGATTGTCATGTTTTATTTTGGCCCGAACGCCACCGGTACGGTATGGCTGGATGATATATTTATGAAAAATGCTCCCGGCGCCGAAGGCTGGCTGGGTGATTTGTATAACGGTAACTTTGGAGTACCGGAAGGCTGGTTCTTCTGGAAAGATAAAATGAGTGAAGGCGAAGCCGATTATGGCGTGGTTTCGATTTCCGATACCTACGCGCATAGTGGTAAAAACTCTCTCAGAATGTCGGACGATGCTACCAATCCCGCCGAAGTCGTGCTTATTTCCGACCGCAACCCGGTTGAACCGAACATGGAATACCTGGTGAGCGTGTGGGTAAAACTGGTTGGTACAAATTTAAACATTGAAAAAGATATTGAAAAAGCGGTTTTCTTTACCGTTACCTACCACTCTAATGACGCCGGCTGGGCGGAAAATCATGGCGCTGATTTTCTGGTCGTTCCGCAAACAGTAACCGACCGCGATTGGGCTTTGTATACCTTCCGTATTAAAACCGAAGCGAACGACCATCGTATCTCCATTCGCGGCAGAATGCAGCACCAGGCCACCGGCGATGTGTACCTCGATGATTTCCAGGTTGTGCCAATTGCCAGCCCAATGGCTAATTATGACTTTGAAAATGCTGAATTGCCAGCGCACTGGACCAAACGTAATGAAGGCGAATCGACCCTTAGCTGGACTTCGGCTGTGAGTCGTTCACCACAACGTAGTTTAATGATCCAGGAAAGCGATGGTAACGATGCTCCGATGTGGACCACCCATGCCAACATGGCAAAATTGTACTGGAATCCAACCACAGGCATTACCCCCAATATCGAAATGGAAATTGGCGGCTGGGTAAAAACCGAAAATGTCAATACCAATCCGGCAAATGCAGATGAAGAAATTCAACTTGTATATGAATTCTTTGATGCAACAGGAGCATTAATATTCGGCCAACCGGTTGTACTGAATGTTCCCCAAACTCAGGCAACAATCGACTGGACCCAGATTAAAAATGATGTTCCCATTGTATTGCCGGTTGACGCTGATTCTTTGGCAATTACATTCAAATTCGGTCCGCAAGCCACCGGCACTGTCTGGCTGGATGACATTATGATGTGTAATGCTCCCGGCGCTGAAGGCTGGTTAGGTGGAATATTTAACGGTAATTTTGGTGTACCGGAAGGATGGTTCTTCTGGAAAGATAAAATGGACAACGGCGAAGCCGGTTATGGCGTAGTGTCGGTTACCGAGGACGAAGCACATACCGGTAATTTCTCTTTGCTGATTTCCGACGATGATACCAATCCCGCCGAAGTCGTTGCAATCAGTAACCGCAATCCGGTACAGGAAAACCGTGTTTACACAGTTCAGGCCTGGGTAAAAACCGATGAGGTAATTTTGAACCCGGAAAAAGATGTTGAAAAATCTGTCTTTTTCACCGCCACTTATCATACTGATGAAGCCGGTTGGGCTGAAATCGGCGGCGAGGACTTTTTCGTCATCGATCAAACAATTACCAGCAAGGACTGGACTCTGTATGTGTTTACACTTACCACCCCGGAAAACACGACCCGCATGTCGATTCGGGCCAGGTTGCAACATCAGGCAACCGGTAAGGTTTATTGGGATGACTTTGCTGTTGTAGAGGGTAATGTAACCAAGGTGAACGGTGAAAATTTGAATATTGTGCCGATTCATTATACCTTATCCCAAAACTATCCCAATCCATTCAATCCGACAACGACAATCAGCTTCTCATTGCCGGCCAGTGAACAGGTAGAATTGGTCATCTATAACCTGTTGGGCGAAAAGATCCGAACCCTGGTCAATGAGGTTACGCAGGCTGGTCAACACCACGTTGTTTGGGACGGACGCAATGATAATGGTCAGCTTTTGTCAAGCGGCGCTTATTTCTATGTTTTAGAAACAGCACAAGCCCGCATGACGCGTCGTATGACCTTGCTCAAATAGTATAACTTGAAGGAGCCGGTTAGCAATAACCGGCTCCATTGATTTAGTATCATTCTGTAAAGAGGAGCCACAATGAAGGTAAAAGCTCGCGAATTAGCGCTTTTGTCTCTTTTAGCGATATTTCTCGCCGCATCAGTTAATGCAGGCACTTCCGGAAAAATTGTCGGTAAAGTGATAGACGAAGAAACCAGGGAAACCTTGCCGGGTGTGAATGTGATAATCGAGGGTTTATCTTTGGGCGCGGCTACAAATACCGCAGGAGAATTTTTTATTTTACGGGTGCCGCCCGGCAGGTATACGATAAGTGCGTCCATGATGGGGTATAAAAAAATCCGCGTGGAAAATGTGCAGGTTTCTATTGACAAAACCAGTAATGTGGACTTTGTTCTGCCACCAACAATTCTGGATTTGGGTGAATCGGTGACAATTGTGGCAACCAGACCTCTTGTAGAACGGGATTTAACATCAACGGCAACTACCATCAGCGCGGATATTATAGCAAGAATGCCGGTGCAAACTCTGCAGGATGTTGTCAATCTCCAGGCCGGTGTTGTTGAAGGCCATTTTCGGGGCGGACGTAGCGGTGAAGTAGCATATTTACTTGATGGCGTTTCGTTGAATGATGTCTATTCCGGTGATAATGCGCTGGTTATAGAAAGCAGCGCAATCCAGGAACTTCAGGTCATCAGCGGCACTTTTAACGCAGAATACGGCCAGGCCATGTCGGGCATTGTTAATGTGGTCACCAAAGAGGGTGGCGAAACATATCATGGAAAAATTAGCAGCTATATAGGTGATTATGTCAGCGGGAACAAGGATATTTTCTGGAACATTGATAAATTCAATCCCACCTACAACATGGAGGCATCGTTAAACGGCCCCCTGCCCTATACCGGTAAAAAATTAACCTTTTTTGCCGCAACCCGTTACCAGGACTCAGAAGGATTTTTATATGGTAAAGAATTTTTCGTTCCTTCCGATTCTGCCAATTTTCCCAGTAATAATGTAAACGACTGGTATATCGAATCGCATGGTAAAAAGCTAAACTTTACAACTCAAGAACAATTAAAACAGGTAGCGGACAGCGTTG
This sequence comes from uncultured Cytophagia bacterium, assembly GCA_964399735.1. Classification (GTDB taxonomy): domain Bacteria; phylum Zhuqueibacterota; class Zhuqueibacteria; order Residuimicrobiales; family Krinioviventaceae; genus Fontivivens. Next base: position 143,178 of record CAYNSO010000002.1, read on the forward strand.
CCGGCGCTGCCAAAGCAGTAGCCATGAATTCATCAAAAAGATTCACCGGTCAGTTAAAACTGACCTGGAAAATAAATCTGTCCAACAAACTGGATTTTGAAGGACTCTTTCAAAACCGAAAAAATCGGGAATTCGACCCCATGTTCCGTTACAACCCCGCCGGAGATTATGAACGGCATCAAAACACCTGGAACAGCAGCCTCAACTATACAAGAGTATTAAATGAGCGGTCGTTCTTTACACTAAAAATTTCCCGTTTTGACAATAATTACAAACAATATGTTTACAAAGACCCCCTTGACTCCCGTTATGTCAACCCCGCGTTGCTGGACGCTGCCAGCGGTAATGCCTTTATAACAGGCGGACAAAAAATGTGGCATTTTTACCGCAACACTACCACGACGCTTGGACGTATGGATTTAACATCACAGATCGACAAACATCACCAAATAAAAATTGGCGGTGAAGCCCGCCAGCATCGTTTGTGGTTACGGGCTTTTGAGATCCGCTTAAACCGCGATACCAACTGGCAACCCTATATACCGGCGGTTACCAAAAATGTCCAAAACAATGACGAGTACCTGTACCATCCTCTGGAAGTTGCCGCATATTTACAAGATAAAATCGAACTCGATTATATGGTCGTTAATGCCGGTATTCGCTTTGACTATTTCCGTGCCAACGGCAATAAACCTCAAGATTACCAGGCGCCAAACCGGGCACAATTTGATATTGCCGGCATGTCTTCACAAATCAGCCCGCGCTTTGGGCTATCTTATCCCATAACCGACCGGGGCGCTATTCATGTTTCTTATGGACAATTCTTCCAGATTCCAAATTTTGAATTTCTCTATACCAATCCAGATTATGAATTATATGCAACCAGCGATTATGGCACAACCAACCCTCCGGAACGACAACCGAACGCCATTGGCAATGCCGAGTTAAAACCGCAAAAGACTACCATGTACGAAATTGGTTTACAACAGCAATTGTCCAAAGATATATCAATGACTTTGACGACATATTTTAAAGATATTCGTAATTTACTGGGTACGGAAATTCTGCACAGTTTGACCGGAATACGTTATGCGCGCTATATAAACCGTGATTACGGGAATGTTAAAGGATTAACCCTGTCCCTGGAAAAACGCGTTTCAGACGGTTTTGGCGCAACAATAGATTATACCTACCAGATAGCTAAAGGGAATGCTTCGGATCCGGCATCCGCATTTCTGGATGTACAAGCCGGGCGCGAGCCGCAAAAACAAATCGTATTGCTCGATTGGGATCGCACACACAGCCTCAACATATCTGCAACCCTGGGCGACCCCGGCGACTATTCTCTAAGCCTTATCGGCCGGATGGGCAGCGGGCTGCCTTATACCCCTACCCAGCAGAATGTGCGAACTGCTGTGGAAAACAGTGAACGCAAACCGTCATTTTACACCTTTGATCTCCATGCTTTTAAAAGATTTTCAATCAAAGGGCCAGATATCGTTCTTTTTATGCAAATATTAAACCTGCTTGACCAAAAGAATGAACAAGATGTATATTCCGACACAGGTCGCGCCAACTATACCCTCAGCGCTGCAACATCAGGTACAATATTTGGCGTCAATTCATTGCAGGATTTTATCAACAGGCCGGATTTTTATTCTGCGCCGCGCCAGATATTGCTGGGTTTTTCTTTAGAATTTTAACAGAACCTTTTTGAGAGGAACAAATGTTGAAAAAAAGTCTGTTTTTACTTGCATTTCTCTTTGTTTCAGCTACTGTATACGGGCAGCGTGAACCTGACCCGAATGTCGGTAGCCTGGAAAATACCCGCTGGGGCACCATGGATGGCAACCTGGTTCGCACTGTATTTGCCAATCATGGAGAAATAGCCAACTGGGATGAAAAAGCCTGGCCAAATGGCGAATGGCCCAAAGGTTCCGGGCATACTTATGTAGATGGCGTGGCGCTAATCGTCGCCGCACCGATTGTTGATGTTCAAGGCAAGGCGCATCATTCGGTAGTGACTCGTTACCGCGAGGATATGGATGTTTCCCCCGATGGCATTCCCTGGGGTTTTGCGCCGCTGCCGGGATACTTTAATCCAAACTCCAAAGTTAACATCAATAATTCCCCGGCTGTCAGTAATCAGCCGGAAACCTGGCCGGACTATTGGCCGGACAAGTCGATGAGCTATGCGGGAGAGTGGAACGGCTTTTTCAAAAAAGGTCAGTCCAATGCCGATCTGGAAGCTTATATGGTATTTGATGACGACCCGGACGAAGAATTTTTATATTATCCAAATCCGGCCGATTCCAGCCGCCGCGGCCTTGGTATTGAAGTCGCCTCCCGTCTCTTCCAATGGAACCAGGTGCTGGCTCAGGATGTGATCTTTGCTATTTATTTTATCACCAATGAAGGCATGGCCAATTACGACAGTACCTATTTCGCCTTTCATATTGACTGGGGTATTGGCGGTAATGACGACTCGGCTGACGACGCCGGCAATTATGATCTTGACCTGGATATTGCCTGGGCTTATGACGGGAATGGTTACGGCAGCCCCTACAATTGGTCGCCGGTGGGTGTAGCCGGATTTGCATTTTTGGAAAGCCCCGGCATTTTCCGCGATGGTCGTGACAATGACAATGATGGTCTAATTGATGAAAGAAGAGACAGCGGCCCGGGAGTCTTTTTGGATGCTTATCCTTATGGCGTTAGTAATCCGGATCAATTTCTCAAAGTTTATCCTGATCTCGTTCTCAGACCGCACTGGTCTGGCGATGAAAATATGAACTGGGATTCTTTTATGGATTTGAACGAAAACGGCATCTATGACTATGGCGAGCCCCTGCGTGATGACCTCGGTGCGGACGGGTTAGGAATAAACGACAGCAATTATCCCGGCGCCGACGAAGGCGAGGGCGACGGCATGCCCACTGCTGGAGAACCGGATTTTGATTTTACAGACAAGGATGAATCGGATCAGATAGGCTTGACCGGTTTCCAGGTGTTTGTACTGCATGAATACAAAATGGAAAACGATGAAGCATACTGGAATGGCCTGCAAGACGCCCCGGCGCCGAGCGATAAACTGTTGGAAAACACCAATCTCGGCATGTTTTTCAGTTCCGGGCCGTTCAGCCTGCTGGCCGGAGAGACCCAGTTTTATTCCATGTCTCTTCTGTTTGGCGAAGACCAGCGTCAACTGGCGCGTACCAAAAAAACCATTCAACAAATTTACAATGCCTCCTATCGCTTTGCCAAGCCGCCGGAGAAATCGCGCCTGACTGTGGTGCCCGGCGATGGCAAGGTAACTCTTTACTGGGATGACCTGGCGGAAAAATCCTGGGACCCGTTCCTGCAGGAATATGATTTTGAAGGTTACCGCATCTATCGCGCTACCGATCCGGAATTCCAGGAAATTCAAACCATCACCAACTCGTATGGTAAAAAAGTGTACCGGGAATTTCTCGCCCAGTTCGATTTAAAGAATGGCATAAGGGGTTTGCACCCGGTCGATACCGATGGCATTAAATTCAACCTGGGTGAAGATACCGGCTTGCGCCATTATTATGTCGATACAAATGTTAAAAATGGTCAAACCTATTATTATGCCCTGGTTCCTTACGACCGCGGTTTTGTAGAACAAACCGCTACCGGTGAAATTTCGGGAATTCAACCTTCCGAGGCTTCAAGCGTTATCAAGGTTAATACCTCCGGGGTTGTGGAATACCTGGATATAAATACCGGTATTGCCACACCGCAGGCTCCGGCTGCCGGCTATACCGCGGCACACCTTGCAGATGGAATTCAGCATACCGGTCCCGGTACCGGCGCTTTTACGGTTGAACTGCTGGATCCGGCAATGCTGCTGGATAATAATTCGTATGAAATTGTATTTCATGATACATCAAAATTTGCACAAAATCAAAATCCGCTTTACGATTTAACAAACACCACTACCGGTGAAAAGTTGATCGAACAACGGCTGTTCTTATCCGGACGGGCGACTTCGCCAATTGTAAACGGCCTGGTTATTAACATGGTGAATGATACGACCGTGAAAATAAATGATGCCGGAACCGGCTGGGTTACCGGTAATGAACAGATATTGTTTCATGTCGGTATCGACAGCAGCCTGCTGGGACGCTTTGTCGCGTATCCGGCAGATTTTGAAATATCCTTTTTTGATCACATTGTAGACACCTCGCAGGCGCTCCTGTTCGGGCAACAAGCAATACCGGTCAAATTCACAATTTTTAACCTCACCGAAGGCCGCAATATGGAATTTTTACTAACGGATAAGGACAAAGATAATGAATTTTCACCCGGCGATGTTATCACTCTGGTCATAGGCCAAAAACTGGGTGAGCCGTTACAAGCGCCCAAATCGAAATTCAAAACTGCCTGGGCGATTACGTATGATATCAGCGGCGCCGACATGCCCCGCTTCCAGGCAGGCGATGTCTTTCGTTTCAGCACCACCAAACCCTTCCGGGATGGTGAAATGGCAAGTTTCACAGTACGCAACGCAGCCGTTAATAATCAAGAAGCCAAAAACAACCTGGATAAAATAACAGTAGTGCCAAACCCATATACTGCCGCTGCTTCATGGGAAACAAAAAGTCCATTCAGTTTTGGTCGTGGTGAACGCCGTATTTATTTTAATAACTTGCCACAAAAATGTAGCATCCGTATTTACACAGTACGCGGTTACCTGGTAGACACAATTGAACATGATGATAGTGCAGAAAATGGCGCAGAGTCGTGGGATTTGCTGAGCAAGGATGGTATGGAAATCGCTTATGGCGTTTATGTATACCATGTGGATGCGCCGAATATCGGTACTCATATTGGCAAATTTGCAGTAATCAAATAAGCTGTTGGTTCCCGTTAATCCGTATTAAGGGATTTGAATATGAAAAATAAAAGTTTGTTTTTAATGATATGCCTGATTTATTCCGGCCTGGTTCTTGCAGAATCCGATGTATCCAAAGTCGGAATTACTGCGGCGCCGTTCCTGGAAATTGGCATGGGCGCCAGAGCGCTTGGTATGGGCGGCGCATTTGTCGGCACTGCCGATGACGTCAGCGCTTTGTACTGGAATCCGGCCGGGATTGCCCGCTCTTCCACTATGCAATTTATGTTCATGCACAGCAAATGGATTGCCGATATTAATGTGAATTGGGCTGCTATGAGCGTGCCAATGGGCGCATTCGGCAGCCTCGGCTTGTCTCTTACCGCGCTGGATTATGGCGATATGCAGGTACGCACCATCGACCAACCGGACGGTACAGGAGAAATCTTTAACGCGTCCGATCTGGCGGTATGTGCCAGTTATTCACGGGCGCTGCTGGATCGTTTTATGATCGGCGGCAATGTCAAGTATATCAGGCAAAGCATCTGGCACGAAACCGCCAGCGGCATGGCTCTGGATTTCGGCACCTTGTTCATCACCGGACTAAAGGGGCTGCGTATTGGCGCCTCTTTAACCAATTTCGGCACAGATATGCGCATGGAAGGTAAAGATGTGCTGGTTTTTCATGATATTGATCCGTATATTACCGGCAACAATGAAAGAGTACCTGCAAACCTGCAAACGGAAAAGTGGTCGCTGCCCCTCAATTTCCAATTTGGGCTGGCGATGGATGTGGTGCAAACGCCCCAAAACTTGCTGACCATTGCCGTTGATGCGGTACATCCCTACGATAATACCGAGTCTCTGAATGTCGGCGCGGAATATGGCTTTCGGAAAATATTCTTTTTACGAGCCGGATTCAGAGATCTGTTTCTGCGCGATGGCGAACAAGGTCCATCGTTTGGAATGGGTTTGGCTAACCATTTCGTCGGTAATATGAGTATGCAGTTTGATTATGCCTATGCCGATTTTGGCCGTTTGGAAAATGTGCAATATATCTCGTTTAGTTTGTCATATTAGAAACAGTATGAACCCGGCGTCATTATTAAAAAACCAGCGCCGCCACGTTAATTTTAAAAATAATTTTTTAGAAACCTTGTTTTATATGGTTCATGATAAAATTTTTTACCGTTTATCCAGAGCGAATAAATATGAAAAGTAGTATCATTGTATGATAAATATAAAATATATCGTTACCATTGTTATTCTCGCTTGTATATTATTTCTATCCTGCCGGAATGCGGAAACACCTGACGGCGGTAAAAAGCAGTTAATTTACTGGCCTGCCGCCAACGCCCAGGAAATTAGTTTAGCGCAACAGGCCGCCGATATTTGGAACAAAAGCCATCCGAATATCCCGGTCGTTGTACAACCGATTCCGGAAAGCCAATCGACTGAAGAAGTGCTGCTGGCGGCAGTCGTCGGTAAAACCACGCCGGATATTTGCTCAAATATCTGGCCGGGGATAGTCGGCCAGTTTGTACGCGCCAAAGCGCTGGTAGCGCTCGATTTATTCAGTGATTTTGATTCCGTTGCGGTTACACGCTTGCCACAAGAACAGCTTGCCACCTGTCGTCACAATGATGGTCATGTCTACCAGATGCCCTGGAAAACCAACCCCATTATGCTGGAATACAATATTAATATGCTAAAAAAAGCCGGTTATGACAAACCTCCGGCAACCTACTCTGAATTTATCGAAATGGGCAAAAAAATAACTAGCGATAATAACGGCGACGGCCAAAACGATCAATGGATGATGTATGTTGATGTAAATATGAAATGGTGGCTGCGATACTTTGATTTCTATACATTTTATATAGCCGCTTCCGGGGGAGAAACGCTCATCAGGGATCGGCAAATTGTTTTTGAAAACCAGGCTGCCATCCAGGTAATGCAGTTCTTTCAGGAGTGTTTCCAGTTAAAAATTTTTCCGATGGCGCGGTTTCAGAACGATACTTTCCTTGGCGGACTGGTCGCCACGCATGTTACCGGACCCTGGAATATCGATCATCTCAATAAATTTAAAAACGATGACCTGGAATTTGATTATGCTACTATCCCGATACCAGATTCTGCCACCGGGCCGGTAATGACTTATGGCGATCCGAAAAACATTGCCATATTCAGCACAACGCAATATCCGCAACAAGCCTGGGAATTTGTCAAGTTACTGGTTTCAGTGCAGCAGGATTTTAAATTATTGCAAATTGCCAGCCAAATCCCGATTCGTAAAGACTTATTTGCAGTGCCGGAATTTACTGCCTATTTTAAAGAGCATCCCAAAATGGCCCGCTTTGCCGAACAAGCGCCCTATACACGAGGCGTGGATACCGATCCCGAACTGCGCGAAATTTTCGATACGATTGCTGAAGAATTTGAAGCCTGTTGCATTCTGGGCAGAAGAACGCCGGAAGAAGCAGTGCGTATAGCTGCGGAACGATCTCGGGAGACATTAAGGTAAAAGGAATATGAAAAAGCACAGCGACAATACCGGTTACCTGATGACCACCCCATACTGGATTCATTTTGCCCTGTTTATGGCGTATCCACTGGTGTTTTCTTTTATCCTGGTTTTTAATGAATGGGACATTTATACGCCCATGCAATGGGTGGGTTTGCATAATTTCATCCGCTTGTTTAGCGATGATCGTTTTATTCAGTCGCTTGTAAATACCCTCTATTTTTTGATCATCCATATCCCTTTGCAAATAGCAATAGCGTTGTTTTTTGCCGTGCTGTTGAATCAGAAAATCCGTGCGCGCGGGTTTTTCCGGGCAGTCTATTTTTTGCCGGTGGTCATCTCCGGCGTTGTCATTGCCGTGTTGTGGCAGCAGTTATATTCCGAGGAGACCGGTGTGTTGAACATGCTTATTATGAAAATGGGTTTGCCCAAAGTACCCTGGCTCAGCAGTCCGGAATGGGCTATGCCGTCCATTGCAATTATGGCTACCTGGAAAAATGTGGGTTTTTATATTGTGCTGTTCCTGGCCGGCTTGCAAACTATTCCCACCTATCTATATGAATCGGCAAAAATTGACGGCGCCAACGAATGGCAGCAATTCTGGTCAATAACTCTGCCGATGCTCAACCCGACCGTAATTCTGGTGATGATCCTCTCTACAATCGGTGGATTCAGCCTGTTCATCGAGCCATATATCATGACCGGTGGCGGGCCAATGAACCGCACTCTCTCCGCCATGTTGTATATTTACAAACAGGCATTTTATTTTAACCGCATGGGTTACGCGGCTACTCTGGGTTTCTTTTTTGCGTTTATCATTCTGGCAGTAGTGCTGGTACAGCGTAAAGTTGTGGATCGGGAGGTGTGATGATTAAAAAAATAATACTCTATATAGTCCTGGTCATCGGCGCTGTCATTTTCCTGTATCCCTTTTTATGGATGTTGTTCGCAACCGTCAAGCCGGAAATGGAAATTACCAACTTTGGATTGTGGCCTTCCCATTTTACCCTTGAGAGTTATGTGCAGGTTTTTAAGAAAATTCCTATCCTGCGCTCACTGCTAAACAGTGTTTTTGTATCCCTGGTCATTACCGCCTCGGTGCTGTTGTTTAGTTCCATGGTTGGATATGCCCTGGCGCGGCTGCGGTTTCGCGGCAGAGATCTGATGTTGATGCTGATTTTGTTCACCATGATGATCCCGTTCCAGTTAATTCTTATCCCCCTTTATATTCTTATGGTCAAGCTGCACTGGACGGATACCTACCTGGCGCTGATCGTCCCCGGAATGATGAGCGGTTTTGGGGTGTTGTTGTTTCGTCAGTTCTTTTTGGCTATTCCACAATCTTTGATTGATGCCGCACGAGTTGACGGCCTGAATGACATGCAAATTTTACTAAAAATTGTCTGGCCGCTTTCCCGTCCGGTGATGATCACCGTCGGCATTATTACCTTTATGAATACCTGGAATGAAGCCTTGTGGCCGCTGATTGTTATCCGTAATCAACAACTCATGACCATGCCGCAGATGGTAACAATCTTTACCGTAGGCGGTATGGCAGAAGCGCAATTGGGCGTTAAACTGGCCGCAGCTACGCTCATGGCGCTACCAATTGTGATTGCTTACACCTTTTTTCAGCGTTATTTTGTAGAAAGTATGGCTACCACAGGAATGAAAGGATAAAAGTGTAATTCATGTACAACATGATAAAAACAATAATCGTGATGACAATGGTAGTTTTGGTAAATTGTTCATCACCCGGTATGAAAATTGATTTATCACATCTTGATTACCTGGGGCAAGATATGGAAATTGATGGACGCCCTTGCCGGATTATTCATATATATTGTAATGCACCAGATTATCATTGGACCGACGCGGATAATGAAGGCATCTCATGTGTAGATGATGTTGCCCGTGCGGCAATAGTGTATATAAAAGCGTACGAGTTGGAAAAGAAAACAGCATATCTGGAAAACGCCCACAAGTTGTTGAATTTTATTCTAGTTATGCAGGCAGAGGATGGCGAATTTTATAATTTCATCCATGCCGATGGCAGCATTAACCGCAATGGTATTACCAGCAAAAAATCATTTCAATTTTGGGCGGCGCGCGGTTACTGGGCGCTGGGTGAAGGTGTTGCCTTTTTTAAAGACCAGGATGCAGATTTTGCTGAGGAACTTGAAACTGCCTTTTTGAAATGCCGGGGCCCCATTGGCAAATTACTTGTGAATGATCAACAATATATCACCATCGGCAATCGCACTTATCCCCGCTGGTTGATGCAGGAATATGCCGGCGACGCAACTGCAGAATTGCTCCTGGGAATGACTGCTTATTTGCAAACAGAGTATGATTCTTTACTTGCACATTATAGCCGGCGGTTAGGCGAGGGTATTCTAGAAATGCAAATTTCCAGTCATCCATCAGCCACCGGCGCTTTTGAATCCTGGCCCGGCTACTGGCACGCCTGGGGCAATGCCCAGGTGCAGGCCCTGACTGCCATGTATCAGGTATTTCGGGAAGAAAAATACCTGAATGCTGCCGAAAGCAGCGCTCAGCAATTTTTGAGTCGTGTGGCAACCGGCAGTGTAATCACAGAAATAGAACTTGATAGCAACTTTATAAAAACCTATCCCCAGATTGCTTACGACATTCGCACTACCGCGCTTGGTTTGCTGGATGTACACAAGGCTACCGGAAAACGCGATTATGCTGTGCTGGCCGGGATAGCCGCTTCGTGGCTGACCGGGAACAATGTCACCGGACAGGCAATGTATAATCCATCCAACGGACGAATATTTGACGGCATCGACCCCAAAGGTGTAAATTATAATGCCGGCGCTGAATCGACAATAGAAGGATTATATACCCTGGTAGAAATCTACCGGGTTAAAGAAGCAATGTTGTGGCTAAATGCCATGCATAATCAAACACCTTTTGCATCCGGGTTACAGGATTATTCAGTCGGAATAACCAATCCAAACAGTTCTGTAACTTTTAACTGGAACGCCCGGAATTTTGCTTTTACCCTGACTTGTAAGAAATAAAACGGATATTGATGAAATCATTTATCAAAAACATACTCCTTTTTCCCGGCGCTCCGGCCATTTTTTTAGTATTACTGCTGCCTGCCGCTTGTCATAAAACCAATAATGATCAAGAAATTTTATGTACAGTCGGCAACAAAACAATCACAATTAATGATTTTATCATGCGTGTAGAAACAAGTCCGGAAATATACATGAACAATTCCACGTCACCGCGGGAGATGTTGAATTTTCTTATTGATGAGACTATTCTCGCCGGTGAAGCGATAAATGCCGGGTTGGACAAATCACCGCTTATGGACAGGCTGGTCGGTTTTATTCAAGATATGGCTTTGTCGCGCGCCTTGTACCAACGCCAGGTACGCGCTGCTGTGCAGATTGACAGCAGTGCAATCGACAATGCCCTGAAGCAATGTGTTGAAACCCGGCACATTGCTTATATACATCTGCCGGATATAAAAACCGCGGATACCGTACAGCAGCGGTTAGCAACAGGTGAAACTTTTACTACAATTTACCGGGAATTATTTAAAACAGAAGCAGATAGCCTGGCTTTTTTAAAGGAAATTCGTTGGGGAGAACAACCGGTACCCCTGGAACAAGCGGTGTTTTCGCTGCATATTGGCGAGGTATCGCCGGTTATTACTCTGCCCTCCGGTTACCTGGTTATAAAACTGGAAAAAATTGTAAAGCAGCCGGTTATTTCTCACACTGAATACATGCAGAAAAAAGTAATGGTTCGGAAAATATTACAAGCCCGGCAGGAAGAGCAGGTCAGCGGCAAATACGTTCATGACTTTATGACCTCTCAACAGGTACATTTTAATAATAACCTGGTTCATGTTGCTATTGACCGGATTACCGAGCAATTATTCAAAAGCCAACAGGAACGGCCTCTTGCAAGTTCTGTTGGACTAGTAAGCGACAGCCTGTTTATGCAAACCGAAACAGCTCTGTCAACCTGGTTAGGTGAACCGGTAGTCGCTTTTCGGAATGGCAGCATGACACTTGAAGAATTACTGCTCAAGTGGCGGCAGACCCGGTTACCGGTAAACCTCAGCAGCACGGCAGCCTGTAAAAAATCCCTGGCCGGTAATTTTAGTGTGCTGGTGCGGGATGCCCTGCTGGTTCGCGAAGCGCGCCGTCTTGGCTATGCAAAATTGCCGGAAGTAAAAAACGATTATTCAATATGGCGTAATCATTATCTATGTGAACTAATGACGGAGGAACTAGACAAAAATGGCATCACTGTAAATGCCTTTATTGAACAAACAAAAAATAAATATCCGATAACCATCAATCATAAAATACTGGCCAATATAGAGTTAACTAACATACCTGTACTTGCAGTGCGTCCGGGTCAATATCATTCCCGGCTAACACCGCCCTGGCCTGGTTTTGTTCAAGATACAAAAGAATTATACCAGAAATGATGGAAACCTGGTAATAAACTAATCTATTTAACACATTTTTTTATTGTAAACAGGAGTAACAAATACATGGCTAATACGATGAAGGAATTATTTACGCGACATTCTGCCAACCCACTGATAACAATTAAAAACTGGCCTTATCAGGCCAATACAGTATTCAATGCCGCAGCAACATTATTAAAAGATGAGACTATTCTGCTTATCCGAATCGAGGATCGGCGCGGTCATTCCCACCTGACCGTAGCCCGTAGTAAAGATGGTATCAGCAACTGGAAGATTGACTCGAAACCAACCTTTACAGCAGACCCGGAAAACTATCCCGAAGAGCTGTGGGGCGTTGAAGACCCGCGCATTACCTATATGGAAGAACTCGGAGAATATTATTTTACTTATACGGCCTATTCTGAATACGGGCCTATGGTTTCTCTGGCGAAAACCAGAGATTTTATCAATTTTAAAAGATTAGGGAATGTGCTGTTGCCGGACAATAAAGACGCAGCATTATTTCCGATAAAAATAAACGGCTGCTGGGCAATGATCCATCGTCACATACCACATGGCAAACACGCGCATATATGGATCGGTTTTTCACCGGATATGGTGCACTGGGGGAATCACCGGGTGGTACTGAAATCGAGAACCGGCGGCTGGTGGGACGCCAACAAGATCGGCCTGGCCTCACCGCCATTACAAACTGAGAATGGTTGGCTAATGCTGTATCATGGCGTGCGGGTAACCGGCGGCGGTGTAATTTACCGGTTGGGCATGGCATTGCTCGACCTGCAAGACCCAACAAAGGTGCTGCATCGCACCGACGAGTGGATTTTCGGCCCTCAGGAACCTTATGAACAAATCGGCGATGTGAACAATGTAGTTTTTCCCTGTGGCTGGACGGTGAAAGGCGATACTGTCTATATGTATTATGGCGGCGCCGATACCAATATTTCCCTGGCTACAGCATCGCTCAAAGAGTTGCTGGATTATTTGAAAAAATGTCCTGTTGGTTAGATCGACCTGCTCCTCGTTCCAGGTTGCTGACCATTATGACCAGGTTTCGGCTATAAACCGGAACCTGGTTTATTATTTCTACACGGATATCAAACCAGTTTATCTATTGAATGGAATGGAATTAATGTAAATACCGATATTTTGATTGAATAAAATCAAACAGGGTTTAAAAATGAAAACATTAATTACAATTATCAGCAAACTATTTTTGCTACCGATGCTATTATGTCTGCTAATTTGTTGCCAAACCACGCAAACCGGTTACGATGAACTGGCAGTGCAGTTCGATGGCAAGTACGGCCAGGTGGAGGTCGGCAGCAGGTACGCAGGCCTGGAATTTCACAACAGTTGGCCTCAGCCGGCACGCATCAGCTTTTACTATCCGGTTGCCAACAGCATTGATAAAAGCGCGGATTACTGGAAACGGTACAAATCACACCCATTTCGGGTATTCATTCGCACACCTGAAGCGGAATATGACCTCGGCAAAGAGCCGTGTACTTACCAATACACCCCCTTTTCTGTTCGTTTTGAAAACAGTTTTAATGATTTTTCATCAATTATTGAATACGAATTTTGTAATGATTTGCCGGTGACAGTATACAAGTTGAGCATAATCAATACCGCATTAACAACAATAAATTATACAATTGAAACTGCTCTTGATGCCGGTCTGAAAACCAGCCATACTTTTGCAGGTATAGATAGCGCCCGGCTCCAATTTCCGCAGAAAGGCGACGCAGCCTGGTGTTGCTATGATAATATTGCGACCGACTCGGCCTGTGTATTTGTCGCCAACGCCGGAGTAAAGCCTTATCAATCAGGGAAAAAAACTCTGGTCAATGACAGTCTGGTTTACAAACCGGTAATCGGCTTTAATTATCAGCTTGAATTAAAACCGGGCGCACAAGCGCAAATTGTTCATCTTATTGGCTCATGCCGCCAGGCAGAGCGCCATGAGATTATGAGCCGAGCTTTAAAGACCTGGCAGCAGGAAACCCGGGCCAATGCCAAAAGAATTATCAATAATAACGTTTATAATACTAGAATGTCAATCCCGGATTCCAGTTTATTGCATACCAGCCGTTGGGCCAAAGCGCTCCTGGCGGCGAATACACATTACATTGACGGCAGATTTATGCCCATGCCTTGCCCCGCCGAGTATAATTTTTTCTTTACCCATGATCTGTTGTTAACCGGGTTTGGCGCAGTTATGTTTGATTCGGAATGGATAAAGGATGGCTATCTCTTTTTACAATCCCTCACCGGGGCGGATTCTGTGTTAGCCCATGCGTATTACTGGAAAGATGACCACTATGAAACCGAACTATGCGGCGCCGATAACTGGAACCATCTATGGTTCATTATTTCAGCGAGCGCATACCTGAAACATAGCGCCGATACGGAAACCGTTGCCATGCTGTACCCGATTCTTCGTAAAAGTCTGGCGATGATGCTAACCAACAAGGGCGCGGATGATCTCATGTATGCCAAACGGCCGGACTGGTGGGATATTGGTAACATTTATGGGGCCAGGGCTTATATTACCACGCTTATGATCCGCGCATTACAGGATTATGTTTATATATCCTCTCAACTTGGAAAAAATGATAAAGACCTGGCCGGCTATTTGGCGCTGGCGCAAAAAATGAAAATAGCGCTCTCAACCACATTGTGGGATGAACAAGCCGGGTATTTAATGAACAGGCTGGAAAAAACCACCTGGGATAAACACTATTATTCCGGTTCGCTACTCGCCGTGACATTCGACGCAATTAATGATAAACAAAAAGTACAATTGTTACAAACCACGCGCTCGATACTTTTAGATGAAAATCTTGGCATTCGCAATGCCATGCCGCCTGATTTTCACAAGCTGGGTAAACTGTACAAGTTCCAGGGCATGGAAATGGGCGAACCATGGTATTATTTCAATGGCGGCATCTGGAGCCAGGGCATCGGCTGGTATATACAGGCGCTACTGGCAATGGAGCAGCCGGATGAAGCAGCCCTGGCGCTCAGGAAATATCTCTCTCTGGAGGGCATTTCTGCCAGTCCGAACGGCCAGCCTTCATTCTTTGAATATCGTTTTACCGACCCGCAAGCGGCTAATTATGGAGCAATTGACAAACCCACCTTCCTTTGGGCAGGTGGATTTTATCTGAATGCCCTGTACCAGTTGGCCGGGGTGCGCATCAGCCCCTGGAATATCAGCCTGACCGGGAATCTACCTTCTGATTTCAATCATGTGGAATATGACTTGAATTTGTATGGTAAGCTATGCCGGGTACACATCACTGGAGATAGCCGTTATTTTAACACAATAGAGGTTGACGGCAAGCCCTGTCAGTCGGTGGTATTCTCGCAATCTGTTCGAGAAATCAGTATCAAACGTGGAATTCCGGAACGGCCATATCTTGCCGGGATTTCTGGAATCGTTCGGGATGTTCAATATTCGGATATAGATAAAAGCTTGCAAGTTAAAATAAACGGACTTGTGGGACAGGCAAGCGCTATAACCATTGTAACACCTTTTATAACCGGCGCCATAACAATAGACAATGAAAGGTTGACCGTTTCACCGGAAATTCAACAGGACGGTGATGTTTATATTATTACAACGCGTTTTATATTAAATAAAGAGGCAACCGAAATCGTATTTCAATTCCAGGTTTAACGCTGGTTATTGCACCAATTTTCTAGTTGTAATTTCTATCTCCCTGCCAAGACTAGCTAACCAATCAAATACTTGCAAAAGGAAAAGGATTGATTCATGATTCTTTTGCTAGTATATGTAAAAATATTGAATATTAATGAGACCCAACTTTTTGGCAATTTTAATAATTTACTAAATTTTTACTTTTCTACCAACGACTAATGGGGCTGTATCAAAAGCCCCAATTTACAAAAAGTAATTTAAAACATAAAACAAACAAAACAAACTTGTCATTTCGAGCGAAACGAGAAATCTTGTTTTTACAATATGTTAAATACGAAAGATTCCTCGTCGCTTCGCTCCTCGGAATGACATGAATGGTTTTTTTACTAAAATTTGTAACCTATTATACTTCTTTTGTGCTTTTGATACAGCCCCCGTACGTTAAACTGGATAAGATACATAACCAGTATCGGTATTATAACCGGTATGCAGAGAAGAAATATTCGCTCTCTGCATACCTATTTAAAAACATGTGGAAAACCTGCAAGTGGTTAACTGGTGGTATAAAATAAAAACATCAAGTGCAGATTAAAGCCTTTGTTTTTTTAACAACCACTATAAAATAAAAAAACGCCCGGTTAATTTTTGGTTATTTACCGCACCAGCGTCATTTTAATTTGCCGGGTGGTTGTACCGTTGTTCAGTACACCTATATAAATACCGGAAGCAACCGGATTACGATTATCATCCGTGGCATCCCAAACAACGGAATACTGCCCGGATTGTTTCATAGCATTTTCCAGGGTGCGGATTTTTTGTCCCTGCAGGTTATAAACGGTCAATGAAACATTACCGGTATGTGACAAGGAATAATGAATACTGGTCGACGGATTGAACGGATTAGGGAAATTTTGATCAAGGTTGAACCCGGTGGGTAAATATATTTTTTTATCATTTACATTCACAGTTTCAGCCAAATATTGCCGCAGCCATTCCAGGGCCGGTCTTTCTGTGCCGTCAGCTCTTACCAGGTACGCGTCGGTACGCCAGAGAGTTCCTTGTTTGTACCCCCAAAAAGTAATGCCTTCAACAGCCGGATGAGACCACAAAGTCGGGAAAATAGCCTGGTATTTTGCCAGTTGCTGGTCATCATCTTCAAACTGCAGATCAAACTCGGTGATCTGGATCGGCAAGCCGGTCTCCGCCAGCTTGTCCAGTCTGGTTTGAATGGTCTTGGCGCTTGTATTCTCAAGAAAATGACCTTGTTCGCATATACCGTCAATCAAATTCCGCTCCTTTAACAGGTTGATGATCTTTAAATATGTGGTAATGGATTTGTTGCCGCCAAAGATCTGGTATTCATTGAGCAAAAGTTTGGAATTCGGGAAATACTCTCTGGCCTTTTCAAAAGCCCAAATCACCCAGTCCCAACCGGTCTCTCCTTCCCCGCCCAGCGCTTTGTAATAGGAAGGATAATAATCATAAGTAGACCATTCGATGGCTTCGTTAACCACTTCAACATATTCAAGATCCGGGTAGCGGTCACCCACCATCATGATCCATTCTTCCACTTCTTCAGCCTGTTCCAGGGAATCGAGATCGGTTATCCAGGCGGGCTGCTGTTTGCCCCATACCAGCACATGCAGCCGGAACGGGTAACCCATATCGCGCGAATGTTGATAAGCCCGATCCAGGTTATTCCAGTTATAAACATTGCGTGTGGCTTCCACAGAACCCCATTTACCGGCATTTTCCGGCGTTACCTGGTTCCAGTAGTCGTCAAAATCAGCAGGCACATTACCACTGATAATACACCCTAAAAATTTATTATGCCCTTCGGCCAACGGCTGCGCAACCAGGGACGAAGCCAATGACGCCAACATCAAAATTACCAAGGCAATCACTACGTTACTGCAAAAAATTCTGGAATAATTCATATTAAACCCTTTCGTTATAAAAGAAATATAATTTTTTTTCTGTTTATATTTTAAATCAGTTCAATAGTAATTATACGAATTTTTTGCCTCTTACGCCAAGTTTTTTTATGTTGGCCTTGAATTTTCAAAAACCTGGTACACAACAAAAAAAGCAAGCTAACCATAAAATGTTTTGGTTCTATATGCTT
Organism: uncultured Cytophagia bacterium; assembly: GCA_964399735.1. Lineage (GTDB taxonomy): Bacteria > Zhuqueibacterota > Zhuqueibacteria > Residuimicrobiales > Krinioviventaceae > Fontivivens. The sequence goes on from CAYNSO010000002.1 coordinate 160,832, forward strand.
TTCTGTGGGTAATTATACCGATTGAATCATTGTTAAAAATATAAATGGCTCAATATGAATGCATTGTTCAAGTTCTTGAAAATATAAAAAACATGGAAAGGTTTTATTCTTTTTCACCTTTGCGTCCTCCGGGTACTCTGTTGTTTCATTTTTATATTTTACCGCAGAGGTCGTCGGGAGCGCAGAAAAAAGCATTCAAACAATTGTTATTATGACGCTTGTTGATAGCAGTTTATTCTTGATAATTTATAATTTTAAAAACTTGTTTCT
>CAYNSO010000003.1:0-120482 GCA_964399735.1 uncultured Cytophagia bacterium
TTGAAAAAGCCCGGATCAATTATTTCATAGCCGGCCAAACCGGTACCAATGCCGCTAATATGCTTTACGGAATCAATATTCGCCGGGACAAAACCCGAAACCGGCGCTTCGGGGCGCGCTACACCAACATTTCGACCCTTTTCAAAAGAACCATCCTGATTGACTGATAAATATTTGGAACATTCACTTGGAGCAACACCTAAAGCGATACCACCATGATCATACGCAGTAACAGCATAATAATAGGTAAATCCATTTTTTGCTGTAGAATCGACAAAAGAATGGGTGATCCCGGTATCATCACCAAGATAAAACTGAATACCGCGAATATGAACCGGCGAATATCCAGTTATACCGTTAGCCAAATCAAACTGAGCTAATGGTTTGCGGTATGCAGAGTAACCCTGGCCGTCTGTAACCGCAGTCATGTCATTCCAGCCCGGATCAGTAGAACGATAAATACGGTACCCTTCAAAATCATACCCGGTAATGGGATCATAAAAACCTTCAGCTATATCATCCCACATCAGAGTTACCTGGTTATCGCCAGGAATCAACGTTAAAGTGGGAATTAACGGCGCTTTGGCAAAATTGTAATTTTCTTCATAGGTTTTTTTTGCATAATCGCTGCTGTTAAAAAGATCGTCCTTGCTTTCGCCAAAAATAATACCCAATGAAAACCGCTCTATGCTGCCAACCAATAATGGAAAATAACCGGACCCCAACATCAGGTCGGTATCGGAAAACTGACCATAGTCGTTGAGGAATCCGGGCATAAATCCTTCCCACAAACCTTCGTCATCGCTCATGGTGGGATTTGCCCAGATAAAGATATTGAATGCCGTCAAGCCGATCATGTCGGATTCTTCTATATCGGTTTTATCAATATGCGGTTCACCCGGCAGATTGGTATCAACCAAACCAAATTTATTAACTTTACCGTTAGTACCCGGTACAAGACCCACGGGCTGCCATCCGGATGTTGGTTTGCCGTCATTTTCGCCAAAATCCCCTGTATTGGCAACGCCATCAAGACCCACGTCATCCGTCAGGATGTCCCAGCTACCATCATTGTCAATACCGTCGTCACGACGCTCATCAATAAGAATATTATCCTTGCCTTCACCGGTATAATAATCGACATATTTACGACCAACAAAGAGATAATTCTCAACTGTATTGGGCGGTTCGCCATAAACATAGCCATTACTCTCATCGATGATACCGTTCAGATTGTCATCAATAAGATTGGCAGATATTTCCTCAAACATTGTCCCGGCGTCCCAGTGATAGCTGTTATCCAGATAGGTAATGGTCACGCCTTCAGCCGGCATAGTGGTTACTGTGCGTTCAAAAGTTGAATAATTAATAATAACAATTGGATCGCCAACATTAATGGTACGGGGCGCAAACAGCTCTTCAGTGATTAGCTTGCCGGTGCCACTCATCGCATCGTCATCGTCGTCTATCCCATCAAAGGGGTTGCCGGGGCTTTCGTAATAAGCAAATCCCTGGCAGCCAACCGGTGTCCAGCCGGTATCACCAATGTCATCTTCGTCAAAGTGCCAGCCAATTTTTCTTGGTAAATCGAATTGTGCGGCGTCGTCGCCGCCGTCGCCATTTCCTTTAACACTGCGTCCAAAAACAGGCCCGGACATGATGCCAAAATTCATTTTGGAATGATTATAAGTACCAATATTTTTTATATCAACCAGTTGAAAAAGTGCATCTTCAACCAGCACATTAGACCATTGAAACCCGCGTACTGTACCGCGTAAACCAAGACCACGCCGTTTCAGATCAACGCTATCTGGAAAGAAAGAAAACTCGTCATTCTGATAGTCATCGAATAAATAATAGCTTTCCTGGTCGGCATTCAGCATATTTTTACCAAAATACCCGTTCCATGAATTTGCCCAACCCGGATCGACAGCATCATCAAACTTGTCCGGCCAGGTTGTCGGCCAGGTTTCATCCTGGTGACTCATGGCTATGCGCTGCTTATCCGGATTTGCGAATCCCGGCAACGGGGCATTACATTGCCAACTGCCGTTTTCGCGTGAATCGCCGGAATCGGCGTTGTTATCGTTTCCTGTAGTAAGACCATTGGCTTCCGAAGAGATATGACGAATAAAGCCATCGGTATCCTTGACTTCGGAAAGCATAAAATAGGGAATCAGGTTTATATAGTTATGACCGGAGTTAATCGGCCATTCACCAATATCATCGGGATTGATGCTTTGCCGGTGACCAACATATCCTTCATTATAAAAAGAGGTACGGATTTGATTACCGGAGTGAAAATTACGATAGCTATAAAGTTCATCTCCATGAAGATCATCAACCCTGGTTTGCCCGAACAGCGTCGGCACATACAAAAGACAGAGTGCAAAAAATAAAATTAACATTCTTTTCATATCAAGAATCTCCTTGCTTTAGAAACCGAGGCTCAGGCCAAGTTGAACCTGACGAGGAGCAATATACCATTCAGGTCTTTTATAAAGATCTTCGACCGTTCCAATTCGTAGTGAATTATAGAGAACATCTTCGGGACGCGGATTGGTAGTATATTCCGGCGTTCCCGTATCAGAGAATACTGAAGTAGGCATGCGATTATCAAACACATTGTAAACATAAGCAAACAACATGGCCCGCAACCGACCAAAAGGAAATGCCTTTGTTACATAAATATCGGCGCTATAAATATTAGGGTTACGTGCGCTGTTTTCCGGTAAAGCCGATACACCAGCGCCGCCAACAAATGCGCCTTTAGCAAAGCTGGGTGTATAAGGCAGGCCGGTATTGTACTTGCCAACAAATGAAATCGTCCAGGTGCCGGGCCGGTACATAAGTTGTGTATTCAGAGTATGATGCTGATCCCAGTTCAGGGGGATAAGGCTGCGCCGGGGTTCCGAATCATTTAGTTGAGCGTAATAAGCGTCATCAGGATTTGAATAAGTGCCTTCAGCAATTTGAAAAGTATAATCTACCATAGCTGAAAAAAGATTGCTAAAGCGTTGCTCGCCGCGAAATGTCACGCCGCGAACATTGGCATAGTCTTTATTCTCAAAAGTTGAATAAGAAACAACATCGCGAAATGTGCTGACGATTGGACTATTGCCAACCCAATCGCGGATATCGCGATAAAAGATAGTAACGTCAATACCAACACCCGCGGCAACTTCCTGTTGCAAACCGATTTCATATTGGGTTGTACGTTGCGGATTAAGATTGGCATTGCCAAAAAGAGAATTGCCGCCGCCGGTGTTCAGCTTGAAACCTGGAGCCGCAAAGAGGTATTGAAAATCGGGAATCTGGAAAAAATGCCCGTAAGAAAAGTGAATGACGCCTTTATCGGTTATGGGATATGCAATACCAACCCGCGGACTGACTTGCATTTTGGCGTCGGCATCTTTCCACATAAAACCTTTACGTTGTTCGGGTGTATATTCAACCAGATCTGCCGTTGCCGCAGTTGGATTAACATATTTGTTTTCCGGACGTAACGGTGTATAAATGCTGGGGTCCATAGGATCGACCGGTACGTAATAATTGGAATTAAAGTAATCAAACCGTATACCAATGTTCATAATCAAGTTGTCAAGTTCAATTTTATCCTGTATATAGGCGCTTAATTCGATTGGTTTTCGCGGTTCATCATATACATTCCGGTACAAGCTTGACTTGTCCGGTATAACCGGCTGAAATGGTTGAATAGCAGTTCCATTTTCATCAAGTTGGGCACGTAATGTGTAATTATCCAAATCAAGTTCATGCAGGCGGAGTTCAACACCACCTTTCAACTGATGTTTATTATTAACCTGACTGGTGATATCAAGTTTGCCGATCCAATAAGCAGAGCTGCGGAAATTCCGTCCCAAATCATTGCCGGCGCGATTATAACTATAACCAATCGGGGTAATTGAAGAGTCCGGGGAAACATAACCATAAGGTTGATTTGGATTGGGTACCCACTTGTATTGAATGCCATATTGCTTCAGGCTATCCATCAACGCAGGCTCATCAGCTGGTCGAAAAGTTCTGGCCGGATTAACGGCATCACCGGGTAAATAAACCATCCAGTCCGGTGTATAATTGGGGTTGTCGTACAAGTAACTTTCACTTTCCATAGACATCCGGTTTACTTTTAACTCGTAGAATGTTTTGTTGGAAAGTACATGGTTCATAGTCAACAGGTGAGTAGATGTGTTTCCCCAATTGGGGCTAAGGCCACGGGGCGCATATTTATTAACGCGGCTAAAGTACCGATCATTATGATATTCAGTGGTATTTAGACTGTAACGAACAATTAAACCGGGAGTAATACTCCAGGTAAGCTTGGCAAGACCAGTCCAGCGATTGCTTTGTTGTAATGGAACCAATGAACTATCACCCGGTATACCACAGGGCAGAAACCACTCCCGACCGTATAAATATCCTTCCTGTTGATAATATCGGCCATTAATAAAAAATGACAGTTTGTCTTTGGTATACGGTATCGGACCACTCAAACTACCTTCAATATTATAAGTAGGATTAAATTTGGTCAGGGGATCCTCGGACTCGCTAGTTAATGTAGTCTTGCCGGTAGCAGGATTTGTAACCGCAGTGACCGATTTTAACACCTCATATTCTGATCCGGAGCTGACATAATCACCCACATATCCCTTGAGTTCTCCATGATAGGCCATACCACCATCTTTGGTAATAATATTAATAATTCCTGACATGGCCTGACCATACTCGGCGTTGTAGGTTCCTGAAATAACCTGTAATTCCTGAACCGCAGTATTTTCGACTGCGGCGGTTGAATTATTGGTAAAAGCATCAGTAGTTGCAACACCATCCACCCAATAAGCAACTTCACTTGAACGACCGCCACGAATGTGAATACCACCCGCATCTACCACACCGGCAGTAAGACCGATAAGATAGTTGGTGCTCTGTGCTGGCAGTATAGCAATTTCATCGGCGCTAACAGTTGACAGGGAGCCTGTCATATCCATCTGCACGATCGGACGTTCGGCAACAATAGTTACCTCTTCGCCGCTTTGAAGAACTGTTTGTTTTAATGAGGAATTTTGAGTTGTTGTCAGGTCGATATTAACCTTTATTCCCTCAATACGCTGCGAGGTGTAACCAATCATCCTCATAACCAGGGTATATGTTCCTGGCGGCAGGTTGATAATTTGATAAAACCCATTAATGTCAGTTGCCGCGCCCATTTGCGTGCCATCGACAATAATATTGACGCCGGGAAGCGGTTCATTATTTTCCGCATCCAGAATCCTGCCGGAAATCTTTCCGGTAGTACCCGCCAGGAGCACGTCGGAACATGTAAAAAAGACGCATAACAAAATGAACAGGTGTAGCAATCGTCGCTTCATAACATGCACTCCATTGTTTAATGAATAAGTGAATCAGGTATTAGATACTAATTTATCATTCTTTCTCTATCTGACTTCAATTTCTGCCTGTCAGCGCTAAAATAATGGCAACTTTTAAAAATTGAAAAAACCTGGTTACCATAAAAAAATTAATTTTCCTTACTTATTGTTTAAGTTCAAGCGGCAAATAATCAATAGTATTACGATTGGTAAACATGGGCCACTTGGGAACTGTGACCGGATATGGTAAATTGGGTTGGGTTACAAATAATTGTGTCCGGTTGAATTCAATCCTGTTAAATATTTCAGTATTAACCTTTATTTTATTATGATATTTTTGTAATAGTTCAGCAAGGTAATCATCATATTTTTTTGCCAACTTTACCTGACGCATTGGGTCGGTAGTGTCGGGGAGTGTTTTTCCCAATTCTTCAAGCAGCCGGTTACGTTCAAATGAAGCAACGAGCGCATCATACCACATTGCTGTTGCGCGTTGTACAGTAATATCTTTATCCAAACCCATTTTATATGCTTCTTCATTGAGGAAAGAATCGCGTACCAGCGCAGCGATGGCTTTACGAAATTCCTGATAAAATTGTGCACGATTTACAGCAGTTTTGCGATACACCAGGGGATGTGACATTAACGCAGTGCGAAAATCGCCCACAGACCAGGTAATGCCGTCAATGCTAAAAAACGGTTGAAGCAGTAACTTTTCGTCGTTCGGTAAATCAAAAGCAGTAAGAGTACTATCCTCATCCTGGTATAGACGTCTCATAATATCGTTGCTAGTCAATTCACGGGCGCCGTGAAGGTCATAAAATAAATCAGCAATTTTCTTAAACATGTCCCGGTCAAAATCTATCTCTTTGGCTTTCATAACCTGCCGGGTATACTTTTCCCAATTCTCAAGAGCCTGATTCAAGGACAGTTTTTCTATGACCAACTGTTGCCAAAGCTGCTGTTCTTCAGCTCCGAAATTAACTGCGTCCTTCCAGTTCACAACTTTGATCATGATCCATCTTTCATCATCCACTTTTAATGGACCAATGATATTATTCAATTGCAGAGGCTCGGTAAAAAGAGCTTTATGAATATTAATATGATCGGGATCGCGCCACTTTGCAGTCCAGGTCGGGCGCTCGTGTCCTTCAAGACAGGCATCGAATATTTGCCCGGCGGATTGTGGTGATTTTTTTATCTGTTGTTGAATGTTTTGCGCGGTAGAGTCATTATAAATATTAAAAAATTCCAGATCATATTCTCGTTTCGATAGCCACATTGCTTTACTAATTTCAAGGCTATCCAGTTTTACCTGGTTTAAAGCTTTAAGATTATATAACTGCTCGCGCATAGCTTGTTCTTTTCTGCCTTGAATATAACGTTTAAATTCATAACTATGATCAATTTTGCTTTGATGACCAAACTCCTGTACCATAATTTTTTCCATAATCAGGTTATTTAAAAATACTTTTTCCAAATTACGGTCAAGAGTCGGCAAATTAGGATGAATTGTAAACAAGGCGCGGTAGTTGAATTCCTTTTCTGTAACAAAGCTATTTCCTACCTGAAAAACAACATCTTGAGGGAGTTGTTTCTTTGTACATGCTGAAAAAATTACAAGCATCAGCGATAAAAACAATAAAAACCAGCCGATTTGTTTACCAGAAATCATATATTTTTCCAGTTTCTTTTAATCAAAATATTTTATTTTAATTGATTTGATTTTTCAATTTAAACATTTAAACTATCTATGTATTTTAAACTATTGCAGAAAAAAAATTCTGATCAGGGTTAAAATAAAATCATATCCTTCTCTGGTTTATCGACTAGCCGACTTTGCAGATACTAATTTTATTTCATCAACACATTTAAAACTGTATTTCATTAAAAAAGGTAATTTAACAATTGCCGTTTTGATTATTGGACAAGTATTCACAATAAAGCCGCTATCAGACATTTTCATCAACATTATCTTTTTTAAAATGTACCTGGTTTACAACTTTTTTTTTTTTTTCATAGTTAAAAAAGCTGCTCTGTCCTTATAATCATTGGCGATCCCCGCATACAACTTGAATGAAAGAGCTCTGTTTTGAGAAGCAAAACATTCTTTTAAAGTAAACAGAAAATGTATCAACAACATTGATAGAGCAAAAATCAATTTTAAATACACAAAATCGCTCCTTCAAAAAAGTTTATTTGAAGCACAAGTCGTTTTTCATTATAATAACTTTTTAATGAAAAAAAAAGCCAATTTGTAATTTTTACTCACCAAATTGCGCATGTCACCGATTCAATTGATCAAGCATATATAAAAAAATTCATTGCCATTACGGACTGATTTATTTTTTAAGAACTTGTCAATATTGGAAAAGCCAGAGTTCTCCAGACAACTGGTTCAATTTTTCGCAAAGCTGCTTTGTATGTAACAAACAATTAATTCTTGGGACTTGAAATATGAACACCTGAACACTGTAATTTGAATCTGAATTCCTTTTTCATACTCAGTTCAAACAATCACTCTGGTTATACATGGTAATAATCTACATTCTCTTTAGTAAGAATATCAAAAGGAACCATAACTTTGTTGTTGGCTTTTTGATTAAGAGCAATAAAATTAAATAAAGAAAAAATACTTAGATACCCCTGCAATTCTGATCGCTGACTGATTAAAAAATCAATAATCCCTTCACGCAAAAATGCTAAATTCTCTTCAATAAGATCATACCCGATTAAATAAATTTTTTGTGACGGGGCAATACTTTTTAAATGTTCGGCAACCTGATAGATTGTAGAAATCGGTACAAAAATCCCTTTTAAATCATAGCAATTCGCGATAATTTGGCTGGTCATGTTGTAAAAAGCGCGCTTGTCGGAAATGCGATCGGCGACGAAAACCTCTATTTTGTTGCTGGAATATTCATTCATGTAATGCAGAAAACCATTGACACGGTCGGTAATATGATTATCTTTGGGAATAACATTAAAAGCCGCTACTGTACCCGGCTCTTTTATCAGCATATTCATTAATTTGGCGGCTAAAATACCGCTTTTATAAGACTCTTCGCCAATATATGAAATACATTTGGAATTGGGAATATACGAATCCAGAAATACATACGGTAGTTCTGGGGGAATTTTTTTTACAAGTTCTTCCGTAACATGTGAAAGCACAGGCGAAATGACCAAACCATCAAGCCGTGTTGAAAACAACAAGCTATTAAATGCTTTTTCAAAAGAGGATTCGGAATATTTGTCATAAAATGAAAATAAAATCTTTACTTTATAAATATTCAATTCTTCATTTGCTTTGTTAATTCCCCGTAACGGCAGTTCCCAATATTTGCCGTCCTGTGAAAATTTGGGTATTAAAACCCCAAAATTATATTCCCGGGTTTTGGATAAAGATAAACTTTGTGCTAATATATTGGGTTTATAATCAAGTTCTTTAATAATATTCCTGATTTTTGCTTCGGTTTCTCGTGAAACCCGACCCCGATTATGAATAACCCTGTCGACCGTTCCTATAGAAACATTGGCAATCTGGGCAATTTTTTGTAAAGTTACCATAATCTGCTTTGTTGTACTGTTTATGGTTAAAAAAAGGGATTATCAGTTACTCTCCCAAAATCACTTTTGCCTTTCAATGTCCTTTGAAAACAATTGTGTCTTGAAAACTAATAATCCCTCATTTACCAGACAGCAGTTTTACCTGAATCTGTTCGTTCCTGGCGAAATAACCGGATTAGTAAAAAAAATAGACTAAATATAATTATTTCACGCCTGCTATTAAAAGAGTTAAAACCACATTTTATTTAAATCATTTTGTAACCGGACGCATTTGAAAATTAAACTTAAACATTGCAAGATAAAATGTCAAGCTGAAAAAAAAGTTTTTTTATTTTTGCTCCTCTGAACTTTTTTTAATCGGTTGTCCATAACCCAATTCAGGTTTTGTTGAAATAAAAGGAAAAGTCGGCACAGCAATTGGAAAAGGCACCTTTTCTTTATAAGCAAACAAATTGACGCGTGTTATGGGGACATTATCAAGTTCAGAGTGATCAAAATAGATTGACTTGCTATATCGTAGTTGCAAGCTGTCAATATGATCTTTAAAATATTGATTGATTGCTAAATTTCTGCCGATAGAATCCGGCTTGACAGCAGCTTGAGCCTTTTCCAATAATTTATCACGATAATCCATAGCAACAAAACTATCGCGCCACATTTCTTCGGTTCTCAAAACTTCCGGGTCTTTATGCAAACGTTTTTTATAGGCGTCTTTGGTTAAAAAATGGTCACGCATCAAATCTATAACGGCAAAACGGAATTGTTTGGCAAAACCATTACTGCTTAAATCCATTTTACGGTAAACAAGGGGGTGAAGCATCAATTCCCGTCGAAAATCCCGTACCGTCCAAACCTTGCCGTCAATTGTAAAAAATGGCTTGTCCAGCAATTCATCCTTTTCATCAAGTTTATCAAGATTCAAATCTTTTTCTTCAACAACTAAAAAGTCCCTGGCTATTTCTTTTTTTTCGTCCGGTTCTTTCGCTCTTAATACTGTTAAAAACATTTGCCCAAGCTGGTTAAACGTATCTTTATTAAACTCGATTGTCTTGCCTTTCATCACACCGGTCACATAATTGCCCCACTCTGCCTGGGCTTTATTCATTTTCACTTTTTCTTCCACTTCATGCCAGCGCTGCACAGCTTCCTGACCAAATTGCGGCACTGTTTTCCAGTCAACTACTTTTATCATCAGCCAGTTATCATTTTCAATTTTTATGGGGCCAATAACTGTATCCTGCTGCAATGGTTTGGAATAAAGCGCTTCATGCAGTGGAATTGGATCGGGATCTTTCCATTTCACTTCATGCTCCGGGATTTTTGAGTTGGCGCCAAGCTCATTAAAAAACTTTTTCAGGGAATCAGGGCTGGCGGAAAATTCATCACGAATTTTTTCTGCAAGCTCGTCCCTGTGTATGGAATAAAATTGTAAACGATATTCACGGGTTGAAAGGGCAAAGCGATTCTTGATCTCTGTTGTATCGACCCTGGTTTTATCATAGGCTTGAGTATAGAACAACCGTTCACGCATGGTTTGTTCCTTAATTCCCTGAATATGCAGGCGGAATGTCTCCTTTTGCAATACTTCATTATCATTTCCGGCCTCCAGAGCAAACAACTTTTCAATTACCAGGTTATTCAAGAGCGTTCTTTTATATTCCTCGTCGGTTTGTGCAGGTATATCTGGCCGCACGGTTAATTCGGCGCGGGCACGATAATCTCTGGCCGTTATTATCCTGTCTGCTACCCTGGCTACTACTTTTTCATCTGTCTTTTGTGAACAGGATTGCAATACTAAAAAACATACGATAATGATTAAATAAAATCCCTGTATTTTTCTTGTGCCTTTCATCATTCGTCCTCTTGCTAGGTTAATTCAACTTTGCCTTGTACAAGTAATAAAAATTCATGGTGTTAAAAAATGTCGACCTGGAAACTATTGTAAACAGAATATATACCGGAACAGTGAAAAATAAATCCACGCTCTAACACTGGGTAAAAAAGTAATAAGCATAATATACTATAAATATTGCAAAAGTAAAAGTTAAACATGTTACAATTTTTAGCTTCTCAGGACAAGTTAAAAATTATACTCTACAAACCCGATTTTGTTCAACCATAATTCCGGAACTGAATAATTTTCCCGGTTTATGAGCCAATCAGGTCAATTTGCATTTTCTTTTCAAATAATTCAGATTCCGGTTGTTTGTTTTAAGGAATTTTAGTAAAATGACTGATAATAAAGCAGCCAATTATAATTTCCTGGAGGTATATATGCAAAAGATAAAGGGTATGATTTTTTTATCAATCCTTGTTTTTACTCTGTCTTGTACGAAAATTGAACCGGGATTTAATATTAAAAAGACTGAAAATTCAATAAAAAGTACAACCCCCAAAAGCGCCGAACTTGACCAATTGCGGCGTGAAGCTGCAAGCTTGCTCGATTCATTACGAGCCAGGGAAGAAAAACTGGATCAAAAGCAAGCGTCTCTTGACTCTTTGCATTATGAACTGCAATTACGGGAAATAAAGTTGAATGAAAAAGAATATGCCCTGAAAACCTTCCGGTTAACATCCTTAATTATTTTAGTGATTGGCGCGGTTCTCGCATTGGCCGGGGTGGTCTTATTGTTTAAAAGAAAGAAAAAGCCGGAACCGATTAAACCGAAAGCACCGGAAAAGCCAACATCAGAAAATGATATACAACAAGCAACACAACAAGATATTGAAAAGCTGCCGGGAATAAGCAAAAGTAAAGAGCAAACTGAAACTGCTCAACCGTTGCGTGTTCAACCGGATCAAGCTGGCATTCAGGAAAAAATTGTTAACCCGGTGGCAACAAAAAGTTTACCTCGTAAAACCGCCGTAGTGAAAAAACAATCTAAAAAACCTGTCTCTGATGTAACTGTAGAAAACATTTCTGCTGTTAGCGCTCAAAAGCCACAAGCCAAGGCAAAGCAATCGCAAAAAGGTATAGCTGTTAAAGGTGACGCAAAGAAAAGCGCAGCTAAAATCGTTGCTGCCAAAACTCCATCGGCTTTTACAAAAAAAACAGCGCCCGGTAAACAAACCAGCAAATCTGTGACTGCTGCAAGCAACAAAGAAAAATCAAGCGCTAAAAAGTCGGCAGCCGGCGCAAAAAAATAAAGCCGACCGGAGAGGAAAAAGAATAGCAATAATACAACAGCAAGAAAAAGAACCGGCTCACTGCGTCATTGATCAGCCGATAAAAAATGTACCTGATTTTTGTTAATCGTAAAGCAGATATAGACTAATAATAGCCAGGTATAATGCTATCTCTGGCGGGTCGGAAAAGAGTTATTTCAGCTGCTTTTATGTATTTATTGTTTAAAAAGTGCATTGAATAACAGTCCAATTTTCAAAATAATTCAGGCTGGTAAAAAAAAGAGCCGACATTTAACTTTATAATGCCGGCTCTTTTTTTATCTGGAGGTTTTATTTTCCTTATTTTAATAAAACCATCTTTTTAATGTTCACATAATCACCCGAAACGAATCGGTAATAATAAACACCGGAAACTACCCGCAAACCGCTCGCATTGGCGCCATCCCAGAGAACTGTATGATAGCCTGCTTCAACTTTGTCGTTGATCAACTGGCGCACCAATTGTCCCATTATGTTATATACTTCAAGAGTAACATCCGCAGTTTTAGGCATTTCAAAACGAATTGTCGTTGTTGGATTAAACGGATTGGGATAATTCTGCGACAGATCGAATTTGGATGGAATCGGCGCTACTGCCGATATCGGTCCATGATGGGTACGAACACCAGTGACGCTGACATCTTCCAGCCGATAATAATAGGTATGCCCGGCTTTTAAATCAGGATCAGTTACCGAGTATTTTCGATCGGATGCCGGTGGTATCAGGGTTTCATTAATTTTTACAAAAGTACCATTTTCAGTCAAGCAACGCAATAAATTAAACCCGGCATTACCGACTTCATTAGACGTTTGCCATTCAATTAAAATACCCTTGTAAGGTATTACACTGGCGCTGAAATTACTCAGTTCTACCGAGGTTGGATCAAGCTCCCAATTTCTTTCTGAACAGGTCAATAAATCACATACTTTGACTGTTACAGGATAGGGACGGTTTTGTGGATACGATGATGGCTGCAAGGTAAAAGTATGCCCTTCGGCTTTCTGAAATCCATCAACATACCACTGAACTGTAACCGGATCACCATCCAGATCGTTGGTAACAACACCAAACTGAATAGGCTGATTTTGAGCGGCATCGAACTTGATTTGATAATCCTGCGGCCAATAGCTGGTAATTACCGGCGTTCTGTTATAGTTTTTAACAACAACTTGAACTGAATCTTTAACTTTGCCGGCAGGGTCATGATTATCAGTAGCAATAAAAACCGGATAAAAAGTTTTACTTAAATCGGGGCTATTGACAACATCGAGACCCGGCGTCCAGCGGAATGAATAATTCTGATCACTATCGGCTTCAAAAGTAGAGCCGGCCGGTAAATTCCGTGCAGTATAATAGATCCGTTCACCGTCAGCATCTGTAGCCCGGATTGGTATGATTAACGTAGAGGTTTCAAATACATCAACTTGATCAGACAGATTCTGAAATTCCGGATAATGCTGGTCATCACCGGTTGCCTCAAATGTGATCGGCCCGCCAATTAAAAATGAACTGGTTACCTGTAATTTGTTTTCAACAGCATAAGGTCTTGGCCCTAATACCCAATAGGCTTTGGCAAGGCCGTTATCATTTGATTGTACCGACTGTTCGCCATTGATATAGCCATCACCCTGCGTTACTGTAAAGGTAACAACGCCACCGGGCGCCGGGTTGCCATGGCGATCCGATACTTTAACAAACAGCGGATCAAATAACTGTTTGGACATTTCCATGCGCTGCTTATCGCCGGAGAATTTATCCATACGGTATGGGGAATCAGCCAGACCAGTAACAGAAATTTCAAAAGAGCTGGGAGAAAGATTCAATGCAGATGCCCGAATTTTATTTAAACCACTAACAATACCCAGTGTATAAAATACACTCACTTGTCCCTGCTGATTGGTTGTTTTGGTAAGCACTTTTACGCCGCCTTCCAAAGTGCCGGCGCCATTAACACTTTCATCATTAATGACAGTAAAGGTTACATTGATGCCACCAACCGGGTTGTCATATTCATCAGTGGTTTTCATAATGAACGGCTGCCCTAACGCCTGACCAACGGTTCCATTGACCGGTCCGCTGACAAAAGACAGAAATTTGGCGTTTGTAGCTGAAACTGTCCACGCATAAAATGTAGTAGAACCCTTTTCCGGGTAGCGTTTGAGTGTAGAATTGAAAAGATTAATGCCAACCTTGGTGCCAACTTGAGCATTAGCACGGGCCATACCATACCAATCCGTTACATGGGGATTGCTGCTGGTAACCGCGCCATTATTAGCGCCAAGAGCTTTAAACTCCACTTCCTGATTCCACACCGGCCAACCGCGTTCGTCCTCAATAATAATAACCAGGGCTTGCGGTAATGCCTGACCGGGCCCGGCGCTCAAACTATCACCGCTGACAATCCGCGGCTTTTGCAAGTCAACAGGCATATTACCTTCAACACTGAATTTAACTGATGTTGCGGTCAGTCCCTGTCCATTTACTTCAATGAGGTTTATTCCGGAAACTGTACCCAACCGGTAGTAACGTGAAGCGATCCCATTCTCATCGGAATTAATGGTACTGTTGTCAACAATACGTCCGCCGGTTTGGTCTTCTGTTACAGTAAAGTTGACCGGGAAATTGGGAATTGGGTTGTTAAAATTATCAACCACCATTACCTGTAATGGCTTTTCCAACACTGTACCAATGTTACGTTCCTGACCATCTCCGCTGTCGGCAAATTTAATAACCCGTTGCGCTTCAGCAGCCTGGAATGTTACCTGGGCTTTATTTAAAAGGTCAACCTCGTTATTTATATCCCGCGCTGAAAGCATTTTTACACCGGAATTGTATGATGAGATATAACCGGAAACCTGACCGTTATCATTGGTCGATGTAACTGGTTGTGTAATCGTATTTCCTGTGCCGCTAGCGCTGATGGTAACACCCTTTTTTTGCACGGGGTTGCCAAACCGGTCGCGCAGGGTTACGGTAATCGTCGCTTTAATACTGCCATCTGAAACTTTTAAAGCAGCAGGGTTAACAGCTATCGTCGATTTATCTTGATTCGTAGAATCAGCTTGCGCAATGGCAGTAAATGTCATTGGTGAACCTGCCAATTCATAAGCGGCAAACGAAGTAACCTGTACCTGGTAATTACCAACAAGATGTCCGGCGCGCCATTGTATTCTGGCAATACCGTCGGCGCCGGTATTAACGGTTGTATCAATGGCAGTACCAACACCCAAAGCGCCCAGTTCTTCCCCTTCCAGGGTATCTTTGGGCATAATTCTAAAGGTAATCGGCTGCCCGGCGACATTGTTCTGGTTTGCGTCTTTGGCGGCTACCTGCAGCGCGCGTCCCCAGAACTGTCCCACAACACCGTCATCCTGGTTATCGCCATCAAGTTTAACAATGCTAACAGCATTTGAAGATAAACCGGATACCTGAAAAATGCCCGGTGAACCGGATAAAGGCGTGCCGTTATAATCTGCAGAATATTGCACTTTATTGATTTTTACACCGGCATTCAGACCCAGGTTTAATTGAACAAATGCAATACCATTGGAATCTGTTTCCTTGACTTTGATCGTATCGACAACACCATCCAAAGTTCCACCATTAGCGGCAGCGCGGCTGGTTACCCGGAAGGTTACCTTGTGCCGTGCTATGGGAGTGCCGAAACGGTCTGTTACCTTGACGCGCAGGTATTCTGCGAGTGTGCTGCCAATTACTGAACTCAGGTCTTTACTGGTATCATCAGTAATTTTTACCAGCTTGCTGGCAACGCCTGCCTGAGCAGAGACAATAAAACCATCATACGGAGAATTAATTAAATGTACGCCGCCGCGTTTTGATATCACAATCAATTTATTGTTCATGGAACCGGGATTAGGACCGAGCCCCCAGCGAATCTGGGCATAACCATCAGCATCAGTCGCCCTGGTTTTTGACAGAGTGCCTAATGTATCTACATATCCCTGGTTTTCATTCAATTCTTCAATTTCAAACAATACATCTTGACCCGAAACCGGATTGCCATATTGATCTACAATTTGCACGCGAATCGGTGTTGCAAGAAATTCACCCACAATACCATAAGAATCAAATGTGGTATCAGGAATGACCCGGAAAGCAACATCAGATACACCACTAGCTACAAAGTTGACCTTGGGGTTAACCGAAACACTTGATGTTGCTTCAACTTGATTGTTTTCATAACCCATAACAGAACCCAAAGTCCATTCAACCTCGGCAGTACCGTCACTTGCGGTTTGGATCGTTGCCTGGGCGCTGCCGTTTACCAAACCACCGCCTTTTTTAACTGTAAATGTTACCGGGTATCCGGATACGGGGTTTTGATAGCGGTCAACAATCATTACTACCAGCTTGTCTGTGAGAACTTTGCCAACAGTTCCGGTAACCGTTGCACTGGACACCCGGATCATTTCGTTGGCAACATCCACCCCGGCATAAGCGGTATAATAAAGTGGACTGTTTGTTAGTGTAGACCCACCCAAAGTTGTAGCTCTGGCGGTCATTTGCACCTGTCCCGGAATGCTTGGCATGATCCAGATAATACTGGCTATGCCATTTACATTCGTAGTGGCTTGCTTGCTAAGGTCCGGACTTCCGGTTTGCCCCTGCAAAGTGCCACCGTTGTTTATTATATCAAAAGTTACTGTATGACCGGGAATTGGGTTGCCATAAAGATCGGTAACTTTGGCTTCAATAGCTTTTGCCAAACTGTTACCAACTATGCCACTTTGGTTATCACTAGCAGCATTGTTTTTAAGAATAATAGCAGGATCGGCAGGCATACCCTTTGCTTTAAAAGTAACAGGAGAATTACGTAATGTTTGGGATGGATAATCAACGCGATAAGCTGAAGCTTCAACAACATGAACACTATCGCCTGCCAGCGAACCCAGGGTCAGTGTAGCAGAAGCGCGCCCGTCGGCTCCGGTGCTCACTGTAGTTTCAGTACTGCCAAAGAAAGAACCACCACCACTTTTAACAGTAAACTTGACAGGATGGCCAACAATCGGGTCATTACCAAACGGCCCATTAACCTGAACTGTAAACGCCTGGTTCAAAGTAGTATTAACAACAGCGCTTTGATATTGCCATGCTGTACCCACTTTAACCCCATTTCCCGAAACATAAACCAGTTCACTGGCAATTGCATCAGTAGCAGTAGCATAGAAAATGACCGCGGGTATAGCCGCATAGTTGCTCAGTTTTACCTGTACCTGGTGAACCTGGCCCACCTGGTTGCCGATAGTGAGAGAATCGGTAGCAATACCCTGACTATTGGTTTTGGAAACCCGGACTGTAATTCCAGCCTGCCCCAGATAAGCCCCTGAACCCTGAATGATACGGAATTCGACATCTTTATTTGGAACTGCATTACCGACCTGATCCAACACTTTAACCAGAAATGGCTCCTGTAAAGCAAGGCCAAGCGGCCCGGTTTGGTTGTTACCGGAAAGAATAATCAAAGTATCCGGAGCGCCAATCTGACCGGTAGCTTCAAACAATATGGGCGTGCCGGCCAAACCTTCAGCCCGCGCCTCAACCTTGTTGTCTCCGGGGACTGTACCCAAAACCCATTCAACCCGCGCATAACCATTTGCATCGGAAGATACGATTAACTCTTCAACATGTTCATCGCCAAGTTGGGTGCTTAAATTACCGCCACCCTGGGTAACAACAAAATTCACCGGAAAACCTTCAAACGGAGAATCATCCTCAGTTTTAACCTGTACAGTAAGAAATTCGGTCAATGCCACACCGGCATCACCGGTCAATGGATCAGTTGGCGATACTTTAACAATCTGCGTTGGTGGATCGCCCGGTTCAACATAAAAATTCACCGGTGAACCGGTTAACCCGGTTGCCGTAGCCTGAATTGTATAAACCGTATTTTGTGCGGAAAGAGTTAAATAGGTTTCTGCCGCGCCTTGCTCGTTGGTTGTCGATTGAGCATTTGATAATGTTCCGGTACTGCCCTCTGCAATTGCCCAATTAACGACTATTCCGGGAACCAAATTATTATATTGATCTTTGACCAATGCACGCAATGGCGTAGTCATTTGTCTTATCGGTTCTCCCATTAATGTATCCGGCTGTGCCGGGTCGCGCATAATTTTGACGGCCGGCCCGGGGGTGGGGTCGAGTGTGAAAACAACCGGCGATCCAGTTAATTGATCAATACCGTTGTCCGAAAAGGCCGTGGCATTAATGACCACATTATCATTGGCATTATTCTTAAAAGTAACAAAGGTATGAGCTATACCATTGGCATTGGTAATGTTGGGCAATGTTGGTGTTGTTCCACCCGTGCCGGAAGGAGTGTAGGACGGTTTGGTAATATTATTGCCAAGTAGTATTTTGTCAAATCTAAGGCCTCCTTCACGGGTATAAATATAAATTTTATGGAAGCCTTTGGTAAAATTGACATTAATTATTTTGACCCATTTCCAGGTCGAAGTGAGACTGCTAAATTTATAAAAAACCGGCTCCTGATCATCAAACTGATAATGATAAGTATCCTTGTTGCCGCCGTCAATTGTGGGGCATATTACCCGCACCCAAAAGCTGAAATTACCATTTTCAGGAACATATAATGTTAAAATAGAACCGCCATTGACTCCCGGAGTGGCATTGTGATCAGTAACAAATTCCGGAGGCGTTACCATAAAAGTATTGTTGGAAGCATTGGCGTCGGTTTGTGTTACAGCCGGTGAGATAATAGTGCCATCTTCAACTTCTTTCCATATTAAACCGCCGTAATCAAAATCATTAATACTCAAATCCGCTTCGCCGCTGACAAGATCAAAATTAACAACTGTGCCTGCCACGGGTACCATAAGCGCATCGGTTACCTGAACGGCAATAGAATCCGGCAAGGTAGTATTTATCAAGCCGGACTGGTTATCGCCATAATATTTATTCAACAGTTCGGCAGCAGAACCATCGGAATAGATGATAAAATCTTCAATATTATTATTAAATGAACCATGCTGAAAAACTCCGGCATACCAGTCTTCCGGTTCCGCTTCCTCGATAGTCAGCGAACCATCGAGAAGATCGTTGATATAAACATCAACAGTTGTTGCGGCATCGCTTTCTTCGGACGTGATCATCACCTTGATCACATCACCGGGGACGGGATTGCTTTGGTTCGGGCTGACATCACGGGAAATACGCCCGCCCGGGCCAACTTGCCCGTTAGCCATATCCCATAATTCCAGGCTGGCATTTCTACGTAAAATAAAATAACCGTTAGCGTTAGTAGTTGGAGAATCCAGCAAAAGCGCAATACCAACAGCCATAGCGCCGGACGCATCGCAATATATATCATCAAGCCGGATTGCCACACCCGCCGGGCTGACAGCACGGTTGCCTTTATATACCGCAAGATTATTATCCCAATCTGTTGAAGTACCATCTATGATCCCCAAAGTACCACTCAGAATTTCATGACGAGTCGTTACCGCCCAGCTTGTGCCAATAGTCTCTCTTTCAAAATTATCAACAACTGTAACCATCCCCGGTAGAGGAGCTTCTCCCTCATCAGTAGTCGCATCAGGAGAATTTGAAAGCGCAGATATATTTGTGCCATCGGATGATTTTAAGGCAAAGTAATAAGTTGTATTGGGGCTAAGCCCGGTTACGGTAAAAGTTTCAGCGTCGCCGGACAGTTGCGGGACAGGTTCACCATTTACCGATGTAGCGGCAGTAAACGCGGCGTCGTCAGTTATCGCGCTGGTAGAATAACGTATATCATAGGAAGAAGCTGTGCCAACTGTGCCATCATTACCGGGAGCTGTCCAATCGAGCCGGATGGATGTGGAACCAAGTGTCGTTGCATCCAGGTCGGTTACGGCATTGGGCGCAGTTACATCGGCCTCGGCTATGGCAACAGTAAAATCCTCAACATCATTAAAAACATCAGAAGTGCCAACCAGAACAATGCCGCCATACCAACTGCTAAAAGAATAAGCAGCAGTATTATCTGTCAAAGTGCCAACAGAAACATCATTGACAAATACCTGGAATGTGTGTGCCGCATTATTAAATTTTACTTTAAAAATTGATCCCGGAATTGGCGTTGTTGGATTGGTAACAACAGCCTCTTTAAACGTTCGCGTGCCGTCCAAAGCGCCATCGAGCAGATACCATAACCTGATCTTGTTCGGCAAACGATATTGAACCAGATAACCATCAGCCTCTGAATAAACATCCGAGTTAACAATGGCAATGCCTCCCTGCTGAACACCGTCGGCGTTGCAGCCATCGCTGCTGCCAGCCCAGGTTAATGAAAACTCATCGGGATTGGTAACTACCGCCGAGGCATCATAGACTCCCAATACCCATGCCGGGTCGTCAGCGCTATTGTTATGTAAATTGCTGCTATTATAGATACCCAGATTTGGATGAGCCGACCAGTTGCCATCAAGGGTTGCCCGCTCAAAGTTATCTGTGCTGGTTTGCGCAAATCCTGATCCACTCATACCAAATATCAGGAAAAAAACGCTAAACAGAGTTACGAATATGGTCCTCTTATTCATGGTCTTAAAACCTCCAGATCAATTTAGATTGATTTTTTTGTTTCAAAACAAAACACTTGTACGATAAATAATCAAACTGATACATATTTGCAATTGATGTCTTGTTCATAAGTCTTTTATTTTCAATAATTTTTATAAAATTACATGATAAAAATGCAAACTCAATGCCAATAACTGGCGCCTCCATTAACGATTGGAACTTTTTTTTAGAGTTTCCGGTTGCTTGTATCAAAACTGGTTGTTTATTTTGGGCATCAGGTTTGGCGCAAAAGACCCAAATGTATTGTTTCATCATACAAGGCCATTATGCGGTTATAATGTTCGTCCGGAGAAAACAACAATTCTGCTTTACGGCGGCCATGTTTTCCCATGTTGATCGTAGTTAATGGTTGCTCGATTAACAGATTAACCTTTTTCACAAAATCCTCTGTATCTCCGGCTGTGAATACATAACCATCCACCCCATCCTCAATCAATTCGGGAATACCACCAATGCGCGAACCCAGGATTGCGTTGCCCAGGGAAAGGGATTCATAGATCGCCAGCGGCGAATTATCATGACATAACGAGGGCATAACAGTAAAAGCGGCGCGCGAAAGGATATCCCGCAATTCATCACCGGATTTATAGCCGAGCATTTCAACATGATCAAGATGATATTGGTCAATCCGGTTCCTGATTTCCTCGTCCAATGGACCGGTTCCGATGAGGTACAATTTGATGTCTTTTATATTCCGCATCGCATCAACCAGAAACAAGACTCCCTTTTCAACGGACATTCGTCCTGCGTAAACAAAATAATCGGATTTTCCAAAGTGGGGTTTAAAAGACTGTACATCCAACGTATAGGGCAGCGTTCTGATGGGTTTGTTTTCATAACCATATTCAGCCATTTTTTTAGCCATAAATGCGCTGGGAGCATGGAACAGATCTACCTGGTTTTTATAAGATTTTAAAAGATGATGATATGAAGCTTCGATCGCGACTAACAGGCTGGCGCCATAACTGTTGCGAAAGCATTTTTTTACCGCCGCTTTCCAAAAATATTTTCCCTGACAGGCTTCGCATACCTTATTTTTGCCATCCAGAAACACGATATTGGGACAAACCAGTTTAAAATCATGCAAAGTTAAAATGACCGGGATACGATAGTCTTTAAGAGTTTTTAACACAGAGGGCGAGATATGGTGATACACACTATGAACATGTGCAATATCCGGCCGGGTTTCCTCGATGAGCATTGCCAGCTTTTGCTGCGCTTCCCGGTTATTGATTACCCGTGCG
This sequence comes from uncultured Cytophagia bacterium, assembly GCA_964399735.1. GTDB lineage: Bacteria > Zhuqueibacterota > Zhuqueibacteria > Residuimicrobiales > Krinioviventaceae > Fontivivens. The sequence goes on from CAYNSO010000003.1 coordinate 21,966, forward strand.
GCTTTTTTTATGGTTGCAAAGGGATTTTTACTCTCCCGCAATTGTTCGGGGTTAAAGTAAGAAACAAAATAATCGGAATATGGCGAAGGAAAATTTTTAGGGTGCTGCATGGAAAAGGGAATAACATGGTGGCCCTTTTGATGCAAGAGTTCACTTAGATTAAAAACGTAGCGTTCGGCGCCGCCTTCAATATAATGAAATTTATGAATCATTAATACATTCATTAGTGTAATTATCTCCAAATCAGGTTATCGGAAAAGGTCTGTAAATTTTGATGGCGACAGGTCATCTGTTTCTCATTACCCATTGTTCATAAATATCTTCGAAACGTTTTACCTGCAATTCGAGAGAAAATTCATTTTCAACACGCCGGCGTCCGGCTTGCCCCATTTCCCGGGCACGGGCGGGGTTGGTTAGCAAGGCAAGTAACGCCTCAGCCAGACGGGGTGGATCTTTTACCGGAACCAGAATGCCGGTTTCATCGGGGATGACTGCTTCCTTGGTGCCGTCGACCGGTGTGGCAACCACCGGCAAAGCACACGCCATGGCTTCCAGAACCACATTCGGCAAGCCTTCGAATAATGACGGTAATGTAAAAATATCAAAAGTATTGAGCAAATCCGGTATATCATCCCGGTAGCCGAGAAAATGTACAACATTAGCCAGCCCCATGTTATGGGCCAGGTTTTCCAGTTCTTCCCGATCCGGGCCGCCGCCGACAAGTACCAGACGAGTTTGAGGGGCTTTTTCCAAAACAATTTTAATGGCATGAAAAAGGTAAATATGCCCCTTTTGCGGCTGCAAGCGCGCCACCATGCCAATAACCGGCGCATCGGCAGGAATGCCAAGCTGTAGTTTTAATTGCAGATTGCTCTGGTTTTTAAAACGCTCCAGGTCCACACCATAAGGAATAACAGTTATTTGTCGTTCAGCTACACCTCGCTCATCATGGAGCCACCTGGCCGTAGCCTGGGATACAGAAATAACCTGGTCGGCCCGTTTGATAACAGCCTTGTAGGGATATAACCGCCGCGGGATTAGCCAAAGCGGCGAAGATATTGTTTCCCAGGAAAAAACTGCTTTGACGCCCGCCCATTTACCCACCAGGGCAGCCATAAAATCAGCATAAAACAGGGTCGACATAATCACATCAATCTTTTCCCTGCGAATCAATTCCCGCAGCCGCCATACCAGGGAAATATCGAACTGGCTACGGCGTTTCAAGGTAACATACCGCAAGCCTAACCGTTCCAACTGTTCCGGAAAATAATCACCCATACCAAAATTACATACCAGGGTATTAAACCGGGTTGCATCCATTCTATGTACAAGTTCCCATAGTTTTTTTTCTGCGCCTGCCCAGCCAAGACCTTCTGTCAATTGTAAAACATTAATCCTGCGTTTTGTCATTATATCCTGTTGTTTTCAATACTCTGTTAAATTGTTACTTTTATACACACTATCTTGACGGGCTGCGTAAAGGATCAATTTGCACCCCTTGTAATTCCATTCATCCAGCTTTATTCTTTTACTGTTGAGTAATTCTTCCAATTCCAGCATATCTTTGGCAGGCCACAAATGTCCAAAAGCTACCCATAATCTACCGGGTACATTGGCAATCCGCGTAAATAGCGGCGCATTCAATTCCGGATACAGATTATGTTCTTCACCCCAAATGATATGCAGCCGTCCGTCACTGGAACGGATTGGATATTCATTCTGATATCCGGGCTGATGATCGGTATAATAGAAATAAAATGGCAGAATAGCGCCCCAATGCAAATAAACGGTATCCTGATCCTGAGCTTTATCTTTAAGCGCAGTCATCATCAGGTCAACGCGGCGCCCGCCCGAATATTTGCCGTTCGTCACTTTGACAAAATTGGTATAAATGCCCGACAACACTACACAAGCAACGAGAATAACGACAATTGAGGATAATACACGGTTTTTACCAGTTAAAAATTCATAACAGAGCTTGCCCCCCAGTACCACCATAATCGTCCAGGCCGGCAGCAAAAATAACGATAACCTTCCGGCTGCAAAAGGATACTTGCCGGCCAGTGAGGCTAATAATAAAAACACCAATGGTAAAATCAGTAACAGCACATTCTCAAAACGCTGCTTTTTTAATTCATAAACAACCCATACCAGAATGAGAAAATTGGCAAATGCGGCAACAATCAGCGAGTCAAAATAAAAATAGGCGGGCAAGATCAACACATGTTTGCCGGTATGCGCCAGGTATTTTAAAAGATAGGATACATCCGCGACTTTATCCCAATGAAATATTTGCACCAGCCATTCCTGAATAAAAACCGGGTTTTCAACTGCATTGGCAATGCTTACCAGGTACAAGCCGAGAAATGACAGGGCAAAAATAAAACCGGAAACTAAAAAAACAGGAAAAAAATTCCGATAGTTCTTTTTAACAATGCCAACCTGGCGAATCAGCAATGACACGTAAACAGCGGCAATAACATAAATCGAGGCAAAAGCCAGCCAGATACAAAACGAGGCAGCCAAAGTAAAAAAAAGCCAGTTGCTCAGCTTGCTTTCATCCAGCAGTCGTTTGCCCAAATATAATAACAGCGCCGCACACAGCACATCAGCCGAGTAATGCTTTAACGATTTGGCGTAAATTATCAGCTTGTCGGAGGTCATACCCATGATCAAGGCAGCAACAATAGCCAAACGAACATTCATAAAACGGCGAAACAGCCATATTGCTATAAATACAGCCAGAATTGCAAATACAGCCGGAAAAACACGCAAAGCAAATGCATTAACTCCAAATATAACAACCGCCGCACGGCTCAACAGGCCAAACAACGGCGGGAACTGGATCGGCCAGTTATTATAATATTCACGAACCGCCTGGGCCGGCCATGGATGATTTGTCAAGCTCCAGTCGCTGCTAATGAGCGCCCGCGCCGGATGCAGTTCGTCGCTGCCTAGGACCAGGCTGTCGATCCCGTAAAAATGCAAATAAACCAGCAACAAGCCGGCTGCAATCAATAATATTATTTTTATAATTTTGTTCATACTATCTCATCCATAAAATTACCAATCAAAACATTATTACCGACATTCAGGATCAACTAATGTAATATTTCCAGAGATTTCCGGCACATGGTTGGCAAGGGTTTGCAGGCATAATTTTTCCAGTTGCAATGCTTTATGGCTCCAGGTATGGTTCTCTATTACAACTTGCCGGGCGCGCTCTCCCATCCTTTTTCTAGCCTGGGGATCATGCAATAAACTTTTAACTTTAACATCAAGATCACCGGGAACATCCGGGTTAAAAAACAAACCACTCTCCCCTTCAGTAATCAGTTCAGCTATCTGTCCAATTCGGGTTGTCACAATTGCCTTGCCCTGCGCCATATATTCAAATATCTTAACCGGAGAATAATAAAACAGTCCCGATGTGGCATAAGGCGCCAGAGCAATATCAAAAATATTGACATATAAAGGAGTTTGTGCATGTTCAACATAACCGGTAAAGATCACCCGATTTTTCCAGTCATAGCGGCTGCATTGTTCCATAAAATTATCCGTCATCGGTCCACCGCCGCCAACAATTAAAAAATATAAAGCGGAATAATCAGATAACAGGTTTTTAACCAGATCAAATAACAGGCCGGTATTATGCCAGTAATGCAGCGAACCAATAAACCCGCAAACAATTGCATCGGGTTTGATACCTAGCTGTTGCTTTAATAATTGCGGGTCGACCGTCTGTTTCACCGGGTTGGCGCCATTGGTAATAACAGTAATTTTATCTGCGGGGAACGGATACAACTCTAGATAATAATCCCTCGCCACATTTGACTGCACAAATACTACATCGGCGAGCCGAAAGCAAAATCGCTCAATAAACAAAAGCCAGCTTTTCCAGATATTGCCGTCTTTGTTACTGTAATGCAGCCATTCCCAGGAATTGGCGCCATCGGCTTCAATAAGCAACGGCAGCCGCAGCAACCTGGTCAGCAAGGAGGCGGAATAGCGAAAAGCGTCAATGCGGACAATAACCAGGTCTGGCCGGCAGGATTTGAGAAAACGGTATTCGCGAAACAGTTCAAAAATGTTTTTGATTATTTCTTTAGGAGTAAAAAACAAACGGCGTAAAAGTGGATGTTGAAAATAGCGCCGGCTTTTTGATACATCGCTATTGCCGGGTTTGCCGGTTTTAGTGGCATATCGCCAGTAAAAATACACCTTGTGGCCAAGATTTTGTATATGCTTTAACAACTGTTCAGCTTTAATGGTCGAACCAATCGACATGCCATACAAATCCTGCATATAATTAAAATAAGCAATCTTTTCTTTTTTCATGCTGGCTTACCGGATAATCCACTTGCCCCGGTTGGCCCGGTGTGCTCCGGCAGCCGCCAGATTACAAAATTTTCATCGCTAAATAAAACTTTTTTAGCCAAATCTCCGATCTGGGTGGTTATCGTCTGCCAGTGTGGAACCTGCTTTTTATCAAATATCAACATAGTCACATTATATTTATGGATAATGGACAAGCGTTCTGCAACCTTTGCGGTATCGCTGAAAAAAAAGTTTACAGCATCGCGGCGTTCCAACTGATCATTAACAAAAGCCAGCGCATTGTTGGAAGCGACAACCTTGCCGCCCATAGCCGGCACAAACCAGCTTGTATAAATATCCGACAAAATAACATCATCCGGCTGAACATAATGGGTAAAAAAAGTATAACGAGACCAAATATCAGGCTGTCCCGGTATAGCATTGCGCAAACCAACCTTGAGGGTATCGCGGAAGGATAATATAACCAGGGCGATTATCACCAGGCTAATAAACAGATAGCGGCTGCCGGTACGCGCCAGTTTTTTAAAATGAATAATTTCTTCCAGCCGGGCAGTCCTTTCGGCAATTACAATATGCAAAATAAAAATAATAAACGATAAAGTCCGTCCATAAGCAGAATGGCCGGAAACATAACCATAAATATAAATAACCAGCAAACCGGCGCTTAGCAGGAACAATGGATCGAGTTTATGTTTGATCCAGCGCCAAATAATAAACGGTACACCCAAAACCAGCGCCGGCCAGGCGCGCTGGAACAGATGTAAATACATATTGCCAATGCCGGCCTGGAAAGCTGAGGCGCCGTGCAGAACAAACTTGAGGAAAGGATAATAAGGCCACAATAAAGTGACCCCGCCGCCAATAAGACAGACCAGAACCATCGCTGCCAGATCCCTCCTGCTTTTCCCTGGAGCGCCGATGTAAATAGCGCCCAGCCCGATACCAAGAAAAATAAAAGTATAAGGATGAGAAAGTAAAATAACTGGAATTGCAAATAAAACAACCAGGTACCAGACAAGCTTTTGCTCCCGAATCGCAATTAAAAGGGCGGAAAATGCCAGCAGAGATAAAGCCATGCAAAACGTCGACGGATAGGGCAGTACATAATTTAAAACCCGAAGATGAAAAAAGCCGCTAAAACTCCAGGGGATACTGCCCCACAGCAAAAACATGAAAATCAATGTGTAAAAATCGATATGCGGGATGCGGAACAATTGTTTTATAAAGATTCGTAATGCAGCAAGTAATAATATCAAATTAAACATACCGGCAATTGCCAGAGCAGTTATTGGGCTTGAATGGAACAAGCGGGCAAACAGAGCAACCGTTAATAAATAGGGCGAAAAAAACGCATGAGGTAAATTTAGCGCCAGAATGGGATGACCTGGAGATACGGGGTTCTCTGCCAATTCACGGACAACGGCTGCATGCTCCCAAAAATCTCCTACCCACAAACCGTTCAACGTGCAGGAGCCCATCAATAATAATGTACACACAGCAAGAATATAATATCTTTTTTCTAAAACCCAGGCAAAGAATGAACTTTTCAATTTCAACTCTGTCCCTTTTGTTGAATCAGATAAAACCAGGTTAATTAACTATTAATAAATGGGTATATAATCCAAAGTATTAAATGTACTCTTTTTTTTACCAAGATGCAAAAAATAAAATGAGGGAAAAATAAAAAAACCCTGCAAGAGTAACAGTGCAGGGTTTTTTAAAACAAGGGCAAGAAAAAATTAATAGACTCTAACGTTGGTTGGCGCTGCCGGTGGAACGGAATCGGGGGTAAATTCATCGCCTCCCATATAGCGGAAGCGCATGCCGTCGGCGATAACGTAACCATCGGCGTTATTGGTAATTTTTATAAAACCTTCCTTACCGGCAGGCAAATTAATAAAACCCAGCCGGTTCCACTGGCCAATGTTTTCCTGCTGATTAAAAGTGCCGCGAATGCGCACTTCGGTTCCGACGCCAATTTCAAAAGGCACATTGGTAGCTTCAGCATAATTGGATGCCCTGTCGCCATGCCACCCATGCCACTCACACACTTCGTACCAACCGGGCAAGCCGATGGTCGGTTTATAAACAGCGCTATTTTCACCGGCGCCGGATTGACTATAATGGTACCCCCAACTGTCATCATAATAATAATCGCCAGCCCAAAAAGCGCGCGTCGAACCGGTTTGGCTCCAATAGGGATTATTATCGCGAAAGTCGGCAAACCCCGGCGATACTGCTTTGGTCCATGAACCGGTTAGCTCAACAGGATCCGAGCCAGGCGAGGTTGCATTCATAAAAAAGTTGTCGACAACTATGTCGGAAACAACTGTGGTGGGTTCTTTAAATAACAATATACCATCACCACGCTGATTTTTAGGAGCATAGATAATGCCCGGCAATAATACTGAAGAGAACAACTCGCCATTATTCATCACCGGGTCTTGACCGCCCTTGAGCCGGTAATAGGGGCCGCCGGTCAACATATCGGCAGTAAGAGTTTGATCGGCGCCGGTGGCATTACAAACCACAACTCCCTTATCAAAATAACGCACCAGCAAACCATTGGACAGGGTTGAAGAAGGCCCTGTCGGGTAGCCCATATCCGTATCAAATTCATCATACCAGAAAAACAGATAATAGGTATCACCGGCGGTACGGCAATAATACATGTCGTACTGCATAGCCAGGGTTAAACCAAACCGTACTTCGCTAAAGCGATTTTTGCCGTCATCAAAATGATTTTCTGCAAAGTAATCGAACAAGTGTAAAATAGTTGGGGTTTTGCCCTGGTTGATCCACTTTTTGGCGTCGGTAATTACACTGGGAACAGAGGTAAAGCGTTGGAATCCTTCAAACTGGTGACCGTTAAAATATTGATAATAAGCATCGATCACGCCGCCGGCATTCACAGCAAAAAGATTTGGTAAATCGGGCGTTAGCTCTGCCATTAATTGTTCTTCTCTTTGCACAAATTTTTCAAGACCGTAACGCCATTGCTGGCTGATCCAGTCGCTCGAATGTTCTTCCGTATCGGTTATTCCATTCATATCAAAATCGTGCTTGTAATTTGCAATATACAAAATATAGGCAAACCAGTCATGAAACATTCCGTCAAACCAGCCGGCTGACCAGTTGACTTCACGCAGAAAATTTTTCTCCGCAATATAGTCCCAGGCATACTTTCCATCCACTGATACGGCGTGTTGACTGTAATTGGGATAAATACCAGGGCCTGACACACGGATGGGGCTAAAAACCGTAGCGCCGGAATCATGATGAGCGCTAACCACCAATCTGTCAACATTATCGGTCATCACAGTAATTTCATTGGTGGTAAAATTCACGCTAGTTACTTTGATCAAATCATCGCCGATGCGAATATAACAAAGGCTGGCGCTGGTCTGCCCGGCGTAAATATCGGTGGCATTATCAACAATAATCGTTGCCTGGTTCGGTTCAATATCGTGCATGAGATGGCCCCGATAACTGCGATACAAAAAATGATCAACCGGATCACGGTCGTTAACGCTATTGATTCCTGAAGCCAGAAGAATCTGGTTTGGGTTAAGGCGTCTTAATTCCGGCGCCAAAAGATCAGCGCCCATATCTGTCATACCATATATGATTGCCAGGTCATAATCAGCCAGTAATCTTTCGCGAACTCCATTCGATTTGGAAGAAGTAGGACTCGACATATTAAAAATACCTAAACGCGGAAATGGAGGATTCAACCTGTCAAAAGTCTGAGACCAAACAATATCCGATATAAGCATTGGTATCAATAAAAGTAAAAATAATGATACGGTCTTTTTCATAACCAATACTCCTTTTTTAATTCAACCACTATTTTACAATTTTCCAAAATGTATGCAAGCTGGCAGCGGGGTAAACTGCTGCCAAAGGCCTGGCAAACAAGCGGAATATTCTTTTTATTACTGCACCAGCCAGGTGCGGAAAATTTGGATGCCATATCCATGGAAACAAACCGACAACGACTTCCTGGTCATAACCTGTCATCCTGAATTCTCTAAACCCGGCCTTGCTAAAAATTTCCCGGATTCTCCGGGGAGTTATAAAATGTTCCAACGCTTCAGGCTTCCAGTAATCAAAAGGCGCCCAGGTATTCCGGGTATATGTTCCGGATTCTTCCATAATTCGTTTTACAATTCCGGCAACATTGGCATACGTTGGAATCGATAAAAACATATAACCACCGGGCCGCAATACCCGGTAAAATTCGGTGGCAGCTTTTAATTGATCCGGATAATGCTCAAAGCTGTCCAGGCATAGTAAAAAATCGACTGCCTCGTCATGCAACGGATTTAACTGGGCATCGGCCTGAACAAAAGAGTGATGCGGATCGTTTAATTTTGACAGAGTAGAATGCCGCACCAAATCGAGACCGATATAAAAATTATCTTTATCAAAGAACCTGGCCAGCAAACCTGTACCACAGCCAACATCGGCAACCGTTTTATTGTCCATATCAATACCCAATCGACTAAAAACTGTTGCCATCAATTCACGGTTGAAATTTCCGTCCTGACTAATAAATGGCGAAGTTACCAGGGCTTTTTCTGTCTGGTAGAATTTTTGAATGCGCTGAATATTCTTTTCCACAATAATCCTCTTTACTTACCTGATAAATTCAAAAATCCTGCGCGCCAGCGCCAGAAAATCAACACACCTTAACAATTGTAAACAAAGAACATAGGCTAAACCACCACATACCGCTATAAGTAGATTATTGACATGAACATGTTGCAATGTTATAATAACAACGCTCATTATAGCAGTAGCCAGTAACAGTCGTAAAATGAAGTATATTAACGCCTTCCATTCGGGTGAGGCTTTGAATATATTCCTTGCCGCCCAAATGGTAATTAAAAACAAAATACTCCACTCGGTAACAATTGTTGCAATTGCTGCGCCACGATATGAAATCACAGGAATTAAAATGATATTCAAAACCAGATTAAACAACAATCCGACAATTTGAAAATATAAAATTTTCTTTTGCTTGTTAACAGCAGCGTATAAAGACACAAAAAAAGAATTCAACATTTGCGCAAAAGCTGCAAAAACCAAAATTCGCAGGGACACAATAGAACCTTCAAATTTTGATCCTAAAAAGGTAAGCACAATCCAGCGGGCCATAAGCAGAATAACAGGAATCATTGGAATGGAAAAAATGAATAAATACTGGCAGCCTTTAAGAAATAACTCGGTAAGTTTTTTATAACTGTTGAAACAAACCGATAACTGCGGTAAAAATGCAGCGGAAAGCACTTGCGGGATGAGGGTTGTCAGATTTAAAAACTTGTAGCTGCCGGAGTACCAGCCAACATCTTTAAAATTGGTCATAACAGAAAGCAGCAGAATAGCCAGGTAATTATAGCACACCGCCAACAATACCGACAGGCCAAAAGGTATGGAAGATAACAAGAGTGGTATGGAACGCTTGCAATTGAATGAATAGCGTATGCGAATAAATTTCTTTTCGAGCAGAATAAATGTCAGAAATAACTTTATGATACTGGCGATTAAAAATGACGAAATAAAGATGCGGATATCGTAACCCAGTACCAGAAAAGTGATACCAATAAAAACAGATAGCAATTTGTCGACCGCAACACCAAGAGTTTCGTATTGTATCCTTTCAAAAGCGCGAAAAACAGAAAAAGCGTTCTGGGCATAAGAACTGATAATGGAAGAAATGGAAAAAATAATAATCGAGTGAAAGGCAATTGTTTCAATACCGCCAATTTTTAAATAGGCAAGTAAAAGCGCCAAAGTGATGATAACCAACGCGGACTTTATTCCTAAAAAGCAGGAGAATAATGGCTCTGCCAAAACTTTACGCCGGGAGATCTCTCTGGTCAACAAGGTAGACATCCCCAGATCGGTGAACAGCGACACAAAAAAGCCGATAGCGGTAGCCAGTGAATAAATGCCAAAACCTTCTTCGCCAAGGTAACGGGAAGCAAACGGAATTAGCGCAAAGGCTAACAAGGTATAAATAAATTGGCCGAGTCCGGCAAAACCGATATTTTTATGTAATTGGGCCATAGTAATAAAGTTTTATTCAGTGGCAAGCGATGGATTATTGTAAGAAAAGCAAGTGACAAGCATGGCTAGCGTGATTGTAATTCATGAATAGAATTCTCAAGATCATCGATTCGTCTCTCTAACTGCATATTTTGAATGGCAATTTGCTGCACCAGGGTTCGCAGATCCTGGGTAAGCCGGGATAATTTTAAAGTAAAATAGAGCAGCAAGGAAATAATGAATAATAATCCGAGCATGGTTAAAGCAGATGCGGGATACCTGGCTCCCAAAATATGGGTTGTGAACATTAATATTGTATTGTTGATGACCACAAGCACCATACCCACAGACACGGTAAGCCATATCAGTCCCAAACTTTCGCTTATTTTTCTATGCTTGAGCAGGTAAAAAATGAAACTGATAAAAACAATACCCAACAGCACAATAATCAATTTGCCCTGTAATGAAATACCGGCTTCGGCAGCGGGTTCCATATACTTTTCTCCCAAAAATTAATGTTGCAACCTGATATTCGACATTTTAATATTGTTATTTTGACCGGATTGAGCCGATACAGCAGAGTCACTATCGGGCGGTTCCTGCGTTTGAGGAATACTGTTTCTTTTCCGCGCTAAACGGACTTTTCTGGAAATAACTGCCGTTATCTGCTTTTTAGAGACCAGGTCATTCATTACCAACAACCCGACGATCATCCCCAGCAGCCGATAGTGTTGCATTAACACACCAACAATACGATAATCCGGAGCAACCATGTGATAGACAAGCAACGCTGTAAAACCGGTTAGCGTTGCTGAACCTACATTATAAATCAACTTGTCTTTAGATTGTAATAAAATAAACCCGCTGATGAGAATTACCAAATGGGCAACAAGAAATAAAATGATGGCGATTACGCCCTGTTCAGCCGCAATTAATAAATAGGCATTATGTACAATTCGCAAGCCCTGAATTTGTTTATCTGCAAAATGCCGGTAATTATTAAGCCCAACCCCAAAAGATTTGTTTTCAGTAATGATACGATATGCGTCTCGCGCCAGGGATGCCCTGCTGTGCTTTGCCTCACCACTCAGAGATTCCGAGGCGCCGGACATCCGGGCGGTAATATTTTCTCCGTATTTAACCCCCATAAATGTAATAAAAATGATACTGAGAACAATAAATACAATTTTTTGCCGCGCCTTGATTTTACGGGTATTTAAATCAAACAGAGTAAACAGGAACATTGCACCGACAAAAGCCAGCCAGGCGCCTCGCGTATAAGTGGCATATAAAGCGCCAAGAGAAATCCCGCTGATAATAATCCAGAGTAGCTTTGGTTTTAAATCGGTAAAAAAAGCAATACGAATGGCCAGAGGAACAAGAGTGATGAGGTAGGCGCCAAAGGCATTGGCAACTTGCATTGTTCCGGTTACCCGATAGCCGGAGGTTATTTTAAAATAGGGCAACCGCAGCGGGCCGATTTGCCACTGCCAAAATCCGATAAAACTCTGAAAACCAAGCCCGCCAAGTAAACCAACAACAAAGCTGACCAGGAACTGTTTATCATGCAACCGTGACGCTATAACGAGAAAAATTAATATGGCTCGCGAAAAATGAACAAACTGGAAACGGAATTCCGCATAATCATAACATACAAATTCACCGGTTATTGCTAAAAGGTAAAAAACCACCATCAATAACTTGACAAAAAACCCCAAAAACCAGTATTGCGTTTGTTTGCTGCGTTCAGGCGTTAAAAAAAGTATCAAATACAAGGGGATATCTACCGGCATAAAAATATCTGAACCTAAAATATCACCGTTGCGTAAATATCCTACAATCACAGAAACACCCTGGTTTATGGATAAAAAGAAACCCAGGGAGACATAAAGTAATTTAATAAATAAAGTCATTATGATACTATACTGTCAGAATGTGAGACAATTTTACAATTAGTTTAAAAAAATTAATCAATAAATACAACAGGTTATAAATACCTGGCAACACACATTATGCAAACGCCCTGAATCAGGCAATATCTGTACCATGCAAATCGCTGTTTATCAGAAACAGATATTAATTTCATTTCACGTATTTTTTTATTAGATTGTGTAAATATCGCTTGAGCATATTCTTTCTTGATCAAATCATGAAAATACAAAAAATATCAGAATTACAATTTAAGCAAATCTTTGCATTTAATAAACAGATTTTTCCACAGCGTACCGATGCTGAGGCTCATTTTCGGTTTTTATTTATCGACAATCCCCTGGTTACAGATAAATCCAAACCCGGTGGACTGATTGCCGTCAATGAAAAGGAAGTAATCATCGGCCAATTTATGCTGTCGCCTGCTGAATTTCAATATCAACAACAAAAAGTGCCTTGTTATTTTGGCTGCGATTATTATGTTACCGAACCATACAGAAACAGCGGCGCCGGCGCTTTACTGGCTATGCAGGCAATCAATGGCTATAAACCCTATTTTACAATCGGGCCCTCACCGGATGCCCTGCAAATCAGTGTGGCGCTTAAAACCCGCATCATTGGCGAACTGCATAAATACATCCGCCTTGTAAATTTCACATCGCCTTTCAAGGCTTTGCTGCAACAGTGTAAATTCCACGCTACAGGTCGAAAACCGGCGTTGGCGGTATTTCCCGACTTGGTGGAAACCGATGGGCTGGTGTTTAACAAAATTACAAAACCGGATGATTGGCAAGAAATCAATCCACAGGTTAATTATCTGGAATTTTCTCGTTCACGGCAATTTATAAAATGGCGGTTTTTCAGTCAGCCGGACAGGTATTACATTTATCAAGCCGGCCAGGTTGGCGGGTACCTGGTATGTCGGACGCTGAACTGGCATGGTTTGCAACTTTTAGCGCTGGTCGATTACCGCGCTTCCCTGTTAAATAAGCATGAATTTACTGCCATCCTTAAAGCGTCAGTCAAAATCGCTGCTGCTGCAAAGCTGGATGGAATGATGACCATGAGTTCGCTGGCTTTTTTCGACAAAATTATGCGTAAAAATGGCTTTATGAAAATTGGCCGCCCGCAAACAGTTTTAACCAACGCAGCTCTTGATCTGCCCCGAAACAGGATAGAAAATCGAAATATGATTTTTACCACCATGGCAGATTGTGATTTGGATTTGAATATATAACCGGGTTATCATCAATGCTGGAAGAAAATAAATTTAAAAGGTTTTTAAGAAATTCACTGGCAGCCGTTCTGGCTGCTTTATTAATTCTGACTGGTTACACACAACGGGCGAAAAAGCAATTTTTACAAGAGGGTAATGTTCTATCTATATTTTTTCACAATCCGCCGCGTCGTATCTTTGCCGCTTGTATTAAATGGTTGATAAAAAACGGCTTTCACTTTATTTCCACACAACAGTTAACGGATCATCTTTATAACCACACTCCCCTGCCGGTCGGAGCGGTTTGGATAACCTTTGACGACGGCTGGAAAAACAACCTGATCCAGGTTATTCCTGTTATTAAACAGCATCAAATACCGGTTACTTTTTTTATTCCCACCGGTGAGATCGAAAACGGCGCCTTTTGGTTCTGCGAAGCCATAAAACACAAAAAAAAATTGCCGGTTGAATACCAGGCCGATCCTTTTATCAAGTTGTTGCAAATACCCAATCATGAACGGCAACGACTCATTGATGAATTATACCGCCATGATGAATATGCCCCGCCGGCAATTGGTGAACCGTTTACACCAGCTGATATAAAAAGTCTTGCCGCGCTCTCATATATCACTTTTGGAAGCCATACAGTAAACCACGTGGTAACCACCAATTGTACCAGGGAGGAACTGGACTTTGAAATTTTAAAATCCCGGCTGGTTCTTGAACAATGGCTGGAAACAGAGATTACAGCTTTTGCTTACCCGAACGGCAATTATGATGGCCGGGAAAAAGCGATACTAGAAAAACACGGATATAAAATTGCGGCTACAATAGAAGAAAGTCCGGTAACGGTCTCTACCGATCCCTTTTTGGCGCCAAGACATTGTGTTCTGGATGATGGCTCGTTTGCGGAAAATCTATGTCATTTACTCGGTGTATGGACCCCTTTTATTAATAAACTGAAACGTTTTGTAAACCGGTTGCTCAATCTTCCACAATCTCAACAAGCCCATACTCCTTACTAAACAACCAGGCAATTGGTTTGCCGGCATACGCAACTGCCGGTACCGGCCGGGCAATACAGTGGAAACCTCTGGTCCGGCTGTATTGGATTGCATTTTCCAGGTCAGGAACGCGGTAACATAGATGTAACAGCTTTTGCCCTTTTGCCAGGCTTGCAGCAACGGGACTATCTTCCCCCATTGGCTCAATCAATTCCACCCGTACCCCATGCATATCAACAAATGCAACATGCACTTTTTGAATAGGGTCGGAATGGATTTCTATCTTGTCGCCGCTGATCTCGTGGATAGATTTCACCACCAACCCGATATGTTCAAATACGGCATCCTTGCCTAGTAAATCCAGCTTAATCATTGCTTATTTCCGGTTTCAATTCCAAATATATATGCGTCGGCACAGAATATTCTACATTTGTATCATGGCAAAAAACATGCCCGTCATGGCAGACAAGCCCGCTGTTTTGAAAAAAACTCAAACAAGGCTTGTTTTTGGGCGTCGCCAGATAACGAGCGCAGACTTGCTTTAGACCGAGAGAACGCGCATATTCGATAACTGTATAAAGCATAACTTCTTCTACCCTGCGGCCCATCACCCGGCAACTCAGGATAAAATCCACAATTTGCCCCTGGTTATCGGCAACAGTCATGCTGACAATACCGGTCAACCCGGAATCGCCAAACTTGTCGCTTACCCGGCACGTCCACAACCGGTTACCCGGTTGTGCAGCCCATGTGGCAAGTTCGGTTTCAGTCAACCTCCGGGTAGACAGATTCATCTGGTTGGTCTTGTTCAGCAGCTGCGCAGTGCGAACCAGGTCAACATCATTGAGAGGCTGTATCTGTACTTTCATTTCCAGGGTATGCAGCCATTCATCCAGAGACGCGGTCTCTTTGAGCAGGGTTTTACGTTTCCGGTCTGAAACATACATTTCAGCTCTGCCCAAATCCTCACTGCTGGTAGCGAGTGTATCAAAACAGTTCAAACTCAATAATGCGCTTTTATAAAGCATAACATCGGCAGGCCATTCCGGCACCAGCGCTTCCGGCAGCGCTTCACGCACCCGCGCCCGCTCTACCGGATTATCGTCGATAAACACAACAGATTGTAAGCCTAAATTCAACTCTTGTACCAGATCAATTATATTCTGCGCTTTATCTTGCCAGTTTATGCGCCAGCCGGCAAAATGATCGGGTTTTAACACCATTTCCGGATGCTTTTCGATAGCCTCCAAAGCAATACTTTCTTCGTTTTTGCTGACCAGGCCCAGCACAATACCGCGTCGGGTGAATGCTAGCAATATTTTTTGAAAATCAACAAACGCTTCCCCGATCGGGTCATGCCCGCCCAGGCGAATTTTCTCCCAACCGAGGTCGCCGACAATTCCTCCCCACAAGGTATCATCCAGATCGAGCAGAATCAACTTGCGGGCCTGGCCCTGCACCGCTCGTAACCCTGCTTTAAGATCTCGTGCAGCTTGGGCGAATACCGGATTAGAAAAAGCAATTTTACCCATATAATCCAGTTTGGGATTGAATGCAGATGAACCTGCCTGTTCCAGCCATTTCTGCACCGGTAACAGTATAAAATCACTCTGTTCCTGTAAATTATGCGCCAGGCGCAGGTTTATATGCATCAGAATATTGGCAAGCCCCACACCGGCTTTCATATCCATAACGCCTAATCCGCGATGCCAGGTGGGATACACCCATTGCATAATAAAAACAGTTTTTACTCTGCCGCGCAGGTTTAGCAGCAAAGAGGAAAAATCATCCACCTGGGCAAGAATTTTTTCAATATCGGCAGGCACATAATTTAACACCTGCTGAAAAGCCGGAGAAACACTTTCCGGTCGTACCCAAATCACGGCAAAATCAGGGTTGTCTTGCCACGCCTCATCCCCGGCATTCACCAGGGTTGGAATAACCTGTCCAAATGGGGCAGTTTTCACCTGAATTTGCGGTAGTTCCGTATTGTTGTTCAAATAACCGGCAAGATTTTGAATGTTAAAATCGGATATTAATATCCCCTTGACCTTGTCCGGCGCCATCGCATCACTCCCTGATCAAACTGGCGATATGGGTTGCCAAAGAATCAACTGTGCGCAGCGGGCTGGTTTGAGAAGCATCAAGCATCTGATCCGCCAAAGTAATAGTGACTCCAGCCTGTTCCTGAACTAGTTGTTCAAGACCAACAATAAAGTTTATCAGTCCCAGCGAATCCAGCTTGCCTCCTTCGCCGATTAGAACGGTATCAAGAGTTTTACTCAACCGCTGTTTGTTATCCAGTTGTTCGTTTGTTTCATCAATAACATTATAAATCCATTGAATAATTTGATCCCGGTTCATTGTTCTCTTCCTGTATCAGTTACGACTTTTCTGCTATCCATTTTGTATATCTTGACTATCCCGTAAACGATAAATATTATTGATAGTTCCGCAATCACTTTCACAATACGCACGGCAACGCTGATAACCACGGCTATGCCATCGGGCACGATATACTTTAATCCAAACAATAAAATGCCTTCCATTACTCCCAGGCCGGAGGGCGCAAATACCGCCAGCAAACCAATTATATTACCAAGGGCAAATATACCGGTTAAATAGGGATAATAATGAAAAGGGACTTGATAAAAAGCAATGATAGTATAATAAAAACTTAGCCCAAGCAGCCCCCAGATCACAATTCGCAGCACAAAAATGGAAAGCAGGGTTTGATAATTAAGGTTATAATCCAGTTGTTGTGTCTCTCCCTTGATCTTCATCAACAGCGATAACTGAAAGCGGATAAAACGGGGATGCACAGCAATCAAACAGACAACCATTAAAATCCATGAAAAAGACCGGTAATGCTGCAAAAAGGGGTAATCGAATATAATCGTGGATAATAAATAAATAAATAAAGTAGTAATGGCAGAGATTACCGTTTCCAGGTAAAAGGCAAACAGGGCAAGCCGGCCAGAAATATTTTGTTGTTTATGCAAAACAACGCGGCTGGCGACGAGGCCTACCTTGCCGGGGAAAAAACGCCCCAAATAAGAATAGAACCAGATGCGAATGTTGGGCCACAATTTGGCCCGCGAATCCAGGCCGGCGATGATCTGATGGTAAACAAAAGCGTTCAGCAGCATCGCCGCCCAGATTAATAAGCCGGGGATAATGAGCTTGCCAACTTGAAAATGGAACTCGTGTTCCTGCAAATCGGTAATGTTATTTTTAAAATAGGCCAGGATATAATAAAATATCAAAACCAGAAAAGGGATGGTAATCCATTTTGAACTGAAATTAAACTTTTTCAGGTGTATTACTAATTTTTCCAAACGATCAGCCAAATGTTATTCCCTCTCCCTCACTCAACGTAAATCTTTATTGGCTTCCATGTCGAACCACATGGCAAACAAGGTAAATTGTGTGGAACTCATGAATGAAAACAAGGCTGCCATTGCGTTAATTTTGGGTATCTCAAGTCCGAGTATGAACCAGAAATAGAAAATTCGCAGGAATAACAGCAATGACAAAAAGCCGAAAAAGAATCCATTGGCATAGAAAAATACCAGGGGATGAAAATCACGAATAATATACTTTTCTTTCATGCGTTTCAGGAACATTTTGAACAAAATCCAGCTTATGGTGAACAACACCTTGCGGATCTTGATACCCGATTTCTCGCCGATATTATAAACCGGCTGAATTTGCACATCTCGCACCCGGAAATTATTGATATTCAGCCTTACCAGCAGGTCATTGGGCTGGCCGTATCCTTTATACATGTCATCCCAGTCAATAACCTTTAACGCCTGTGCGTTAATCGCTGTATAGCCGGATTGTGAATCAGCAATATTCCAATATCCGGAAGCAATTTTGGTCAACAGTGATAACACGGAATTGCCAAAATAGCGAATTTTGGGTATGGTTTTATAAGCTTCTCCTGTAAACAAGCGGTTGCCTTTGGAGTAATCCGCCTGATCTTCGACCACCGGGTCGAGTATAGCCGGCAGATCTGCGGGAGCCATCTGCCCGTCGCCGGCCATAACCACAGCAACGTCGATTTTATTATCGCGCGCCCATTTATAACCGCTGGCAATTGCAGCGCCTACGCCCTGGTTTACCTCATGGCGCAGTAACAACACGTCCTTACGGCGTTGCATATAATCGGTAACAACCTGAACGGTTTTGTCCTTGCTGCAATCGTCAATAATAACAATTTTATCCACAAAATCCGGCATGGTGTCAATAACCATACCGATCTGGGTTTCTTCATTATAGGCCGGAACAATGGCGCCAATTATCTTGTTTTTGTACATTCATCATCCTGTTATGTTGTTTTCTTGTTTTTTTCAAACCGGGAAATTATATAACAAAAGCCCTGCATAGCCAGCAGGATTAAAAAACCATCAATGGGTATCCGGTAACGGGTTTGGCTAAAATATAAGGAATATCCTCCTGCCAGGGTAATAACCGGAATCAAAAACACCAGCAGCAGTTTAATTTTTTTCCGCAAAGCCCAAATACCCACCGGGAATAACAACAACACCGGGGTAAAAGACAGTACGGAAACCAGTTGCATAAACTTTCCCGGCTGGCTTTCTTCGGAAATGACCCGCGTAATTTTTGGATTCCAAAAATTAATAAATTCCGGCACAAAATGCTTGAAAATAAATTCAGATGGATAATTCCACAGCAGGTACAGTAAATTAACCTTGTTTTCATCTGTAAAGGTTTTCTTGACCGGAACGCTATCGAAAGGCTTGCCGTCTCTGTACCACCATAAATCCGGCTCTCCCCAGGGATGCAGCCAGATCATATAACCATTGGCGTTCAGGGATGGTTGATCGAGAAACACCAGCAAAGCGGCGCGACGAAGTTGCATTGGCGTTACCGGTTGCGGGTAGTGGATTTCAAAGTAATTGGCATCCACCGGTTTTTCAAATACCAGCGAATAGTTCCAGTATTTGGTGGCGCCCAATGATTTGATAGCAACGCCGGAATAATGCACACTATCGGCGCCGGCAACAGCGGTCAGGTTATCGAGAGAATTCCAGGTCTTTAAATTTACATATTCGCCTTGCATATTCACCCGCTGCCGGGCAACAACCTGCGGTACATAATTGCTGTCCGGGCCGGCGAAAACAACTCCGAAATAGCTGCCGCTATCCGGGATTGCGATGTTTTCATACGGCAGCAGGGTGAAAAAATACTCTCCATCCAGGTAACAATCAAAAATACTTGAATTTTCCTCAACATGATAATATACAGAAAATTTTTTTACAGCAACGGAATCCTGTTCCTGGGCGCGGTTGCGAGCTATATTCCAAAAAGTCTCTCCATATATTTGACCCTGTGGCAAGCAGGCGCGGGCAAATTTGGCTTTATTAAAAACCAGATAATTACGCACAGTCCATGGAGTAAAGACCAGCAGTAAAGTAACTCCCAGCAGCAGGCACAGCGCCAGCTTTTTCCAGATACCGGCGTCGATCATAAATAAAATCCACAACAAGAACAATGGAATAGCAAACATATAGATCGGCTGCGCCAACACCCCAAGCCCTAAAAACACTCCGGCAAAAATCATCCACCCCCAATGAGGCTTTTTATAAAAGCGCAAAAAACCAAAAACCGAAAGTAAAATAAAAAAACTGAAAAGTTGGGTAATATACAACAAACCCGGCAGATAAATAAAAAACGGGTAAAATCCGGCATACAACAACGTTAACCGGGCAGCCGCCGGCGAGACCAGGCTTTTACTCATCCGGTACAAAAGCAACAAAGCCAGCAGGCTGACAAGCGCTTCAGCAATTCGCGCTGCTAGCAGTGAATGCCCGGCGATAACATAGACGCCAGCCAGGTACAATGGGTAAAGCGGCTCCAGGCAGTAATTTTTATACAGGTTACTAAAATAGATGCTTGGCCCAAAGCCTTCTCCGGCTACAATATGCTGTGCCGCCTTGTCGTAATGTACTGTATCATAAAAATACCAGCGATCTTCCAGTGTGAGCACATAGCCCAAACGGATGATCAGCGCCAGGGCAAATACAATAATAAGAAATTTACGTTCAGAACAATTGATAAAACCAGTGAGCAACTTTTTCATATCGAGCCGTTACTTTAATTTATAGATTAAAATAAAAGGTTGAATATTTTCATCTAGCGGGCGAAAATCGGCCAGCAGATCGGCATTATTCTCTAGCCAGCGAAATAAATTTTTACGATCACGGGTAATTTCCGGGTAACGCTTTTCGGTGTATTTCCAGGAAAAAAAGTGCCTGGTAAAGCCATCGGCGATATAATAATGAACGCTATCTCTGCGCATGGAATGTACCAGCGAATCAGCCAGGGTCGTCACCCGTGTATTGAGATTCATATCAATAATACGGTAATCGCCCGGCCCTAAACTATCGGGGGTAAACAAGCCGGGCAGATACGGCGGAAAAGACTCGACCGCAATTTTAGCGCCGGCTGGTATATTTTGTTCAACCCAGTGCAGCGCTAAAGAACGCGGTTCCGGATCATTCAGACGATTCATGTAATGCAGGGAACCGGCTGACCCGGCAATTATAAATCCTGATAGAATACCAACAATTGCTGCATATTGCGCCAGCTCTTTTTTGAATAATTTTTCACAAAACCAGATAATTGCCAGCGCTGCAGCTGCTGAAAAAAAAGGCATTAACGGCAATATATGACGCATGGCCTTGTACGACATGTCTTCAAAAAAGAAATAGGTTGGAATGACAAACAATAAAATAGCAATATCCTCTTTGCGGTGGCGGACGATCATGAAAACAACACCGATTAGAATAAACGCTGTCAACACATAACCCAGGGTGGCCGGGATTGAATTGGGATAAAAAACGCCAAAGCCCGGTGACTGATCACCAGTCCAGTATGATAAAAATCCACCGCCGCTGCCGATTTTGCCCACTTTTTCAAAATTCTGCACCCGCAGCAAACCGTTTATGGTTCTGCTTAAATTTAACAGGAACAACGGGCAAAACAGTAGAAATGCCACAATAGCAGTTACCTTGGCAACTAGCAGATTTTTATTAACAACATGCCTGATTCCGGAGCCCGATTTCATGATCATATATAAATGCACAAAAGCAAAAGGCAATACAATTAAAAAGGCGCTGTATTTTGTTGCTACCGCTGCCGCCATAAAAAAGGCTGCCAGAAAATAATTCCTTGTTCCGGGTCGCTGCAAGATGAGAATTATATAGAAAAATGCTGCCAGCACAAAAAAAGTAACAGGCACATCGACGGTACTAAAATGAGAATTACGGACATGAACAAAGTTAACGGCAAGCAGAGCCGCGCCAAGTAATGCCGTTTTATTGTTATACAATTCTCGTAAAATACGATATAACAAATAGATCGATAAAACACCAAGACACGCAACCAGGTATCTGCCCAGCAGCACAAATGTAAAAGAATGTTGCTCATAAAAAACTCTGGCAAAAGCCAGGGAATCAAAATAACCGGTAAGCAACGCCACCAAAATAAATCCGGCCATAAGCGCCGACAAGATCAGAGTATAAAAAATGGGATAAACGCCAAAAGCAAAAAATACATCTTTATCCATAAAATGGCTGTCCAGCAATTGCCCTGCCTGGGTAACCAGTTTGACTTCGTCGGGGTGATATTTAAAAGGCTCGCCAAAATGAATGCCATGAAAACGCAGAATAGCCCCCAATAGTAATATCAGGAACAGCAGCGCCGCTTCTGAATTGATCTTTTTCAGTTTTGATGTAAACATCAGGAGCCTGTTTTGGTTAAATTTCGCCGAATCTGCGCTACCCGCAGCAGTGTAACCATAATTGCCAGAAAACTCTTGAAGGGGTATAGAAGCGAAGCCAGCGAAGAATGCATGGACGTTCCAAAAACCCGTTGTTTGACCGTTACCTGAACTTCCTTGATCTCAAAGCCCATCAACGAAAGCATTAATAACACCTGGGTATCCGGAAAATCGTGGGGATACTCATCAGCCAACAGACAATAGACCTTTTTGTGCAGTAATTGCAAGCCGGTGGTCACATCCGCTATTTTCTTGCCACACAACAAGTGTAAAACAATACTGAACAATTTTATGCCGGTTTTCCGAAAAAGATTAGTCTTGTATTCACCCGGCGTTAAAAACCGCGAGCCAAGAATTACAGGATAATTACCCTGATTGAATACATTCAGCATACAATGCAAATCTTCCGGGCGATGTTGACCATCAGCATCCATACTGAATACAGCGTCATAACCGCCAATTCGGGCATATTTAAAGCCGGTTTGCAGCGCTGCTCCGTAACCGAGATTCACCGGTAAACTGGCGACCTGCACATTAAAATTGCGTGCTACCTGTCCGGTATTATCCCGGGAACCGTCATTAATTACCAAAATATCCGTTTTCCAACCCAGTTCTTCCAGTCCAAGCTTTTCCGTCTGCAATTTGGTCAGCACAGCCGGCAGATTTTTTTCTTCATTAAAAGAAGGTATTAATACCAATAATTTTTTTTCATCGCCAGTCATCAAACACTCTTTTTCAAACGGGTTACGCGAAAAAACAGACGTTCATAATCGTCGGTCACTTTTTGCCAGCTAAACCGTTGATGCACCCACTCCCCGACGGTTTTACGGTATTGCTCAACCAATTGCGGGGTATCGCACAAAATTTGCATTTGCCGGGTAATATCCTGTATATTGTTTTTGGCATAGTATACCCCGGCATTACCCAACACTTCACGGTGTTCGGGCACATCATTAGCCAGCACACAATTTCCAAATCCCATTCCTTCCACCAGAGCCGGGTGCGTGCCGCCCACTTCAGTAGCTTGTACATAAAAACAGGCATTACTTTGCAATTCTCTATATCCTTGCCCAAAAATATAACCGGTAAAAAGAATCCGCTGATCGGCTGTATTCTTTAAATTTTTGATATAATCATGGTTATAGGGAGCATCTCCTACCATCACCAGCTTTTTATCGGTTTTCACTCGGGTAAATGCCTGCACAACCAGGTGTGCATTATTCTCCGGCTCCATACGGCTGACGTACAAAATATAATCGCGGGGTTTCAAACCCAATTTTTCCAGTACTTGACTGGTATCAACCGGGCCCTCCGGCGCGCCATAGGGAATAAATGTTGACTCTTTGCCAAACTTTTTCAGATAATAGCTTTGTACCTCGCGCGCATCCGAAACAATGGCGGTTGGAAGAAAAGTAGCCAAAAATTCAGAAATCCGGTAAAAAGCCTGTCCGGCCAGGTTCCACTTTTTTCGTTTCCACTCCAAACCATCAACATTCAAAACCGTCGGCTTGCCCCATAAACGGGGTAATATTGTAAAAGCAGCATTAGCGCTGTTGCAAATAAACACCAGATCATATCTGCTGAAAAAACTGTACAATGTGCATACCAGGGTATGAATCACCGTATCCAGATATTTGTGACCAATAGTTGGCAATATCTTGATCCGCACGCCTTTGTGGTACTCTTGAGAAAAATTGATCATATTCGCCCGTCCGTAAACGGTTACCTCGTGCCCCCGGGTTACCAGCCGGGGAGCCAGTTCTTCGATAAATGTTTCAAATCCACCATAGTTTGCGGGAATTCCCCGGATGCCCATAATTGCAATTTTCATAAATGAGCCGGCGCCTCGGATAAATGTAATTTTCTTTCCGGTTGTTTGGTTTTTATACTTTTTAGCAAAACTAAAAATTCCTGTAATAATGATTTTTTTATAATCAACAATGCAAAATAATATGTCGCAATACATACCGGCACACCAATCAGCAAAATCCAAAAAGCGCCGACCTGTAATACTTTTTCCAGTAATAAATTGACGATAATACCTGCAATGCACATAACAATTGTTGCCAAAGCGCTTATACTCATGGATTTTAAAAATTCACTCATCCGTACCTGAATTTGCCGGTTGGTAAGATGCTGAATGATTGGATAGGTAATCGTATACACAATTGTATAAGCAGCAGCCGCACCGTTCAGACCATAACGAACGCCATAAATAACACCTGCAACCAGCGGAACCAAAAAAATCAAATTCCAGAGAAAAGAAATGTGCGGTTTGCCACAAGCCATAAATACAGAACCCCGTATAGAACCAACCGATTTAAGCATGGCCATTGGCGCCAACAAAATCAGTGGTGTGGACATGGGCAACCATTTTTCACCTAAAACAACAAGAATAAACTCGCGGGAAAAAATGCATAATCCGGCCAATAGTGGAAAAGTGATCAAAGAAATAAAAGTAATAGAACGTAAATAACTGTTTTTAAAAGATTGGATATTATCCTGCAATTCCGAAAAAGCGGGGTAAACAACTTTGCCTACAATTGCGGTCAGCCGTGTTACCGGTATTTTAACCAGATTCATAGCAAGGCTATAATAACCCAACATCACCTTGCCCAGCATTTTGCCAATAATGGTAATATCGGCATTGGCAACCAGATACAAGGCAACATCATTCCCCAGTACGTTAGCGCTAAAGTTCAGTAACTCTTTGAATTCCCGCCAGGAAAAATGCCGGATCGGCCGCCATTTGTAGTAAAACCATAATAAAATGACAGACAGCAGGTCACGCAATAAAGCCAAAACGACCAGGCTCCATACCCCGCATTCCAGCAATGCCATAACAATCGCAGTAACGCCGCTTACTGTTACTGCGATCATTTCAATGATTGCCAGCTTTTTAAAAGCCATTTCTTTGGTTAATAACGCCTTTTGTACAATGCCAAAAGCGCCAATTAAAAACCCGCTGGATAAAGTGATAATAACAGGCTTGACAAGTGGTTCATCATAAAACCCGGCAACAGGAAAAGCAACGCCAATGCCTGCCACAAACAAGAGCAGGCCAAAACCAACACTGCCCCAAAAAATTGAAATAATTTGCGTATTGGTTATCGTTTTCTTTTGAATGATAGCTGTTCCCAGACCCTGCTCATTAACCATACCAATGGCAACAGTAATAATACCAGCCATTGCAACAATACCAAAATCCGCTTCGGATAAAAATCGCGCCAGGATGAACATGACAATTAACAGCATCCCCTGCATACTGATTTTAGCCAGGCCGGTCCAGAAAACTCCACTTACTGTTTTTTGCCGCAGTGAACTCGTCATGTTCTTGTTCGTTTCTGTATTAAAGTATATAAAAATGGTGGCTCTGTCATTTCATTACTCAACATGTATATATTCACCGGGGTTTTGGGATCATTAACACGGGCAACATGCAAATAATATTTATCCAATTGTTCTTCAATAAACGGCCAAAAGCGCTCATATTTTTTTTCAGTAACGCCATCGATAATAATAAAGCGGGGTTTTTGCGCCAGGAATTGTTTTTCAAAATCCGGCCATGCCTGAATTAAAAATTCCGTGGGGTGAGAAACTCGCAAAAACGGCACCAAACCATTTTCCAGCGACCATATCGTAGCGCCGCTCATCACCTGATCATTTGGTTCACTTTTTTGCTCTAGTATTTGATTCACTTCATTAACAGTACGGGGTGACCACATACAGTTATACTGCGGGCCGATAAAACGCCCGGAAAAAGCGCCGGTAATAGTGAACGCAACAATGACAACAAATACCCGCGCAAACGAATCCATGCGAACATCCCGAAATTGCATTAACCGAAAACCAACTACCCGCACTACAAAATACAACGCCAGCAAAGTCAGTAACGCTGATAATAATTCGCCAAAATCAAGTTCTTTAAAGGTATAGAATAACAAACTGACTACCAGCAGCGATACTAGGTTCAATATAAATAATACCTTTATTTCCCATTTTCGCGAATAAAAATACAGGCTCATTGAAGCCAGGATAGAGCCAACGATTGCATAAAATCCGATTCCTGGATAAAATTGCCAAAAACTTTTTTGTAAAATAAAAAACAAATACAGCCAGGCAAACGAAAATGCGAGAAAAGATAAAAACCGTACTTTTAATTTTATATAGATTACTTCAAAATAAACTGAAGCCACCAGGATTAGAGGCGGCAACAACTCGGTATAATAACTGGTATAAAAACCCCGTACTATACTTTGCAGAACATAGGGCAACAACACCAGTACAAACCATAATAACAATAAAAGATAACTGTTCCTGTACTTGTAAAGATTGTCCTTGATCTTGTTGTCATTATAACTGCCAAACAGTGAGCGAATGCCAACTGCCAAAACGCCAATAACAATAAATAATGAAAAAAAGAATGAATTTTCCCACTGATCAAGCGTAACACTGAGCGGCTGGTTAAGCACCCGTATCCCGGAACTGACAGTAACCTGTAATTCATCGGGCAGCATACCCAATATATGTAAAGTATTATAAATAACAATATAAAAAGGATTTAACTGGGACATTAAAATTTGTTCAAAGCTCATTCTGGTTAAAAACAGCGCAAAAACTGTTACACAAATACCAAGATAGCCAAGAAAAAACAATAACAATTGCGAGAACGTTTGTTTGATGTTAACTTCACGCCGGCACAAAAGATACAATGTTATGATCAATGGAAGGGTGAGCGATAACTGCCGGGAATAATAAGCCAGGGCGGCAAAAATTCCTGCCATCAGCATCCAGCCAAACCGGTACTGGGAACTGTCGACCGACTTTAATACAAAAAAGAGACTGGCGCATGTCATAAAAATGGCCAGAGGTTCGGTTTTTATCACCGTTGACCAGATCAGCGACAATGGTAAAAACAAATAAATTGCAGCGGCAATCAAACCGGTTTTGGAACTGAATAAACGGCGCCCAAGCAGAAACATCATTAAACTCGTCCCCATAGTGACAAATAAGGGCATGAGACGGCCAACATGATAACTGATTCCAAACAGCTTTAAAAAAACTGCAATCATGAACAGGTAAAAGGGCTGCCGGGCATCATAATCAACAATTGGCATCAAACCATCCAGAATAAAACGTGCATCCAGTAGATGAGCGCCTTCATCCGGATTGACCCACCGTACCTGTAATACCAATACCCGCAACAGGAATCCGGCGGCAAGGATTAGAGATAAATAAAAATAATTTTTATCTTTAAAGGTATGCTTCATAACCAATTTGATGATAGGAGATCAGTTCAATGTCTAGTTGTTTAATCATTACACGTAAATCCTGACGGCACAGGGCGATCAATTCTTTATGTCGATCCTCATTGTATAGTAAACGCAATTCATTGGCAGTATCACTATAGCCGGGGTGACAAATTAACAAGTTAATTCCTTTTTTCATCTTTTGCAAACAGGATTTTAATACCTGGAACTTTTCCGAGTGTTGATACAACTCACGAAACCAGATAAAATCTATTTCAGAACAACCGGTTTTTTTAACACCCCTGGCAATAAATTTTACCAGTAGCCTTGATAAAACATTGCCGGGGTTATTATCAAGATACTGTATTGTTCCCTGTTGAAAACGAACCGGGGTATTCTTTTGATTATAAACCCGTTGTAAAATTCTGGATACAAAAGGCACACAATGAACATCATGGTGGCTGTCAACATGAGTAATGGCAATACCGGCCCGTATCAACCTGTCATACTGGGCGGTTAGTTCAGCGCGGCATTCCCGGTGGTTAATTCGACCGGTATACAGACGGAATAAAAATTGTAATTTTCCGGGAAAAAGGCCGTGTTTATCAACCAGTGAAGGCACCATGGTAGCATCAAGCGCCGGGAGGCCGCTGGTCAAATTTACATGCCAGCCGGCAGATATATGCGGATGTTCTTTCAGGAACCGACATGCATCGGCAAATCCATGGCCATTGGCCACGAGGGAAACGCTGGAGACGATCCCTTGCTCAATCGCCTGCATTATTCCGCGATTGACAGGTTCTGTCAGACCAAAATCATCAGCGTTGACAATTAATCCGGTGCGATTCATAAAAAATTAACTGCTATTATTTATTCATCTGGTCTATAAAAATATCAACCAGTTCATCACATTTCTGTTGTTTATTAAAAATTTCTATAACCCGCTGCCTGGCAGCAATACCTGTTTGGGTACGAATTTGCGGGTTTTCGAGCAGCATTTTTAACGTTTCTGCCAGCTGCATTGTTTGATCCGGTTGCAACAAAAAACCGCTCTTTTCATGTTCAACAATTTCCGGTATGCCGGAAATTCCGGTAGAAACCACACAAACCTGCATAGACATCGCTTCGGCCAGCACATTTGGAATGCCGTCGCGGTCGCCATTTGGTGCAATACGGCATGGCAGGGCAAATACAGCCGCTTTTTCAAGCAACTCTTTAACTTGAGGTGGAGCAACAAAACCAGGCAGTGTAACTCTTGCGCCCAGATTTTGTTCCCGGCAATACTCTTCCATAGAATGCCGCTCCGGGCCATCGCCAATAATCAGACAGCGAAATTCAACATGCTGTTTCTGTAATAATGCACAGGACTGTAACAGAGTATCAAAACCCTTTTTCGGCACCAACCTGCCAATACTCAAAATCAGCGGCGGCTGTTCTTTAACTGCGCCCGATTTCGGACTAAAGCTGTCTGTATCCACGCCATGATAATTGACAACTATTTTTTGTGCCGGAATATGATCAAAATGACTGACAATATACTCTTTATTATACCGGGTACAGGTTAACACAAACGCAGCCTCGGATAATTTTTGTGGCAGCAGCGCCGGTTCCACAAACAAATCCGTTGCATGGGTGGTAAAACTGAAAGGAATGCCACATATTCGCGCAATCAACATGGCAAAACTGGTCGCTGCATCGGCAAAATGGCCATGTACCAGGTCATAACGATTGCAGTAAATTCGCCGCGCTAAAGGAGCAGCCAGGATAAAGTGCACCAGAATATTTTGCCGCTCACTTTTGGAAAAATCCCGGCGCTGCTTGTTCCGAACAAAAATAAAAGATAAAGCAGTTTTAAAAAGCTGACATATATTGCCATACCGGCAGGCATACAGCAAGGTTGTTAAATAACTGACCGGGCGGTGACATAATAAATAAAAATGGCTGCCCAGCATACTACTTGTCTTTAACAGGGGCGGCAGATACACTGTTCGCTGTGCAAGCTCGTGTAAATCGGGGCGATCAACAGATTTATCGCTGCGGAACAACGAATAAATATCCAGGTTGATGTTTCTTTTCAATAAATTTTGTAATTCAGAAACAATAAACGTTTCTGAAAGTACCGGAAAATAATTGACAATAAAAGCTATTTTGGGTGTTTTGGCAGTCATACTTTATTCACTCACACGCTTTCCCGGTTCTTGTCCAATACTCCTTTGGCAAAACCGAAACCATGCACAATCAACCCGGCTAACGCCAGGGGATATAGCAATAGATAAATTAAAAAATTCCTGGGGCATTTCCGCATTAAAATCCAGCCGATCCTGATGGAACGCAGCAACGGCGCCAGGGGGATCAGGTAAGGGTGTTCTACCATAAACGAATTGCGCGATTTAAATTCCCGCCCGGTTTTGGCTGCTCCCTTGCCCAGTTTGAACTGGTTACGGATCACAGCGCGCAGGTTGGTGCGGTTATGGTGCCAGACCCGCATATCAGTCTGCCAATAGATAACATCGCCACCTGCCAGCGCCCGGCGAAAAAAACGGCTGTCGCTGCCGTTCAAATAATTATCAAATGGTCCGTATTTAGCAAAAATGGCGCGGATGAAAAAAACATTCAGTGTTCCACAGGGGCCAATTTTTATGCCATTGCGCACATTCCAGGAATCGAAAAATTCTAGTAAATACTCTACCGTACCCCAGAGACTGCGGGGGGTGCCGTTCATGACCGGGCCGACGATGATCTGTTTGCCGGCCTTGTAACCGTTGATGATATCATTTACCCACAACTCTCCTACCCGGCAATCGGTATCGGTGAACAAAAACAGGTCCGATTTGGCATTGTTAATTCCCAAATTTCGTCCCTCGCCCGGATGCAATCGCTTTTTGGAGTGGATGAGATTGACTTGGGGAAAATCTCTACTTACCAGTTCGGCAGTATTGTCTGTGCCGCTATCAACCACAATCACCTCAAAGGCATAATCCGTTTTTTGCGCCTGCAAGGATTGTAATAAATTACCAATATATCGGGCACAGTTATACGACGGTATAATCACAGAAGCGCATATCTCTTTATTTTGTTCAGCGTTATTCATATCGTTACTAAATTCATTATATTTTACCCAGCTCGGAAATTTCTGCTGCCATACCGTCCCAACTAAACTTTTTATTCAATTCTTTGATATGGCTGCGCATTGTTTCCACCATTGCGGTATTTAAAGCGCCATCGATAAAAAACCGTCTTCCTGCCACGACAATTGCATCGGCATTGCCCGGCGGCGTCAGGAACCCGGTTTCGCCATCGGTTACAATTTCGGCAAAACAGCTTAGATCAGAGGCAATAACCGGTTTTTCCATAGCCAGGGCAACCTGCAAAGCCCCGCTGCCGGTTGCCGAGGTATACGGAAAAACCGCAATATCGGCGGCTGCATACAGCCGTTCTACTTCTTCATTGACGATATATTCATTCTTGCGGATAACTATTGCTTGCAGGTTATATTCACTGATTTGTTTTTGGATAATATCTTCTTCTTCATGCCATGCTTCGCCAGTGAGCAGCAAGCGGATATTCGGAAATTCTATTGCCAGAGTTTTCATAGCCTGGAGTAGAACCGGCACACCTTTATATTTACGGATAAAGCCGAAAAACATCAGCACCACATGATTTGGATTAAAGCCCAAACGCTTGCGTTCCTCATCTCGCTGAGCAGAATTTGTTTTGAAAAAATTATAATTGGGGTGCGCCTTGACCCTGACATTAGCTTTGGGAACCAGGTAAAGCAACGAATCGCGAATTTCACGGGAATGCGCAATAAAATAATCACCCATACGCAACACCAGCCGGGTACAAAATTGGCCAAAGCGGCTGGATTCATGTTCAACCACATTATGGCAAATAAAGACAATTTTGGGTGTTTTTAATATTTTAATGCCGATGCAAATCACCCAGTAAGGCAGCGTCCAGAAAGATACCCACCAGGGAATGATAACCAGCTGCGGCCGGTGTTTTTTTATGTGAAAGATAACACGAAACCACGATAACGGATTAAGCGAATCCAGTAAATAATCGACTCCCGGTTCTTCCAGTTTCACCTGGCTTTTATCTTTATCTGTTTGGCCGGGATAAAGCCACATGGGATACTGACGTTTCACCGCGCCCAGCGCCACCTGGTGTTCCTTTTTCAAGGCGCGAAATAATAATGTAGTATAATGGGAAATCCCGCCGCGATACGGCCAGGTTGGTCCAAGCATATATATTTTCATATACCACCCCTCTGCTGCAAATCACTCCCTGTCCTGCTCACTTATCCGCCTCATCCCTTGCACCGCCTGTTACGTTGCTTTCCATTTTACGAACCCGGTATAATACATTTTCAATCAGCTGGCGGTTGGCGCCTATTAAATCAGCCAGCAGGCCAATAATAAATATCTGAAAGCCGACAATCAGTAAAACCGCAGCCAAAATCAGGGACTGTATGTGACCGGCCCCGGATACAAATAAATAAAAATATAAAAACCGCAGACCGATCAGAGCGCCCAGTAAAAAGATTATTCCGCCAATATAGGTAAACATTTTTAACGGTTCGTACATGGTGTAAATACGCATGATGGTACTAACGGAACGTTTGATATATTGCCAGTTACTTTTAAAAAGCCGGGATTCGCGTATTTGTTCGTTAACACGCACCGGCACATGAGTAACAACCAGGTTCTTTTTGCCGGCCTGGATAATCGTTTCCAAAGTGTAGGTAAAGCGGCTGACGACATTGATTTGCATGGCGGCATCGCGCGAAAAGGCGCGAAAACCGCTGGGGGCATCCGGTATATTTGTATCGGAAACTTGCTGCACCACCCAGCTGCCAAGATTCTGTAGCCTCTTTTTAATCCAGGAAAAATGCTCAATTTCATTAGTCTGACGGTCGCCAATAACAATATCCGCTTCCTTTTTCAAGATGGGCGTGATCAGCTTTTCAATATCACTGCCGCAATATTGATTATCGGCATCGGTATTGACAATGATATCTGCGCCCAACTGCAGGCAGGCATCAATTCCGGCGTTAAACCCCTTGGCCAAACCCTTGTTGCGGGTAAAGCTGACAATGTGCTTTACTCCCAATTCCTGCGCCACTTGTACGGTACGATCACGGCTGCCGTCATCGACAACCAATATTTCAATTTCATCAATCCCGTTTATCTTTTGCGGAAGATCAGCCAGAGTTTGAGGCAGGGCTTTTTCCTCATTATAACAGGGTATTTGAATGATCAGTTTCATTTGATTAATTAATCCCGAAAAGATTATTCTACAATTTCTTCAATATTATATTCAGTAATTTCATTGGCATGGGTATAAATAATCATTTCTCCCAACAAGCCAATGGATATCAATTGAATGCCGATAATAAACAACATAGCGCCGAGCAGCAGCATAGGCCGTCCGGCAATTGCGCCATAACCTAAAATCCGGTAAATAAACAAATAAATATTGATCACAGCGCCAATCAAGGTAAAGATCACACCTATAAAGCCCAAAAAATGCAGCGGCTTTTTAGAGTATTTGCTGATGAAAATGACATTGAGAAAATCCAGTAACCGTTTGATATAATTTTTAGGATAAAGGGATTGCTCAAAATGACCCGGCAGTTGTTCAATGCTTTCCTCAGTAATTTTATAACCCTGCCGGTGGGCAAGAACCGGAATAAAGGCATTCAGTTCACCATAAAAAGGCACATGTTCAAGCAGAGACTTGCGCGTTGCCAGCACGCCGCTGTTAATATCGTGCAGTTGTAATTTGGTCATTGAACTGGTCATGCAGTTAAACGCTTTAGAGACAAGTTGATTCAACCGCGAATCACGCCGGGGCGAACGCACACCAATAACAATATCAAACCCCTCATCCAGTTTTTGTACAAAACGCACCAAATTTTCAGGACTGACATTGACCCGGCAGGTAAAATAAATAATCTTTTCACCGGCGGCCAGTTTCATACCGGCATCCAGTGCAGCAGATTCGCCAAACATAGTGCGCAATTTGACCAGCTTGATCTTTTGAAATTGACCGGCCAGTTCCAGCATCTTGTTCCAGGTACCGTCGCTGCTGCCGTCATCGACATAAATGATCTCAAAATCAAATGCAGCGGCAGTAAAGATCTGCTGTAATTGCTGATTCAGTTCCGGCAAATAATCCTGCTGGTTCTGTGCAGTAATTATTATAGATACCAGTTTATGATCATTATTGCTTGGCATTGGTTTAATTTGCTCCATATCTTGTATTTACCTTAATATTCAAATTTTTTTCGGGAACCGGTATTCACTACCAGTTTACCCACCAGACCATAACACATAAATAAAAAAGCAGTCGCCCAAAGTAGCAAAATAAGAGTAATTTGTATATTTAACTTGGCTGCATCAAAATGCTGCATCAGAAAATGATACATAAAATGAACAAAAACAATAATACCGGACCAAAAACATAACGAAGCAAAGGCAGAGAAAAAGCGCAAGGGGTTATGCAAATGCTTCATCAGCAGCCGGATGGTGGTTAAATCCATAATCACGCGAAAAGTGCGGGTAAGATTATACTTGGACTTGCCAAACTCGCGCGCATGATGGGTTACCGGCATTTCCGTAATCTGCGCGCCCTGCATACGCAACAACGCCGGAATAAAACGATGCAGTTCACCATAAAGCGAGATACTGCGCAACAAATCGCCGCGAAACGCTTTGAGTGAACAGCCGGTATCGTGCAATTTTACATTCGTTACCGAGCAAATGATTCGGTTGGCAATTTTTGAAGGCACTTTGCGGACAATAAACTTGTCCTTACGGTTCTTGCGCCAGCCACTCACCACGTCATATCCTTGTTCCAGTTTTTGCAGAATCAGCGGAATATCTGCCGGATCATTCTGCAGGTCGCCATCCATAGCAATCACATTAACGCCGCGGGTGGCTTTGAATCCTGCGGCCATGGCTGCCGACTGCCCGAAATTAGCGCGAAACAAAATGGCTTTGAGCGGTGCGTTTTCCTGCGCCAGGCGGCGCATTACATCGCGGGTGCCGTCGGCGCTGCCGTCATCAACAAAGATCACTTCATAACTCTTGCCCAACTGATCTAAAACGCCACTTAACACGCACCATACCCGTTCAACATTTTCTATTTCATTATAAAAAGGAATAACAACGGACAGGTATGGTTGCTCCGTTTGCTTTTCGTTTATTTCTTTTTCATACATCATGCTTTATAAACCGTTTTTTTAGCAATAAAGCAACAATGACAACCGGCAGCAGCAGATAAATTTCCCGCACCACCGCCATAGCATTGTGCCGGTTGAACAAGCTTTTAAAAAATCCCGCGGCATCTGCGCTCCGATGTATATCGGTGAACAAACTTGCAGGAATAATATAATACTGACTACTCAAAGGCCAAAACAGCGGCGCACCAAACGGCGGATTGCTGTCGATTGTAACTAGATCAAACAATAAATGTAACAAGCCTGCCAGTACAAATATCAAGGCCAAAAAACGAAATTGCCGGGCATTCTTTCTGCTGCACAACCAGGCGCCGGGTAAAGCGGCCAGAACTACAAATAAAATGGTATGGGTAACTCCATGATGATAACGATTCGGTTCGCCAACCATCAAGCCGAATAAAAAATCAATATCCGGTAATACTGCAAAAAACAGTGAGCCGATCAGAGCGATCCAGTTCAGCTTTTTACCTGTCCCCACAGTATAAACGACTAGTCCGCCTAAAGCATGTCCAATTGGTGAAGCCATAATCCTTGATTTTTTAAAAATATTACATTTATTACATGCCGCCATTCATTGAATAAAGACGGGCAGTTAATATGATATACACATTATAAAGCAACAATATGGAAATAAATACATTAAAAACAACTTTAACATGCACCGGACGGTGTAAAATTTTCAGCTTTTTTTCCGGTAATTGCGTTATGATTAAATTAATCACAAACATAAATGGCAAATACAGGGCAAGAATATGCCGTACCGAAGGTCCCAGGTAATTCCACCAGGCATTCAAACCAAAAAACACTCCAAAATAACAAAACAGGAACAGGAATAAAAACAAATGCTGTTTTAATAATTGCCAGGCTCTTACCCGGTTCATAAACAGGACGAGCAGAAAGTACAGAGTATAGAAAAAAATGAACCAGAAATAACCATACGCCTGTTTACTGGCTTTGATGGAAGTGATGCCGCCCGTCCAAACCCGGTTAAAAACCTGGGCCAGGGTATGTTCCTGGAAATACTTTTTCATACCGGGAATCTGCTCCGGGGGCATTTGTGGCCAGCCGACCCGGTCGCCATGAGCGCGGGTGCCGCTTTTCATTTGCTCGCGGGAATCGTACCACATGTAAAAAGTAGAATTAACATTATAAAAATACTTGCCGAATATCTTTTTATTGTTTTGAATATAGGGGTAAACAATTACAATAAATGTAACAAGTACCAATACAAGACTGACAAAGGGCACAAGCTGCTGTTTGAGGTTAATGGAATGAGACGTGCGATTGTGCAGACCAGTTATAAACACATAAATCTGTTTACATGTAAACCACACTGCCAGCAAACCCAAAGCCGGCATTACCGATGCTTTGGTTAGAAAGGTGAGCCCGGTAAAAACTCCGGTAAGAATTGCATAATACCAGGTTGGCGCTGTAAACATTTTCAGAATGAGTAAAAAGGTAAGGAATGATAAAAAGAAAAATAATAACTCGCACTGAAAATAAGGCGCTTTAAAAATAAACACTGTAAATGCGGTTATAAAAAAAAGGTTTACAGCGGCATGGCGCGGGAAAAACCTGAAAAAAATCCACGCCAATGCGGCCAGTATCAATAAAGCGATTATTATATTTATCCGCTTACCCAGCACAAAATAATCATCCAGCGACATACCCGTTTTATAAAACACCGACAGGATCAGGGGATACAAGGGGTGACGATTGCGATCGCCGGTAAAATGATAATTGGTATCGTGCAAATTGTGGGCATAATACATATATGCGCCCTGGTCAAATTTGTTATAATCGGTATTCACCTCGCGGGCGTGCCGGTCTGCGCCATAATAAAAAATTCCAATGAACAAAGCTGCAACCAGGATAACAAGCGCAATTTTTAAATACTTCATATCATTCTCACCTTGATCACTTTGATCATCTTGCTAAATTTTTAACACCATTTCTAAATAACCGCAAAGCGCGTCTGAACATGTTTTAAACTGTTGATGCGCCGTTTTCACTTTTATTCAATAACGAAACCACAAATTTAAACTTGCCGGTCTCTTCATAAGGTACTTTATCAACAACATGAATATTAATTTGCATGGTATCGCCAAGCTCCTCCAGTAACAGATTACGCAGCAATTGGTGCAAATCATCGGTAAACTGTTTAACCGGTACAACATAAAAATCAATAACTCCCGGAACACGTTGCACAATTTGGGATAATCGTATTCCTTTGGCAAAAGTAGTAGCCTTTTGCAAACCGCCAATATATTTGCCATATTTGTTGATGAGGCGGTCATCCATCCGTCCAATCAGGCGGTCGATCAACGGCAAGGTTCTGCCGCAGGCACACACCCGGTCGGTAGCAATCGCATAATCTTTGGTATCATAACGGATGAGTGGAAAAGCGCGGTTATGGAGTCCGGTTGAAATAATTCTTGCTTCCTCACCCGGTTTTGCCGGCGTACCGTCATCTTTGATCAATTCGACGTGACCATACTCGGAAGCGATATGATAACCGCCATGCGGGCATTGAATGATCAAAGCCGTGTGCTCGATCAACCCGTAATTATCGCTTACCGGCGCTCCTGACCAGCTTTCCATAAACTGGCGTTGATTTTCTACCAGCGATTCCGCTACAGACACTATAAACCGGGGCTTGACATCTGTTATTCCCGCATCGTTCAAAACATGGCAGAGATGATTGAGAGCCGAAGAGTGTCCGCGCCAAAACTTTATCTTGTATTTACGCAGCAAAGCGGCGTATTCGTGAATATTGGTTTCATCAATATATTGCGAAGAGAATTCCAGGCCGCGGCACTGCCAGTTCCAGCGATACTTGTTTGGCAGGTGCATTTTAAAATTACGAATGTCCATAAAACCATCCCCCAGCTTGTAACCAAACCAGGAAAAATGCCGCCACTGGTGCACCAGTTCAACACTATTGATAAAATTATCCCAATAAACTTCCAGAGGTGTGCCTGTTGTACCGCTGGTGTATACAGTTACAGGCCGGTATTTGTTAAAATTATCGGCTTTTAATTCATCCGTATGTTCCAGTACCAGTTCTTTGGAAAAGATCGGAATTTTATACAGATCAGCAAAAGAATTAAAATCTTGTCGGGCAAGGCCGTTTTCCTGGAAAAATTTGCGATAAAATGGCACGTTTGCAAAGCAATGATCCAGCATTTTGGAAAAATAAACCCATTGCAGTTGTTGCAATTTTTCAA
Organism: uncultured Cytophagia bacterium; assembly: GCA_964399735.1. Classification (GTDB taxonomy): domain Bacteria; phylum Zhuqueibacterota; class Zhuqueibacteria; order Residuimicrobiales; family Krinioviventaceae; genus Fontivivens. Next base: position 60,033 of record CAYNSO010000003.1, read on the forward strand.
CAGAATAGTATTGGGTTTTCCACAACAACAGCCGCCATTTTAACAGGTTGAATGGTGAAAAAAAATCTTCTAATCTGAATTCTTTCATTTACCACATCTTTAAATTTCAAGATACAAATTAATCAATCTTCAACAACATGAGCGGCGAAATCCTCGCGGTATTTTTTCCACAATGCCGAATTCCAGCTCAGGTCGGAGTCCAGACATTCATTCGCACGCAAAGCCATTTCCATAGTATGATGGGTATTGTCGTGAGCAAATAAACCCTGCCTGCCAAGCGAAACCATACCGGAAAACTGAAGGATATAATTGTCGAGCGCCTCTAAATGGTCGGCAAAATTCTGGTTATAAATGGGATAAGCAAAAGCCAGGCGCTTTGTGTATGCCTTGCGTACCGGACAATTCACTGTCAATTCCATCTGCTGGAGTTCATTTAATACTCGCTCCGTTATTGCTTCGTCGCTTGAATTCCATATTTCATCATCGGTGTTACATGGAATTTCTGAACACAATCCGGTTAATCCACGAGGTTGTTCATTGCTACTGTAATTTTTGGTTTCCGATATTCTTGAAATAATAAAATGGTCATCGGGCACATAATGGGCATCAAAACTAGTAAACTGATCAGTCTCCAGCACCAGGTAATGAAGGATCATGCTGCGGTATTGTAATTTTTTTCCTGCTTCCTGAATATGCTGCGGGGGCGCCGGATTGAGCAAACGCGCCAGCACGGTTAGCGGAATAGTTGAAAAAACAAAATTACAGCGGCAGTCAATAACCTCGGTTGAATTTTCAGAATTGATTTTTAGCCGCACATTGTCCGGCCGGCCCTGCCTGAAGCTGATTTGTTCAGCCGTTGAGGAATAATAGATTTTCCCTCCCAGCCGCTCTACCTCGCGGGCAAGAACAACGCTGATCTGCCCGAAACCCTGCCGCGGATAGAAAAATCGACCGGCGTTTTCCTTTTTAATTCCCGGCAACAGCGACAACACTTTTTTAATAATTTTGCCAAAACTGTTGGCCGCTACCCGACGCTGCGCCTGAATGATGGAAATTTCCTGCGGCGGCAGTCCCCATAGTTTTTTGGCATAGGGAAAATAAAAATTTTTACAAATGGTTTTTCCCAGTCCTTGCAAAAGAGCATCGGCAAAAGAGTTTTGCGGCGTGTTTTTTTTACGAAACGGTTTAAGCAGCAAATCGCCGGTAAAACCAATCACAAAAGAAAACGGCAAATGCAGAACAAGATCAACCGGGTTTAACGGAAACTTGACAAAACGATTTAATAAACGGATTCGACCATTGCGGGGTCGGTTGAGTAGATCGTCACCCAGTAACGCCTGTAACTCGTGTAAAATTTCAGGCGCAGTAGCCGGGTGCAAACGATGACTGCCAAAGTCAAAATATAATCCTTCATCATTAAAACTGGCGGCAATACCACCGGGATATGGCTTTTGTTCGACAAGAATTACATTCCAGTCCGGTTGTTTACGGTGTAAAAGTTGTAATGCCAGCATTAAACCGGCAGGGCCTGCTCCTAATATGATAATATTCTTTTTTTCTTCCATTCTTATTTTACCGCCATGTCAATTTCATTATCTTTTATTTCTTTAATAACAGTAAGAGTGGATTTATTGCCAGGCGAACCCAGAATGAAAAAGACCGCTCCTGCCAGCGCGGAAATCCACAGAAAAACCAGTTGAATGATACCAAATACTACGGCATGTTCTGTGGCAACATTGAACCAGGAAAAAAACACCACATACCCCGCTTCACGAATGCCATACCCGCCGATCGAAGGCAGCAGTTCAGCCACAAAGATCATGGGAATGACTATGGGGAAACTATACCAGGGCGCATTAAAGCCCAAAATCGCTTTGGCTATCAAATACCCTGTAAAAATAAAAATTACCTGGTTCAAAAACGAATAGACGCTGACCATAAAAAAATCTTTGGGATATTTGCGGCTTTCCTGGAAAACCTGCATAAGATCTGTAATACTGTTCCAGAATTTCTGAAACGGCAGCTTTATGGCTATTTTTTGGTAAAGTTTAAAAAATTGTGGAGAAATAATAATAATTCCCAATATCACCAGCAAGATGGAAAGAACAATAACCGATGGCAGAGCATCCTGCAGCATTGGAATGCTGGATGAGGCAATAATACATGCCGACAGGGCAATAAAAACAGTAACAAACATGCCGGAAAGCCGTTCAACCAGAATCGTACCCATAATACCACCTAGCGAATACTTGTGGTTCCTGGCAATCACAATAGCACGAATTGCATCACCGCCGCGGCCGGTAGGTAAAAACGTGTTGAAAAAACCGCCGATCATATAACCGTAAAAAGATTCACCAAAATTGAGAGCATAGCCGCTGATTTTACCAACAACCACCCAACGTAAAGCACACGGAATAAGACGTAAAAGATAAACTAAAAAAGCAATAATCAACAACAAAAAATTGATTTGGCTAAATTTATCTAGTACATCGTTCCACTTGACAGTAGAAGCAAACCAGCCGATAGCGCCTAACGAAAAAAATATTTTTATGAATAACCAAAAGATATTCGATCTGGATTTGCCGGGTATATTAATTGACATAATTGTTCCGGTTGTAAAACAATAACATGTTATTTTTCACAGAGTTATATATAAGCTATATTATTTATACAGGCAGAAAAAAATTCTGCGGAATACCATTTTTACACATAAACAGCCCATATTTCCTGGCGGAAATAATGGTCACCAAACCGGAATGCTGTTTTAATTATATACACAAAAGCATGCCATACAGATGACATGCTTTATTTTTCCAAATCACTGACCAATAAACTATTGGTCACTTTTCTCATGCGGTTGAAAAATTCGGATCAGCTGCCTTGAAAATGATTTGGCTTTGGGTGCGCTGTATTGAGCAATTTTACGGTTTATACCGTCAGCCATCATACCGATCAATAATATTTGCAAACCGGAAAACCACAAGATCAGCACACTGGAAGAAACGACTTTATGGGTGAGAAAATTCAAAGTAAAACCGCCAGCCTCTTCAAAAGCATAGATCACATCAAAAATAAATTTAATGCCGCCAATTGCCAGGGTAAACATCGCGGCCGGAATAAATATCTTTAACGGGTTGAACAACATGGACAAACGAATGACCAGGTTCATAAATTCAATAAAATTCCAGGGAACAATTTTGGATTTACCGGCACGCTGGTAATAATTGATGGGCACATATTCCACTTTATAATTATCACTTAAAAAAGCTACTGTAGATGTCGTTGTAAAAGAAAACCGATCGGAAAGAATATTTAGATATTGCATGATCAATTCTTTACGGAATATACGCAGACCGGAATTGAGATCGGGAATGCGCTCTCCGGTAACATATTCTGCCAGCTTGCGCAACATCCATTTGGCAGGACGACGTACTAGTGGAATGGCAACATTTTCACCCTGTCGTGAGCCCACAACCATATCGGCATCCCTGATATAATCCAGCATTTTGGGAATTTGATCGGCAGGGTAGGTATTATCGGCATCGGTAATGAGGATAAGTTCGTTCCTGGCAACCTGAATACCGGTTTTTAATGAGGCGCCATAACCACGATTCTTCAAGTGTTGCACGACAATTGCATTGGTAGTACGCGCTTTTTCCACTGTTTTGTCTTTGGAACCATCGTCGACAATAATAATTTCATAACTAATACCGGTTTCGGTTAAAACCCGGTTCAAATCCTCGACTACGGCAATAATTCCGTTTTCTTCATTAAAAGCTGGAATAACTACGGAAATAGCATTTTCCATCAAATTTTCCTGTATTATTGTTTTGTATTTCTGCCTGCAAAGAATACAAGATAATACAAAATATGGAGATAATCAACTTTTTTATGTAAAAACACCCGGCAGGATATTAATAAAACGGCTCTATATTGTTTGTAGTGGGTAATTCTCCCACTATTTTATGTACAAGAATACAGTCATAAAGATCTGATTACTGCAACTTTTCGTTGAACGACATTAAATACATTAAACTGGTGTTTAAAGAAAAATATTGCCTGCCATCCATATAAAGAGTTTTAAACTAAACCTTATAAAGAATATACTTTAATCAATAAACCTCATAATAACAATTTTTTGAATGATTTTCTCCGCGTTCCCGGCGGCCGCTGCAGTAAAAAAAATGAAACCGCAAAGTACCCGGAGGACGCAGAGGGAAAAAAGAATAAAACTTTTTCAGGTATTTTCTATTTTTAAAGTACTAGAATACAATGATTTCATATTGAGCCTTTTATATTTTAACAATGGCTCAATCGGTAAAATTACCCACAGAAAAGCATATAGAACCAATAAAACTCGATATTACCACCTGCGCCAATGATCAGCTAAAATAACCAGGTTCAGGAGAATAATTTAAAATACCAGGCACGGAAACGATCGGATTGGAGCAGGCGGTTTTGCCAAGTCATAATTTGATTGAATACCCAGCCACGCAGTGAACCGGTTTTCATTGCAAATGCAACAATCTTGCGCTGACCGGTAGACCAGGCAAATTTATAATCCTCATCGCCAAATAAAAAATCAAATTCCTCCGCCCCGGCGGTAATCGCCTCGGTAATACGCTGAGCAAGAACAACTTTGCCGGGACTGTATCGGTTCCATTCCGGTTCAAATCCTCCCTGGAAATACAACACCTTGTTCTGAAAAGTAAATGTGCCGATAGCGGCGATGGTTCTATCATTGGAACTGATGGTATGAATGGCAATATAGCCACGTTTTTCCAGTTCACGCACCAGGTTTTGAAAACCGCAACGAATTGCATCGGTTGCAAAGGCGCCGAGTTGGTGTTTTTGCCGGATACGCTTCTGATGAAGATCCATCAATTGTTCCAGGGCTTGCTCCAGCCCCGGCCCATTTTTATACCCCTGGAACCGGCCGGGAAAATAACGATAAAGATTTTTCACTTCATAACGCACGGCTTTGGCGCGTTTGCTGCTCAGGGCATTCTGAAAATCCGACCAGTTCTTGTCAATTGAAATAAAAGGCGCCAAACCAATTTTCTGTATGCGGATAAATTCCCAAACCTTGTTTGTAAATAATTCCGGAGCGGTCAGTAGGGTAAAATCTTCACGAAGCAGCTTGAATTGCATAATATGCCAGTTCTTGCGCTGCGCCAGCAGCCACTCGGCAAAAGCGGGCAAAACAGAGTCCTGATAATTTTTATGGACAATAAAATTTTGAAAATCACAGTATTTGACACAGCAAAAGCCAAGCTGTTTGATAACGACAGGGCCAATTTTTGTAATTCGATAACCAAGCGGCGCGCAGCCCACCAATTCGCCTTTTTCATTACGAGCCAACGCCAGGTAAGGATGCACCTTGTCGGCAAAGATCTTCCACGCGTAAAACTGAAATACCCAGGTTTGAAAAACAGTCAAATCGGCGACGTTTTTTTCCAGTTCTTCCCACTCTTTTCTTAACTGAAAAAAGTCATTCTCTGTATCTGCGATAGTAATAGTAATTGCTGAAAACGACGACATGAATATCCTGACTATCCCTGTAAATTAATGAATGCCGGGCACATCTTTGATTTTAACTGCCGGCACACCGGCAACGACGGTATCGGCAGGCACATCTTTGGTCACTACCGCTCCGGCAGCAACAATAGAGCGGTCGCCGATGGTTACTCCGGGTAATATAACCGCATTGGCGCCCAGCCACACATCATTACCGATATGGATTGGACGGTTATCTTCCGGATATAATTTTGCCAACACGGAGAAATTCGGATCGGACTGGCCGACAATCACAACACCTGTGGCAATGGCAACCCGATCGCCAATTACAACGTTGTTTTTTATAACCCCCTTTTCCGACATGGGGATAATAATGTTAACGCCAAAATTTATAACTACTTTTTCCCCGATTTTGACCCCGCATTTGCGAAACAGCGTGGTTCGCAGCCCGGGATGCGGACAATAAACAGCCAGCCAGCGCATCATTTCAGTAAATTGCTGGGTAAAGGTCATACCTCCTGCCCTCCTCTTTTAGCCAGTAATTTATCGCGATAGCGGAAAAAACTGCCGGCATAACGCCGGACCAGTACAGTTCCAAAGGAAATTCGACCTTTACCGGGCAAACAATGTAAAAACTGCGCTTCCAGCCTGACGATATATGCGGAATCACCGGTAAAATCATTGCCGGGTCTGCCCGGTAGTGCGCCCCACCAAAAGCCCTCATAGCCGAGTTTTCGACCGATGGCTAGCGCTTCATCAGTGCCAAAAAATTTGGGAAAGGCCAGATGCCGCACAGTTTTGCCCAGTTTTTTTTCAATTATCTGTTTAGCCAAACCAAAATCGGTTTCCATATCCAGAGGCGTTTGCAAAAGGGATTGAATGACTCGATAGTCGGCGCCGGCAAGTTCCACAAACTCAGGCCAGCGCGGAACATAGCGATGTTCAAGAGTGTGCGACTGAAAATCAAAAACCCCGGAATTGTGCATTTCCTGTAATTGCTGCCATTGCAATGGCTTGAGAAAATGCTGTAATTCTGGTAACACCGGTTCGTGAAATCGCGGGGCAATAAATACCACCGCTTTATAACCAAACTGTTTTAGCAGTGGAAAAGCGATATCATACAAATTTTGCGCGCCATCGTCAAAAGTAATTACAATGCTTCTTTCCGGCGCCCTGCTTTCACCTTTAAGATGAGCAAGCAGTGTATCGGCGTCAATCGTAACATAGCAATTGGCCGCCAAATATTCAAGATCGAGCCTGAACTGTTGCGCAGTAACGGTATGGTAGCAAAAAACAGGAATACCTGATTTGCCAAACTTTGCTTTTTTACTAAAAACAAAACCGGGAATTCCACCGGTAAACGCCGCATGGACTTCCGGCCAGTTTTTTTCCCAAATATTGCGCATACCGGTAAACAGTGACGCCATCACACTTTCCTGAAAACAGATGATCCGGTTGCAATACCGGATCATCATTCAATTTACAAAAATTAGTTAATGGAATAAGGTAAGATATTTTTGTAAAATTTAAAACACAATTTTACACAAATGCTGCCGCCAGGGTAATTAATCAAACAACGGGGTCAGCATTAAATTTAACGGGGTCGCCGGTGGCGCCAGATCCGCACTGCCGGTTGGTTTGTGTAAAACAATATACATACTGCCGGTAGTTGCTGAATTTGCGCCCAAATTAACCGTACCCTGGGCAAAATCTTTGCTAAGCATTTCAAATTCAACACCCGTATCGTCAATAACATATTTCCCGGTCGACGTCCATGAAGATAGCCACGAAGGTTTGGCAGGAATACGGGTATCGTAACCGACATATATAGTGGCATCTTGATTAATTGAATACGATAAAAACGGGCTGTCATATACTTTTTTATCGTCATTTGCCGTTTTAAGCCACACAAGCCCCCTGAATTCCGGTGGAATATAGTACAATGTATAGGTTCGGTCACTATAAAAAACAGAACCCTGCGTTAATGTCTTGTTCATTATATAGGATGAACCTGTACTAGCATTTATATTTGTAATTTCAAAGGAATCGTAATTGGTAAAATCCAGACAGGCTTCCCCTGCCGGTAAATTAATACCGGTCGCATTATATGACACCGGAACAGCGCCTGCAGTAATTTCCTGACCCGGCTCATCACACCAGTTTTCTACGGTATTGACAAAATTCGACAACGTTTCCAGGTACTGTTCTTCCTCCGGATCAACTCCCCAAATTGTTGCCAAACCCGCTGCACCGGCAATTAATTCCGAACGCATAAAATCCCAGTTTTTGGTTGGTTCACTATCACCATTCCACACCGCGGTATTACGGTAAACACCGTCGGTACTCCAGTAAACAAACGGAATTCCTTCTCTCTTGTATGCGTTTCCATCTTCGTCAATTACAAAATCAGCGCCTACTGCACGAGCCTGCAGGGGATCCATGGTTTTTTCAATCGCATACAAATGCTTGATATTCGGATTAATCTGCGCGCCCTGCTGATTCATATAATCAATCGACCATTTAAACCATTCGGCAACCTTGTAATTCCAGATAACTTTGATCTCCCACCCCGGACTATAATAAACATTAGGATATTGCCAGGTCTTTTCAATAATTTTTCGCATAATGTCCATCTGCACCTGTCTTGCCTCAACAACGGCAGGATCATTTGAAGTAACATCATAAAAGTCCATCGGGTCCTGAAGCGGGCCGGAATCATAATTACATCGTCCGGTACAGGCGGCATTAAAAGAAAAGTTCCAGGGATAATTGATAAGCCCATAACCAAACAAAGATATACCGAAAACTACATCATTTTCATAAGCTCTTTGAGCAATAGCCGCAATCTTGTCATAAAAAGAGTTCGGAGTGTTTTTTGTATAGGTCCAGGTACATGCGGTAAAGTTTTCAATCATAACCCAGACATGATTACCACCATAATTTTTCATTGTGTTGATAAAATTAAGATCAAAATCCATCACATGAAATTTATTATTGTTGGGTACTGAACACATTAAATAAATAGGTTCACCATTATATGACAGATAATTGGGATTTTTATCAAACACTTCCAACTGAGCTCCGGCATTATGAATAAGAGCAAGGAGAAGCAAAATTAGAACGGTATATAATATAATATGATTTTTGTAATTACGAATGTACAGGGTATTCATTGGTTTCTCCACTGTTTATGGAACAAGCCGACTCTTTCACATACAGGTAAATATAGTTATTCTGAAAAATGTAAAGCAATCATTATGCCAGCACAAAAAACTTTGAGGAATAACACTTTTTCTTTTAAATTTACAACACCTTGCAAATAATTGAAAATAATACAATTATAATGTGGTCTTACTTCCCGCAATAATCATTTTGAATAACACAATCACAAGCCGATAATTCTATCCCCTTAATGTCTCATTTGTATTTCAATATTGTTGCTTAAACGGGGCAGTTTTTCCCCTCACGAAACAATTTATCCCTGCTCTGGTGGTACAAAACTGTCTGCGGCTGCTGGCAAATTGTAATTTTTGCCCCCTCGCATGGACAAACCATAGAGCAGGTAAAACACAAATCCGGGTATGGAAATTACAATAACCAGTAAAAAGGTAACAATGGAAAGCAGGAAAGCCGTGGAAATAGATACCCCAAGTTTACTCAAAAAGAACACAAATGCGCCTTCGCGCACGCCTATCCCGCCAATGGCCAGCGGCAGCATGGTAGCCAGGGTCACCAGAGGCACAATAACAATCCAGTATCTGACCCCGATATGAATATCAAAAGAAAGAGCGACGAAATATGAAATTGCTATACGGCTAAACTGAAAAACAATAGAGACAAGGAATACTCTAAGAATAGCCAGCTTGTTGTTTTTGAAATCAATAATAGAATCATAAATCCTTTGCAGCAAGGTTATATATTTTTCTGTTTTTGCCGGATTATAATGGAATTTTTTTAACAACACCTCTAACAAAATAATCAGATAGCGGGACAGGATTACGCCCCAAAATAACACAACAATACAAACGACTATGGTGATGATAAACTGCCAGGTATTGTTTATAAAACCGGTCTTGATTGCCAACACCCCCATCAATACCACAAAAATCAGTGAAATAATGCCCAGCAGCCGATCGACAACAACGGTTGAAATGGAATCGTGAGTGTTTTTAATATAACGCGACAAACTGTATGACCGCAACAGATCAATACCGAGGCTGGATGGCAGAAAAGTGCCGATAAAACTGCTGATATAATAAATTTTAAAAATTTCCCAAAAAGGCACCCGGATATTTTTAACCTGAAGAAGCATTCGCCATTTCACAGATTTAAGGATCAATTCGATCATGGTTGGAATGAGCGCCAGCAATATAAACTCATAGCGTAACGCACCAAGTGTAGATTTTGCAACGCTCCAGTCGATTTTATCAAGCAAATAAAGAAAAATGGCCCCGCTCAGGACCATTCTTCCCAAATACTTGAATATATTTTTATAATCCGGTTTCTTCATGCGGACAGGTTTAAAAGACTCCAATTAATTTATTTATCTTTATGAAACGCGCGTTCCAGGCATTCATCAAGGGAAAGTTCCGGGTACCAGTTCAATGTTTTTAAAAGCAGTGAACCGTCATAGCGAACATTTTTAAACTTGGTATTTAGCCGGTAACGCGTCAGACCGAATTTACCTTTCAAACCCGGTACCTTGTTTGCTATTTCGAAACATAAACCCATTAATTTTAAAAATGTGAACGGTATGGGGACGACAATACTTTTCAAGCGCACAGCGCGCAGATAGTATTGTAAATATTCTTTGTAGGTAATGGTTTTGGGATCAATAATATTATAAATTTTGCCATTCGTTTTATCATTTTCCAGCAGGCGGCTCATTGCTTCACAGGTGTTATAAATATACGTCAAAGGTAACAGTTTTTCCTCACAGCCGATGCGTAGAATGACCCGACCACCGGCAGCAGAAAAACCGAGGTGTGGGAAAAACATGTTACGGCGCGCACCATACACCAAACCAGGCCGGACAATGGTAACCGGCATAGCAGAGGATTTCATAAATTCCTGAACATATTGTTCGCTGATCGTTTTGGTATAGGCATAAGGGCCGGCCCGTTCCGGGAAGCGCTCCAGCGGAAAACTTTCATTGATCAAAGATTTTTTGGGAATGCTGTTCATATCATAAACCACCAGTGAACTGACATGGATAAATTTTTTAATACCCGCTTGTTGCGCCAGTTCCAGCATGTATTTGGTGCCCTCGATTGTGCCGCGTTTTTGCTCCTCAAATGTGCCAAAGGTAGTCGCCCCGGCATGTATGACCATATCCACGTCATCCATAATTCCCTGCAGGGAGGCTTTATCACCCAGGTCGCCAACAAATATCTCTACCGGCATTTTTTCCAGAAATGTCCGGTTACTTTTCGGCCTGACCATGGCTTTAACCTGGTATTCTTTTTGTAACAAGACCTCAACAAGGCGGCTGCCTAAAAAACCGGAAGCGCCGGTTACCAGTACTTTCATGCTATGCTCCTTTATTTCCAGATTTTTTCTGATAATTCAATCACCTTTAGCGCCTCTTGCCCGCTTACCGGCAATGGCCAGTCTTTATCCAGACTGGTATAAAAAGCGTTGATAAGATTTGTCATACCCGCTGTGGGTGATATTCTTTTCAAAGCAACTCCTGCGGTTACGTAGATTGTATTACCAAACATTTGCATAGACTGTGAAACACTATCTACTCCCCTGGCAAAGGCTTTGGGAATCCGGCGGTATGTTTTTTGTTTTACAATACTCATGTTCGACAAATCTACCCGTGCGATCATTTTCGTGCCATACAGAACCAGGGTAAAAATATCGGGTTTAACCGACAACGACATATTAATTGCAGCAGTGGCATTCTTTGCGTCAAGCAAAATCCGCACTTCTTCTTGCAGTTTGTTACCGCTAGCCGATTTTTTTTTGATGATATGGGTTGTTTTGACTTCCTGCAGCAGATCCAGGGCTATTGCGGCGGGATGAGGAAACAGATCCTGCAAAAAATGCCCTTTCATTTCCTTTAACCAGGTTCCTTCCAGGCTATTAGCGCCAATGACCCTGCGGGTATCAAAGCCAAAAAATATTTCGGCATGAAGCAAATCGCCAAAGGCATAGCTGTTGGCTATATCGCGGGCTTTACCGTAGGTCGGGTCATACAACATGTTATGATTAACACCCAGTTTGGCGTTGCCTTTTTCAGCTGCATGGTTCATCTCTTCCAGTTCCTTTACGGACAAGGCAATCGGCTTTTCAACTAGAACATGAATACCCTTGCCCAGAGCCGACAGCGCTATCTCTTTGTGCAAATGAGGCGGGGTTAATACATGCAATACATCAATTTTTTCATTATTCAACAATTCGTTAACGCTGGTATAAAATTTTACTCCACCCAGTTCTTGCGCTTTGCGTTTGGCCAGTTCCGGGTTCACATCACAAATGGCCGCCAGTTCCGTAAGCGGATTTGTCATTATTGCATGAAAATGAAACCTGGATATATTCCCACAACCAACTACTGCTGATCTCATCCGTTAATCCTCATTTTATGTTGATAATAAAGCCAAAGGCGCAACCCGCTCATTTTAGCGCCGTGACATGTTTTCCTGCCAATTAAGTAAACATAACCATAATGATCTGGAAATGTATATAATACAAAATTTATTTATCTTTATCAAGCAGCTCGATATAGATCTTTTCCAACTCCTGAACATTATTTTGAATACTGAAACGCTTGCATGCCTCCGGGCCGCTTGAAGCCATTTGTTGCGCCAAAGCGGTATTTTCAATGATCTTGTTTATACTTTTAGCCAACGCTGCGGGTTGCCCGGCCGGAACCAGTAAAGCGGCGCCGGAATCACCGTTTATTTCAATCATACCGCCAACCTGCGAAGCGACAATCGGCTTGCCCATTGCCATTGCTTCCACCATCACCAAACCAAATCCCTCGTTGAGAGAAGGAATAGCTACCAGGTCATACAGGGTCAACAATTCATAAATATCCGTACGGAAGCCAATCAATTTGACTTGTTCCTGCAAATTCAGTTCGGCGATCAATTGCAGCAGGGCATCCTTTTGTGGGCCGTCGCCGGTTATCAGCAAGCGCGCCTGCGGGTGTTTATCAACAATATTTCGCATGGCAGCTATCAAAAACTGGTTGCCCTTTTCCTCGCGCAAGCGGGTGAGGGTACCGATAATAAAATGATCCTTGCGCAAACCCAATTCCTGACGTAATTCGGCAAGACGCTTGTCATCGCAGCGTTTAAAAGGTTCCAGGTTCACACCATTATAAACCACCTTAATCAATTCATGAGGAACGTGCCGGCCGCTATGTAAAAAATCCTTAACTGCACCGGAAACGCCAATAGCCAGGTCGGTATAGCGGCGTAACATAAAATCTGCCAGGTACTGATGCGGCAGAATTTTTAAAATAGCGTGCTCATGCACTATATTGGGGATATGTTTTAGTCGTGCGGCAATTCTGCCGAAATTGGCGGAGCTATAACCATGCAAATGCAGCAGGTCTATTTTTTCTTTGTCAATCAGCTTCATCAGGCTGGTGATATTGCCAACAGAATACTTGCCATTGCCAAGAAAAAAAACCGGAATCCCCTCCTGCCGATAAATCTGCCCGGCGGGTTCCTCGTTTTTTAAACCGCAAGCCATTACATGAAAACGTTCTCTATCGGCATAACGATGCCAGTCGCGGATCAGATATGCACAACTGCTGGGATTAATGCCATCCATGGAAAATTTATCGATTACATGCAGGATATTATATTTCTTTTTCAAACTATCTCCACAAACTCTATTGATCATTCATTCAAAACAAGAACGATTCAAGCTGCAATCAGAATGATCAAGAGTTACCATTCTGTTTACGGTTTTTAATCACTTTGGCCGGAATGCCCACAGCCACGCTAAATTCAGGAATAGCGCCGCGCACCACTGCCGAGGTGCCGATAATACAATCACGACCGATATGCGCGCCATCTGTCACTTTAACGCTAGCGCCCAGCCAGACATTATCCTCAACAACAATACCATCGGACTTGCGCTCCTGTTCCAGCACCGATATATCGGTTCGCGCAAAAGTATGCTCACCGCCGACAAGATAACAATAAGCGGCAAACAGGGCATTTTTACCCAATGTTACCTTGCTGGCAGAAAAAATCTCGCAATTGAAACCAATGTTGGCATTATCGCCAATCTCTATATCGCCGTCCTTGCAGCTTAGAATTGTATTTCTGCCGATAAATGAACCGGAACCGATTGTGATGCCGTAATTGTTTTCACCTTTGGCATCCAGCAGACAGTTATCATCTATCACCACATTATCGCCAATATAAATTTTATGCGGATGACGCAACACCACATTCATCCCAAAATTGACATTTCTGCCAACCCGGCCAAGCAGCGCCGGATAGAGCTTGCTGCGCAGCAGTAATCCTAACGCTCCGGGCATATTGGCACATAGCATTACAATCAACTCGTATTTAACCAGCGTCCATATTCCCCTTTTACCGATCACGAGATTACAGTATTTGCCAATTTTACCGACACGGGCATCGTGCAGATCCCGCTGAATTCCTACCGGAACAGCATTATCCATATAAACACCTCATACTGTGTTAGTGTGGCGTGGTTTAAGGTAACCTTGTTCAATGTACCAGTCCGCTGTTTCGTGGATACCCTTCTGGAGCGTGACACCGGGCTGATAACCCAATTCGGCTTTGGCTTTATTGATCGAAAAAGCCCGATCTTTGATGTAAATATCCACGCGCCGCCGAAAAATGGGTGGCTGCACCCGCAGAGGGATACATATCTTTTCACATAAATATCCGGCGCAATAGACCGGCCATAACGGTAGCCTGATAATTTTCAGCTTTATTCCCAAATCTTGAGCCACGTATTTGGCAAAATCGCACAATGTGCAATACCCGTCACCGGCGATAATGTAAATTTGACCGACTGCTTCGGGGTTTTCTCCTGCCAGGCGGAAACCTTCAACAATATCCGTTACATGAGTTAAATGATAAAACGGATCCTTGCGGCCCAGCATAATAAAGCGGTTTTTCTGTACCATGCGGTACATTTTCAGCATTCGTAAATCACCGGGCCCATAAATACCCGAAGGTCGAACAATTGTTACCGCAAGTTTCTTTTGGCAATGATAAAACATGACCATTTTTTCCGCTGCAAGTTTGGTCTCTTGATAGATATCACCCGGCTTGCAGGGCGCATTTTCATCAGCAGGTGGATGATCAACATGACCATGCACACCAACGGTGCTGCAATACACCACCCGTTTTATACCATGACGCAGAGCGGCAATCAGCACATTTTCGGTGCCGGTTACATTAACATTGTAATATTCATGATCCGGCACATTGGCTGCCCGGTACAAAGCGGCAATGTGAAAAACAATATCCATATCCTGGACGGCTGCCTCAACCTCGGCAGGATTGGTAATGTTGCCATAAACAATTTCAACCGGCAATGAACGTAAATGGTCAATTTTACTGGAGGCGCGCACCAGGGCACGCACGGAATAACCATGCGTTAACAGGTTTTGCACCATATACCTGCCGGTAAAACCGGAAGCTCCGGTAACCAGCGCTTTTTTTAGTGTTTGCTCCTGCATTTTATTTACACCGTTTTATATTTATCTTTAACCTGATTAATTTCAGCAGCAATCCGCTCATTATTCCAGCCCAGCTCTCCGGCCATCAGAGCAGCACAAGCTTGCAAACATTCATCAGCAGGGCAATCGCCTGAACCCAGATCGGAGCGGCGCAACACAAAATCTGCCAGCTTTAATGCGCCTTCTTCGCGAACTGCATTGATAACCTCCGCTTTAATTACCAGAGAATTTTTAACCAGCGGTTGCGCCAGATCGGGCTGTTGCTTGATACTGGCAATAATTTGCTTGTATAGCGTGCCATAATTATATAATAAACGGACTAGAATATCTTTGGGCAACACATCCGTATTGGCGGCAAGTGCATTGGTTATAAAATCATTATAATCATTAATATCGCCGCCGGTCAATGGCTTTTGTCGCGTAGAGAACAACCGGGTATCATTATGCAATTTTGTCATGACCAGGTTCATGGTTTTTTCCGCCACGTCGCGGGCAGTCGTATATTTTACGCCGACTATACTCAACAATCCATCAACCTGTGCGGTTTTACTATAATCGACAATCCGGTAATGCGGCAGTAGTTGTACATCCTCACCAGGCCTGGGCTCGGCAGCCAGAGGCAGCACGCCGCCATGTACATAGGTAATGTCGCTGCGCTGTAATTTCAATTCCGGCAAAAGAACATTCAGCTCCTGCAGCAGGTCTTGAACATCAGTTTCTTTTACTTTAAAAGAGTCTGCATCGCCATTATAGGGCAAATGCGAAGTGCCAATAACTGTATAATCGCGCCAGGGAGTGATAAATAATAAACGGCGTTTGTTGCGGCGGTATTGCTTGCCTTCACGAAACTCGATATTGCTGGATATACCAAAAGCATAATTGTTGTTAATTTTGCGTTTCAGCACAATATTCATGGCTTTGGAAAGGATGAATTTGGGTGCAGCTGCAGAATCAACCAACCCGGCGATTTTATTTGTCCATGGCCCGGCTGTGGTCACTATCATTTTTGCATTGATTTCATATTCCGTACCATTCAAAACATCTTTAACCCGCGCACCGGTAATTTGGTTACCATTTTTTAAAAAGGAAACCGCTTCCATATAATTAAACACATCAGCGCCATTGTTGGCAGCAGCCAGGATAAAAGAGATTACCAGGCGTTCCGTGTTGTATGCCTGTGCGTCATACCATACCGCAGCGCCGGTAAAATTACTGTCCATCAATACCGGCATTTCTGCCGCGCAGGTGCGGCGGGAAATTACTTTGCCATTACCAATTCTCTTTTGTGCATCATTGCCGCGATTACGGGTGCAACTGATAATATCATTCATTAATAAACCGGCAAACATGACATGCTTGCTTTTCATTGTTAATCCGTATGTTGGCATCATACATGCCAGCGGATGAACAAGGTGCGGAGCTATTTTTAGCATGATCTTGCGTTCGCGAATGGATTCCACAGTACGTTTAAAATCCAGCGTTTGTAAATAGCGCAAGCCGCCATGAATAATTTTCAAACTATTGCCGGAGGTTTCTGCAGCGAAATCGGTTTTTTCAACCAGTGCGACCCGCAAACCACGTGATACTGCTTCCCAGACCAGCGCAGCGCCATACATACCACCACCAATAATTAACAGATCGTATTGTTTGTCCTGTATATTTTGCAAATTTCTTTTCATCAAATTCCTCATGCTCTTTTTTGAAATTTAATCGTAATTGGAGTTCCAAATAATTTTATAATCCCAATTTTTCCAAAAAAACTTTCCACACGAAAAGCAAGACGCGGTGAATTTAATACCCGGTATAATGCAACCGGTAAAAAAAAGCTCTTGAGTTTAATCTCTAAAGCAAAGCCATGACGTTTAAATTCAGTGTCGACTGTTTTTCCCAAAAAGCCATGATAAGTTTGAATATTCTTATTCAAGGGTTTAAAAAGTTTGCGGAACACCCGCTCGAAAAGAGACAGGCTGAAATAATTGGGAAAATCCAGCGCAATATCTTTGCGGGATACACGACATAATTCCGCAACCATCCGCTTCCAGTCCACAACGTGCATAAGTACCCGTGAAGAAACCACTGCGTCAAAGGAATGATCACGAAAGCAGAGCTGATGGGCATCGCAAACAACCGCCTCATAGTGGATATTATGCTTTTGCGCCAGTTTACGCGCCTGAATCAGCATGTGCAGCGAAGCATCGGAGGCAACGACAAAACCGCGCCGGGCAAAATGGCTGGTCAGCTTGCCGGTGCCGGCGCCAACATCCAGCATAAATTGAAAATGGGGAATCAGCTTGTCATATAGTTCCGTTTCATATTGCTTTAAAAATGCGCCAAATCCGGAACCGAAACGATCCTTTTCATAATCATCTGCAAAATGGGCGTCGGCATACAAGGAATAACTGTAATGTTTTTTTATATTTTTTTTCAAACAAGCCTCAATATTAATTCTGATAACCTTGCAGGGCCATATCCAAAATTTTACCTGTTTTATCAAGATAATTCTGATAGCTGTATTGACGTTCAGCGAGTTGGCGGGCAGCTTGCACCATTCCGGTTCGCCGCGATTCATCTTGCAAAATTGCAATAATTCCGGCGGCAAAATCTTCCGGCTCGGCGCGAGTCAGCACAGCGACTGAATCATCCAATATCTGTGTATGAGTAATATGGCGTGTTGCAACAATCGGTTTTCCTGAACGCAAATAAGAATATATTTTTAGCGGTGAATTATTGCCCTTTAAACGGGGCGATACCAGTACATCTGCCAGTTGTACAAACGCCGGGATTATTTGAGGTTGCACAAAACCGGTAAAAATCATATTTTCGCCGAATCCAGTCTTGAACGCCATGTTACGGTAAAACTGTTGCTGCGCTTCATTACCACCCACCAATACAAAACGCACGGCATCACCATATTTTTTAATGACCGGAACGGCGCTCTGTACCAACAGGTCAATGCCCTGATATGGCTCAAAAGTGCCATAGTATAAAATTACCGTTTTCCCGGCTAGCCCATATTCAGTTTGCAGGCGCTGCAATGCGTTTTCATCGGGGGGAAAAACCAAACTGTTATCTGCAACATTTTCAATAAGCAGGCTTTTTTTATTCGGAAAATTCTCTTCCACATAATGTTGCAACTCCGGGCAAATAGTAATGACTGCACTGGCGCTTTTAATGGTATATTGTTCCAAACGATCAAACAATTTTAAAAATGGTTTAAACCCGGTAAACTTGAAATTAGTCAATTGCTGCGGCAGGCTGGAATGCATGTCATACAAATGCGGGATGTTGTAGCGTTTGGCTAAAAATGCACCCCAAAAGCTGGCTTCCTCATGAGTATGAATAATGTCGTATTTATTTTTCCGTAATAATTTTATGGTTAGAATAATAAGAAATAAATCCAGAAAAATTTTGGTTTTTGAAGGCCCCACTTTAACTTTACGAACAAAAGGGATACGGGCAGACCGATAGATTGTAACACCATCAATAAGCACATTTTGACCGACCGGATAGGTAACCAAATCTACCTGGTGCCCAAGTAAAGACAGGGCTTTCATACGATGTAAAACACTAAAAGGAGTGCCGCGGGGCTGAAACCAGGGTTGAGGCGCCAGCATTAAAATCCGTAATTTTTTCATATCTCCGGGTTCATTCCTTCCAGTCACATATTCAGTTACGTGTAATAAATCCCGATCCTACTCGGCTCCATATCCTGTTATCACGACAAAAAATGTTTTCATCATGATCCGCCAATCCAGCATTAAAGACCAGTTATCAATATATTCCAAATCCATTTTCATCCACTGATCAAAAGACAGCTTGTTCCTACCACTAACCTGCCAAATGCAGGTAATGCCAGGCTTTAAAGATAAGCGCCGGCGCTGCCAGATTTTATAATTTTCCACTTCACTGACTATTGGCGGCCGCGGCCCGACAATACTCATATCGCCTTTTAAAACATTAAATAATTGCGGTAATTCATCAATGCTGGTTTTGCGAATAAATGAACCGACTTTGGTTATGCGCGGGTCTTTTTTAATTTTAAAGACCGGTCCGTCCATTTCATTATCCTCCTGCAACTCTGCTTTCATCTCTTCGGCATTATTTACCATAGAGCGAAATTTATAAAGAATGAACTTGCGGCCCTTTAAGCCGCAACGCACCTGTTTGAACAAAATTGGCCCTTTGGAGGTAACTTTGATCGCAATCGCGGTTATCAGCATAATTGGAGAAAGCACAATTAATGATAATGCGGATATAAGAATATCTAGTAATCGTTTGATAAAAAGCTGCCATTCGCGGGCATGAAAAGTTTTAAATTCCAGCAGCGGAAAACCGTTAAAGTCCGTTTGCCGGGTATGCGCCAAAGTTAAATTGTAAAAATCCAGCGAAAGAGCTGTAGTAATGCCCACCTCTTCACAGGCCAGAATAGCTTCTTCAATCAAGGGCAGCCAATGCCGGGGAACAACAAAGATAACCTGGTCTATAACTATCTGGTTGATAATAAAGGGAATATCTTTGATGCGGCCCATCACCCGGTAACCGGCAATTTTTTTGCCATACAGGGCATGGTCGTCGTCAATCAGACCGACAATTTTCAAGCCCCAGTTGCCATGGTTGTGCACAGCATCAATAAATTCCAAAGCTCTTTTGCCGGTTCCAACAATTAACAGATTCTCCTGGTTTAATCCCTTGGAATGAACATTATCCAAAATTTTTAAAAGCGCCCACTTTTCCAGCAAGATTAATAAATACGCGGTAGCAGCATAAACAACAAAGAACAAACGGCTGGTCATTTGTAGTTTAGCTAAAAAGACAAAGTTACCGGAGGCAAGCGTTGCCCATAACCCGGAAACAATAATAAGCCAGACTAATTTCCGAAAAGGTCTGGTACGGTAACCCTCATATATTCCATAAATGGAAAATATAACTACCCAAATCAGTGGAAAGCCCCCAAACAACATCCAGAAATTGCTGGCAAAATTTACAAATCCGGAAAAAGTAGCGCTGGTAGCATAGGCTTTAATATTTAACTGGGCTACCTGGCGAATAAATTCATCAAGAAAATAGGCAATAGGAAAAACAACAAGAAGCACAAAAAAATCAATGCCTTTTAAAATATTACCTAAAAACTTTTCTCGTTCAGATACCATAAAATATTACAAAACTTTCTGTCAAACAGAATTCTTGTTATTGAACCACTGTATAAATTTATCAATACCGGCTTCAATGGCAACTTGCGGATTATAATTCAAATCCTGCTTTGCCCGGCTGATATCGGCAAATGTAATTGGCACATCACCAGGTTGATCCGGCTTCCAGTCAATAATGGCTTTTTTCCCCAAACCTTTTTGTATCAAATCAATCAGATACATTAATTCAACCGTATTCGATTCACCAAGGTTATAGATATGGTAACCGTCGCAATGCAAAATTGCTGCTTGTATCCCCTGTAATATATCATCTATAAAAGTATAGTCACGCCGGCTTTTACCGTTGCCAAAAACCGGAATGGGTTTACCATTGTCAATTAAATTGGCAAATTTATGAATAGCCATATCCGGTCTCTGCCGTGGACCATAGACAGTAAAAAAACGCAGGCAATTAACAGAAATCTTGTAAAGTTTATGATAGGTGTAACAAACCAATTCGCCGGCTTTTTTAGTGGCAGCATAAGGCGAAATGGGGTTATCAACAGAATCACTCTCGCTGAATGGCACTTTATCATTGGCGCCATATACGGAAGATGAAGAAGCAAACACAAACCCGGATACATCATGTTCCCTGCACATTTCCAGCAAATGCATGGTACCCTGCACGTTCACTCTTTCATACAATAATGGTTCCTGGATTGAAGGCCTTACACCGGCGCGGGCAGCCAGGTGAACAATAACGTCGAATTTATGCGCGGAAAAAATCTTTTGCAGCAACGGCAGGTCAAGAATATCGCCTTCAATCAGTTGGTAATTTTTATGCGCCAACAGTTCTTTGATATTGTTTCTTTTTATAGCCGGATCATAATAGTTGTTAAAATTATCCAGGCACACAACATCATCCCCCTGTTTTACCAATCTTTCACTCAAATGTGAGCCAATAAAACCGGCGCCCCCGGTGACCAATAACTTCATCATCTACCCTTAATAAAGATCAAACCCTAATAATGATAATAACTATATGTATTATTCAAGATGGCCGTTTCCGAACCGTTCAATATTACACCAATAAGATTTACATTTACATTGCTAAACAACTCTAATTTTTCCTGGGCAATCTTTCTATCCGTTTGCCCGGCTTTAACAACCACGGCAACGGCATCCATCTGAGTACCAATTACCACACAATCAGTCGCCGCTTCAAGGGGGGGAGCATCGAAGAGGATAAAATCAAATTTTCGGCGCGCTTCATCAAGAAAATGACGCATTTGCTGCGAGCCCAATAATTCCGAAGGATTGGGGATCATCGATCCGCAGCTGATAATCGACAAATTGGGAATATGAGTCTGCTGTACCACACTGGACAATGTTACCCGGTTATTTAAATAATTTGTAAAACCCGGCTCCTTTTTCATCCCAAAAGTGTTATGCAACACACCGCGGCGTAAATCGGCATCGACCAGCAGGGTATTGGTTCGCTGTTGAGCAAGAATAATAGCCAGGTTGCTGGCGGTAAACGATTTGCCCTCTTCCGGGCTGATACTGGTAAGCAGCAACGTGTGAATTCGCCCGGTATTTTTTGAAAACATTAAATGAGTGCGCAAAGCGCGGTACGATTCCCCTATGGGTGTGGGTGAATAATCATGTGTGACCAATTGTCGGTCTATTTGCTTGGCTTTTTCAAAATCCTGATATTCTTTGATATTGCCAAATTTTACTATTGGTATTGCGCCCAAAACCGGCAAATTCAAAAGTCTTTCAACATCGTTAAATGACCGGATCTTGTTATCAGAAATTTCCAAAAGCAGGGCAATAACAACACCTAAAATTAAACCCAAACCTCCGCCCAGTAAAACCCGCGACATTTTGCTGGGGTTAATTGGCGAAGTTGGTGTTATGGCCCGATCAAGAATAGCAATTTCATTTTCTTCAACTACATCGGCCAGTTCCATTTTTTGCATTTCCTGCAGTAACAGAAAATACTTGTCCTCGGCAATTTTCTTCTTCCGTTCCAGTTCCATAAAGCGATACTGATCCTGTGG
Organism: uncultured Cytophagia bacterium; assembly: GCA_964399735.1. Classification (GTDB taxonomy): domain Bacteria; phylum Zhuqueibacterota; class Zhuqueibacteria; order Residuimicrobiales; family Krinioviventaceae; genus Fontivivens. Next base: position 82,424 of record CAYNSO010000003.1, read on the forward strand.
CAGTAAATTTAGCTGTGTTTGAATACCAGATAAATCCGTGCGATATTCCGATTCGCGTCTTGCCAGGGTATTACGAAAACTGGAAGCAAAATTGGTGATCTCTTTGTGAGTTGTGCGAATATTATTCATTACCTCCAACAATTCCGGATGATCGGGCGAGAATTGTTGATAGAGCATGTCGTATTGCTTGTTCAAAGCCTGCAATTGCTGCTTGAGGATTGCCATTTTAGTTTCATTAACAAACATCGGGTTATTGGCAATTTCTGTAACAATAAAACTGCGGTATTGATCGGGGTCAGGCTCGGAATCGGCTTTATCCAGCCGATCCAGGTATTCGGTCAGTTGATTCCTTTGCCGCGGTAAATCCCGAAGCGCTTTATCATAATCGGTAAGCCGATCCAGCAATCTTTTCTTTTCGCCGTCCAGACTAAGCGGATAGCGTGAATAAAAACTACGCAGTTCAGCCTCAACAGCGTTCACTTTAACTTCTGCAGTTTTTAATTGTTTGGAAATAATATCCCTTTTTAAATCTACATCTCGGGTTTTTAAATTCATACTTTGGTCGACATATACTTCGGCAATTCGGTTCAACTTTTTCGGCAAGAGTTCAGGGTCGGTACCGTTCATTTGCAGGATCATATACGAACCGCCGCCAAAGAAATCTACACTCAAATCTCTGGATATAGCGTCTGCGGCTTTATCAATTGATACAACTTTGAATTTGATCTCTTTGGGAAACTCGACAGCGTGGGGTTGTAGTTGGAAAGTAATGCCATTCCCGCTGCGTTCGCTGGCAACTGCGTCCCATACATTGGCGCTATCGAGCACTGTTCCACCGGTGCTATCCATAAAAACAAAATAATAATTTCCGGCTTCGTCAATTGAAACTTTGTATTTACCAATAACCGGGCTTTCGCTGGTATAATAGCTAAAAAATATTTCATCAGCGCTTTTCATTGTGGTATCCTGAAGCACAATTGCCAGCCCTAACTGGGCAGTAACCCGGTTAATAAATGTGCGGCTGCGAATTTCACCCTTGCGCTCATTGTTCCAGAATTGGCCGGCGTCCTGATCGATCGATCTTATTTTCAAATTTACATAAGCCCGGTAAATGGGCACCTGGTTTCTGGCTTTTAAATAAAAAGGCACTGCTACCAATATCATACATACCAGTATCAGATATTTTCTTTTCCAAATGCCTTTAATATACTTTTGGAAATCAATTTGAGAAACATTTGCTGGTTCTGCAGGTATATGTAGATTGTCTAATTCTTCCATAATTTTCTTTTTTCACATTATTGTTTCAACAGTGTTAAATATAAAATGATTAACGACATTCCAAACTGGAAATATCGCATCATACTTCTAAAAGTTGGCCGATTGGCACGCGGCACCACCAGTTCATCGCCTGATACAAAACCTAATTCATAAAGTGAAGTGCCCTGCTGAATTGCCTCAATAAAATCTTTATAAATAATTTCATCTTTGCGCATAATAAACATATCATTCAAAGCCGAAAGTGCATCCAATCCACCGACCAGCCCGCCGGCCTCTCTGATCATATCCCAAAAAGACATATCCAGACTTACTCGATACATTCCAGGTTGACCAAAATCACCACGCAGCGTGATACGAATTAATGGCTTGACAATGACCATAGGTTCACGGGCATAGGGTTTAAACTGTTCTGTTAATAATAACCGGACTTCTTCTGTAGTCATTCCGGCAACATGGATACTTCCCAAAGTTAAAAGATCAACCTGCCCGAAGCCGTTGATTGTAAATGCTTTGTCATGGAAATTTGCTACAAACTTTCCTTCAACCGGTGCAAAGCCACCATCATAGACATATAAATGAATAGCATCACCGGGACCAACAATTATTTCACCCAGCCGGTCATCCTGGGAATAAACGCTGCCAGATAATAAAAGATGCAGCAATAATAGTAATATTCCAGCAATTGACAGTTGCTTCACGATAAACCTCTTGTTTAACCTGTTCTTTTCCAAACTTTTTTCCTGCCCTTAGCGTGAACGGTAAAAGCGATACCGCTTGGCTTTGGTTTCCATATTCATTTTCTTTAATGTTGCTCTGAGCTTGAAATAGCCGATTCTGGTAAAACCAAACCGCTGCGATTTCAACTCTTTGCGAATATTCATAACTCCCCCCATAGGATTTTCGATAACTATTTTTTTAATTTTTTCAGTAACAGGTAAATCAGCTTCTTCAACAGTCAGTTTTCGTTTGGCAAACGAGGCGGACTTGGCCGCAGCGCCTTTATCTTGACGGCGCGCTGCTATTGCGTCAATTTCGTCTTGTCCGGGCGCTAAATCGCTTTCCTGTATTTCCAATAATGATCCGTTTTGGGGGGTTGTAAATTTTAAACCACGGCAATAATCAAAATCGTCTATTGCTTCTTCCAGGGAATCATAGCTGGTAAGAATGCGGTTAAATTCAAGCATTTCAAACACTTCGTACACATCAGGGGTCATTTGGGTAATTTTTAAATCACCACCTTTTTCACGCAGACCACGAATTTCACCCACAAAGATACCCCAGCCCGCGCTGCTGACATAATGCACGCCACCCAGATCTATGATAAACTGGTTGTTTCCCTGATTGATTTGCTCTGCAATTGTTTTTTGCAAATCAGATGAAGTTGTTGTGTCAATATAGCCGCTCACACGTAATAAAATAATATCTTTTAACGCGCCTATTTTATATATACTTTTTTCAATACCTTCCATGCCCTGCCCAAGTACGAATTTATTCCATATAGATTGTACGTAATTAATTTATTAAAAAAAGGCAAAGTTAATGCCAACAATAAACCTGGTAATAACTAATTTATAATAAATATCAATCATATTTTAACTGCATTGTTTATTTTTATTACACTTAAAGAACCTGTTTTGCCGGCTGTTTTTGCCTGTTTTGCCCAAAACCAAAAAGGGCACAAAAATGCCGTTCTTTTATCTGATATTGTTATAATGCGAAACATTTGTGACTCATACCAAAACAATATCAGTATGACAATAAACTTGCATCAAGAACGGCATGGAAATACTATTTATGTTTTTTATTATTTACCAGCGATAAATACGTTTTTACATACTTTTCTGCAGCAACGGACCAGGAATAATCGGCACGCATTCCCCGCTTTATCAGTTTTTGCCAGTTCTTTTGATCGCCATAAGCAGCAACCGCGCGTTTAATGGCATCAACCAAATCTTTTTTATTATAGGGCTCAAAAGTAAAGCCATTGCCATTTTCAGGGTCCTGGTCAAAATCAATTACTGTATCTTTCAACCCCCCGGTACTGCGGACAATAGGTACAGTACCATATTTCAAGCTGTATAACTGATTCAGACCACAAGGCTCATACCGGGATGGCATTAAAAACATATCACTGCCAGCTTCAATCAAATGCGCCAAATCATTGTCAAAACGTAAAAAGAGCGCTACATTTTTGGGATAGGTTTTACAGATTTTTTGCAAAGCCTCGTGATATGCAGGTTCGCCAAGACCCAAAATAACCAACCGCACATCTTGTGCAATTATATCTTTGATAGCAGCCTGGATCAAATCGAACCCCTTTTGGCCGGCTAAACGCGATACCATACCAATTAGTGGTTTATTGTCATCTGTCGGAAAATTACATTTTTCCAGCAATTCTTTTTTGTTAAGAGCTTTACCTTCCGGCTTATTACAGGAATACTTTTCAGCAATCAACGAATCGGTTTCCGGATTCCATTCCGAATAATCGGCGCCATTAAGAATACCTTCAAAATCTTGATTACGCGATTGTAAATACTCGGTCATACCCGCGCCAGTTTCTGAATTGGTGAGCACTTCATTGGCATACGCCTGGCTAACGGTTACAATCTTGTCGGCAGTTTGAATTCCGGCTTTTAAAAAGTTTATATTTTTGTGGTGCAGTAAATCATTTACACCATCCTTATTCTTTTGTTCAATTCCCAGCAATTCAAGATTATCGTTGGAAAAATTGCCCTGATAAGCCATATTGTGAATCGATAAAACCGTTGCACAATTGGCATAAAAAGCGTCTTTATTAAATTCATGTTTCAAATACCAGGGCACAAGACCGGTTTGCCAGTCGTTGCAATGGATGATTTGTGGTTCCCAATGCAGTAATTTTATCGTTTCCAGGGCTGCCTTGCAAAACAATCCAAATCTTTCCGCATTATCAGGCAAGTCCTTTCCGGTCTCCGAATCGACATACAAATCGTTGCCACCAAAAAAAGGTTTGTATTCCAGAAAATAAATTTGCACTTTGGAATCGGGTATAAAAGCCGATTTGGCGCATGCGATATGATCATTTTCCCCCATTTTAATTTTAACCCTTTTTAACCGTATAACTTCACGTAACACATACTTGCGATCATTAATACATCCATATTTGGGCATTATCACTCGTATATCATGCCCCATATCATAAAGCGCTTTTGGCAGGGCGCTGGAAACATCTGCCAAACCGCCTGTCTTGGCAAAAGGAGTTACTTCGGATGATAAGAATAAAATTCGTAGCCTGGTTTTCATAGCATTACCTTTTTTCTTTTGACGATGGGGCAAATGAATCTATTAGAAGAAGAATTTCAATTAATTCCATCAACACAGACCCTATAATTTAACAAAATTTTAATCAAAATCAATAAAAAAGGGTAACGTGTGTTACCCTTTGAAAAAACAAAGTCGGGGTTTCCTGATTATAACCGGGACAAATAAGTTTGCGCCCTGGAAATATATTCGCTATCGGGATAGTTGGAAATTAATTTTTCAAATTCACTTTTAGCCCGGTCTTTATTTCCAAGACGTAAATAGCATAGACCAATTTTAAGTTGCGCCGAATCTAATTTATTGGATCCGCTGTAAGTAAATACCTTTTGAAATTCAAGGATTGCCTGATTAAAATCAGCCAGGGCATAATAACATTCCCCTTTCCAGTACTGACAATTATCTATCAGCGAGTTGGAGACATTTTGGGCTAGCAAATTATCGAAACTTTGAATGGCTTGGCGATAACTGCGATTCCGGTATAAATTCAAAGCGGCTTCATAACGTCCCTTGAAGGTGTTGTCTGTAGCAACAGCGCCGGTCGGCGCTTCTGTTGTCATCTGATTTTGCAATTCCTGAATACGCCGGTCGCGTTCCGCTACCTGGTTTTTTAAATTTGCCAGTTCTTCTTCCTTGCGTTTCGCTTCCGCTTCCAGTTGATCAACCGGAACATTTGTATTCCCGGAATCAGAAAATTCTGTCTGCGGTATAGTTTGAGTATTTTCCTCGGTAATTCCTAATAAACGCAACACTTCTTCTTCATCAGAAGACGCGTCCAGATCGCTAAGAAGTTGACTATCCAAATCATCAAGGTTATCTTCTTCAAACAAGCTGTCATCATAACCCTGACCGCCGGCGCCGGTACTGGCACAGGAACCTAAATATAAAACAGATATAATGCTTAACAGCATAATAATCAAGGGCATATATTTTTTTGTGCTCATTGTTCACTCCTGCTTTGTTTTCTTTGTAGCAAAAAGCTAGCTGTTCCCCAGCCTAATGCGGTTATTGCTCTGGTAGCAGTCCGCCAAATCGGGGCATTTTTAATTATGGTTACTTGAATGGGTCTTTTCGGTAAACCGGAATAACCGATACCGGATAAATCATCTGTTATTGCAACAATAAAATATTCCAGGCCGGAGGCATCAACCTGGCTCTTGTCCAGAACAGCGCGATAATCTGTTCCCTGGACGGTTTCCATTTTTAAAACATTCCAGTTTTTTGTACCAACAGTCCGATACAAAACAGCAACTACACGTAGAGGAATTGTGGAAAACACCTGTGCTTTATATTTAATACTATTGCCAGATTCTGCCTCAAAAATCGGAACATGTTTAACCAGGGGCTTTTTATAATCAAAATCTACCGGCACCCCTCCTTCGGGCATTCCATCATGATCCATGTAACCATTGAGGTCTTCGGGCTGCATTGGATCAATATCCAGTTTCAGGGGGATATAATCTCGATCCAAATCTTTTTTATTTTCGACCGGTAAAAAATAATTAACGCCTATTGAAGCAGTGAGAACACCATCATTTTCATCACCGCTTTTTATTTGATCCAGGCGGTCGGTAAAGGTATATTTGTAATCCATTTCAAAGAGCAAACTGAATTTTTCTTCAATTTTAAACTGCAAACCGCCGCCAAATTTAATAAATGAATTGAGGCGCTTGGCGTTTTTGCCATGTATAACCAACAATTCTTTATCAAAAGTTGTTTGATACCATAATCCACCGACGCCGATCAGTGAATAGGGATTGATGCGCTTTAAAGGCATCAGGTTCATTCGCATGGATAAATCAAAGGGAATGATACTGGTTTTTAATTTCTCCGCTTGTTTAAAATCACTGTTTATTCGTTCCGCATCACGATTGGTGCGCAGGGTGCTAAACCCCACTTCACTGCCAAAAAGCAGATAGGGATTTGGACTATAACCAACAAACAAGACAATATGGGGTGACAATACCGGCCCGTTCCAGTCGCCCTCAAGCCTTGCCGCACCCAGCTTAAATCCGGCGCCAAAACGTGGTTCATAAGCGTAGACGTTGGAATAACTGTTACAACAAAATAAAATGAAAACTGTTACTATCAGGAATTTTTTTATCAATTGATAATAATCTCTAGCAAGTTATCTTGTTATTTCATTAAATTTATTAAAGTTATATTAAAAAGTCAAGAAATTTCTATCTGCTCCAAATAGAACATAATTTTAGTCTTTTCCGCCATTTTTTGAATAACCAATTATTAACAACACAATTCCAAACAATACAAACACCAGGCTGATTCCCTGATTCAAGCTGATTCCTTTATCGCCTATCATAAAAATAATCATGCTGGACTCGTAATAACGGAAAAAATCTATAGTAAAACGGGCAATTCCATACAAAATTAAAAAGAGATACAATAAAAAGCCATCAAATTTTTTCCACCTTTCTGCATATAACAAAATTCCCAATATGATTAATCCATAGAGAGAGGAATATAACTGGGCCGGAATAAGCGGGGTATTTGGAAAGGTAAATCCGGCGGCGCTGTTGGACGGAAAAACAAAGCAAAAATGATCATGCGCTTGACAAGGCAAACCAAAACAGCAGCCATTTAAAAAACATCCGATGCGGGTCAAAAAGATACCCAAGCCTACGCTGGGGATAACAACATCGGCAATTTTTAAAAAAGAGAGCTTTTTAACTTTTAAAAAGACTAATGCAGAAATAAAGCAGAGAATGACTCCACCAAGCAGGGTCAAGCCTCCCATGCCAATTGTGCCGTCGCTCTGGAATGGGCTAATTGCATCAATCCAGTGGCCACGGAATTCTTCCGGATGATAGATAACGTATAAAAAACGCGATCCAACAATTGCGCTAATGATCAATATGACCGATAGATCCATGATTAGATTGGGATCAACATTTACTTTTTTCGCCCGATGCAAAGCGAATAGAATACCTAAAAGAAAAGAAATAGCAAGCATAACACCATACGCGCGAATTTCAAAAGCGCCGAGTTTTAATAATACAGGGTGCAATTTTTCCTCCTGTTCGTCTTTATTTATAACGTTGTAACGATGTATTTAAAATCAAGCCAATCATAACCATGTTGGTCAACAGCGATGACCCGCCGTAACTGATAAACGGCAGCGGCATCCCTGTAACCGGCATTATTCCCATGGTCATGCCGATATTGACAATAACCTGAAACGCTAAAATAACAACAAAACCTGTTGTCATCAAACCTGAAAAATCACTTTTTGCATGATATGCAATGGACAGACTATGCAACAGTAAAACGAGAAAAGTCACCAGTACAACCAATGCACCCAGCAAGCCCCATTCTTCTGCCAGTACTGAAAAAATAAAATCGGTATGCTGGGCTGGTAAAAAGCGAAGCTGGGTTTGAGAGCCTTGTAAAAATCCTTTGCCAATAATACCACCTGAGCCAATGGCCACTTTGGATTGAATGATCTGATACCCGGCTCCCTGCGGATCCGAAACCAGGCCAAGAAAACTGAGCACACGCTGTTTTTGGTAATCGTGCAAATGATTCCAGAAATGTGGAGCGACGATACCGACAATAATATTAACCAGAAATACCGCCCAAAACACGAGCGCTCGTTGACGGCTCAGGATTAATATAGCACAAATTATTAACATTATGAAAGAAAAAGTCCAAAAATTAAAAGATGCTATAAATGTTAAAACCGGCAATAAAATGAACATTATAACAGTTAGACGCAAACCCTTCCAGTAAAGCATGGGAATGAGGATAATGATAAATGTTAATGATGTTCCCAGATCCGGTTGCTTTAAAACAAGAATAAAAGGCGCCAGCACAAGCGCAAAAGCCGCCAAAAGATAACGCAAGCGACGGGGAGAATAGTTACGCGAACTCAATAGAGCAGCCAGCGTAATAACAAGAATTGGTTTGAAAAATTCAGAGGGCTGTAACTGGATACTGCCCAGATTGATCCAACGACTGGGTTGACCGGTATTTGGTATGATTAATAATAGAATTAAAAAACACAAACAAACAAAATACAATCCAAAAGCTGAAATACGCACCCAATCGAGCGGAATTTTTGCAGCAACAAGCAGAAAAACAAAGCCAATAATGATCCAGATCAATTGCCGGAGGAAATAGCCCTTCCAGGCGCCATCCTCGCCGGTCCAGGTAGCGCTGTATATGGCTATTAGCCCATAAAGGCATAATAGCAACACAGTAATAATAATGACCCGGTCGGTTTTAATTTTATTGAGCGTATTTAGCATTTTTCATTCAAAAATATTTTTATAAAATTTAATCAACATGCCTGACGGCGCTATCCTGTTCGGCCAAAATGCGTGATTTATTAAAATACATTTGCAATAAATCATGAGCAATGGGTGCAGCCTGGGCGCCGCCGCCGCCGCCATTTTCAATAAAAACGCAAAAAGCAATTTCCGGATTTTCAAAAGGAGCAAAGCCAATAAACCAGGCATGATCCTCGCCATGGGGATTTTGCGCGGTGCCGGTTTTACCCGCAACATGAATATTCGGTAAACGGCTGGCCCGCCCTGTACCTTTCTCGCCATTAACTACCAGGCGCATTCCATTACGTATAATTGAATAGGTCTGCGACGATATACCGGTCGTTTGATTTTTTTGAAATAAAGTATTGGGTATTTCACGGTTTTGGGAATCGACAAAACGCTGCACCAGGTGGGGTGTATACCAGACGCCTGAATTTGCCAAAATCATGGCAAACTGAGCCATTTGCAGGGGTGTAGTTAACAGATCGCCCTGGCCGATCCCTACATTCAGCAACATTCCCGCGGTCCAGCCCGTTTTTTGATAAACCTTGTTCAGGTATGTGCTATCGGGAACATTGCCCGCTCTTTCATCAGGTAAATCTATACCAGTAACACGGCCAAAACCAAACTCACGGGCATACCGGGCCCAGGTGTTTACATCCAGAGTAAGACTAACATTATACAAATAGACATTACACGACATTTTAATAGCATCAGTCAGATTATTTGTGCCATGTCCGGCATGATTCCAGCAGTTAAAGGTTGCGTTTCCAAAACGAAAATAGCCCGGGCATGAATACATAGTATGCTCGGTTATTTTATTCTCTTGCAACGCTGCTGCCAGCATAACCAGTTTGAATGTAGAACCGGGGGGAAATTCTCCCTGGATCATTCTGTCATAAAGAGGTTTGGCGGGATTGTTGAGCAGGTTTTGCCAGGTTTTATGAGGTATATTACCCGCTAGTAGCGCCGGGTTATAATCCGGCTTGCTGCACATTACCAGCACTTCTCCATTCCTGGTATCGAGAAATACCGCGCCTCCCTGGCGATTTTGAAATAAATCTTCTGCAAATTTTTGCATATCCAGGTCGATTGCAAGATACAGATCATGCCCGGGTACAGGGTCTCTTTCTCCCGAGAACTCTTTATCAGCAACCTCCCTGCCAAGTGCGTTTACTTCAATAAAATTAAAGCCTGCCTGACCGCGTAATTTATCATCAAAAGCCTTTTCAATACCTTTTTTACCAATTATATCTCCTTGCACAATGCCGGTTTGCGGCAAGCCCTCCAGTTCTTTTTTTGATACTTCGGCCAAATATCCCAATAAATGGGCTGACCAAAGATTGTCCAGATACGTTCGTTTTGGTTCAATCTTTAAATAAATCCCCGGCAGGTTCAGCTTGTTTTCCTCAATACGGATCATTGCCTCAAATTCTATATCATTCCATACTTTGATAGATGTAAAAGGATTTTGAGCTGACGATATTTTTTTACGAATTACAGCAAGAGAATCATCAAGAATATCCGACAATAAATTAATAACACTATCTTTGCGGCATTCAAAAGGCACTGCAAACACAGAATAGGATGGCTGATTTTTTACAATTATCTTGCCGTTCCGGTCATAAATAATGCCTCGTGACGGAATAATTCGCACACGGCGTATTCTATTTATATCTGAAAAATTACGGTATTTTTGTCTTTCATAAACCTGTAGTTGAAACAGCTTGACCAACAGTAAAAAGAAAAAGAAGATTATGACGGCGCTGGATAATATTTTTTTATCTTTATATATTGTCATAAATTCACTAATGATCAGGTCTTGTGAAATCAATAAGAATCAAAAGGATTGATCGTTGATTTTTTCCAGATTTTATGAGGTAAAAGCAAAATTATTAATCCCAGTACAATAAGGGTATACAAAATCTGCGGCGCCAGGTGTTTAAATATACCAGACCAGAAAGTTACTGACATAAAATTAATAAAAAAATGAGCCAGAAAAAAGTACTGTAAAATATAAACTACAAAGGTAAAGTAAAGTTCAATTTTCTTATGAAACACCCGTTTACTAAATAAAGAACCGGCAATAAACCCGCTGATAGAAAAAAGCAGGGAGCCCACTCCGGGTATGCCATAACCAAGTACATCGCGCAAAAAACCGGTAAAAAAACCGGCCAGGGTTGTATAACTTTTGTTTGAACCCAGAGCTGCCAGGCCCAGTACAATAATGCTCAAATCGGGAACACTTTGGAACAAGGAAAAATGTCCCACCACCGAAACCTGTAAAATAACCGATAGCAGTAATAAAACCGCATAAATAATACTTTTCATTGCTGCATTTCTTTACTTTTAATAATTAAAACATACTCAAGCCGGGTATAATCGACTTGAGGTTTAACGACAAGAATGTGAAACAAACGATTCGGGTCTCGTTTAATGCCAACCACATGACCAATAATAATGCCTTCCGGAAAAAAAGAATTGGTTCCGGCAGTAATGATCTGCTCGCCATTGGTAATGGTTACTGTTTGCGGCACACCCCACATAAGAGCCTTGTCGTCGCCATTTCCTTCAAAAACTCCGGTATAGCGGGATTCTGCAAGTCGAGCGGCAGCGCGAAAATTTTTATCAACCAAAAGCTGACCAACAGAATAAGACCCGCTAACCCGCGCTATCTTGCCGGCCAAACCGGAACTGGCCATAAAGGGCATGTTTTCTTTAATTCCCTTGTCGTTCCCGGCATCAAGTATTACGGTTTTCATGCCGCCGGCGCCGTCAAAACCGGTTACCCGCGCCGCAACAGTTTCACCGGGCAGATATTGTTTCAGATCCAACAACGCCAAAAGCCTTTGATTTTTCCGCCCCAATTCCTCAAGTTGAGAATTATGGTGTGCCAGTTGAATATTTTCTTTATAGAGGCGTGCATTCTCGGCGCGGATGCCCTGTAATTCCCACAATCCGGCAACAGGCTCCAGAATCCGGCCGGTTACATCCAGGGTCCATATATAAATTGCACTATCGCGGCCGGTTTGATGTGTAGATACAAGTATAATCAAAGAAGCGATTATCGTCATCGCTAAAAAGAAATAATCTCTCCATTGCGTTTTTTGCATTCTACCCGACAAGCTGTTTTTCCTGGTTATTTTGTCAAATTACCCGGAGGCAAGGTTACAGAAAATTGTTGCGCTTTACCATTTTTCCATTGTAAAACCTCCGGCACACCGTTATCGATAACAGCAAATGTAAAATCATCCATCCAGTAACCGGGGTTAATATACCATCCTCCGCCATGTTGCTCCAGCGCCGGCCAGTGAGTATGTCCCAAAACAACATAATCATAACCATCGGCTATTCGCGCATAAGCAAATTCGCGGTAATCCATATCGGAATAGCCGGAACGATCCCTGGAAGCTTGCCGGCTAAGATGGGAACAAAATAGAGCCAGCGGTATGCCCAGATCGGGATGCAACATCCTGTACAGAGATGTATTTAACGGACTGCGCAGCACTTTTTTCATAGCCCGGTACAAATAATCTTTTTTCAACAATCCGTCACCGTGTTTCATAAAAATTTTATAATTTTCATTATTGATGACATAATCATCAAGGTGAAGATGCAAGCCGACTTCATTCTTCATAAATGACCCCAGCCAGAAATCATGGTTTCCAGCCATATAATGAATCTCTTTCCCGGAGCGGCAAAGATTGGTCAATAAAGAGATAATATGAAAATGCCGCTGGGGAATGGCGTGACGGTACTCGAACCAAAAATCAAACAAATCGCCGACGATCACCAGAATTGCATCCTGAGCGGCAAAATATTCTAAAAAAGAAACGAGATGATGTGCTTTTCTGGCTTCTGCTTCATGATCCTGGGCGCCTAAATGGGCATCGGAAAGAAAATAAATTTTACTCATTAAAATCATCCATCCTGTTTAAAAAATAAATTAAACAAACATGGATTCAAATGCAAGACCAGAATGCAACCAGTGATATAAATACAGGAAAACAGCAAAATTAAAGCACCCATTATTTAAAAAGAGTTGACAAATAATTAAAAGTTTATTACTTTTTAACTTACATACATCATTTTTTTTAAATAGCAGAAAAAAATTGGAGGCAGATTTGACAATGGAAGCATTAGGTCTGGTAGAAACTCGTGGATTTATCCCCGCCATCGAAGCGGCTGATGCCATGGTAAAAGCAGCAAATGTTCAACTGGTTGGCACCGAACGGGTAGGCAGTGGTTTGGTTACAGTTATCGTTCGTGGTGATGTTGGCGCTGTCAAAGCGGCCACCGATGCCGGCGCTGCTGCCGCTGAAAAAGTTGGCGAACTGGTTTCAGTTCACGTTATTCCGCGTCCTCATTCCGAGGTTGAACAAATTTTACCCAAAGTAAAAACATCCGTAAAATAGTTACTTTCGGTTCGGAATAATCATTTAACTTTCAGGATATACCGGGTTTTATTCCAGACCCTGTTATATCATTATTACTATAACATTTTATTATTTATCTATTCCAATGCAGATTACAGGAACATAAGTGCAAATTTCATCTTTTGCTAAAATCAACCTGGGCTTGAGAATTCTGGGGAAGCGTAATGATGGTTTCCATGAATTAGAGACTATTTTCCAAACGATCAGCGTACATGACGATTTAGAATTTTACCCGGCGGATAAAGAGATCACCTTGAAAGGAGATTCGCCGGGCTGTTCGTCAGAACACAATCTTGTTTATAAAGCAGCGTTATTGCTAAAACAGCATTGCAGTATTGAGCAAGGGTGCATAATAAAACTCGATAAAAGAATTCCAGTCGGAGCAGGCTTGGGCGGGGGCAGCAGTAATGCCGCAACAACCCTGATTGCCCTGAACAATTTATGGAATATTGGCCTTAAAACTGATTCGCTGCTGTCTCTTGCGGCGCAGCTTGGTTCCGATGTACCTTTTTTTATTATTAAAGGAACGGCATTGGGTCAAGGCAGGGGTGAAATATTAACGCCGCTTGATTTTTCCCTGCAATTCCATGGGGTGCTGGTTTGCCCCGATTTGCGTATAATAACGAAAACAGCTTATGAAATGCTTAATTTTAGCTTGACAAAGTCATTTAAAAAAAGTAAATTTAGTGTCTTGACAAGATGGAAGACCGATTACAAGATATGGAATACACAACTGGTAAATGATTTTGAACCAGTAATATTTAACGCATATCCTGAACTGAGTCAAATTTTCCAAGATTTTAAAAAGCAGGATGCGTTTTATTCCCGGATGTCAGGAAGCGGTTCAACAATGTTTGGCTTGTTTGAAAATGAAGAAAAGGCAGTAAAAGCCCGGCAGTATTTTCAAAAAAAATACAAAACCTTTATTTTTACGCCGCTTTATCAAAGTACTATAATAACTGAATCCGGATAAAATAGAAATCATTTTGGGGCGTCGTCAAGCGGTAAGACACAGGATTTTGGATCCTGCATTCGGAGGTTCGAATCCTCCCGCCCCAGCAAGATCCTTTAAATGACGAAATAAATATATTCGTCATTTTTTCGTTAAAATATTCAAGTTACTTTCATTACCAGGCCAATGCGGTAAAGGCAGGAATGAAAAAACAAATTGACAAAAAAAATAGTATTGGAATGGTGAATTCATCAAATGCACCCGAAATTAAAATTTTTTCGGGGCGATCAAATCCCGGCCTAGCTGAAAGAATTGCCTCGATTTTAGACAAGCCTCTTGGGCAGGTTGAAATCAAAAATTTCTCCGATGGGGAAATTTGGGTTAAATATAATGAAAATATTCGGGGTACTGATGTTTTTATCGTTCAACCGACAAATGCACCGGCAGAAAATCTGCTGGAATTGCTCATTATGATCGATGCGGCGCGGCGGGCTTCTGCTTCCTGCATTACTGCAGTTATCCCTTATTTTGGGTATGCCCGGCAGGACAGGAAAGATCAGCCAAGAGTGGCAATCAGTTCCAAACTGGTGGCCAACCTGATCGTCAAAGCCGGGATTAACCGGGTATTAACCATGGATTTACACGCCCCGCAAATTCAGGGTTTTTTTGATATACCATTGGATCATTTATATGCCGCCACTTTATTTATTGATCATATAAAAAAATTAAACCTGCCGAATCTGGTGGTCGCTTCACCGGATATTGGCGGCATTCATTTGGCTCGCGCTTATGCCAGCAGGCTGGGTTCGGATCTGGTTATGATGAACAAACGTAGAATAAAACATAATGTATGCTGCGTTACGGAACTGATTGGCGATGTTCGTGATAAAAATGTTCTCGTTGTTGATGACATCATCGATACTGCCGGCACCCTGGTTAACGGTGTTAAAGTTTTAAAAGATAAAGGCGCCAATGATATTTATGTAGCGTGTACTCATGCCTTGTTATCGGGCAATGCTGTGGAATTGATTCAGAATTCAAATATAACCAAAATATTTTGCAGCAATTCAACCAGTTTGCCGGAACATAAAAAGCTCGATAATATGGAAGTCCTTTGTATCTCCAGGTTATTGGCTGAAGCAATTACACGAATACACGAAGAGAGATCGATTTCCGATCTGTTTCCACAAAAAGGACCAATGCATTAAAATAAAAATACTGATACAAAGCAGATAAATTTATGGAGATATGAAATGTCAGAACTTTCGTTGACAGTTGAAACCCGTAAAGAAACGGGCAAGCAATATGCAAAAAAATTAAAACGGGAAAATAAAATACCAGGCATATTTTATTTTCATGGTAAGGAAAGTATTCCATTTACAGTTGGATTGAAAGAAGCACAAGCGCTGGTCGGTAAGGAAAGCGGAATATTAAAAGTATTGTTTGATGGCAAACAGGAAAAAAATTGCATCATCAGGGAGATTCAATATAACCCCATTACTGCCAAACCGATTCATATTGATTTAATGGGAATTTTGATGACCGAAAAGGTTCATGTTACTGTTCCCGTGCATTTGACAGGAATACCGATTGGAGTTAAAAATTTTAACGGCCTTTTACAACACAATACCCGTGAAATTGAAATTATGTGTATGCCGGCAGATATTCCCCAGTTTATTGAGATTGATGTAACAAAATTGGGCATTGGCGATTCGGTCCACCTTTCATCCATTAAAATGGATAAAATTGAATTTTTGAACGAACCTGAAACAGTAATTGCCTCAGTCGGCGCTATGCGAGCCGCTGAAGGGGCTGCCGAAGCCGGTGAAGAAGGAACAAAAGAACCGGAATTGATTACCAAAGCCGAAGAGAATGAATAATGACGACAAGCTGGCTCGGATAAACCTGGTGAATAAATGCCCGAAACATATTTCATCGTCGGATTGGGAAATCCAGGTCGCCGGTATAGCAAAACTCGTCATAATACAGGTTTTATGGTTGCAGACAAGATAGTGTCAACGTTTTATGGTTCTTTGGAAAAAATAGAAACACTTGCGGAAATTGCACACCTGACAATTAGCCAAAAACAGGTAATTGTTGCAAAACCGCAAACATATATGAACAACAGCGGCATTGCCGTTAAAGCCCTGGTTCAGCGTTTTAATATAAATCTGGATCATTTACTGGTCATTTATGATGATGTTAATCTTGAATTTGGCCGGCTAAAAATTAAAGGCGGAGGAAGTTCCGGAGGGCATAATGGAATGGAATCAATTCTGTTTCATTTACAGTCCGA
Source organism: uncultured Cytophagia bacterium (assembly GCA_964399735.1). Lineage (GTDB taxonomy): Bacteria > Zhuqueibacterota > Zhuqueibacteria > Residuimicrobiales > Krinioviventaceae > Fontivivens. The sequence continues at coordinate 98,969 of CAYNSO010000003.1, forward strand.
TGAATTTCCACGGTTACGGGTGGGCATAGGTTCGCCCAAAATGGCACACAATATGGTTCGCTTTGTATTATCCGGTTTTACACGAACCGAACGGCAATTAATGAACGATATTGTACATAATGCAGAAAAAGCAGCGACCAGCTTTATAATGGACGGACTTGAAAAAACAATGAATAGTTATAATGCCAAATTGAATAAATAATCCTATCAGGAGGAGTAAACTTGCGTAAATACGAAACCATATTTGTAATTGATTCGTTACTAAAATCAGATGAAATTGAAAGCATCATTACAAAATATGAAAAATTTATCTCGGCAAATGGCGGACAAATTGAAACATTGGAGCGGTGGGGCAAAAAGAGACTTGCCTTTGAAATTAAAAAAAGACAATATGGTTATTATGTCTTTATTCGTTTTGACGGCAGCCCGTCTATGATCAAACCGCTGGAACGGGAATATCGTTTGAATGAATCAATTTTACGCTATAAAACAATTTTATTATCAACAATGGCTTTAAAAGCGCTGGCGATACAGCAGGCAATGGGTTTAACAAAAAGAGCACAAGAGGAATCAGAAGACAAAACTGCTGCGGTTCAAGTTGCGCCGGTTGATGTTGCGCCGGTTGATGTTGCGCCGGTTGATGTTGATGATGATAGTGAAATCACGAAAAGTTCACAGCAAGAAAATGATTCATTACAAGCCGAACAACCTGTGGAAGAAAAACAAGACGATTGATTGTTCACTTGATATTTGCAGATAAATTTTGTATTATTATCTAAATATATCTCAACAGGATTTGTTAAAAAGGCCATAGGAGCAGGTATATGTCCGAATTGAAAATGCCTGATATCAATAATGTGCTGATTGCCGGAAATTTAACGAGCGATCCTATATTTCGAAAAACCAATAATGGAACATCTGTAACAAATTTCTTTATTGCTTCAAATCGTAAATACCGGGATAATTCCGGTATATGGCGAGAGAACCTTTGTTATGTTGGTGTTGTTGCCTGGCATAGATTGGCAGATACATGTAATGAAATTTTGAAAAAGGGCAGCGCCGTTTTGATTGATGGAGAATTACAAAGCAGAAACTGGCGGAATGAAGATGGTACCAGCAGAAATGTAGTAGAAATTCGTGCACGGAGAATTCAATTCCTTGACAAAGCATTATCGGCAGAAGTTGAAGAAATGGCAATTAATGATAGTGAAGAAAAGACTAACATAACAAATGATGAACAACCGGGTATCCAGCAGCCAATTCCGGAAGAAAATATTCCCATTGCACCAATAAAAGAAATCAAGGTGGAACCAACTGAATTTGATTTTGGTTATAAAAATTTGAATCTATAAAGTATCATAAAAGGAGTTTCTATGCTCAAAAAGAAAAGGATTTGCAGATTTTGTGAAGAAAAAATCTTGTATATCGATTATAAAGACGATAAAAAGCTGCAACGATTCACAACCGAACAAGGGAAAATTATCCCCCGCAGAACATCTGGCACATGTGCAAAACATCAGCGTCAGTTGGTCAAAGCCCTTAATTTGGCCAGAGAAATCGCTCTGATACCATACGTTGCAGATTTGACTAAATAAATAATGCACAGGAAAGGAAATATGAAAGTAATATTAAAAAAAGATATTGATACTTTGGGTAATGCTGGAGACATTGTTGAAGTGAAACAAGGTTATGCCAGAAATTTCCTGATTCCCTCCAACATGGCTATTGCCGCCTCACCTTCAAACCTGCGATCTTTTAATGAAGAAAAAAAGTTGTTTGAAAGACGCGAACTGAAAGGCAAAAAAGAGGCCGAACTATTGGCTGCAAAACTGGATAAAGTATCCCTTACCGCTACTGTTCAGGTTGGTGAAGAAGATAAAGTGTTTGGCTCGGTAACAAACCAGAATATTGCTGATATGCTAAAAGATCAGGGTTTTGACATCGACCGTAGAAAAATCCAGCTGGATGAACCTTTAAAAGCATTGGGAGTATACGATATTCCCGTAAAACTGCACCATGAAGTTGAAGCCAAAGTAAAAGTGTGGGTGGTGAGAGACTAGTTTTTACCGGCAATCAATCCCGGAATGTTTTTTTGATTGATTGCCTTTCTGCCAGCAATTTGCATAAATTCTCATTGAAACAGGGGGAAGAGAACTCGTCAACAAACCGGCGCTTCCCTGATAATACTTGACTTTATCATTATTAGCAACAGTTTATTATTCCCGTAAAATTACGTGTAAAAAGAGTTGATTTTAATAATCCAAACGATTATTTTATAATAACTAAAACTTGTTTGCCACTTGTTAAAATTAACTAATAACCAAGAGGGAAAAAAAAGTGGAAAGTACATTTCCGAAATGCCAAAAATGTAATAATGGAATACTGATTCCCTTGTCAGATTACGGCAGAGATGGCGCGACGATCATGTACAAAGCATGGGTTTGCACAAATCCATCCTGTGGATTTAACATCAGAATTGATAACGGTGAAATCAGTCTGGGTAAAGAAATTAAAGAATCCACAAAATAGCGCGTTGACGGATTTTCCTGTATCGTAATTGTTGGTTTGTCTATTTTGAAACTGATTAAAAAAAATATCCTGTTTAAACAGGAATTAAGCTTTTGGAGGCGGCATAAAGTAAAAATTATTTCCACTCTTGTCGCCTTATTTGTCTGGTTTTTAATTGTATCAGGGGGTACTTTTGATTACAATGTGTCAATTCCAATTACCTGTACCAATACCGGGGATAGTTACATTGTTGTTAATAAATTACCAAAAAACGGCCGGGTTATTCTCCGGGGTCAGGGTATTCATTTAATGGTTTTTTCTTTATTTAAAGAGGGACGCTTAAATATTGAACCGCAATGGGAAGCCGGACAATCATTTATTTACCCTTCTGAAAAAGATGTAATATTGTATGGCAATGCGCTAAAGTTACAAATTGTAAAACTGACAGAACCGGATTCAATTGAATTACAGATCGAAAAACTGATTATACGCGAAGTTCCTGTAATAAATCAGGTTAATATCGTTCCCACAATTGGTCATACAATCGTTGGCGATATTATTATTGAACCGGATATTGCACTGATTAAAGGGCCAAAATCTATTGTTGATACAGTGAATTCTATATATACAAAAAAAGCCAAAGTTGAAAACATAAAATATCCCCTGCAAAAACAAATCGGCCTGATAAAACCAGCTATCCCCAATCTTGAACTGTTAAACAAGAATACTATGATAACCGCGGATATTCAAAAATTGATGGAGAAAAAAATAACCAATATCCCGGTTACGATTATTAATCTTCCTCCCAATGTTTCCGCACTAATTATCCCATCACACATTTCCCTGGTAATACAAGGTGGTGCAAACCTGGTTTTTCCAGTAAACGAAAAAGATATTGAAGCATATATCGATTATGCCAGGCAGCGCCCGTCCACTCAGCAGGATTTTCCAGCTTATATAAAACCAATTGCCGGGATTCGTTATCGCGATATTGAACCAAAACGCTTCAAGGTCATTCTTGAAAGAGAATAAAGCTTGGAAAAAAATGAACATATTAGGTATTGAAACATCCTGCGACGAAACAAGCGCAGCCGTGGTAAATGAACGCTCAATCCTTGCGAATATTATTGCCACACAAAGCATTCATCAAAAATATGGCGGCGTAGTACCGGAATATGCTTCGCGTGCTCATATTGTCAAGCTGGCGCCAATTGTACAGGAAGCATTACAAACAGCCGGTGTAAACTATAAAGATTTGGATGGTCTGGCAGTTACTTATGGGCCGGGGCTGGCTGGCTCACTGCTGGCCGGGCTGTGCTTTTGCAAAGGACTGGCGCTCTCTTTAAATATTCCCTGGGTTGGAGTGAATCATATCGAAGGTCATATTGTTGCTGTTCATGCTAATGAACAAGAAATTGAATATCCGGCAATTTGTCTGGTGGCTTCCGGCGGGCATACTATTTTGATCCTTATCAAAGAACCCCTGCACTACCAGATACTGGGCAGAACAATAGATGATGCCGCTGGAGAGGCTTTTGATAAAATTGCAAAAATTCTGGGCCTTCCCTATCCGGGGGGGCCATCTATTGAAAAAGCAGCCGAAACAGGTAATGATAATGCAATCCGTTTTCCCCGCGCATTGATGGAAAACAATAATTATAATTTCAGTTTTAGTGGACTCAAAACCGCGGTTCTTTATCATGTGGAATCTTTACATAAATTGGGTAAAGAAATTCCTGTTGATGATATTTGCGCCAGTTTTCAAAAAGCGGTTATCGATGTGCTGGTACAAAAGAGTATGAATGCTGTAAAAGAATTCAAATGCAATTCACTGATTTTGGCAGGCGGGGTGGTACGCAACACACCACTACGGGAAAATTTCAGGGAACTTGCCAGGCAAGCTCAAGTTAACTTTTATGCACCGGCGCCGGAGCTCTGTACAGATAACGCGGCAATGATTGCCCGGGCTGGTTACATGCGCATGATGAAAAACCAGCATTCTGATTTTTCGCTCGATGTTGTACCCAATTTATCATTTACCGACAGCGTCAATCAGTGACAATCATGAAATATGTAAATTCAGGTTTTTATCCTGGTGTAAAAATATTTATCCGGTAAAACAAGAAATTTTCTATTAAACAATAATCGCTATAACTCCTGGCAGGAACCAGACCAGTATGTTATTTTTAACCATATCACAGTTCCATATTGCTGCAAAAAGTGTTTTGCTTTTATTTGCATTTATTATTGCAGGTATTTTTTTTACCCTTTATATTTATCGTTTTACCATCCCCCCTGTTTCATTATTTTTGAAAAGAATAATGTCCGGTTTACGTATAATTGCTCTGCTCCTGCTGCTTTTTGTAATATTTGAACTATCAGTAAACCTGATAAAAACCCGCAAAGACAAACCCCAGGTTGCAATAGCAATTGATACTTCGGCCAGTATGGCGGTAAAAGACGAAACCGGCATTCGTGCCGAAATCATTAAAGAGGTTTTACAAAACCCTGCATTTGCATACCTGCAGAACAATTTTATTATGAATTATTACACTTTTTCCAATACAACTCTAACTCATAAACAAGCGGATTCTTTGTTCTTTTCCGGTGATGCAACCAATATTATTCAATGTTTGCAATTTATAAAAAAAGAATTTACAGAAAAAAATCTTGCTGCAATCATTATGCTTTCCGATGGAAATTATAACCGGGGTGGCAACCCGGTGCGAATAGCGGAGCAACTGGGTACGCCGGTTTTTACAGTTGGCCTGGGTTCCGCGGAACCGGTAAAAGATTTAGCCATTATCGAAGTTGAAAACAATTCGTTTTGTTATCTCGATGAATCCACACCGGTAAATGTCACAATCCGTAACCGCGGTTACGGGGAAATCGGCCTGCCAATATCTCTGACTGTTAATGATGAACTGATTGAAACTCAAATGCACACCCTGCCGGCTTTATCCGAACTTGAAGCTACCTTTAACGTAACACCAAAAATAACCGGAATCAATAAACTGGTTATCAGTATACCGGTGCAAAAAAATGAATTAATCGAACAAAATAACAGCCGCACAATATATATTGATGTTTTAAAATCCAGACTTTATATTCAGATTTATGCAGGTAGTCTGTCGCCTGATATTTCATTCCTGAAAAACAGTATTCTGTCGTCAAAACGATACTCTGTCGGTCTTTTAGTTGAAAAACCGGGCGGCGGTTTTTACAATTATGATAATGACACACAAGATACAGATATAATAATATTTATAGATTTTCCTACAGCTGTTACAGACCAGGCGACTTTGACCCGGCTACTAGACGCTATGGAGACAAATGCGACTCCACTCTGGGTGATTACCGGAAAAAACATCAACCTGAAAAAATTATCCGCATTTGAAAACTGGCTACCCTTTAAATGTAACGCCAATTACATAAATGAAACTCAAATTTATGCAGAACCCGGAGAAATTGGAAAAAACCATCCCATTCTTCAGCCGGCAATGCAAACATCAACCTGGATCTCAGCCTGGTTAAAATTGCCGCCAATATATACAATTCATCAGTTCCAACAATTCTGGCCTGAAACACAAACCCTGGTTAATGCAAGAACAACGTCAAGCCAACAGAACGCAAAAACCCCTGGTTCGCTTGTCGTCATTAGAACCAGGCAAATGCATAAATCTGCTGCAATTTTAGGGTATGGTTTATGGCGTTGGGAATTATTAATGAGGGGGGTCGGTGACGATAGCGATATTTATAATAATTTTATTAATAACATGTTACAATGGCTTGAAACAAAAAAAGAAACAAGCGCCTGGCAAATTAAAACCGATAAACAACATTATAATTTCGGGGAACCAATTAAAGTAACCGTAAATATAACAAAGCAGGCATTGGCAATGGTAAATGAACCGGAATTAACCCTGTTACTCAACCATAAACAGGGTCAGGAATCTGTTACCGTATCCCGATCCGGTGATGACAGCTATTCAAATGTTTTATACCTGGATAAAGCCGGCGATTACCAACTGACGCTTGATAGCGCCACAATGTCACATATTACCAATAAACCCGATGAAGCAGTGTTTAGCATTGGTGAATATAGTGTTGAACTGAATAATACGCAATTACAAAAACCGACATTACAGGACCTGGCGCTCAATAGCGGTGGCAGATACGTTGAGCCGGACTCGGTAGCTTTACTGCAAAAAGTGATTCATGGCGCTACCAGAACCAGCGCCCAGGCCTGGAATAAGGAATTATGGAATGAAAAATATATTCTTTTTTTAATCATCTTTTTATTAGCTCTGGAATGGTTTTTGCGTAAGAAAAAGGGAATGCTTTAACTCATCAATCTCTAGTAATATCAACGCCAGAGCTAATCCGGGTTCTGGCAAAATAAATGTTGCAATTTTGCTTCACTTGTCATAAATTTAAGACTAATATGTAAAGTGTGCATTGACGTTTTTGCAATTGAGTATTTCTAATTTGAATTCCGGTTATATAAAATGAAAGGATATACTTTGAAAAAGACAACGTTATTGTTGATAGTAATGTATGTTATTATCCCCTTGCGTTCCTTTTCCCAGGTATCATATTACGGTGGTAAAGGGCTATTGAGAATAATTGAAGCAGAGACAATTCATCCCGGAATTCTGGCTGTCAATGCTGTATATAACGGCTATGCCGCAGGAGACAACTATAATTTCAGTGAAGACCATTCCTTATATCTGGGGGCGACGGTTGGTATATCGGAACATTTTGAAATATTTTCACAATTAACGCCCTACCAGGATGATCAAAAACACACCTGGGGGCCAATTGGCGATTCCAAATTGTGTGTTAAATATCACATTCCCAATAACAGCACAATGGTAAAATTTGGAATTGTTGGTTATCTGAGTTTTCCAACTGCGGTAAACCACAATGTACCATTTGAATCGTACAGCAACGATGCAATGGGCTGGGCATTAATGAGTTTAACATCGTTCGATTTGAAAAATGTCTCCTCCACCCTGCCCCTGAAATTGACTCTGAATTTGGGATATCGGGATCATAATTGGGGCGATCAATTCTTTTCTGCTCGCAAGGATCAGTTAATAGGCGGGTTGGGATTTAAATTTCCAGTTCGTTCCAATCTGCTTTATTCTGAAATAACCGGTGAATATTTTATCAATAATACCGAAAATGTTACCCCCAGTCAAAATTTTATTCGCTTTACCCAGGGTTATCGTTTTGTTGGCCCCTGGCATCTTATTTGTGACCTTGCCGCAGATATTGAACTGGGTGGTTACAGACCAGATAAAAAAGATCTATACAAAGATTCCTACATTAAAGATTATGCCGACTGGAAAATTATATTCGGAGTTTCTTATCGTACCACACTGTTTGCAGGTAAAACCAAAGCAGAAAAACTTGAAGAAGAAAAAGCTCGTTTGGAACAACAGGAACTCAATAAAATTCAGGACAAACGAGAAAAAGTAATAAAAGATTTGGAAGAATTAAGAAAGCAACTGGAACAGGAAAAAAAGCCAACTACGGATTAAATTTTTTACGTAAACCCTATGTTTTGTTGTATAATTTAATAATAAAAAGAGTGAAATATGTGGTGTTTTTTCAGCAGCGCCGGGAAAATACCGATTGATAATTATTATAAAGCTGTACAGACCAAGAATGAATTTTTTGATGCAAAATCTTGCAATACCTGAAAAAAAGCAATTTAACATCAGGGCGATTTTTATCGTCCTCTTGTTTTTTATATTACAATCATATTCTTTAGCTATACCCCCGGTTGACTCACCGACTAAACAGCTAAGCCCACGGCAGTATGATGAACTTGAAAAAGCCTCGGCAAAACTACATTCAGAAGCTCAGCAATTGTTTGATAATGGTAATTACTGGGAAAGCGCCCGCAATCTGATCATTTTACTCGATTTTAATAATAGCTATTCAAAAATTGATGAAGTGATTTTTACTCTGGGCGACTGTTTGTATGAAATTGGTCTTAATGAGGGCTCCAAGAAAATATTCAAATACCTGGTAAAAAAATTCATATCCAGCGATCAACTTCCCCGCGCTTTGCTCGGGCTGCAACGGATAGAATATGATAGTGAAAACCTGATAAAATGTATTGATTTTTATAAAGTGATCTCCAGAGGCAGTCCTCCCCAGGAGATTCTGGATTGTTCACGTTATTATGCAGGTCTCAGTTTTTATAAACTGAATGATTACACAAATGCAATTGATATTTTATCACAAATTAATCGCTCGAATCCATATTATGCCTTTGGGCAGTACACATGCGGCTTGTCGTACCTGCGTTTGAAAAAAGTTCGCAAAGCCGTCGATACCATGAACGGGATATTGCGTATTGCTATTGTTAATGATGAAATGCGCAGCATTGTGGACGAGACTCACTTGACTTTGGGTTATATTTATTACGAACTCGGCTATTATGAACATTCCTGGCAGCAATTTAATTCTGTTTCGTCAAATCATACCAATTATCGCGATGCCTTGTTATCCGCCGGGTGGGCTGCAACCAAACTGCAAGATTATGAGCGGGCTATCAATCCATTAACACAATTGGTTAGTTTTAAAGAAGAAGATGAAAAAACCCAGGAAGGGTTCTTTTTACTTGGTCAATGTTATTTAAAATTAGGGCTGTATGACGATGCCCTTAAAATATACGAGTTTCTGGTTAACATACTACCCAAAAGAGAACTGGTGCCCGTCATAATTCAGCAAGTTGGTGGTGGTATTGCCCAGGAAGAGAAAAAAATTGAAAAAATAAAAATGGATTTACTGGTTCTGGAAACAAAATTATTAAACCTGATTCAGCTAAACCCCGATATGGACACCCCGGCATACCTGCAGAAAGAAAAATCAGAGATTACGACAACACGGAACAATTTGTTAACTCAAATTCAATCAGAACGTAAATCGTTCGAACAGTTCTCCGGTCAAATTAAAGAGATGAAAGAAAAAATTCAAATCAGAAAAGAACGGCAGGACTGGAGAGCTTTTGCTGAATATGGTAAATCACGAGCTATGTTTTTAAAAAGAACTGAAACACAAAATTAATGCAACTGATGAAAAAATCCTTTTATAATAAAATTCCAGGCATCCTGTTTCTATTTCTTTCAATATTTCCCCTCTGTTTACAAACCGGTTATTCACAGGAAAGCGCTTTTGTTTCAGCGATTATCAAAGAAACGGGCGAAGACCTGGTTAAACTGGGTGAAATTATTAAAGAACACCAAGCCTTGTTGGAAAAATACCCGAAAGGGCCTTTTGCTTCCACAATTATGTTTCAACTTGCCGAACTGGAAGCACAAAGAAGCAATGTAATTTATCAACAGGAAATGCGGTTATTTGAAGAAAACCTCAAAAAATTTGACGAAGGACAGCTTGCTGTCGAGCCCCCAATGCCAAAATTGGACATGAGCACAACCATTCAATATTGCAACACTTTGCTCAAAGAGTTTCCCAATTCAAAATTCCAGGATAAAATCCTGTACAAGCTGGGCATTTCATACTTGCAGGAAGGGGATAAACTAAAAGCCAAAAACTATTTTGAAAGCATTGTTGGCAATTACCCGGAATCACCAGTTGCCCTTGAAGCTCATTTTCGTATTGGTGAATATTATTTTGATAAACGCGATCTTGAAAATGCAATTTATCATTACAGCAAATTGTTAGCAGACTGGAATAATCCTTATTTTGATATGTCGCTCTACAAACTGGGTTGGTCGTATTATAACCTGAGCAGTTATAGCAAGGCAATCAGCAGTTTTTTATATTTGATAGAAGATATTTCCCTGGTGGAAAAAGCTGAAACGCAAATTCTCAGTAAAAGTAAAACAGATTTACGGCTTGAATCTATTCATTATATTGCCAGTTGTTTTACAGAATTTGGCGGCCCCCGGGGAGCTAAAGAATTCCTGGTAAAATATAAAGAAAAAGAATATACAATGCCAATTCTGCTTAAAATGAGCGAACTCTATAAAAAACGCAATTACTATGCAGAGGCAATTGAAACCTATAAAGCAATTCTTGAATTATATCCCTATTATTCCGAAGCGCCGGAGATATATCAAAACATTATAGATAATTATGAAGCCAATGAAGATTTGTCAGGCGCCAATAAAGTCCGTGAAGAACTGGTAGATCAAATCGGACCGGGAAGTAACTGGCTTACTCAAAACCCCGACAATGAAGTAAAGAATAACGGTCTTGCTGTAACCCGCGAAACGCTTGTTTACCTGGGAGGTTTTTACCAGGCTGAAGCACAAACCTCCGGCAGCAAAGAAACCTATTTGAAAGCAATTGCAAAATACCTGGACTATATTAAAAAATTTCCAAATGCCGAGGATGTACCAAAAATTAATTACTATCTGGCAGAATGTTACTATAATATCCAGGATTTCACCCAGGCCGCCGATTGTTATCACAATGTTGTAATTCAAGACCCCCTGAACAAAACCGGGTTTCGTGAAGAAGCGGCATATAACCGAATTTTATGTTATTATGAATTAATGAATACCTCCGGAACGCCTGATGTAAACTCGACCAGTATCCCCAATTTTTTAGGTACAAACGACACGCTGGTTATTGCGAATATTAATAAACCGGCAGAAATAAATACTCTACTGGCAAGCAATGATTTCTTTCTCACCTTTCCTCACAGCAAATGGCTTGATCAGGTGATGATGAAATATGGTGAAATTTTGCACAGTTTGAAATATTATCTGCCGGCTATCGAAGTCTACAAAAAAATATTACAACTTGGTAATGCCAGGCCCTACTCTCTTACCGCTTCCATGAGCGCCGGGCAATGTTATTTTGATGCAGAATTGTTTTATGAAGCGGAAATCTGGTTTAATAATATTGTAAAGAATTTTCCCGATTCAACCCGTTATACCAAAAGAGCGCAAATCCTTGCATCATCGGCAAATTTTAAAATAGCCGAGCAACTTAGCGACTCGGGGAAAAATCTTGAAGCGGCAAAACTGCTTGGTACAGTTGTAGACAAAGCGGCTGAACCGGGTATCCAGGAACGGGCAGTATTTGAGGCCGCCGCACAATACCAAAAAGCCGGTCAACCGGGCCAGGCCGCCACAATGCTTGAAAAATTATATACTCTGCAACCAAATTCAAACCTGGTTGATGAAGCTTTAAAAAATGCAGCTGAATTACGGGAAAATAATAAAGAGGCTTCTTTGGCAGCTCGTAATTATCTGCTGCTGGCAGACAATTACCCCCTCTCCAAACATGCCAAACGCTCTGTTATTAATGCTGCTGTTAATTACGAAAATTTGCAGGACTGGTTTTCTGCCAAAGCTACATACAATAAATATGTCACATCTTTTCCGGATTCCGGCGATGATTATATAGAGTGTATGTTTAAAATTGGGGAAATGAACTACAAGCTGAATGATTATTACAATGCCGAAATCGCATTCAACAATACAATCATTACCTACAATAACATGGTTAATGAAGGGCAGTTCCTCGATACTTATTTCATTGCCCAGGCGCAATTTATGCTAGGTGAAATTTATTATATCTCGTATAAGCAAATCAACCTCACCCCCCCCCTTGAAACAAATTTAAAGCTGAAAGTAGCGAGCTATCAAAAGGTTCTTAATGCATATAAAGATGCCTTGCTATACCAGGTAGCTGACTGGAGTACGGCCGCCACTTTTAAAATTGGCATGACTTTTGAAGAGTTATTCAGAGCATTTATTGAATCACCTCCGCCTGACGGATTGACCGACGATCAGTTAAATACTTATGTTACCGCACTGCAGGAAAGAGCGGAACCATATAAACAACAGGCATTGGAAACATACAAACTCAATGTAGAACAGGCGATAAGTAATAATATATCAAATAGTTGGATAGAGGAAAGCAAAAAAAGAATAGAAGCGCTTTCCGGTGAAACAGAAAAAAATGATATTGAAATGAACAGCGCCGACCAGGAAAATGTAACACAGGGAACATTAGGAAAATCTTGAGGTAATACAAAATGGTAATTAAAAATAACAAATTTGCAATTCTTTATGCTGTTATCATTTTACTTTTTATTAACAGCTCTCTTTACTCGCAAGAATCGGGTAATAATACATTATCTGAAAATTCGACAATAAATAGCCCGGTTATTTCAAATGATTCTTTGAACATTGATAATGAAAATATCAAAATGTTCATTGATAAAATCGAAGTAAATGTTCAACTGGAAAAACCACAAGCATTATTTATCTTGCCGGGTACAACACCGGATATTGATGACATTCAAATTGAGCATTCATTTTTCAATGAAATTTTTCGGCCTGTCGAAAAACGGGGAAGAATCCAGACAAGTCTGACAACAGAGCCTGCCAAAGATCGTAAAGATTACATTCCCTGGTAAGCCCGAATTTTAAAATTTTCTTTTGTGTAATAATCTTAACTAGTCATAACAACTGATTAAGGAGGTATCCTTGGGTAGCATTATAGGTTTTTTTGTAAAGGGCGGAACGGTCATGTATCCGATTCTTCTGGCATTGATATTTGGCCTTGTGGTTATCATTGAAAGAGTAATCTTTATTCTATTTAAAAACCGCATAGATTCCGAATTGTTTGTTAACAAGATTGCCGAACTAATTAAAAGCGGGAACATCAACAAGGCGATTGAATATTGCAATATTTCGGATGCGGCTCTACCAAATATTACCAAAGCCGGTTTACAGGAAATTCATTCTACGCCGGCCAGCATTCAAAATGCTTTGGAACTGGCAGCTATGGTAGAAATACCAAAACTTGAAAAACGAGTCAATTATCTTGCCATGATTGCCAATGTTGCTACCCTGTTGGGGTTGCTTGGTACTATTTTTGGTCTTATCAATTCATTTGCCGCAGTTGCCCATGCCGAAGCGGCTGAAAAAGCAACTTTATTAACAGCCGGTATTTCTATCGCCATGAATACAACCGCATTTGGATTGGTTGTCGCTATTCCCTGCCTGATCGGGTATACATATCTGACGGAGAAAACCAATGAAATTATTGATGAAATAAACGAAAACGTAGCTCGTCTTTACAGGATCATGACTACGAGGTAATGAATGAATCTTAAAGAATCAATGCGCCGGAGAATGAGGGGGCATGCTCAGGATGTAGAAATTAATCTCACTTCAGTTATGAATATTTTTTTGATTCTTATTCCATTTTTATTGTTGACCGCAGTTTTTGTTCGTATTTCTGTTCTTGAACTGTCATTACCATCCCTGGATTCCAGCAGCCGGTCAGCTCAGGTAAAAAAACAAAAAAATGCAATCATTAATATTCTCATGATTGATGGCAATGGCTTTGAACTGAAAAGCCCGGAAATGAAATTTGCGCTAATAGCAAAAAAAGATGACAATTACGATTGGGACAAGCTGGTGACACAATTGAAAGAAATTAAAACCAAATATCCCGATTCTGAAGATATTCTTATTTCCGCAGTAGATTCAATTAAATATCAAATCATTATCAGTGTTATGGACAAATGCCGTGAATCCGGTTTTCCCAATATTTCTATTTCAGGTTAAGAAAGATTATTAATTATGAATATCGATGATAAAGCTCATTTAATAAATCTGTCGAAAAGCACAAAACACCGAGGACGTGGCACTGCCAGTTTGAAACTGACATCCATGATTGATATGTTTACCATTCTACTGGTTTTTTTACTGAATCAGTACAGCGCCGAGGGACAGATCATGACCCTGACCAAAGATCTCAATCTGCCAGCATCAACATCGCAATTGCAACCCAGGGTAACCTCTATTATTTCAATAACGCAAGAATGGATTTTGGTAGATGGCAGACCTGTAGAGCGCATTGAAAACATTGTTACAGATGAGAAATTGATCATAGCTCCACTTTATTCAGAATTGACCAAAATCAAAAGCATAACCCAGGGTATTAACACAATTACCGATCAAATGGGCGGGTTTAAAGGGAACATTACCATTCAAGGTAATTATGATATAACTTTTGACCTTTTGAAAAGAGTAATGTTAACCTGCGGCACAACCGGTTATAACAATATGCTACTAGCTGTTGCGCAAATAGAGTAGTACGATAAATAACGATGACAGTTTTTAAAAAAATATAGAAATTCATATTAATGGCATCTATGCGAAAACATTCAATTCTGGCGACAAAAATTGTTCAGGGTAATAAAGAGACTGAACTGCATATCAAGCCGAATAAAAAGCTGACCATTGGCCGCAGTCCGGATAATGATATTGTCGTTTACAGTGACGCTTATCCCAAGAAACATACTCTTATTGAATGTAAAAAGGATACGTGTGTTTTAAACATAACTCCTAATATGAGTGGAGTTATTGAATATAAAAATTCCAGGCTCGATTTCAATGATTTATTTCTGCATGACCTGTTACCACGCAAAGGTGAGTTTTATACTCTGCCTTTCAGTCATGGCAGAACCGGCGCAATTAAAATTGCAGATACGGTAATTTATTTCAACTATGACGGCGACGGGTTACAATCATTAAAGGACATGCCGGGTTATACATGGAAGCAATCATTTTCCAAGACATTTTCCAAAGATTTATTATTCAAAACCTTATTAACACTTTTTTGTGTATTGGAAATTTTTCTGGCTATAAAATTAAAGGGCTATGAAGTTCCTCCTGTTGAGCCGCCGGATATTGATAAAGTACCTCAACGTTTTGCCAAATTTATTATTAACAAACCTGCGCCGCCAATCGAAACGGAATTGGCAACAACATCCGGGGCCGCTTCAGGTTCATCGGAAGAGGAATCTGGAGAGAATAAAGATAAAGAACCGGAAGCAAAAAAACCGGCAGGCGGTTCGGGAAGCGAACCGGGCAGCAAACCGGTAGTTGCCCAGGGTTTGCTGGGGCTTATTGGCGGAGCCGGAAGTTCAGACAATGCCAGCGCCACAGCAGATTTTTTAATTGAACAGGGCCTGGTAAAAGAACTGGATGAATTGATAGGTACGCAAAAACTAACCAATACCCGTGCGAACGGCAGAAGAGGCGATGGCTCCGGCAGCGGGGGCGGTAGTGGTTCAGGCTCAGGTTCCGGTGACGGACTTGATGATCTTCTTGCCCTGGGTTTAGCCGGTGGAATTGATGATTTGTTACCCGCCGGCGGTGGAGTGGAAAAAGTTACATTACAGAAAAAAGGGAATGTAAATATTGAACAACCCAAACAAATGCGAGGTTCTCAAGCCGCCCAGGCACAGCGTACACAACAGTCTGTAATGTCCATTATCAATTCCCAGGAGGGGCGCATTATGTATACTTATAATAAATACCTGCGCGAAGACCCGAACCTGAGGGGCAAGATCAATGTCGACATTACTATTGAAGCAGATGGAACGGTTAGTAATGTTGCTATTCTTGAAACGGATATACCCATACAGGAATTTATTCAGGATATTGTCAATATTTTACGACGTTTAAAATTTCCACCGATAACCGAAGGGGCTGTTCAGGTCAATCTTCCCTTTGTGTTTAATCGAATGAACTGATAAAAAAACCCTGCTTATGGCAGGGTTTTTTATTTTTGAACAATATGATTCTTGACAGTTTATCAGTGTCTATTATTATGTGACCTGTCATTTTTATAATCAAGCGGATTAATTTGCAAATTGCGAATTTTTTGTTGCAAAAACTGTCGTTTCATTTCCAATAATTTTGCTGCCTGGCTCACATTGCCCAAGGTCATTTTAAGAGCCTGATCGATCATACTCCATTCAAATTCACGAATCACCAGGTCTTTGGCATTGCTGAATGACACATCACCAGGCGCTAAATTTAAAAGATTTTGCGGGGTCTTTACCAACTCCGGGGGTAACAAATCGACAGTAATCAGCGGCTTTTCTGCCAGCACAACGCATTGTTCCAAAACATGTATAAATTGCCGAACATTTCCTGGCCAGTCATAATCCAGTAATAACTGCATAGCGGCAGAATCAAAAGCTTGTATGTTTTTTGCATGCTTTTCAGCATAAACTTGCATATAATGGTTAGCCAGAACAGGAATATCAATTTTACGTTCGCGTAATGCCGGCAACTGAATTTCTACAACCTTGATGCGATAATATAAATCCTCCCGGAATCTCCCCTCTTCAATTTCTTTGCGTAAATTTTTATTGGTAGCGCTAATCAACCGAACATCAGTTTGCAGCATTTTTTTGCCGCCCAAACGGGTAAAGGCTTTTTCTTCCAAAATTCGCAGAATTTTCGCCTGCGTGTCTATGCTCATATCGGCAATTTCATCCAGAAACAGGGTGCCGCCATTGGCAATTTCAAACTTGCCCTGACGCTGGTTGATAGCCCCGGTATATGCTCCTTTTTCATGTCCGAACAACTCACTTTCCACCAGGTCTTTGGGAATAGCTGCACAGTTCATGGTAATAAAAGGCCCTGTTGCTCTTGCGCTGTATGAATGAATTGTCTTGGCAGCCAGTTCCTTACCAGTCCCGCTTTCACCAGTCAGTAACACAGTAATATCCGTTGGCGCTACTTTATCTATCAGTTTAAGCACATCAAGTATTTTCTGGCTATCGCCAATAATTTTACCACGGGTTTGTCCGGCCAGTTGCTGACGCAACAACACATTTTCCCGCCCCAGGTTAATTTTATCAAGGGCTTTGTTCACAACCAGGCGTAATTCTTCAATTTCAAAGGGCTTGGATAAATAATCATAAGCCCCGGCTTTCATGGCGTCAACGGCAATTTTCTCAGATCCAAATGCGGTAAGAACAATAACAAGCGGTAAAAAACCACCCTCTCCCTCCTGTTTTTGCAGTTGGTGGATAAACTCCAGGCCGTTCATTTCCGGCATATTTATATCACATAAAACGAGATCCGGTTTAAATTCAGCCAATTTTTCCAGGGCAACACGTCCGTTTTCAGCCTCTTCAATAATATAACGGGTTTTGCCAAGAGCTTTACGCATACCATAACGTGCGGCATCTTCATCGTCAACGATCAATATTCGGGATTTTTCATTATTCATCATTGTCCTTATTTACTTTTTTAGCACAATATTATTTATAATGAACAATTTACAATTAAATTGCAATATAATAAACTCGTTAATTATTTCTACGATCAAATAAAACAAAGTGAATCAATTAGTAATTACTTTTAAAAACCGGGAAATACACGATGAACTCGGCGCCGCGCTTTATTTCACTTACAACATGAATAAATCCACCCAGATCTTCTACATTTTGTTTAACAATGGCCAAACCAAGTCCGGTGCCTTTGGTACGGGTGGTAAAAAATGGATCAAAAATATAACGTAAATGTTCTTTTGCAATACCAGGCCCGTTATCTATAACTCTCAATACAAACCAGTTTTTAGCCTGAAAAAAATCACCGCGTCGCAAGGTCTTTGTAGTTTTATTTATATTTTTTTGTTGTTCCAGAATAATGGTAACTTGACCTCCCGTATCTACTGATTGAATGGCATTAAGCACGAGGTTAAAGATAATTTCCCGTAACGATTGCTTTTTTGCCAGCAGAACCAGGTTATCTTCCGGGTCAGTATATTGAATAACAATTTGATTTTTATTTGCCTGGTATTTAAGCAGAGCAATCACATCCTGAACAATTTCCAAAAGGGAAACATCTTCAGCGCTGGCGGATGAAGGTCTGGCAAAACTGAGCAATTTTTCAAGTATTGTATGCAGGCGGTTAATTTCTTCTATGACAATTTGCAGGTCGTGTGCGTCATCACTGCTGGCGTTTTCATGCAGTACCTGAATAATGCTTTTTATTGAGGAAAGCGGATTTTTAATTTCATGTGACATGGTAGCAGCCAGTTGTCCAAGAGAATTTAACTTTTCAGCCTGATATACCCGCGCTTCCAGATTTAAGCGTTCCTGCACCAGACGGGCATTTTCAATAGCAAGGGCGATTTGGTTGGCAAATGTTTGCAGCATGTCGATTTCTTCTTCCGAATAAGGAATTCCGGATTGCTTGCCGGACAAACAAATCATGCCGGTTATTTTTTTCCTGTAAAAAATAGGAACCGCCAGTTCCAGCTTGTTCTTCTTGAGAGCATTGATCACCCGGGGTGCTTTGATTTGCTGGCGTAACCGCCAGGTGCGGATAGTTGTAAAGGCATCAATAAGGAAATCAAAAGCTTTAAAGTCCTGATGACCTATGGTTTTCAATATTTCCGGTTTTTTAGCCCCGGATTGAAGTACTACCAAAGTTAATGACTTGACCTTGAATGCAGACTTGAGCGACTCGCTAATGGTATTTAACAACTTTTCAAGATCAACAATGCCTATTATATTATCAGAGAGTTCGCGTAAAATTTGCTGATAAAAATAACGATCCCGAAAAAATATTTTGTCCAACCGTTTTTGAAATGCCTCACGAAAGGGCTGGAATGCAAAAACCAGCGCCACCAGCAGCAATCCTTCTATAAAAGTTGAATTAATTTCCGGGAAAAGCTTTAAATACTCACCTAACCGCCGCACACCGAGCAGGTATACCGCCATTAGCGTTCCATAGATAATTGAATAAATGAGGCTCGGCTTTATCACCAAACGATAAAAATTATAGCGATATACATAATAACCCAGTACCGCCATGGGAAAGGTAGGCGATAATAACATTAACAGGCTGAGATAATTGCCAATGTAAGAAATTTTATAGGTTGGTATAACCAGAATAACAATAATACCCACACCGATCAGCGCCAGGGAAAAGCTCAAATCACGATAAAAATGACGGTCAGCTTCTATTTCATGGGTGCGGGCCAGGTTTTCGGACAAGATCACAGAAAAAGTGATTGAAAGCAACATCCACAAATAATAGGGCAGACGAATTGCTTCATCCAGCTCGACATACAGAGATTTTATTTGCAGATTGTAATAAATTCCAAAATAGAGAAAAACAAAAACCGGTAAATAGATGATTATAATGAAAAGCAGATGATGCCGAACTATCCAGAGCCGGAACTTTTTTTTGGTGCGATGAAAAAATGCCGCCAAAGCATGCAGCAGAGCCGAGGGGATTATTGCCAGACCCAGATAAGAAATAACAATAAGAATATTTGTTTCAAGTAAAACCACTTTACCAAATAAAGCCCGATTCAGCAGCGAGAGGAAATTTCCTCCCAACCACAGGGCGCAGGCAATTAACAGAATTCCCAAAGCATAATCGTCATAATGCTTGGGTTTTTTCTTTAAAGTAAGGCTAAAAATGATCACCGTCAACGCCGAGCCAAAACCGAAACCCAAAATATTTATAAAATTATAAACGGCCATATTATTCTAATATATAAAATTCCAAGAAATAATTAATTTTTACATTTATTCTGATATAAACAAATAATAATGATTTAACCTCTCTTTTATTACCATGCTTTCGCAGCTTGTTTCCGATCCATTGGCTAATACAAACAGAAAATAATTGCTCATTTTTAGAGGTTGTAAAATATCATCCCTCGTTGCTAATTTGTAACTGTATAGTTGAAATAACAGCTATTTTAACAGATTCTTTAAAATCAATTTGTCTGGGTTTACACGATAATCAAGTTCTTTTAAAGATTATTACTTGAACTTGAATAAATCAGAACTGTAAGTTAATTATTATTCACATTTAATCAAGATAAATTTCATCAAAATCAAATTGCTTTAAAAGCAAACAATTAGTATAATGATAAACAAATTATAACAATAATAAATTTATCAAAAGGAATTGATACAATGAAAATATTACTGACCGGCGGAACCGGTTTTATCGGTTCCTATATCTTAATGAAATTATTGGATAACGGACACCAGGTACAAGTGTTTGCCCGCAATCCTGAAAAGGTTCCTGCATTGCATGAACTCAAGGGGGTAGAGTTTGTTAAAGGTGAAATAACGGACACACATTTATTTAACGATCTTGCCGCCGGGATGGATGCCTGCATTCATGTCGCCCTGAATTATAATGACGCCGGCGCCGGCGCCATGCTGCTGGCCGATACCCTGCCCGCCGTTGCCCTGGCCGATGCCTGCGCTGCGGCCGGGGTTAAACACTTTATCTATACCTCCTCCACCGCGGTGAATGACTATTTGTATATGAATGTGCCTGGCAAAGGTGTTGTGGAAAAAAATATCGATGAATTTACCAAACAGAATCCTGCCAGCTATTACGGCGCTACCAAAGCGGCAACGGAAAATTTCCTTCATGCCATTTCCTGTCAAACCGCGATGCGGGTGAACATCGTCAGGCCCGGCTATACCTTTGGAAATCCCGTTATTGCTGGAGCGAGCATTTATTCGGACAAGCGGTTCGGTTACATATTCCACAGCGCACAAACCGGCAGGGATATAATTGTGACCAAAAACGACGGCACCCAGTTCATTTGGGCGGGACACCTGGCGGAAATTTTTAGTAAAATTCTGGAACACGGCGTCAACCGCGCCATGTATTTCGGCCTGGCAAAGCGCTTTATGTCCTGGGAAGCCATTGCCGCAGCAGCAATCAAACAATGCCGATGCACCAGCAAACTGATTGTTGAAGACAAGGGCTGGGGCGAACCGCTGATATGGGATGTAACCGCGATCAAGCGCGATCTGGGTTTGGAATTTGATTCCTGGGAAAAGCTGCAAGAACATGTTGCCTGGGGTGTACAACAAAAGTATTGAATTTTGCGGCAAACGGATATTAAAATTGATTTTCACCGCTGCTTTTTGTATTATTATTAAAGCAAACAGAAAGCCAAATAATTAAAAAGAACAGGAACCATGAAAAGTCGCACAAACTATTACACCAGGCTGGTTATACTGATTTCCCTGACGCTGATTATAGAAATGGTCGGATTGCCGCAGCCGGCGACCGGGCCGCTGGTGAACATGATGTTATATCTCACCACTCTGCTGCTGGACATCAAGGCCGGGGTCATCCTCGGCTGTATCAGTCCATTGGTGGCGGCAGTACGCGGCCAGCTTCCCCCCTTTTTGATACCGATG
>CAYNSO010000004.1:0-54020 GCA_964399735.1 uncultured Cytophagia bacterium
TGGAACGAGGAGAAAAATTATTAAATATTTGAGAGGCAATAATATGCGACAAATTGTCATTATTCTATCTGTTTTATTAGCGCTATCATTGCATTGTCAAAGAAATTTTTCTACCCTGGAAATACCAACAAGCCCGGAGGAAGAGAAAGATGTGGATATTTTTGTCCCTTATGATAATGCGCCGGAACCAGTTGGTGGTTTTAAGGCCATTCAGGATTCATTGATTTATCCACAAGAAGCATTGAGAAAACGAATTGAAGGGCGGGTACTTTTGAATTTACATATTGATAAAAACGGTGAGATTAATGATATAGAAATTCTTAAATCTTTAGGGTATGAATGTGATGAAGCAGCTATTAGGGCAGTAAAAAGTATAAAATGGACTCCGGCAAAACAATGCGACAAGGGTGTTGCCGTATGGATGGTTGTTCCGGTAGTGTTTAAATTACCGGAAGAATGATCATGTTTTGTAATTAAATCGCGTCGAGGCCTGGCCCCGGTTCTTATCCGTCCCAGAGCCCAGCTCCGGAATGATTTGAATTCCTATACCAACCCCGAATGTTGCAATGTCCGGTCCGACCATTCTTTTGCCAGGGTAGCGAGTAAGACCCGTTGGGTTTTGTCCGTAGCGGCGGCGGTTTCCCATATTTTTTGCCATTGTACAAGCAGGCGTTGTATTTGCACCAGGTCGGCGGCTGTATACGGATCAGCCTCTGCTGCGGTCCACTCGATCAGGTATTTTGCTTCTTCCAATAAAGCCGCAACCGGGGCCGGGGATTCGGCGGAACGCGCGCCGGAAGAAATTCTGCCCAAGGTGGCGGCAATACCGCCTAACCGCACCGGCAGCGGATCGCGTAAAAATCGTTGGCGCAGCTTTTCTTTATTGACCATGAACGCCTCCCAGTATGGCTCGTGTTGTCTGTTCCACCTGCTTGCGGATGGCTTCATCCTGAATGATAATACCACGGTTGCCCAAACGCGGGCGAATATTGATCAGCGCTTCAAAGGCAATGCGCTGCTCGTCGGGAAACCAGTTTGCACCCCACAGGTCGTCCTGCTCACTGCCGTCTTGCAGCAACAGGGCTTCGCAATCGGCGTGCATGACCCCGCCGCCGGCCAAAATACCGCGGCGAATATCGACCACAATTTTGATCATATCTTCATACACCGCAAGCATGTCGTGTATTTGTTGCCGGGTCGCGGGTTTTTCGAGCAGGTATTGCATAGCGCTTTCTTTCCTTGTATATGAGAAATATACATTATTTTTAGCACGGGTTCAAGGATTTAATGGAAGGAAGGAAAACAATTAAGTGATGGAGATTGTGAAGTGATTTGGTAGTAAAGTGCGAACCATATCGAGGGGACGGATCTCGGCTATTGGGCAGAATTTTTACTTTAGCGCACGTCTCGATACGGGCCGGGAGTGCGCCGAGTTTGGTTTTTGCATAATTTCTGTGTTTGTTCTTTTCCGTAATCCGTTTTCGTCCCTACTCGACGACCGTTCGTTTTTTTGGATGGGCTTCTCGATACTTCCGGATAACATAACGGGGCATCTGAGTGATAAAAACAGGTCTAGCCAATTGTTTTTCGCGTGATTATCGTACTGTAACAACAATTGAATGAATTTTATCGGGACCAAAAGTATTTGTATCCACTACTTTATTGGCTCCCTTGTGCCACCAATAAACAACCGCCTGGTTACTCGGTAGAAATGAATTGCTGGTAATTTCTATTCTTTTGGAAGCATTTGGCGCCAAACTGTTTTCCGGGGTGCATACGGGCGCCCATAACATGGCCATCATTTCATCTCTTTCAAAAACGGCATAGTAAATTATTTCAGTCGTTTGATTCTGAATGACGAGATTTGCTGATTTCACGTCGGCGCTTACAGTTCCCCGTGGTTCGAAAGATTGTGTGCAATTCAACATAAAAAGTAAGGCAAAAAGGAATAATTTCTTCATATTACCTCCAATTAGTGGTCATTTGAAAATTTCTGTCAAGACCCTGATAATTTTCTGGCATCATAACAAAGTTCAAGAACAGATGAGTTTAATGGATTAAATCCTGATCGCCCAGTTTAAAATATACAATCTTTATTCAATTATCAAGTAAATATTATTTTTAACAATTATTATCCCATCTTGTTCGTTCAGTAGTTTGTAAACCCCGTCTTTTAAAATCATTGATTTGTAATATTTCCAAATTATATTAAATTATCAAGAAAGATTTAAAAAAAAAGTACAATTTCTGGTTTAACAAATGAAATAATATATGAACATACTGCTTTTAGAACCTTATTATACCGGTTCGCATGCGGCCTGGGCGCAGGGCTATGCAAAACACAGCAAGCATAATGTGCAAATTTTATCCTTAAAAGGACAATTTTGGAAATGGCGCATGCACGGGGGCGCCATCACACTGGCACAGGAATTTATGGCTGCCGGGTTACAGCCGGATTTGATTCTGGCGTCCGATATGCTGGATGTTACCACTTTTTTGGCTCTGACTCGTTCACAAACAGCAAAAATCCCGGTGGCGCTATATTGCCACGAGAACCAACTGGCCTATCCCTGGTCCCCGTCAGACCGTGATGTGTTGTTTAAACGTGATGCACATTACGGGTTTATCAATTACAGTTCAGCGCTGGCTGCGGATGCAGTTTTTTTCAATTCCAGCTATAACATGCAAAGTTTTCTTGCCGAGCTGCCGCGCTTTCTCAAACATTTTCCGGATTATAATGAACTGGAGACAATCAATACCATTGCTGCTAAAAGCAGTGTGCTGTATCCGGGATTGGAATTGACGCCATTCGATCAATACCGTACGGATGAAAAACAAACTGCGCCGGTGATTTTGTGGAATCATCGCTGGGAGTTTGACAAGAATCCCGATGATTTTTTTAAAGCGCTAACCCAACTGGCAGATGAAGGGTTAGAGTTCAGGCTGTTGCTGCTCGGCGAGAATTTCAGCGCCAATCCGGCAGTGTTTGCTGAATTCCGGCAACGGTTCGGCAAGCGAATTTTGCATTATGGTTATGTAGAAAACAAAGCCGATTATGTGCGTTACCTGTGGCAAGCCGATATTATTCCGGTCACTTCGCGGCATGATTTTTTCGGCATCAGCGTTATGGAAGCCATTTATTGCGGCTGTTTCCCGCTGCTGCCCGTACGGCTGGCTTATCCCGAACTGATCCCGGCAGCGCAGCACAAATTGTGTTTTTATGAGAGTTTTTCGGACTTGGTCAACCGTCTGCGCAGGTCAATAACCGAGATTGAGCAAACCAGAAAGTATGATTTACGCTTTATTGCTGCACCCTATTCATGGGGAAATATAGCGCCCTGCTATGATAATATGATGGAAACAGTAGCTGTAAAAATCAAATAAAAACAAGCTATAATAACTCTTTCCGTTACGGAGCGGATTGCCATTGGAATAAGGTTTTCTCTCTGAGCCATTGTCGTTTTTTTCGATCCAGACGATAAACAGCATCATACCCCCAGGCCTGTTCCGGGTCCACAAAAAATTGAAAATTAACTTTATATTTCCCCAGGGTATCGCGCACGGTTGCTGTGAGAATGGGCACGCCATAGCCGAATTCGTTGATGAAAGCATCACAAGAGTCCGGCGGCAGCGACAACACAATGCCTTCGCTGCGTTTGTATTCCATCGCCCGTTTATTAAACTGTTCCACAATAACCAATTGCGATGAATAAAAAGCTTTCAGTTCTTTTTCAATAATATGGCGGTGTAAAAAAAGTTTGTTCGTCAAATGTGAGGGAGCAATTTCAGCGGCAAGGGGGTTATTATCAAAACCATCGGCTTTACCGTCGTCATCGCTATCGTTGTAAAAAGGGTCGGTTTTCAATACATATTCGCTCAGGTCGGTCAGGCCGTCTGCGTCTACATCGTGAAACAGGTCGGATTTGTTGATATAAAAATCTGTATCTCCCGGAGAATAGATGACCCGGTAATATGATTGTGAAAACCAGGTTTTTTCAAAACGGCTAAAAGTAAATACCGAAGCGCTGTCCAGAGAGATTTCCCAGGCATAATTATCGTTTGCCGGAATGCCGGTATAATACAAAGACGACCAGTTTTCTTTGTCTTTTGACCATGCCAGCCAATATTCGTCAAAACCATAATAATCCGATATAACCGGCGTCCAGTACAAGCCATCGGCATCGGTAAGGATGATTTTTGGTTCGGTTGTATTTTTCAGGTTGTTGTAGATATTTTCAAACTGGAAAAAACGGGTATCTGTAATAACAGCCATATTGCATCCCAGGCACATTAACAGCAAAAAACAAATGAATACGATGGCTTGATCTTTACGGGTCATATATTTCTGGCAGTTTTATAAATAGATCGTTTGATTTTTGAAATTTTGACGCTGATAATAAAAATTCGTTTACATCTTTTTTTCTAAATTATTAAAAAATAAACTGCGTTTTTTTCATTACTGTTTTGATTTTTATTAATAACTAAAATTTTCGTCGTCGTTTATCGGCGTGTTTTTATATCGGCTGATAATTGCACTGTTTTCGTCTATTAATTTTTGTACGGCATCCTGAATGCCGCATGCCTGCAAACCATTGACAACGCCAAGCGCCGGGGACTTGATCTGGTATTTGTTCAGTTCCCGGGCCATGCTTTCCATTCTGATCAACGCTTCTGTTTTCATTTCCGGTTCGTCTTCATTCAAAGTTAAAAAGCGTATAACATTATCATAGAGACTTACAACCAGTTCGGCATATCGGATTTGCTCAAACAGTTCCAGCAGTCTGTATTTTGCTGTTGTTTGCACGCTGCCGGACATGGCTTCCAGCAAGATGTAACGCAATTCGTAAACGAATTGATAGGTCAGTTCCCAGTTTGTACCTTTGTTGAGAGTATTTTTGTTGTCATCCAGGTTAAAATGCAAGGTAAACTTTTTTAATGGCAGCAACGGCTCGGACAGCGAATCGCAGGTTATGCAATTAATTCGGTCGGCAAGTTCCAATCGCCATGCCGAAATATTTGCCATTGCTTCTTCAAGTGTTGTATAATACTCTTTGAGCAGGTTATATTCGCCGGCGTACTGGGTTCTGATGAATTCAATCCGCAGGGAATCCAGATCCGCTTTGGGCCTCCATGACTGGCGCGCGAACTGGTAATTGGTAAATGAATGGACGCCTGGGTTATAAATTCTGGCATTGGCGAACATTAACCCTTTGCAGCCGGTTTCATAATAAAAGGGAATATCTTTGTGGATAACACTGGTAAAAACGACCGGTAAATCGTGAAATTTTCGGGTATTGTACAACTCTGATATATAGAATTTTCCTTTGTAACGGCAGCTTTTTTCCATCCAGGGAATCAATTTGTGCAGTACAGTCTGGTTTACCTCTGTGCAGCCCGGATCGTATATTGAATGATTGTAACAGCGTTGCACCGGCGTAAGAATAACACGGATATGATCATAATCGAAATTTCTTTCCAGCTTTTGCGTTGGCGGAGCTATTGTTGTGCTGTCGGTAAGACCCAGCGCCCGGACAGTTCGCACGAGGGCATTATTTTTATTGGCCTCGTTGATTGATTGCTGTACAACGTTTAGCAGATGCAAAAACTTGTTGGTATTGTTGCCGAGTTCATTGCATTCCTTACAATTACACCACGTAACGGTTGCCGGCAATTGCAAAATAAAATCACTGGCTGCGCTCCAGGGCCCGGTAGCAAGATTGGTGATGATGACCCCGGACAGTTCATGAATTAATTCTTTGTTAACCACGCAAAGACAAGGATTGGAATGTGTAACGGTTGTTTTTGTCAAACCATACCATTCCGGGTGCGCTTCAAGGTAACTGAGAGAGTTGTCGTTATTTATGTCGCCGGCGAATTCGGCAGATGACTGCCAGGGATCAGCAGGCAGGTTGGAATCAGCCGGAAACTCGCGGTGTTGATAAGGATAAGGGCTATGGGGATAGAGCGCCGAATTTTCAAGGCCATAATCACCACAATTGTTAACAATACCATATTGCCTTTGCAGGTGAACGGGCGTATCATTGTTCCACAGGTAATTTAGCCGGTTACGCAGCATCCATTTGCAAAATACTTCGGGAACCTGGTTATTGATATTTGCCATGTTTTCTACAGTTTCACGAATAAACCCCCGCACCTCCATGGGCGATTCAATGTAATCACTCATGGGTGGCAATTCCAGAACATTTTTAGAGGGGACTATGATGGAAGAATCTTCAGGAGTAATCCAGCGCACCCCCCAGCGATCCAGCATTTCGTATACGGCATACAAATTGGCAATCGAGGTTCTGCCGCTTAATACAAAGAAATCGCGGCCATTTTCAAAGGAAAATGTGTCCAGCCGAAAACCCCGGGGCGCTTGTGATTTTACTTTTTTCCAGCGTTTATTCAGCTTGCTAGCCACGGTGTTCAACTCTTCATTGACGTTGCTCTGCGGTCTGCCAATAAAAATAATGGCGCCCTGTGCTGGCATATTATTGTCGTCTGTTACAGGGATATCTGCTTTTTCCAGCCCAAAAACCTGCGTCATATAGTGACCAAGTTCCAGCGCAGCCATGGCATTATGGCAGACAGCATCATCCTGCATATTTTCATCTGTCCAGTTAATATCCTTGCCGGCAGCTACAGCGGATTCAGCATCGGCATAATTACCCAGATCCAGAACAATTGTGCAGATAGAGCCCGGCCCAACCAATTTTACGGGTTGTTCTTTGCTGCCACATCCTGATAATAGCAGGATGAAAAGTGATAAAAGTAAAACAAGGCGCTGCATTTTCATAGGCTATTCCTGTAATTATTGATCAAGCGGAAAAGTTATTACTTTTCCAGCCTTTCCAGAAAATCCTGGTTAATTTCCTTGCCAAGATCGCCGGCAAGTTGTAAATGATGTTTGGCCTGGTCATAATTTTTGAGAAAATAATAATTGACGGCCAGAATATAATGAGTTTGTGAATTGTTCGGATCTACCTGGACTGATCTGTTCAGGTAATCAATAGCGGTTTCATATTGCTGCATATCACCGTATATTGTACCCATACCCAGTAAAGCAAGAGGATCTTGAGGGTTATAAGACAATACTTTACGGAAGACTTGATCGGCTTTTTGATTAAGGTGTTTTTTAGTAAAAATAAAACCGATATGGTTAAGATATTCAGTATTTGACGAGTCTATTTTGGCGGCATTTTGATATTCTTCAAGCGCGGGATCAAAAAGACCGGCAAATTCCAGCGCTTTGCCGTTCAGATCATGAATTTTTGCCCGGTACAGCTTCGCTTTGTGCTTATCGTTCAGAATGGCGCTGGCGTTTACAAGTCTTTGCAAAACGTCACGGGAATCCGGCGCTTTTTGCAAGGCTTTTTCATAATAATCAACCGCTTCCGGCCAGAGGTTCAAATTTGCCTGATAGTCACCATACAGCATTAACACATATTGATCCTGTGGTGCAAGACGAAGGGCTTTTTGCAACAAAAAGGTGGCATTTTTTGTGCGATTGGTTTGTAAATGAACAAGGCCAAGCCGGGCCAGCGCTTCCGGGAAATCGGGTTGAAAACGTAACGCTTCGTTGTATAATTCTTCGGCAATCAGCAGTGAATCCATGGCTGCATAATCATTACCCTGGTTCATGCGCGAGCGGGCAAAAGCATTGTTGGCGAGCGCTTTTTGGTTTTCTGTGCCATAGATCAAACCCAAATTTTCATAGGGTTCTGCCAGGTGCGGCGCCAGATGGATAGCGTTAAGGAAATACTTTTTTGCCTCTTCCCGTTGATTTACGAATAAACAAGATTTACCCAGGTTGATGTATAAATAAGCCATTTCGTTATAAACCTGATGTGGATCGCTGCACCATTTTATCAAATTACCCATATCAGCTTTTTTGCTATTAACCGGCGCCGACACGCCTTTTTCAATGTTTTCGTGATACAAGTCCATTGATTTTTTAAACGCCGCAATCGATTCGTCTACCCGGTTGGTTTTTAAAAAAGCATTGCCAAGGTTATTAAACGCCATTGCCAGGTTGGAATTCAATTGCAAAGCACGGGTAAAAGCCTGAATCGCCTGTTCATAGTTATCGGTTTTGAGTAACAGATTGCCTTTTTGCATGTGAAATAAAGCTACAGTGCTGTCGAACCCGATTGCCTGGTTGATGTATTCATAGCTCTTTTGCAGTTCACCCATTCTATCCCAGGTAATGGAAAGGTTGAAAAGAATGATTGGCGAATCGGGTTCAATTGTCAGAGCTTGATTAAAGGTTTCCAGCGCCTTTTCATACTCTTCAAGATTAACCAGGATCAATCCATGATTATTCATTGCGGAAAACAAATTCGGAGCTATTTGAAGGGCCGCCTCATAAGCCAGTCTGGCGTCATCCAGTTTGCATTTCTGAAAGAGCACATTGCCAAGGTTAAATGGAATTTCCGGATTATGCGGATCGAGTAAAATAGCTGTTTTGTACATTTCTATCGCTTCATCCAGCAACCCGATATCATAGTATAGTTTTGCCAGGTTTTCTACAATGCTGGATTCACGGGGATAGATTTCAAGATATTGCAAATACAAATTAACGGCATCATTATATAATTGATTTTCTATGTATATTTTAGCTTTAATGTTAACGGGTTCCGGACGGGAAGAATCGTGTTGAATTGCATTATTTGCTGCTTCCAGGGCTTTGTCATATTGCTTTTGTTTGAAATAAAGCTGCGCCATGTTGCCATAAGCCATGGCAAACGAGGGGCGCAAACGAACGGCTTGCTGATACATAGCTATAGCAGAATCCGTTTCTCCCAGGTAGTAAAAAGCGCTGCCCAAATTATTAAAAGTATGCGGATCGTAAGGCACAATATCGATGGCTTCGCGCAGGTGCTCGATTGCCTCTTTGTACTTGCAGCTATCTATCAGTTCGACAGCCTTTTGATTATGATAGGAAGCTGTGCTTTCAAGAGCAAGGCGGATTTTCTCTTCCTTTTTTTGCCGGCTGCCGGCACAGGAAATCAGAACACTGCTAATGATAAAAACCAGAAAAACTGATCGCGCCATAACATGCTCCGCTTAATTTTCAAGTTCGTCTTTGTCTTTTAACATACAAAATTTCAGGCAGGTACGCAAGAAAATGTTATGCTGTTTTCGCTTTTATTGATTAACATTGATAAATTTTGCTTTAAATTATGATTTGTGGTCAATTTGACCTGTGATGGACAATATTTGAAAAGAACGAATGAAAAAATTGTATCACTGGTTTATCAATCGCAAATTTATCTTTACTTACAGCCTGCACTAGAATTCTTATCAATGGATCACAAATTGTTTACAACCTCTATACCGCGGGACTGGTCAGGAATAGCGCTGAGCGGAGCAAAAGTTAAAACTGGCAGTATATAATTAACCAAACGTTCACTGCGGGAACGTTTGGCAGGAGAATAAAAGTTCTATGTTAAAAAAACGCTTTGGCTAGTTTTAAAATTCCCTGTTTCCAGGGTAAACGATGGGAAATACCGGTTACCTTGACGGCAGGATCGTAATTTTGCAGATACCAGTGGTAATTGCGTACCAGCGCATCTTTATTGGAAAATTGCGGGGTAAACTTTAACTGTTTTTCCGCTTTTTCCACCGATACAAAAGAATCTTTGGAAGCTGTTTCATAAATCCATTTGTAAAGCGGGGAAAGTTTTAGCATTTCCAGAAAACGCAGCACGTAGATAACAGGAGTGTCCGGAAAGGGGATGATTTTTTTGTTATGCCCGGCTTTATCAAGAACCGCCATATAATCTTCTTTCATGGTGGTAAATTCTTTGGCGCCAATATTAAATATATCGTTTACCCGGGTCTGTTCGTCGGTAAGGCAGATATAAATAACCCGGCACAGGTCTTCTACATCCAGTAACTGGTAGCGGTTTTTACCGTTACCGATCATGGGAAAATTCTTGCCGTCCCTGGCCCATTCGTAAAAAATAGCAAAGACGCCCAGTCGTTCCGGCCCGATAAATGATTTGGGGCGGATGATCGGCACACACATGCCTTTTTGCCGAAATTCCAGGCACACCTCTTCAGCCAAAATTTTGGCTTCGCCATAGGGGCCAACGCCGATCAATGGATCGTCTTCATAGAGTGGATGGTGATCTGGAATGCCATAAACGGCTGTGGAAGATATATGCACAACCCGTTTTACTTTATGTTCCCAGGCTTCCTGCAGAACAATGCGGGTGCCCTGAACGTCGGTAGAAAATATTTCTTCTTTGCTATATAAAGGTAAAGCAGCAGCGCAGTGGATGACCCAGTCTACACCCGGCATCAATTTTTTTACTGTATCCTGATGACGGATATCGCCGATTACCGCATTGATTTTATTTTTTTCCGGATAATCAAATTCAACCAGGTCAAGAGATGTAATATCTGTAATACCCTGTTGCAAAAGATAGCGAATTAAATTAATACCCAGAAATCCGCTGCCCCCGGTAACCAGTACTTTCATTTTGGCTCCATGTTGTTTGTTACTGTTTTTTGAATGATTATAAAAAATCAGGCTTTGTGTTTTTGTTGCGGTAAAAAGCCTGTCTATTTCGATAAAAAATTAAAAACTCTTCACCTGGAAACGGACGTTTATCCCTGGTTCCAGTTTCAGCCTGTTGTAACGGCACGTATCCATACGGTGTTAAAAGTATATAACAAGAACCACTGTAACAAAATAAAGAAAAACACAAAAAAGAATGGGTTTGTCTCTGACAATTGTTGTTTCCGGGGTTTCACCGAGGTTGTGACGATACGCCAGATAAAGATAGCGGAACAGTCCATAAATTACAAAAGGCAAAGTTATGATCAGATTTCTGGTGCCGAATTTGGCGACTGTTCCTGCATCGAGAGTATAGAGAGCATAAGCCATAAGGCAAGATGCTGTAACAATGTTGATCATCATATCCAGGTAGTTCAGATCATAACCGGATAAAGTCTGGCGGACATTGCCGGCGTTATTGCCCAGGGCAATGATCTCGGCGCGACGTTTGTTGAGGGCAAAAAACAGCGCCAGAAACAGGGTGCAAATAATAAGCCAGGAAGAAACATGTTCGTTAATAGCAAAAGCGCCGCCAATTGCCCGGAACATAAACCCGGAAGCAATAATCATAACGTCAATAATTATAATGTGTTTCAGGTAAAGAGAATAAAGCAGGGTCGTAAGAAAATAGGAACTGATAACAATGCCAAATTTCCAGTTTAAATAAAAACTGCAAAAAATGCTGATAAAAATCAGCGCCAAAGCCAGCGATAAAGCGGTTTTGGCTGAAATTTTTCCTGAGGCGATTGGGCGATGTTTTTTACGGGGATGCAAGGCGTCTTTTTCGCGATCCAGCACATCGTTAACCAGGTATGTACTGCCGGAGATCATGCAAAAGATAATAAAAGCCAGAACCGAGTTTTGTAACATTTGGGGATCAAATAAATCTTCAGCAAAGATAGCGCCCGCAAAAACCAAAACATTTTTTATCCATTGTTTCGGTCGCAATGCAACCAGAAAATTTTTCAACATGTCTGTTTTATCAGGAATTTGGTGTAATTGACCCGGCAGAGTAACGGAGACTAGTCCGTTATCAGTCTGCCGGACAGGTCGTTTTTTATTGTTACCTGTCCGGCATCAAGATAACTATTTTATTTTAATAATAAAAGTTTTTTTGTATTACAATATTCTCCGGTTTTCATTCTGTAGAAATATACACCAGAGGGAACCAGCAAACCGAGCTCGTTGCGCGAGTCCCAGATCAGTTTATGGTATCCTGCTTCAAACTGGTTGTCGGCAAGTGTGCGAACCAGCTGACCATTGTAGTTAAAGATACTCAAAGCTACATAACCGGGGGACGGCAGTTCAAAGCTGATTGTTGTAACCGGGTTAAATGGATTGGGATAATTTTGTCCGAGCGTTATTTTCTCCGGCAGAGGAACCTGCGCCATGACCGGGCCATGCTCGGTGACAAAACCGCTTGAGCTAATATCCTGTAACTTGTAATAGTATTTCACACCCGCTTTGGCGTCATTATCCTTGAAGGAGTAATTACGATCAGCAGACGGTTTGATTAGCGATTCGTTGATTTTTTCATAAACGCCATTTTCAAGTTTGCTTTTAAGAATATTAAAACCAAGGTTGCCTGTTTCCGAGTTTGTTTGCCAAATTACTTCAACACCCTCTTTGCCGGCAACCGCGGCCAGATTGTTCAA
This sequence comes from uncultured Cytophagia bacterium, assembly GCA_964399735.1. Lineage (GTDB taxonomy): Bacteria > Zhuqueibacterota > Zhuqueibacteria > Residuimicrobiales > Krinioviventaceae > Fontivivens. The sequence continues at coordinate 12,220 of CAYNSO010000004.1, forward strand.
TTCAATAGCAGTCAAAAAGACAGACCAGCGAATACATTTTTCACAAGAGCCATCTGAAACAATAACCTGGACAACATTATAGGGGTCAGGAAAGAATTCCTTTTTAAAAGGAATCGTCAGAACAGAATCGGAACCGTTATAAATATCGTTAACCCGCCATTCAAAAGTTAGCGGATCTCTGTCGGGATCGTAAGTAGATACTTTAAAGAATACAGTATAATCATCCTGACTGACGGGCATGGACAAGGTGTCTTGAGGTTCAAAATAAGTGATAACCGGGCAGCGGTTTTCTACAATAACAGTAAAATTTATGCTGGTGGTATCTGCCGCGCTATATGGGTCTTTGGTAATAAAAGTAACCTGATGATCGCCTTTTTGTGAAGCATCGGGTTGCCAGAAAAAAGTATGCGAGAGCGTGGAATCGAAATCGGCAAAAGCCGGCAATCCACGCACACCAAAAGTCAAGGGATCCTGGTCTGCATCCGTTGCCGAAATGTTTTGAGAATAGGTGTTGCCACAGGTGATGGAAACCTGCTCCGGCAGGGGGTTAAAAACCGGCGCGGTATTGACAACCACAGCAGTAAACAACACCGGCGAGCCCTCCGCTTCATGGGGAGACGCCTGCAATTGATGCATACCGGTTTCGTATTTTACAGTCCATTTTACCGTAGCAATTCCCTGATCGTTGGTTAAAACCGGTTGCGTTTTATCCAAAACGCCATCGCCGCGGATTACAGCAAAGTTGATTTTTTCCGCATTAACCGGTTTGCCCCAGGCATTTAACGCCAGCGCTCCAACATTGACGGGGCTGTTGGGACGGACGGTGGAACCGTCGCCGGTTGTTTTTGACAGAGTTATGGAACGATTCGCTTCGACTATAAAATCAAAAACAACAGAACCATAAGCCCCGGCAGACGCGCGTATTTTATGCAGCCCGCTCAGCGTGCCGGATCGGAAAACTGCTGTGGCCCGGCCATTGTTGTTTGTCGGTATGGATACCGGCGACGTAAACTGGCCCTGACCTTCTCCTGTTCCCAGGATTAATTCAAAGTCAACATCATAATTGACAATCGGACTGTCTAGTGTATCTATGATGGCAACGGTAAAGCTGAAATCCTGATCAATCAAGCCAAGCAAAGAATCGGCCGATACTTTGGTAATGTTGGCGAGACTTGGCGCCATGGCTATGGCGGTAATTTCGTGATTACCGGCGATGCCGTTGACCACGGCGTTCAAATGTTGAATGCCGATCACCGGGCCCAGGGTCCAGTGCACCAGGGCTCTGCCATCGGCATTGGTTTTTACCGGCTGCGTTTCAGTGATTGAACCGCCACCATCTGTAACGCTAAAGGTTACCTGAATATCTTGAACCGGATGATTATAGCTGTCTTGTACCAAAACGCCAACCTGCTCCGGTAGTTGTTTGCCGGCTACTGCAAACTGGCCTGTACCTGAAAGACTGACAATTGCCGGAGCGCCGGTAATAAAGGTCACGGTATCGCGGCACATCATTTGATTTTCGACCATAGCCCATACCGTTACCTGGCCAACATTCAGCGAAGTTATGGAACCGGTAGCTATGCCGTTCTGGTTTGTCACCTCTGCGGGTTGTGTTACAATCACATCAATCCCTGCGGTTTGCAGGATGACATTTTTATCCGCAACCGGGTTATTAAAGGCGTCTCGCAGAGTAACGGTAATGTTTGATTTGCTGGTTCCATTTGCCAGAATATTGGTAGTTGCATTCATAAGACAAGTTGCCGGATCCGGTGCGCCGGTAATGGCAGTAATGGAGAAATCTATCGGCGAGCCTTGCAATTCTCCATCCGGCAGCCCGTTATCGGAAGTCGCCCGAACCGTTGCTATGCCGGGAGTGTTGCGCAGCTTGAGGCTGACACGGGCAATGCCGTACTGATCGGAATTAACAGACAGGTTTGTGTAGGTATTGTTGAGCAGGCTGCCGGCTCCGGAAGTTACCTGAAATTCTACAGGGTGATTGGCGACCGGCGCAAGATTGGCGTCCAAAACTTTGATCTTTAATGAATCGGCCACAACCCGGCCAGCGGTGCCGGACAAGTTTGCTTTTGAAATATTGACAATTTGCGTGGCTGTGCTTTTTCTGCCGGTTGCAATAAATTGAATGGGGGACCCGGTGAGAGAGACGCCATTAAATTTTGCCACTGCTTCAAATTGATAATCAACATAATTGGAACCCAATGTAGCGGTAGCGGAGACATAGCCATCTTTATCGGTTCGTTTGGTAACTGTATTTTCACCGGAAAAATGCGCACCCGGAGTATAACTGATAAATTCTACTTCGTGACCTTTGATCGGAATTCCCTTGTCATCAGTAACCTTTACTTTAAAAGGCAAAGGCAGGGCAGCGCTGACGCGGCCGGTTTGATTGTTTCCGCTATCATAAACAAGTCTGGCAGGATCGCCGGGGCCGGTAGATGCAAGAAAAATTAGCGGACTGTTGATGAGCGGGGCGCCGTTATTAAAACTGCGCGCTTCAACCAGGTTTGTATAAGCGGTTGTGCCTAACGTTAAATTGGCAGACGCGCGGCCAACTTCATTGGTAATTTTGGTGATTTCGGCAAGGCCGTCAATTAATCCGCCGCCTTCAGTTACTTTAAAGTTGACATTATGGCCGGATATAGTATTTAAAAATGAATCGCGTACGACGACAACAAAGGGTAATGCCAGGGGCAATCCTTGTGAGCCGGACTGATTATTCCCGGACACATAATCGATACGAGCCGGGGCTGCAGCAATACCATTGGCAAAAAAAGTCACCGGCGAACCGGTCAATCCATCAACGCTGGCAACTACTATGTTTTCACCGGCTGTATCATCCAGTTTAAGATAAGCGGAAGCGATACCGTTATTATTGGTTATAACATTTACTGTATTGGTATTGTTAATTTTACCTTCGCCTTTTGTTACCGAAAAAGTTACCTGAACATCTGTGACCGGATTATTAAACGCATCGACAACCTGCGCTTGAAACGGAGTTGGCAAGGTTCTGTTTACTATGCCGGTTTGATTATTGCTGGCGGCTACTTGTTTTAATTCAGCGGCAGCGCCGCCGGTTGCCGACGCTTTAAAAATCACCGGTGAACCGGAAGCTCCGGCAGACGCAGCGTGGAACACATAAATTGTGTCGCCGGCGGTTGTACCCAGGGTTGCTGCGGCGCTGGCTATGCCCTGGTCATCGGTTTGTACGTTGACAGCGTTTTGTCCGCCAAAATTTCCATTCCCGCTGATTACTTTGAATTGTACAGTATGGCCCGCTACCGGGGCGTCGGTATAATCTGAAATTTTTACACGAAAAGGATCAAGGGTAGAGTTGATCGCTTTGGTTTGATAATTACCGGACTGGTAAACTATTTTTTGCTGCGGGGGCTCTGCCGTTGCGGTAAAGACCAATGGGCTGTTTTGCAAGGGGGCGCTGTTATAAACCGAAGTAACAGTGAGTGTTTGGGCGCCTGGGGTTGAACCCAGCAGCCATTCCACCTGCGCCTGTCCCTGTGAATCGGTGAGTACCTGTAATGTTGATGTGCCCGTTTGGTTGATGGCTCCATCGCCGGTGGTGATGGTAAAGATAACGGCATGATTGGCGATTACATTCTGGTATTGATCGGTTACCCGGACAACCAGAGGCGTTGTAAGGGGCTGCGATATGTACCCGGATTGTGCATCACCGGATTGTTTGGTGATAATTGCCGGGTTGGCAACAGTTGGTGTTATGTTTATTGTGCCCGGCGACCCTTGCAGATGCGTGCCGTTATATTGTACGGAATAGGTTAGAATATTGGCAGTGTTGGCCGTGGTTCCCATTTTCCATATAACCTGGGCGGCGCCGTTTTGATCGGAGGTTACTGTTTTTTGAATATCGGAACTGTTATCGAGCGAACCACCGCCGGAGGTTACAGTAAAAACCACATCGGCGCCGGGGGCCGGGTCGCTATTTTCATCGAGCACCTGTACAACTATGGGGCTTGCCAGGTTTTGTCCCACAACGCCGGATTGTTGATCACCGGTAACGGAAATATGGTCGGGCACCACCATTTGCGGATTAATTTCAAATAACTGGTTTACGGCAATCCCTTCATAATTCCGGGGAGTTTCACCCGGCAATTGAATGACAATATCAACGGCTGAATTTGTGCCTACGCCAAAATGCTGCACCAGCGACTCCTGGCAATTGTAACCGGATATTGTATAAACATTCCGATAACCAAGCAGATAATCTGACTGGTTTATTTTATTTGCTTCATAAACCCATATTTTTGCGCCAATTCCAACAATCTTTCCCTGCTGGTTTTTGATTGCTACTTTGATGTAATTATTCGAGTTGTCTGTAACATTACGGTACAGATGATTGCGGCCAAAGCTAAGCGTTGTGTAGGAAACGCCGTTATACATATTGCCTTTGGCAGCGCCATACAGATCGAGCTTGCCGTCCATATCATAATCAAGAAAAACACTGCCGCGGCCATCAGCGTAAATTGCTTCAGCGCCGGTACCGGTCAATTCAGTAAAAGCGCCGTTACCCCGGTTACGGTAAAGGCGTGAAGAGTGGTCGGAAACGGCATCCCGACGATTATTTTTTACAGCGTACAAATCCTGAAAACCGTCATTATCAATATCCCCGGCGACGACTCCATAGCTTTCAAGGGCAATATTGATCGTATTGGTTACCCTGTTAAAATTACCGTCGCCCTGGTTGTTTAACACTTCGGTGGCAGGGCTCAGGGTGCTGGAGGTACTGGAAATGGCAACAAAAATATCCAGGTCGCCATCGTTGTCATAATCAAAAAAAGTGCTGCTATTCGCTTTAACTCCGCTGCCAAAGTGTGCATTGCGGTCGGCTGCTTCGTTGGTAAAAGAACCATTTTTATTGTTTATCATTAAACCACACGGGGCATTGCGCTGGGTGATATATATATCCACCCAGCCGTCACCATCAACATCGCCGGCTATAGCGCTAACTACCGCGCCGGTGGGTGCGCCGGACAACCGGGAAGCATCGGCAATAAAATTGCCGTCACCCTGGTTAACATATAGTTCGTGTGCGCCGGTTACATTGGCAACGAACAGGTCAAGATCACCGTCATTATCAATATCGAGCGCCAGGGCGTTAGCTGTATTGACTGTGGCCGTGCTCAAACCTCTTGAGGAGGTTTGGTCGGCAAATACATTGCTGCCATTATTGATAAATAATTTATTTTGCGAGTTTGCTGTCGAGATAAATACATCCAGGTTACCATCTTTATTAAAGTCTGCATACAAAGAGGCATTTGAATACTCTGCCAGATTTAAACCCATGGAGGCAGCCTGTTCAGTAAAGGCGCCTGTTTCGCTATTCATATATAACTGGTTCGCCTGGGCGCTGGTGGTGTTTGTAAAATTTATATAAATATCATCGAAACGATCTGAATTGATGTCTGCAATGGAAATTCCCTGATCGCCATAAAGCTTGTCGGCGGCCAGCGGTGAATTTCTGGAAACATCAATGAATTGATAATTGCTTTCCGGGCCAAGTATTTTTAATTCTGTAAATATCGGGCCGGCCATTGCTTCGTAATCATTGGATTTTCCCAGGTATATCCAGGAGAAATTTTCAATTTGATCTTTAAAGGAATCCACAATTGACAGCACTTGTGTGGAACCAAGGAAAACCTGAACCCAGATATTTTTGGGGTTCCAGACAAATTTAAAGGTATACTCTTTGGTTTTATCCCAGGTTACCAGCGGTGTGTTTTTCACTTTCATGTTGTCTGTACCATAAAAAGGCGTGTAAACCGCCTTCCATGCAGCCCGGGTTCCGGAAAGAAGGGCAGGATTGTTATCTTCGCATTTAATAAAGATATAGGAACCGGTCGTTGCATTGGCCGTTTTATATTGAGCGGCCTCATCGGACCAGATCGACATGATCGTCCAGTCGTCCTTAACCTGGTTAACCGGGTCAAGATTTTTTACCTTGACCTGCATGGTTCCTTCAAAGGGCAAATAGTGTTTCAGGTTTATTTTCAACTGGCTGTTAGAGCCGGTAGTTTGCCAGCCTTGTCCTGAAACAAAAGCGCCGGCGGTATTGGTTACAACGCCAATATCTTTGGTTCCGGCGCTTTGTAAGTCATCCTGATACAAAACTTTGTTATGTGATGGAGGAGTTTGCGCCATACCGGAGACAGCCGTAAAGAAAAATACTGTCAGTACGAAAAAACAAATTTTTTTATACATGAGTATACCTGCTAACGTTTTAATTATTTGATGTTTATTTAAAAATATACCAAAAAAAATTTACTTTTCAAAACAGCCATTTTTAAAATTATTTGAGCATTAATAATTTAATAGTTTGCCGATACTTTTCACCGACCATACAGCAGTAATACAAGCCGGAGGTAACCGGCAAATCGCAATCGTTCCTGCCGTTCCAGACGAGGTGATGATAGCCGGCTTCCTGGTCGCCGGAATACAGGGTTTTTATCAGTTGTCCGGAGATATTATAAATATTGATTTCGATGAATTGCCGGGAAACAAGTTCATATTTTAATGTTGTCGCCGGGTTAAAGGGATTGGGATAATTTTGTAATAACCGGTTACTTGCCGGTACAGATACCTGGACACTAGCCGGCTCAAAAGTGTATGATTTCCCATCCAGAGTTATTTCTTCCAGGCGATAGTAATAGTTACGGCAGCCTTTGTCGGCAATGTCCTGGAATTCAAATTCATTGCTGTCGTCAAACCGGATCATACTATCATTCCGCCTTGTGTATGGACCTGCCGCAGCGTTTGCCCGCTGTATATAAAAGCCGGCAGTGTTGGTTGCATTGCTCGTTTGCCAGTGGATGTTAATTTTATCCTGAGCAGAGGCAACCTCAAACAAAGACAATTCAATTTTTGTTTCTATAACACTCACTTTCCATTGATGGCGGATTGTATCAATTTTATCGGTTATCAAAACCGCAACAAAAAACTGTTGCGGCCAGTTTCTGTTGGGCATAATTGCAATAAAAGTTGAATCATCCTGCGATTTGATATAACTATCATCAACCGTCCAGCGATAGTATAGTTGATCTTTATCCGCATCTGCAACAGTTATTTCAAAACTTGTTACCTGGTTATACTCTGCGTTTAGCGTTGTTTGTTTTGGCAGGGTAGAAACAATTCCAGGTTTGCGATTGACATTGATAACGTGGATTGTCACCGCTGTGGTGGTAATTCCGCCATTTTCATCGCCGGCTTTAAAGATGATAATATGATCGCCCTGGTCGTTATAATTGGGCGTCCAGCTGAATTGTCCGGTTTCAAGAGAATCGAAAAGCGCTGCCGCCGGTTTTTGAACAACACCAAGAGAAACCGGGCCGCCTTCAGGGTCTGTTGCAGAAACGGTAAAGACCAGAGTATTGCTCTCGGCAATAGATGTATCTGTCAACACATGAATTAGCGGTAAAAGATTTTCCCGAAGGGTAGCGTTAAACTGCACAGATTTTTGTGGCAATACCGGCGAAGTTACTGTAATTGTTTGTGCGCCAACGTTTCCCAACCGCCATTCGCAAGCGGCAATGCCGCTGGTATCGGTAATTACCGGTTGAGCCTGAACGATCTGGCCGTTTCCGGCAGTAATCGCAAATGAAACAGCGGTTTCGGGCACTCCGTTACCGTAAGAATCTACAATTTTGACCTGTAAAGATTGAGGCAGAGTTTTTAATGGGTCACCGGTTTGATTGTTGCCGGCAACCATGAGCATGTTGTCTGCATTATCCGGCAGCGCCTTTATTCTGAACAATACCGGAGAACCTTTAATTTTATCATTTCCGGCAGTAAACAGATATGTTCCGGATTTGGTTCCCAATACAGCGCCTGACGACGCCATGCCGTTAGCCCCGGTACGTATTGGCTGTTGATCTGTAATGGCAGCCTGGGGATTGACGGCAGTAAAAGTAATTGCAACTCCTGAAATTGGATTGTTTTCTGTATCCAGAACTTTAACGGTAAGCGGGTAAATGGTGGAACCGACAGGGCTCTCGCTGCCGTCGCCAAGGATATGAATAATCGTATCGGGCAGAGCGATGGACGCCGAACAGTTAAATTCCACATACAGGGTGTCGTTAATTGCCGCTTTAATACGGATCGGGCCAGCCAGGTTGCCGGCAGCCAGACGTACGCGGGCCAGTCCATAGCTATCGCTGTTGACGTGAGAAGAATTATTCAGACTGGCGTCGCCCTGTTCTATGGTAAAGATGACTGGAATCGCGCTGATGGGCGATTGATTGGCGTCTACAACCCGGACAATAAGCGAATCGGAAAACAGGGCGCCGGGGGATGTGAATTGTTCATCGCCCTTGACTTTTAGCAAGCTGGCAATTGCCGGCATAATCGCCTGCGCTTTAAACCGGGCGGCGCTGGTGACGTTCAAAGCTGTAACCTCTACTATTTGTTCGCCTACGGCAGGGCCAAGGATCCACACGGATTTTGCCAAACCGGCAGTGTCTGTAAAAACCGGCTGGGTTGTGGTAATCGAACCGCCGCCGGATGATACAATAAAGGTTACAAAATGATTGTAAACCGGGTTACCCTGGGCATCGGTTATGCGTACCGTCAGGGGAGCCGGTAATGATGAATTGATCGCTCCGCTCTGGTTGTTTCCTGAAACAATGACAATGTTTTGTGCTGATGCCGCTACAAAATCTACTGTTCTGGTCTGTTGCAGGGTAATATTTTTATTGGCAACCTGAGCAGAGATGGTTTTTTGCCCTGCTTTAGTTGCCGTTACCCGTGCACTAGCCATGCCGTTGGCATCGGTAACCTGTGCCGGTTGTGTTATTGTGTTCCCGGTTCCGGAAACCTGGATGATAACAGTTTCACCCGGAACGGGATTGTTCTTTTTATCTTTTAATTGTACCGTAACCACTAATTGCGATTGTCCATCCGCCGGTACGACCGAGTCGGAGATATTTACTAGCGAAGCGGCGGGGTCAGCCTGGCCATACCTGGCAGAGGCAGTTACCGCAAGTGGAGAATTGGTTAAACTTGTCAATCCATTATCGGAAGTTACTTGCACAATATCGGTGCTGTCGCCAATATCGGAACCCAGTCGGAATTCGGTTTTTGCAATACCCTGGGCGTCGGTTTTCATTGTATAAGTATTTACCTGGCTGTTGCCCAGCTTGCCGTTCCCTTTGACAATGGTAAAAGTAACATCATGGTTTGGAATGCCGGCATTTTCTGGCCCCAGGGCTGCAATCTGTAAAGAGGATGATAAAAATTCCCCGGCCTGCCCGGATTGGTTGTTGCCGGCAACCAGAACCAGTTTTTCTGCAGCTGATTTTTTTGCTGAAACATGAAAAACAACAGGTGAGCCATCAAGATGTTCCCCGGCGTTGCCAAAGGCGCCGGCGTTAAAAACATATACGTTGCTGCCAACCCGGTTGCCCAGGGTGGGGTAAACAGAGGCTACGCCCTGACTATTGGTAGGCTGCTGAATTTGTAAATTACCGTCAAAGCTGCCGCCGCCGCTTTCCGAAACAAACAGCACGTTAAAATCGCTGATCGGGAAACCGTTTTCATCAGTAACTTTGACCTGTAATGGCACCGGTAACATACTATGAATAATGCCGGTAGCGCTATCGCCAGAAACATACACCAGGCGGGCCGGGTAAGCGGTTACGCTTGCGGAAAAAGTTGCCGGAGAACCCGGCACCGCAACGTTATTCCAGCTTGATGTGGCATTTACATAACAAGTTCCGGCAGTTTCTCCCAGTTTGAGAGTAACTCGTGCAAGACCCTGAGCATCTGTAGCAATAGTTACGCTGGTTTGCCCATTAACCAAACCGTTATTGTTAACAACCTGAAAAGTAACCGGCTGGCCGCTAACCGGATTTGTATACTTGTCGGTTATTTTTACAGTCAGAGGGATCGGCAGGGTTTGGTTAAGAGCGCCCCCCTGTTCATCGCCGGCGGTTTTTTCCATTAGCGCCGGAACATCAGCTATGGCAGTTGCGGTAAAGTGGACAACCTCTTTTATTTCAGAACAGGAAGCTCGCACAACCTGGTTTTCAGTTCCAGCGACCAGACCCAAAGTTAGATAGACCTGAGCCTTACCGTCTGCACCGGTTAGAACAGTGTGTTCATTGCTCCCATCTATTAATCCGTTGCCGGAAAGAATCTGAAATTCAATGCTAAAGCCGCTGCGGGGTATGCCCAGACTATCAAGCAGTTGAACGACAAAGGGTTCGCCCAGCACTGTTCCAACAGCGCCGGTTTGATTGTTTCCAGAAATTAAACGTAGTTCCTTAATGGGCGCCTGGGATGTGGAAGCTGTGAATACAACTTGAACAGCAGGATTTGAGAGCAATGCAGCTTGTAATGTGTGGGCATTTATCCCTTCAGCGCTGCCCGGCGTCCACTGTACCGCAGCCATGCCTGCGGCATTTGTATTTACGATTTTTGTTACACTACCGTCAATATTGCCATTGCCGGTGAGCACCTGGAAGCGGATTGCAGTATTGGGCTGCGGGTTGTTATATTGATCGTGGACAAACACAATGATCGAATCCGGCAGTGGAATGCCGGAGGCGGCAAACTGGTTGTCGCCGGACTGCTTTTGCAGCAGCGTATCGGAACCGGGGTGCACAATAGCTGTGAATTCCATAGGCGAATTAAGTAACGGAGTCTGCTGATATAATGAAGTAACACTCAGGGTGTTCATTGCGCCGGCAACAGGCCCCGGTTTCCAGGCCACCCGGGCAATACCCATGGCATTGCTAACAGTGTTAACGACTGAAGCGCTAGTGCCGTTCAGCGTTCCGTTACCCAGAGTTACAGAAAAAGTTACCGGATGATTTGCAACAGTATCGTTACGATTGTTGCGAATGCGAACGCGGATTGAATCGCTGGCCAACTGACCGGCAACAGCATGAACCGTTTCGTCGGTTACTCTTTCCATCGTGGAGGGAACCGGCAGAATTGTGGAAAATTCCTGCAGCTTGTCTCCAACAACCCCGGCTTGTCGAATGATTGTTCCATTCAAATATTCTACTTTAACATCGCAGGTGATATTTGCGCCCAAACCAAAATGCAGCGCAGTCTGGTTTTGACTCATATAGGCAACATTGGAAACCGATTCCTGGTAACCCAACAAGTAATCAACGTCATCCATGTGGCCGGGAGCATAAACGCTTACTTTGGCGCCAAAACCGCCATAATCGCCGTTGGGGCCAATGCAAAGAACATCGAGATAGTGATTATCATTATTCAGGTCATTGCGCAACAAGTAATTGGGCCCCCACGTGCAGGCAATAAACAGATCAATATCGCCGTCATTATCCGTATCGCCAAAAGCCGCGCCCCTGGCTCCATGAGCCAAAACTTCAAAAGCAGGAACGTATAAATAAGTCAGGTTACCCTGGCCGTCATTTATATAGAGTTTTGGAGTTGTTCCCTCTTCTTTTTCATCGTTGCGAATGAGGAACATATCCAGGTCGCCGTCGTTATCAACATCTCCGAATGTAGTTGTATAGCCGCTTACCAGGATATTGTAATTGCTGCTTCTGTCGGTAAATGTGCCGTTACCGTTATTAAAAAACACATTTAACTGCGGCAAATCCAGCGAACCGCCTGGTGTATAATTCATCACAAAAAGATCAAGATCGCCGTCATTATCAATGTCAACAAAAGTAGCGCCATGAGAACGTCCGCCAACGGCAACGCCTCTGGTAGCCGCTTGTTCGGTAAAATGGCCGGTACCGTCATTGACAAACAACCAGTTTGGTTCTTCCCGCCGGCACACATAAATATCTATATCGCCGTCATTATCAAAATCGGCCGAAGTAATGCCCTGCCGGCCGTTTACATTCGGATCGTTAGCCGGGCCGTCGGTGCCCTGGTGAACGCGGGTCATTTTACCGGCGCCGTCTCCCAGGTATAATTCATTCAATTCGCAATAAGGATTTGTTGTTGGCCCCCAATTGACGTTAAAAAGATCCAGATTGCCATCATTATTTATATCAAGAGCTATGGCGCCGCGGCTGTAATATCCTTCGTTGGCAATGCCCGCCCATTCGGTTATGTCGGTAAACGAACCGCCATCGTTGCGATAGAGACGATTGCGGCCAATTGCTACATTGTTTTCAACCGGCTGGTTGGACATAAAGACGTCCAGATCGCCGTCATTATCCATATCAAAGCTGACCACTCCATGAGTATGGCCGGTATCGGAAATGTTGCGATTTATTGTTTGATCTTGAAAAACATTATTACCCTGGTTAATATACAAAACATCCGCCATCGAAGGCCCGCCGGCGTTGGTATAGAAAATATCCAGCAGCCCGTCTTTATTTACATCATTAAAACTGACGCCGTGGCCATAACCTTCCGGTTGAATTCCGGAAACCCCCGCCGTGGCTGAAATATCGGCAAAGTTTATTTCGTTGCTGCTGATAATTTCATCAGAGGTATAGATCTTTAAATCAAAATAAACAGGGCCGGGCTGGGCTAAATAAGTTGGGCCTCTATTGTCACAGCCCAGAAAAATATAACGAAACGGTTCTATTTGTCCGGCAAACGTAGACTCTGCTTTTTTAACGCCATTGACCAGACAAAAAATATTGGCTTGTGTCCAGACTATTTTAAACTCATAAGTAGTATTTAAATTCCAGGTGGCGTTTTCCATTATCCTGACTTCTTGTTTTTCATAGGTGGCGCCGTCCGGGCAGGTTATAAATTTAAAACCTGCCTTACCCTCACCTGATGAATATTCATATCCGGTACGGATGTTCATCCAGGCGCCCTGGGGGTTCGTACTTATTACTGTTCCTTCAGGACGCGAGTACAGGTTAATGATGTGTTGTTTGTATGCTACATTCTGGGTGACCGGATCAAAGTTTGTCACTTTAACAACCAGGGTTCCTTCATGAGGAAGATTGCCGGGCAGCGCAATTTTCAACTGGCTGGTTTGGCCGGTTGCTTTCCAGCCTTCTTCGGAAATAAACTGACCGCCCCGGTTGGTTAATGTGCCGAGATTTTGATTGCTGCTGCTTTGCAGGTTGCCGGAATAGATCAAATTGTCATGAACCGGCGGAGTCGCCGCCCGGGCAAGCGTTGAACAAGTTATGATGATTATGTAAATAAAGGCTAAACTTTTTTTATTTGCTAACATGAATCATTCACCCTTTTCTTAAACCAGGTGTAAAACCGGTAAATATAATTTTTTACAGACGAGCAAGTGCAAAAACCAGGCCCATAATGAAATAAAAAGAACAGGAAACCGGGTTGGCATCCAGAAAAAGCGCTTTTTTAGCGACAGACCATGAAGGAAAAAGCTACACAAGATCAATGCCTATATATTTGTTTTTGTTGAATTAATAAAAATGTTTCCCGGTGTTGCAGAGAGGATAAAAATGGAGCGAAATCATTGTTTATAAAAAAGAGTGAAGGTTTTGTGATCAAAAGTCGATTTGGCGCTTTAAAGTTATTATCGCTGTACCACTATTTAACAATCTTGAAAAACTTGTATCAAAACGATATAGTTTGTAATAAAGCCGTTATCAGAAGAACATGATAGTATTTTGTAACTTGATTAATCAAGTGGAATTCTGCCGGAAAATGGTTTGCTCTGTAAAGTTTTGTATAAATGAATTATTCAGATAATCCGCCGGGCAAAGACCTGTATTGAATAAAAAACGCCCTGGGAAAGAGCGCCGCGTGTGGCGGATCTTGAACCCAGGGCTAATTTGCAGGTTAGAGAATCAGATCTTTTTTATCTGATGATGATCATTTGTTTTGTAAAGCTCTTGTTATCCGCTTCCAGGCGATAGAAATAGGCGCCGGAAGGCACCAGGTTGCCGGAGAAATCACGGCCATCCCACTGTACTTCATGCCAGCCCTGATCCATATTGCCGTAAAATACTTGTTTAACCAACTGACCCTGAATGTTGAAAATGGAAATTTCAATATCTTTGCGCTGGTCGAGGGTAAAGCGGATATGGGTTTGGTTGATCCCATTGCGCAGGTTGAACGGGTTGGGATAATTCTGGGCAAGAGCAAAAGTCAACGGTGCGACAGCCGGGTCGCCGTCTTCAATACCGGTTTCGCCGGGCACAAGAACAAAGTTGGCATCGGTTATCGAATAGCCGGTCATAACATAATCATAAATCATGTAAGGATCGGTATGATACCCGCTTTTGTAGACGCCAATTTGCCAGGAACCATCAAGTACATTTTCAAATTTATAATTCCCGGCGCCGTCGGTATATGTAATTAAAAACCCGTTTTTAGAATCTTCATCATCATTAATGGCAACCACATAGACATTGGCAGCCGCTGAACCGTTTTCGTAGGTAATCTGGCCGCTGATCTCTTTACCGCCGGCCTCTGCCTGGAATGTAAAATCATAGCCGGTGAGGTGTTGGTTTTGGGTTATATTAATGTCCGTATAGGCAAAATCAGGAGTTACCACGCTATAGCCGTCTAAAGACGCTTGTAATATCGCAATATTTCCCGGTTTTACGCCCAGCTTGTATGTACCGTCTTGTTTTGACTCTGTAGTAAATATGTTCATAAAGCCCAATTCAAAATCTAATGCCATACCAGTAATCTCTACTCCGGCGAGAGGTTGGTTGTTAACAGTACATACACCTTCGATAGTGGTTGTGTATTGTTTTACAGTAAAATTACGTTGTTGAGACTGCCCGGGGGTAAAAAACAGGGTGTCGGCAGTGGGTTCAACATATTCATTTTCCGTCAAACCGGCGCTAAGAACGGTATAGGCGCTAACTACCATTGAATCGGGCTCCACGCCGAGTCTGTAATAACCTTCGCTATTGGTAGTGACCATATTCCAAAACCAATTTTCATAATCAAGCGCAGAGACGGATATCATAACGCCCTCAACCGGCGTGTTGTTTTCTCTTTTTACATAACCTTCAACAAAACAAGAGAATTTTTCCAGTTGTATGTTGACAATTTTAGTCTCATTCGCGCCAACAGTTACATTCAAAGTATCGGATGGCATATAATCAGGTGATCCAAGGGTTGAGGTGGAAATAGAATAATCGCCTGCTTCAACGCTGGCAATGTAATCACCGTTTTCATCAGTTAGCGCCGTAGTACCATAACCGTCTTCACCCTTTTTATCTATCATAACAACAATAGCTGGCAAGACAACGCCGGATAGTTTATCTGTTATTTTACCTGTTATAAATGGAGGCACAGGTTCCACATTAAAAATGAGAATAGTTGATGCCGTGGAGCCATTTTGTTCAGTAGCTTTAAATATAAATGTACCAGTCAGAAATCCATCCTCTTTGGTATATTCAAAGCTGGTTTTAATTTTACCGTCGACGCCGGTTTCATCGCCAGGAATATCGTCGTCGGGTGATTCAAGGTCACGGATCCAGCCAATACCGTCGGTAAGGATCAGGTAATCTATAAGAAGATCACCAGCGTCAACAACGTTATTGTTGTTGGTATCCATATACATTTCAAGTTCAATATGATTGCCGTTAGAGGCCAGGTCGCCGGTTAAAACAACGTTGGCGGGAACGCTGGTTACTGTGTATGTTGACGCGCCATTGATTTTAAAATTACTGATGGCAAATGCCTGCAATGGCAGCAAACACAGTAACATGATCAAGGATAACTTTTTCATTTTTCCTCCCGTACTTGGTTTGTGTGGTTTGTTGTAATATTTACTGTTCGTGGTTGTTTTTATTTATTGGTTACCTGGTTTAGATTTATAAATGATAATTTAACTATTTAAATATAATCATTTATAGTTACAATATATTGATTAAAATCAACTTTTTCAAGAAAAATGAACCTGTTTCACAATTTACATAAAAAACTGTAATAATTGTGTTTGAGGCGTCCTTTTATAACCTCTTTTTTTGGTACATAGACCAAGCTTGTACAACACTACAATAACGGATGTTTTTTATCGAAAATTTCTCGTTTTAAAATTTCTATTTGTATTTTTACCAGATTAGGATTATCTTGTAAGCAGTACAGTCTGTAACCCGACTGGAGTGTTTGTCTGGTATATTTATATATTTTGTTATTGTGAGTGGTGAAATTCAATTTTCAGCAGAGAAAAGTCGGTGTTTTATGTTAAATAAATTGAGCAGACGGTTAGAGTGTTATTGCATAGCAGGTTCTGTAATAACATATAGCGCCGGGGATAATGATAATCCCTGGTTGTAATTTCACATTTTGTCTTTAATATTTACTAGCAGCAGAAGCGTTCTTTTTGATTCAGGAATTGAATTATGAACAAGAGTATTGTCAGCATTGTCCTGTTATTATTTCATATTGCCCCTTTGCAAGCCGCTTCAACTGTAAAAAACTTTGTGACAATTGCCGGGGACAGGTTGTTTGATGGAAAAGAAGAACTGCGCTTTATTTCCTTTACCCTTCCGGGTCTGTACTATATTGAAGACAATATGCCATTTAGCGGGGAGAACCCCTGGCGTCTGCCAAATGATTATGAGATTGTAGATGTGTTCAAATCAATTCGGCAAATGGGAATCCGGGTAGCGCGGGTGTATCCTTTAACCGTCCGGCAAGCCGGCGAAGGGCCAGACCGCCCTGTGCATGTAACCGGGCCGGGGCAGTTTGATGAAAGCGCTCTGAAAATTATGGATAAAGTTTTATTCTATGCCAATGAAATGGGGGTTCGCCTGGTCATTCCGTTTGTTGATAGTCGTGAAATAAACGGCAGCTATCACAGTTATGCGGCATTCCGAAATAAACCTGCGGACGATTTTTGGACCGACCCGGAAATACGCAATGATTTTAAAGCAACGATCAAATACATAATCAATCGAAAAAATATCTATACCGGGCAGTATTATCGCAACGATAAAGCCATTCTGGCCTGGGAGACCGGCAATAAATTACCCGCGCCCGCACAGTGGACATCCGATATTGCCGCTTTTATCAAATCCCTGGATAAAAAGCACCTTTTAATTGATGGTGTAAATTCTGCGGTTATACGTGATGAATCGCTGCTCGATCCCAACATCGATCTGGTTATATCCTGGCATACGCCAGAAGATGGCTTGCATGCAGTGGAGCAAATCCGGCAAAACCGGGCCCGGTGTTGGGGCAAAAAAGCCTGTATAGTTGGTAATATTGCGTCTGTGGACAACAATACTGTGCAGCAGGTAATGGAAGTGATTATTAGTAATGGTATTAATGGCATCTTTATCGGAAATTTGTACGGTCATAACCGCGACGGCGGGTTTTACTGGCATAGCGAAGCTCACAGCAACGGATTAATAGCCTGCCATTGGCCGGGTTTTGCCAAGGCCCCAAATTATGATGAACGCAAATTGTTAAGAGAAATTCGTCGTAAAGCATTTGAAATAAACAATATACCGTTACCTGTGCAGAAGGTTCCTGATCCGCCGGTATTGCTGCCGATTGAGGATGTAGCCGCTATATCCTGGCAAGGCTCGGCCGGCGCTACTTTATACGATATAGAACGGGCATGCGGTCTTGGCGGAAAATGGACAACAGTGGCTCAAAACGTGAATGATGCCTGGGTGCAAAATTCATCATTGTTTGCCGATAAAACGGCCAAGACCGGTGTTTCTTACTATTACCGGGTTATAGCAAAAAATGCAGCCGGTCGCTCCTTACCTTCAAACCAGGTCAAAGCCGGGCGAATAAAACATTTAACCCTTGTAGATGAAATGCAGGACAGCCGTTATATTTATGCTGAGAATGGAGTGATTTCTTTTATCGCAAACCATGCACGCGAGTGCAAAGAGGATATGCACCGGCTGGCCGCAGAAAAGGATGCCAGCATTACCTATCATTTGCCCCGCGATATTGTGTCATTCCGGCTGTATGCTTTTTATCCCGATACCGTAACCGATTTGCAGCTCTATGTGTCCGACAGCGGTGAGGAGTATATTCCCCTGACTAGCGAAAAAATAGTCTTTAAAGTGATGCAGCACGATTGCAATTATTATATTCCAATACTCTACGAATCAAATCGTTTACCCAATTATGTGAAATTTTTAAAAATTCACTTTTCCTCATTAACTGAATTAGCAAGAACGGAAATCAAGTATGGAAATTAAACATTACTCGGAGCGGGTTCAACAAGAACTAACCGGTAATATTTTAAATTACTGGCTAAAAAATACACGGGATGAAGAAAACGGCGGTTTTCTTGGACTGATTAATTTTAAAGGTATTCCTGATCCCAAAGCGGCCAAAGGATTGATTCTCAACTCACGTATTTTATGGACTTTTTCTACGGTCTATTTACAGTTACAGGATAAAGCATACCTGGAAATGGCCGACCGTGCTTTTGATTATCTGGATAAATATTTTATTGACGACAAGTTTGGGGGTTATTACTGGATGCTGGATTATAAAGGCAAACCCGTTGACGATCAAAAGGAGATATACGGCCAGGCGTTTACGATTTATGCCCTTGCCGAATATTATAAAATTAATAAAAATCCAAAGGTTTTGCAAAATGCCATCAACCTGTTTGAACTTTTGGAATCCAGATGCCATGATGATGCGGGGATTGGCTATTTTGAGGAATTTAACCGGGACTGGACGCCGGCTGCGGTTTCCAAACTGAACGGCAGCTTGACTGATGTTAAAAAAACGATGAATGCGCATTTGCACATTCTGGAAGCGTATACCAATTTTTATCGCATCTGGAAAGACAAGAAATTACTATCCCGGCTCAAAGAACTCATTCATGTATTCCTGAACCATATCATTGATCCGCAGACCATGCATTTTATTCTGTTTTTGGATAAAAACTGGAGCCCGAAAAGCGACATGATCTCGTTTGGCCATGATATAGAAGGCTCCTGGCTGCTGTGGGAAGCTGCCGAAGTAACCAAAGATGAAGAACTGATGGATAAAGTTAAAGCAACCGCACTGAAAATGGCAGCGGTTTGTTTGCAGGAAGGCATGGATAAAGATCATGCGGTATTGTATGAAGCGGAACCTGGGAAAATAGTCGATTTTGACAAGCACTGGTGGCCGCAGGCAGAAGCGGCAATTGGATATTTGAATGCCTGGCAACTCGGCGGGGATAAAAAGTTTTATAATGCTTCGGTCAATTCGTGGCTGTTTATAGAAAATTTTATTGTTGACAAACAAAACGGGGAATGGTTTTGGCGGGTGACGCGTGAAGGCAAACCCACTCCCTTTGATCCCAAAGTATCGGCCTGGAAGGCGCCTTATCATAACAGCAGGGCGTGTATTGAAATTATGAATCGGTTAAAAACAAGTTAATTGAATTGACATAAACAAGATTTGGAGTCTGTTATGCAGCATGAAGAGTTTGACAGGCAGCTAAAAGCATTAGCCGCCCGGCATAAAAAATTGATAGAACGCAAAAATGAAAAATGTGAATTTGGTAACGGTGTTTTTGATCGTTATCTTTACCCGGTGTTAACCGCGGAACATGCGCCGCTGCACTGGCGTTATGATCTGAATTATGAAACGAATCCTCACCTGATGGAACGGATTGGCGTGAATGGCGTATTTAATGCCGGCGCCATCGAGTTGAACGGCAAGTTTTATTTGTTGGCGAGGGTAGAGGGTGCAGACCGCAAATCGTTCTTTGCTGTTGCCGAGAGCGATAACGGGATTGACGGCTTTAAATTTTGGGATTACCCGGTAACCATGCCCGAAACCGACGACCCCGATGTGAACGTTTACGATATACGGGTTGTAAAACATCAAGACGGCTGGATTTACGGGGTTTTTTGTACAGAACGCAAAGACCCAACCGCCCCGGCCGGCGATCTCTCTTCTGCGGTTGCCCAGGCCGGCATTGCCCGCAGCCGTGACCTGGTTACCTGGGAACGGCTGGATGATTTTAAATCCAATTCACCGCAGCAACGCAACCTGGTGCTGCACCCGGAATTTTATAACGAAAAGTACGCTTTTTATACACGTCCGCAGGATGGTTTTATCACTGCCGGCAGTGGCGGCGGTATTGGCTGGGGCTTGTCCGACAACATGGAGCATGCCTGCATCGACCAGGAGATTCTTGTTGATGACCGTAAATATCATACCATCAAAGAATTGAAAAACGGACTCGGCCCGGCGCCGATCAAAACCTCCAGGGGCTGGCTGCAACTGGCGCATGGCGTGCGCAACACCGCCGCAGGTATGCGTTATGTGTTATACCTGTTTGTCACCAGCCTTGAAGAGCCTTACAAAACTATCTATGCCCCAGGCGGTTATTTAATGGCGCCGCAGGGCGAAGAACGGGTAGGCGATGTCTCCAATGTGTTGTTTACAAACGGCTGGGTCGGCAGAGATAACGGCGATGTTTATATTTATTATGCCTCTTCCGATACCCGCATGCATGTCGCTACGACGACTGTAGATCAATTGCTGGATTATGCGATCAATACACCACCCGATCCGCTGCGCTCTTTTGCCTGCGTGCAGCAACGGAATGAACTGATCCGCAAGAACCTGGAGATAATGAAAACATTGAATTTATAAAAATAAGCGCTGTTGCCCCGGTTCAAATTACCGGGGTCAAGGGCTTTATGCTGTTTATTCTGTATGGTCATGCTGCTTGCTGGTTAATGATCCGGGAGCTTGCCGGTTGACAGGTTTGCTTTAAATTATTGAATAACAAGGCATAATCATTCGTTATAATTATCAAAACAGGAATTAATAATAAACACTTGAATCAGCAAAAAGCAAAGAAAAATTAAATTTTGAAATGGATTAAAATAATTGGTTCTATATGCTTTTCTATGGGTAATTTTACCGATTAAACCATTGTTAAAAGTATAAAAGGCTCAATATGAACACATTGTTCAAGTTCTTTAAAATATAAAAGACGTGGAAAGGTTTTTGTTTTTTCCCTCTCTGCGTCCTTTGGGTGCTCGGCGGTTTCTTTTTTATGTTTTACCGCAGAGGTCGCCGGGAACGCAGAGAAAAGCATTCAAGCAATTGTTATTATAGCGCTTATGGATAGCAGGCGATATATTTCTTCAAACAAAAGTTTACTGTAATTAATGTTATTTATCAAAGTTGCATTAACCAGGTCTTGATAACTGACAGGACTGTATTCTTGTTCTTAAAATAGTGAGACAATTACCCACTACAAACAATATAGAGCCAAATAATTTGTATGCAGCAAGGCAGGTGTCGTGATAATTATTTAAAGATAACGCCGGTATTCTAAAGCGCATAGTCTATTGCTTGTTTTTTTTTTATTGTTTAAGGAACAAGTTTTAATTAAGTTATGAGTAGCGTAGTGTTTGCCGGTTAATACCGGCACGAATATATTATAAAAAAAACAGTAAAAAAGCATAAAGGGTAATTTCTAAACATAATGAACAAGACACAGTGGCACAAGACAATTTATATCTGTTTTCTACTCACGACATGATCGGGAAGGTAATATGGAGCAAAATGAAGAGAAGAAAGAAAAACTGGTAAATATTGTTAATCTGGTAAACAATTCCGATATTTCTTCAATTAAAAGTGTCGTATCCAATATTATAAAGACGATCAGCGATCCATCATCAACAGCCAAAGATTTAAAAGATATTATCCAGATCGATCCTCCGTTAACTGCCAAAGTGCTAAAGCTGGCCAATTCTGCCTATTATACAACCCGTAACAAAATTAGTGAAATAGAACATGCGGTTATCTGGGTTGGTTATGATGCGGTTAAAGAGCTGGCTTTGAGCCAAAAAGTATGTGAGATATTTGATAAAGATGAATCGATAGAAGGGTATTCCCGTTACCTGCTGTGGAAAAACAGCGTGGCAGTTGCTCTGCTGGGTAAAATGATATACCGGCGTGAATTTGGCGACAAGGGCGAAGATATATATGCTGCCGGGTTGTTGCGAAATATTGGCATAATCGCCGAGGATCAATTTATGCAGGCTGATTTTGTCCGGGTTTTGAAAAAAGCTAAAAGAGAAAAGAAAAATTTGATCGAAGCGGAGAATGAGGTGTTGGG
Source organism: uncultured Cytophagia bacterium (assembly GCA_964399735.1). Lineage (GTDB taxonomy): Bacteria > Zhuqueibacterota > Zhuqueibacteria > Residuimicrobiales > Krinioviventaceae > Fontivivens. Next base: position 34,202 of record CAYNSO010000004.1, read on the forward strand.
TTACAATCATTCTGAAGTTGGTATGGCGGTTACCAATGACTGGAAACTGCCGCGTGAACTCGTCATCAGCATCGGTTTACATCACAACCCCCTGCTGGTCGATCAGGCTTATTTAAAAAAGATGGTATATACTCTTTATCTTTCTGATTATTTGTGCCAGGAAAATAATATCGGTTACTGCGACGCCCCGAAGCTGAATGAAGAGACATACAAAGAATGTCGTAACTATTTGAAAATTGAGAATTATGCTTTGCAGTTAATCGTAGAAGATATGAAAAAAGAACTACGCAAGATGGAAGCACAGGGAGTTTTTTAAAATGTCCGATTCAGCATATATTCAGGAATTGGAAAAGACCCTAAAAATCCTGGAGACGCGTGTAAAGCACCTGACCAATGATCTTGCCCTGACACGGCAAGATTATGAAGACTCGATGGCCAGGTATTTTGATATCTATTCCAACATGGAAAAAAAGGTACAGGAACGCGCCGACAAACTGCAAGAGTTACAGAGTGTTTTAAAAATTAAAAATTTGCAGCTGGAAATTATATTCGATTCCTCACCGGCGTTAATTTTCTATAAGGATATTCACGAGCGCTATGTCCGGGTGAATAAAAAATTTGCGGAAATGTTTGGCATATCCGTCAGCAATTTAGCAGGTAAAACCCATGCCGAGTTATTTCCCAAAGATACAAACAGTTTTTTGGCAAGTGACCGTGAAGTACTTGAAAAAAAAGAGCCAGTCCTGAACCAGTCCACATTCATCCAAACCGCCAATGGTTTACGGCGGATGCTGATCAGTAAAATTCCTTACAAGGATATAGATGGACACATTATCGGCATTATCGGGCTGGCAATTGATGTGACGGATGAATATAATTCCGAGCTGGAAAAGAACGAGTTAAAGGAAAAACTCGCCCGCGCTGAAAAAATGGAAGCAATTGGCCTGCTGGCAGGCGGTGTGGCCCATGACTTGAATAATATATTGACAGGAATAGTCAGTTACCCTGATTTGCTGCTTTTGGAAATTCCGGAAGAAAGCCCGCTGCGCCGGCCAATTATCACCATTCAAGAGTCGGGGCTACGGGCAGCCGCCATTGTGCAAGATCTGTTGACCCTGGCACGGCGTGGGGTTGTCCGTTCCGAAATTGCCAATCTCAATCAACTCATTGTGGATTATCTTAAATCGCTGGAATATGACAAGCTGCGAATGTTTCATCCCCAGGTAGATATTGTCACTGAACTGGATGAACAGTTGTTGAATATCCGTTGCTCGCCGGTACATATTTCAAAAACTATTATGAACCTGGTGGTTAATGCCGCCGAAGCGATTACAGGGCCCGGTAAAATAATCGTCAGAACCAGGAATTGTTATATTGATCAACCTTTCAAGCGGTTCGAGGTCGTTACTGAAGGTGATTATGCTATGTTGGAGGTGCAAGATTCCGGGATTGGTATTGATGAAGAAGATATGAAAAGAATTTTTGAACCGTTTTATACAAAAAAAGTGATGGGCAAGAGCGGCACCGGCCTGGGAATGGCTGTGGTGTGGGGGGTTGTTAAAGATCATAAGGGGTTTATTGACATTGAAAGTCAAGCCGATAAAGGCACTACTTTTACTATATATTTTCCTGTCACCCGTCAGGAAATAAACGCTGACGGTGGAAAATTAACGATGCAGGAATATATGGGTCATCAAGAGATTATTTTGGTTGTGGATGATATTGCCGAACAGCGTGAAATTGCCCGACGTATGCTGGAAAAGCTGAATTACCAGGTTTTGACTGCCGCCAGCGGTGAGGAAGCGGTGGCGATTGTGCGCACACAAAAGGTGGACATGGTAGTGCTGGATATGATCATGAGCCCTGGAATAGACGGGCTGGATACCTTTCGGGAAATTGTTGCCATGCATCCCGGTCAAAAAGCAATCATTACCAGTGGCTTTGCCGAAACCGACCGGGTAAAGGAGACGCAGCGGCTTGGCGCCGGCGTTTATCTTAAAAAGCCCTACCTGTTTGAAAATTTTGGTCTGGCGGTCAGGGAAGAACTGAAAAGCAGGTAGCGATAAATTCACAACGCGTGAAAGAGGCAAAATATTTTTTGATTTTTAAATGTAACCGCAAGTCTTTTTCCCAGAGATGTTGAAGAAATAAAAATTAAAAGGATTATAAAATGAAGCCATCGTTTTGGTTATTGCTGGGTGTGTTTTTTTGTATCAATGCAGGAGAAAAAGCAATACCGGCAGGGAATGATTTTAGCAGCCATGTAAATCCGCTGATCGGCGCCGGCGGGCATGGTCATACCTTTCCGGGAGCGACTGTGCCATTTGGTATGGTACAGCTAAGCCCCGATACCGGCACGGAAGGTTGGGATTGGTGTTCCGGGTATCATTATTCGGACAGCAGCATTGTGGGGTTTAGTCACACACACCTGAGCGGAACCGGGGTAGGAGATTTGGGTGATATTTTAATTATGCCCGGCTGCGGTATTGTGCAATGGAACCCCGGCAGCAAGGAAAATCCCGACGAAGGATACCGTTCCCGTTTTTCGCACAGCGCCGAAATAGCGGAGCCCGGTTTTTACAGCGTTCTTCTGGCTGATGAGCAAGTTCAGGCCGAGTTGACAACAAGCGAACGAGTCGGGTTTCACAAGTATACTTTTGCTGACGGGGCAACCCCGCATATTCTTGTTGACCTGGTGCATAGTATTAACAACCGGCAGGTCATCTATTCATTTTTGCGGATCGAAAACGATAGTTTGATAACCGGCTATCGGCAGGTATATGGCTGGGCAAAAAACCGCCATATCTATTTTGCTGCACAGTTTTCCCGGCCATTTATTTCGTGGAGTATGGAAAGAAATGGTCAGGTAATTGACAATACACCCGAAGAAGCAGCTGCAGCCCTGAAAGCGGTTTTTAATTTTGAACGGGGCGAGGATCCGGTTATTTCCATCAAAGTTGCCTTGTCACCGGTCAGCACAGCCGGCGCGCTGCGTAATTTACAAGCTGAAATTCCAGGGTGGGATTTCGACTATGTGAAAAATCAGGCCAGGGAAAAATGGAATGCCGAACTGGGACGGATCAATGTGCTGGCAGAGGACAAAACCAGGCAAATTTTTTACACAGCGCTTTATCATACCATGTTATTTCCATCATTACATCAGGATAGCGACGGCGCTTATCGCGGCCTGGATCAGAACCTGTACCAGGCAGAAGGATTTTGCAATTATACGGTGTTTTCCCTGTGGGACACCTTTCGCGCCCTGCATCCGCTGCTGACGATTATTAAACCTGAATTTGTAAATGACCTGGTGAATTCCATGCTGGCGCACTATGAACAAAATGCCCATCATGTGTTACCCGTCTGGTCGCTGGCGCATAATGAAACGTGGTGTATGATCGGCTACCATGCTGTGCCGGTAATTATTGATGCTTACCTGAAAGGGATTCGCAGTTATGATGTGGATAAAGCCTGGGAAGCGATACATGCCAGCGCTACGCACAGCTCGTACGCCGGCTTGGGGCATTATATGCATTATGGTTATGTACCGGTAGATATGGAGGCAGAAGCCGCTTCCAAAACGCTGGAATATGCTTACGACGACTGGTGTCTTGCGCAACTGGCAGAAGCGCTGGGGAAAAAGGATGAGGCTGTGGAATTTAGCAAACGCGCCGGTTATTACAAGAATATTTTTGATTCCAACCCTGGCTTTATGCGCGGCAAAAAGGCGGACGGAACCTGGCGAGAGCCGTTTGATCCTTTCTATGCTCATTATGGCAGCGATTTTACCGAGGGTAACTCGTGGCAATATTCCTGGTTTGTTCCGCAGGATATTTATGGATTTATTAACTTGATAGGGGGCGAAAAGCGATTTATTGACAAGCTGGATCAACTTTTTACAGTAGAGCCGGTAAAAAATGCGGATGCCCCGGTGGATATTTCGGGTCTGGTCGGCCAGTATGCGCACGGCAATGAACCGAGCCATCATGTGGCTTATCTGTATAATTATGCCAGGGCGCCATGGAAAGCCCAGGAACGCCTGCACCAGATTATGACCACGTTATATGACAATACCCCGGAAGGCATTTGCGGCAACGAAGATTGCGGACAAATGTCCGCCTGGTATGTGTTCAGCGCTATGGGGCTTTACCCGGTCAATCCGGCCAGCAGTGTGTATATATTCGGTACGCCTGTATTAGAACAGGCGGTGATAAATGTGCAGGATGGCAAGCGTTTTACCATCATAGCGGAGAACCTCACTGCGGATAATAAATATATCCAGTCCGTTACCCTGAACGGCAAAGCGTATACGAATTGCTGGGTGAGCCATCGCACTATTATGAACGGCGGTGAACTGGTATTCAAGATGGGGGCTATGCCAAATAAAAAATTTGGGGCTGGAAAAGGAACCCTGCCGCCGGAACGGGCGTTTTAACTGCGGCGGTATTCCTGGGTTGCGGTCTAGTGTGGTCAAAAAATGAATTCTTGCCAGGTTTTGGAAAAGGGAATGATATGAAAAGAATTGTAATTACCGGGTTGATTCTGTTGGTTCTGGCTGGCTGTTCCAACAAAGTTACCAAAAAGTCCTACACCGAGCGCTTTGAGGGTTTGACGCAGCTGGTGCTGGCGTCGGAAACCAAAAATGTCAGTTTTACGGAAAATGTAAAAAAGACTGCTTTGTTGGTCATTTCCAGCAATGCCAAAGTGGAAGTGAATTCCAGCGTTACTTATGATTTTTACCTGGATTTTCAGCAGGACCCCTACAAAATTGAATATGAACAAAAAGATAAAACATTGATCGTTAATGCCCCGCCAATACGGGTGAAAAAGCCGGTGATCAACAGTTCAACGGTCAGTTACCCGGAACGGGGCATTCTGGTAAACGAAGATCGTGAAGCTGTGCAAATTTTGGAAAGCCTGACGAATCGTTTTGTGAGCGAGGGCAAAAGCCTGTTGAAGCAGCAATATGTGGCGGACAAGTGCCGGGAGAAGGCGGCGGAATTTTTTATGAACATGAGCAAGGAAATGTCGCTGCAGGTAAAAGCAGTGGTGGTCAATTTTCAGGAGGAGGCGTACTAGCGTTACAGTTATAGTGTTTGCCGGTTTACATTGGCCCCTTTTCAAATTTGGAATGAAGGATAAAAAGGATTGGCCAAGGATGAACACAGATAAACATGAAATAACTTGGCAAATCAGTATCAATCCGGGGATGTTTTATAACAGGAGCTAGCTCAACATCAGCATAATGTGCGGGGGATGAGGATTTTTTTGTCAGCAAGGGCTTTTGATGCAGCCCCGGACAGAAATACCAGGTTTAAATTATAAAGCCCGCGGATGATGCGGGCTTTATAATTATCGGAGGTCGGGTAATAACAGGAACATTGGGAAAAGTTTGTCCTGTTCTATGTAAAGGGAACATGATATAATGTTCCTCGAAAGCAGAGAGTCAGGCAAGTAAAGTAAATCCTGTTGTAAAAATTCGGGCCTTTTCTGTGGCAAAAAATTTCAGGAAGCGCCGTTACTGACGCTTCCTGTTTGGAGGTTGGGAATAGAAAAGGTCAACATTTTTACAACTAGTATTGAATTTATTCGGGTTTGTTAGAGAACAATTTTTGTTACAACCTGTTACGTATGCGTTTATTCCTGAATATTGGAATTATAAGAATTTGCCAGTTTCGAGTATAAACCGCTAAAGAACTCGGATGGATCGATTGTTTCAACGTTCACGCTGTTGGTCAGTTCTTTATCATTGAGCAACAGACGGGTTAAATTGGCATTAACGCGAATGAAATTTACACTGTCTTTATTTGTTACATGAACCAAAACGCGATCCAGCTCATTCGTGTTCAGTTCAGGGTAAATCGTTTTCAATATGGCAATCTGGTACAAGGCGCTGTTTCTTACGCCGGCATTATCGGAAGTTAAAGCGACTTTGTAGGATTTTACAGCCATATTCAGTTTTTCTTTGGAAAGAGTGTCGGGCTTTGCAAAACCGGTACTCGCCACCAGGGCAAGAACAGAGACAATAGTTAATATCTTTTTCATTCTAGTTACTCCTCTATTGAAAATATTGATACTCAAAATTCCCCGTCCATTAACGGGTTTAGATACTTTTCATTTAAGGTAATTTTAATAACCTTTGCACTTGCTTAAGCAAAGGGCGTGCCATATTTATTTTGTCTATTTAAAGATATGTAAATATTGCGTTTATAGCAACACGAGGAGGAAAGATGAAAAAAACTTCAAGAGCCACAAAACTTCGCACAGCTTGATAAAAGAATGTTTATAAAATGTTAATTAACAAGCACTAAAACAGTTTTTACGTTTTGTGGCGCCTGGCAAAAATGTGGCACCCCTTTTTAATCCTTGCTTCTGTGTAGTCGGTTATTTAGCGCCCGGCGCGTCAGCCCCAGCATTTGTGCGGCAATGGTTTGATTCCCGTCCGCTCTTTTCAATGCTTCAGCAATGAGGCTGTTTTCCGTCTCCCGCAGCGAAGGCAGCGGATACGGAAAAGTTACTGAATGCATTCCGACTGCTTCCGAGCCATTAACATCTGCCAGGGAACCATGCTGAACTTTGGGGTTTATAATCTCCCGAAAAGTATCGACAGAGAGAATTTTGGATTGATGGCGGCTGACAGCGTCAAAGATCATGCCTTCCAGTTCCCTGACATTGCCGGGGAAATCATAATTGTTTAGCAGGGTGAACAATTCACGTGGCGGGGTCGGTCGTTTTTTATTCAATTCAACGGCGGCCTGTTCCAGAAAATAGGTAACCAGCAAGGGAATATCCTCTTTGCGTTGGCGCAACGGCGGGATATGCACATTATGCGCTTTGAGGCGGTAATATAAATCTTTACGAAAAGAGTCGGAAGAGGACATTTTTTCAATTTCCTTGAGAGTAGCAACCACAATACGGGCATCGGTGAGTTTGGGCACATCCGAACCGATGGGATAATATTGTTTTTCCTGCAACAGGCGCAGCAGTTTCACCTGCGATTCCATACTGAGATCGCCAATTTCATCTAAAAACAGCGTCCCCCTTGAGGCTTGTTCGATCAGTCCTTTACGGTCTTTATCGGCGCCGGTGAAAGCGCCTTTTTTATGGCCGAACAGGGAATCGGAAAACAGGTTATCGTCGAGGCCGGCGACATTGACGGCAACAAATTCGCCTTTTCGTCCGCTCAGGTCGTGAATCGCGCGGGCGATGAGTTCCTTGCCGGTGCCGGTTTCGCCGGTGATCAACACCGGCAGCGATGTTCCGGCAATGGCTTCGATATATTGAAAGATCGAGTGCATGGCGTTACTTTTGGTAATCATGCGTTTGAACGCCTCCGGGTGTTCCAGTTTACCGGAAAGCAGATATTGTTTCAGTTTAATATTTTCAGCCAATACCTGGCGCAGTTCCAGGGCGCGCTGAATTGCTGTAACCAGCCGGGAATCATCAACCGGTTTAACAATATAGTCAAAAGCCCCGGCTTTCATGCATTCCACGGCGGTTTCCACTTCATTAACGGCTGTAATAACAATCACCGGCACTTCAGGAAAATCGCGGACAATGACCGGAAGCAAATCCCACCCGGATACTACCGGCATGGTCATATCCAGGGCAATAGCAGAAACCGGTGTTGTTCTTAACATGTCCATTACTTTGGAGCTGTCCTGACATTGCAGAATATTGTTAATACCGTTTGAACTCAGGGTAAAACCTGCGCTCAATAAAAAATTTTCTTCATCATCAATAATCATTACCGGTAATTCCGGATAATCTAAAGAATTCATAATTATTATTCTCCCTGCTCATCCGGTTTTAGAACCGGAATTGTTACTGTTACGGTGGTTCCCCTGCCCGGTTCTGAATCGAAAACCAGGTCGCCGCCATGATCTTTAATAATATTCCAGGTAATGGACAGCCCCAGACCGGTGCCCCCCATTTCTCGTTTGGTGGTAAAAAACGGATCTATAATATGATGTAAATTCTCCTGGGGAATGCCAATCCCGGTATCTGCAACCTGGAATCCGGCCATTGCCTTGTCTTGATGATAAAAGGTAGCGATTGACAATTGTTTCGTTTCATTTTTAAGCGCTTCGCAGGCATTGGTGATCAGGTTGATGACAATTTGTTCCAGCTTTTGAAAATTGCCTTTGATAACCGGCAGGTTTTTTTCATAGGTTACGGTAAAAGAATTGGTGTTTTTTTTAATTAAATTATTCACAATAACAATTGCTACTTCAATCACTTTATTTAAATCAACATTTTGATCGAGAGAGCCGGTGTCCTGGCGGGCGAAATTCTTTAGATTATCGACAATTTTTTTAATGCGAACGCAGCCTTCACCGATGCCACTGATCAGTTCATCAATTTTATCATGCGCTTTAGAGTAGGGCATTCCGGCAAGGCCAAAATCGCCATTATGCTGGTAATACTCGTCGAGAATTGGCTTGGTGCTTTCCCATACTTTGGCGATCATTTTATTATTCAGCATGATAAAGTTGTTGGGATTATTAATTTCATGCGCCACACCGGAAACAAGAATGCCAAGCGTGACCATTTTGTCAGCCTGCATAAGCTGTTGCTGCCGCAAATAGTCCAGTTCCTCGGCTTTTTTCAATTCTGTAATGTCGTTGATCAGCCCGTCGTAAGAGATAACCTGGCCGTCGTCGTCTTTTTGCAGAACAATTGTGCTTTTGACCCAGTGCAATGTACCATCACGATGAAGAATGCGATGGATAAGCGGTTTTGCCGGTTCACCCTGCAAGGCTTTTTGTGCGTGCACACGAACTGCCGGGCGGTCATCCTCGTACACCATTTCAATCCACAATTCGGGGTTCATGGCAAAATCTTCCTGGGTATAGCCGGTAACCGCCAGGCAGCCAATACCGTGAAAGGTATCCACCGGCAGGCCGTTTTCAACCTTGACGGTATAGACATAATCTGTTAAATGGTGCAAAAGTTGTTTGTGACGGCGTTCGCTTTCAATCACCTCATCGAGGATATTTTTATGCTCGGTAATATCATAGTATTGCTCAATACGTCCGCCGGCGTACAAGCCGGTTTTGATTGGCATACTGTAATATTCCAGAAAGCGTTCCGGCCGGCCGCTCTTGGAAACCCGGCAGCATTCAAAATTTTTTGTGTTTGCATCAAAAGCCAGCGACTCCAGCACGTTATACGCATATTCTTCAGAATTTTGAAAGAAATTTTTGGTTTTTGTAATTACCAGATCGCGGGCGTTCCGGCCAACAACCTCTATTCTTTTTATTCCCAGGTAATTCTCAAACGCCCGGTTTACCCATACATAGTTATATTTATAATCCATGATGGATATGCCAACCCTGGTGCTTTCCAAAACATCATTAATAAGCGAGCGGTATTTTAATTCACTGGCAAACAGGGTCTTTTCGGCTTTTTTCAGGGCGGTAATATCATTGATCAACCCGTTATAGCCATAGTTTTTGCCGTTTTCATTGCGTAACAGAATAATGGTGTTGCGTACCCAGCGGATTGAACCATTTTTATGACGGATACGATGCTCTAACGGCGGCACATCTTTGCCGGCTAGCGCTTGTTTGGCTTGCCGGGTTACAGCTGCCCGGTCGTTTTTATGAACCATACGATACCAGAGCTCCGGGTCTTTTACAAACTCTTTCATTTTATACCCGGTTACCGAGACGCAGCCCGGCCCGTGCAATGTTTCTATTGCAGTCCCTTTTTTAACCCGTACCGTATAAATATAATCCGTTAAATAATCCAGCAACAGGTTGTATTGATTCTTGTCCGGATATACATATTCAACCGTAGCTGCGCCGCTATCTTTTTTTTCGTTCAATGTCCGTATCTGTCGGCGTAATAATCCCAGCTCTTTGATTAGCTGGTAACGGCTTTTATATTGATCTTTAATCATATTATTATTCTGCTAATGACCGCTAGCGTAACAAATTACCTCTTGTCTGTTTTTATAATCTGCAATTGGGGCTCTATAACCTCAACGTCCCTGTTGTTCTCTGCTGTTTTTATCTTGATATCCGCAAAGAACTGTACCGCGCAGAGAAAAAAAGAGTATAAATAACCTGACTTGTTTCAAATCATTATAATAAAACAGTTGTTCCTTTATTAAAAGATCATCATCAAGAACCATTCTCTTTACTGTTTTTTGAAACAGTAAATGAGCGCAAAAATTTGGCGGATATTCACAACAACAGTGCGCCTTTTGTTACCGTAACAACAGCAGTTTTTTGGTCATGATCCGGTTTCCAGTTTTGAGGCGATAAAAGTAAACACCGCTGGCATATTGTGCTCCGTTCCATTCCAGGCTGTGCGAACCCGCTGCTTTAACGCCCTGGAACAGCGTTGCGGTCTCTTGTCCCGCTACGTTAAAAATTTTCAATTCAACCATGCCGGGCGCGGCTAAATCAAATCGTATCGTGGTGAGCGGATTGAAGGGATTCGGATAATTCTGGTATAGAGCAAATTGGGTTGGGGTACGATTACCCTCATTTTTAACCTCGCTGGCCAGGTCGTGCTGCCCGGGTGAGCCATGCACCTGGCTGGAGGTTACCCAATATTCGGGTTGGCCGGGGTCGCCGGCAGGGCGACGGTCTTGCGCCACCAGCGAATAACCAAGTGAATCCGGCAGGGTGGGCCAGGGCGCCTTGTCATTGTATTTAAAAGTAAAAACTGTATCGCCGCTTGCCTGTAAGAGGGTAATTCTTTCACCACTGTTGTCCAGTTGCCCTTCGTATTCTCCGAGGGGCATAAAGTTGTAGCGGCTAAAAAATTGTGCGCTGTTGGAGGCCAGCGTCAGTAACGCACCGCCGCCAATTTGTGTGCCCGGCGCAAAAGTATAATCAATACCATTTGTAAAAGCCGCCATCGTCAAATTCAGAGGCGTTTCGCCGCAGTTCCGTAATTCGATGAATTCAAATTCCCGTCCGTCTACATCGCCTTCATCAAGCGGATGATAATGGATTTCCGTAACCTTGAGCGCCGAAAGGTCTTCGGTGATGGCGAAAGTGGCCTGGCTTAACGCGCTCCACGAGGAACCCTGCAATGTCCTTGCTTTAATATGTGTTGTAGTGTTGAACTGTAATGGCGTTGAATATGCCAGGGCAGAAGAGGATATTTCCCCGTTAACCGTGCTTTCACCGGCAAGCAGTTCCGGGAAAATGATGAAATCTGTGCTGCCGTTATGTTCGTTCAAACCCTGAATAGCCAAAATGTTTTCACCCTCAACAAGCTCGCTGATATGTTCGGAAATAAGAAAAGTTTCAGCTCCGGTATCCTCGTGCGAGGCGGTTGCTGCCGAGTTCCAGACTGGTGAATTTGGCGCATTGACCTTGGCAACCAGTACGCCGTTAATCCAGGCGACAAAGCCGTCATCATAGCGTACTTTTAAAATCAGGTTACCATAGTCAGCCAATTCGCCGGCAGGTATAGTAAAGGGGATACGGATATAACAGGAGGTATTGGCGGCAGCGTTGACGCCATTATACATATCGGCCCGGACATCGATTTGAATATAGGGGGTATAATCAGAATTATTATCATACCCCACGCCGCCGGCGCCGGAACGCCAGGAGGAATCATCAAAGCCTTGCAGCTTGCGCCATGCGACAGGAACAGTTTGGGTTGGCACCAAAACCTTTTTTATAGTATTTTCGTCAACAAGCAGGGTTGTTTTGGGAGTTACACCGGTTTGCGTATCAAGAGGATCATCACCATTGGTTGTATAATAAATAGCGCCGCTGTTTGTTGTCATGGTTAAATTAAAGTCTTTGGAAACCTTTCCCCCCTGGTGGCTTAAAACCGGCGGAGTTGCCTGTGGGTACCAGTCTTTGGCCCGAAACTGGTCAATAACAATATTGGTGCGCTGCGGCAAATAGTCATTTAAAATTGAATTGATTTCCGGCAGCCAGGCATTGTCGCGAGTTCGTGCAGGATTTGTTTTGACGCCGCCCCAGCGGGCCGATTCGGCAATGATAGCCTGGTCGATCTGTTCTTTTCGGGCCAGTATCCGTTCCCGGCAGGCTTCGGGGGTAAGCACACCGCCATTGTAAAAATGTTTGTAAACCCGGTCGGCAAAGTGTATACAATAGGTTGGGTGTGCAACCAATTGCTGGTGCAGCCATTGAGGATTAAATTGCCGGGACTGTTGTCCTGCCGGGTAAGGGCCGGTTCTGTTTTCGTTAACATTAAATAAAGTATGTTCGCCATCGTGACGAAAAAATTGAAAACCGGTACGACCGTTGCGGTTGTAAATCGCGTAAAAATTGTTTACCCCGGTATTGCCCATAAAGTTGGAGATGGGTGCATCCAAATCGCCGGAATAATAGATGCTCAACATGTAATCAATAAGATTATCCTCATCGAGCAGTATTTTAAATTCCGGATTTGGAGAGCCATCCGGATTACAGCCCTGAATTTTATAATAAGGAGCATCGGAAGTAAACCCGGCTCTGGCAATCGTCCATAATTCCTGCCAGGCATCTTCATACCCGTCAGTGGGAGTAACCGATCCGTCATTATGTTTGAGTACATCATAATCTTGCTTGTCTCCGCCAAAATAAGATTCGGCATAAGAGGCTTCGGAACGTTCCTGGGACTGGTACAACCCCCAATAAGCGCCATTGATATACAAATGATAATAGCGGCTGCGAGTATACGGCTGCCCCATATCCCGTTGCACATCCCGGTTAAATACTTCACGTATTTCAGTATTATGTATATCGCCATAAGCAGCCCAGGAATAATTTTGGCCGGTACGCAGATCAATGTTATCAAATTCATCTACGCCTTCATCCTCAAACAGGGGAAATTCCAGTTTGGCATAACCATACTCTTCGCGAAAGAACAGTCTAAAGCCATGTTTGGGATTAAAATTATTGCGGTGCCAGCCGCCGCGAATACGTACGCCACAGTTGATCTGAAATCCTTCGCTGCTATCGGGCATAATCAGCTCTATGGAAGCCGGTCTTTCCCATTCCCGGCCGCTTTGCTGCGCATTCACATAGATACCGTTTTTCGTATCAAACAAATTTTTCAGGTCGGTGACCATTGAAATGGTCGGTATGGATAGCAGGGAGGAGGTTATTTTGTTTTTATATTGAGTATTATTCAGCACATCCAAATCCATGCCATAATCCATCATCTGCCGGCTTTCGGTGGAAGCATTGCGCGCCGGCCAGCCGGGGCCCGGCGGAACACCTTCGGGCGACAATTCACCGATTTGTTTGAGAAACAGATAGGTTTGCGTTATCGATGGCCCCAAAAGCGAATCGTTTGCTGTTGCACACGCCCGGACAATAAATCCCGGCGCTTTGTCCCTGCCGGTTGTGTTGGCGGGGTCAACAAAGAGTTTGAGCGGCGCCGCACCGCTGATTGCGGTTGGCGAGGTCTCCGGATCTGTGCCATCCAGGGTATATTTGATTATGGCATTATCAGTGGACGACATGAGTCTCAGTTCAAAGGCTTCATCGTAAAAACCATGCTCATGTGAGAAACGTACTGCCGCTTTGCTTTTAGCCGAGGCGATTCCTGCCGATATAACAATTAATAATGTTATCAGCGTCTTGAATGCTAGTCCGGTCTTTTGCATTATGCTCCTTTATTCAAACAAAGTTTGAAAGAGTTTAGCAGATGTATGCAACCTGCTTTATCTAAATTCAGGTGTTCCATTGAACGCTTTACCCGGCTTGACAGATTGTAAAGCCCTGGGGTATACCCGTGAAATGCTGTCGAGCCCGAAAGCAGTAATAAAAATAATGTTGTTTATTATTAATATACAGAAAAAAATTATTAAAATGAAATTTTATGCTCAACAGTCAGCTAAATTCCAGGTCTGGCAAGACCGTTCTGCTTTACCATACCTTTCTGCCAGTGGTGGTTTTTAAAATTTTGCCTGGTCAAGATAAAAGCAATTAGAACAAGATTTTACAAATTAAAAACAACCGGTTTATATAATATCAAAATGCTTTCATATTTAATCAAAAGGGAATGAAATCTATAATGAAACCGTTATTAAAGAAAACAGGCTGACTTGTAGATAAAGAGACCTGTACCATATAATATTTTAATGTTATTAAAGAGGCGCTATGAAATCAAAAACCAGTCGCAGAGATTTTATAAAAAGCACAATGGGGCTTGGTTACCTGGCGATAGCTGCTCCGGCTTTGTTAACCGCAAAAGCGGTGAAAAACCCGCGACTCGACAAAAAATTGGGCATTGCCCTGGTGGGATTGGGATATTACAGCGCTGATCTTTTGGCGCCGGCCCTGCAGGAGACCAAAAATGTCACCCTGGCAGGTATTGTCACCGGCACCCCGGAAAAAGAAAAACAGTGGTCGGAAAAGTATCATATCCCGCCGGGGAATATTTATAATTATGAGAATTTTGATCGTATCGCTGAAAACCGGGATATTGATATTATTTATGTTGTATTGCCCAATTCCATGCACAAAGAATATACCATTCGCGCAGCGCAGGCAGGCAAACATGTTATCTGCGAAAAGCCAATGGCGTTGAGCGTTGCGGAATGCCAGGCGATGATAGACGCTTGCCGCCAAAACAATGTGCAGCTTTCCATTGGTTACCGGATGCAGTTTGAACCGCATACCCGTGAGCTGATGCGTTACCGTCGGGAAAAAGAGTTTGGCGGCATTAAATACGTCACGGCAGCTGCAGGCTTTGTAAACCGCGCCGCATCAAGCCATTGGAAATTGCAATCATCCTATGGTGGCGGCGCTTTGATGGATATGGGCGTGTACAGCATTCAGGGTGCGCGCTATTCTATTGGCTCCGAACCCGTGGCCGTTACCGCCCAACAATACAAAACTGACCCCGAGCGTTTTCAAGTTGAAGAAACAGTTATCATGCAACTAGAGTTCCCCGGCGGAGCGCTGGCAAATGTAATGACCTCGTTTTCTATCAATACAAGCATTCTGCATGTCGTAGCGGAAAAGGGCTGGATTGAATTGAATCCGTTTTCCAGCTACCGGGGGATAAAAATGCACACATCCAAAGGTCTTGTGCAACTGGCAGACGTGAATCAACAAGCAACGCAGATGGATGAAGTAGCCTGGTGCATTGCCAACCGGCAGCCCATGAGCGTGCCCGGCGAGGAAGGCTTGCGAGACATCAGGATAATCGAGGCAGTTCGTGAATCCTTGCGCACTGGCGCCAGGGTGAGCCTGGTGTGATTTGACATAACATGGGCAAAATTGCTTGCCCCAAAACGGGAATCACGCAAAGGCCCTTTGTTTTAATTGCCGTGGATTTCATAATCCGGGGCTTGAAGACAAAAAGATTCAGTCTTGAATACGGTTGTCAAAACCTTTTGGTAATATAATAGTAAATAATTGCCGGAGCGCTGTTGTTGGCAAAAAAAGATTTTTACAAATTTGTAACAAAAATGTATTGACAACACAACGGGATTTGATTATATTCTTGAAGAAAAAATAAAGCAATCCTGTTGACCGTTAATCAATAAAAATTCAGTTTTTTAGAGGATTGACAAAAACAGAAAAGAGATCAATATCTTTAATACTCAATCTTGACGGATTAAATCAAATTCATCACCACGGTAAAAATTGCAGATGAACCAGGTTTTGGTTCGCACTTTATTCATTCTACAGGTTACCGGGGAAAAGCAGGTCTTTCCGGTTTGGTAAATCAATACATTCCAGATAAAAAAATTATAAATTCAGGTAGCAGGGCGCTTTCAGTCTATGAAAATATTCTTGCTGGTGATGGGAAATTTGTTTTCGGTCAATACTGTGTTTTTAACGGATTTATTTTAGCTGGTACAAAGCCGGCATACAAGGGGGGTCAATCAAGGTCTTTTTTTCTATAAGGAACCAAGCCATAACCATTAAAAGGAGATAAAGATGGGCAGAGTATACAACTTTTCAGCAGGACCCGCTATGTTACCGGAATCGGTGTTAAAAAAGGCAGCCGCAGAAATGCTGGACTATCAGGGAACCGGCATATCTGTAATGGAAATGAGTCATCGATCCAAACCGTATGAAGCGATTAATAATGATGCGGAGGCATTGCTGCGGGAGTTGATGAATATTCCGGATAATTACAAGATTATTTTTATGCAAGGTGGAGGTTGCAGCCAGTTTGCCATGGTGCCGCTCAACCTGTTCCGCAAAAGCAACAAGGCCGATTATGTAAATACCGGCGAATGGTCTAAAAAAGCGATCGCCGAGGCTAAAAAGTATGGAACGGTTCGGGTGGTGGCCTCTTCGGAAGACAAAACATTCAGTTATATTCCCCGGCTGGATAAAAGTATGTTCGACCAGGATGCCGATTATGCGTATATTGTTACCAATAATACAATTTACGGCACAATGTATAAACAACTTCCCGATGTTGGCAATTTGCCGCTGGTTGCAGACATGTCCTCAAACTTTTTATCGCAGGTATATGATGTCACCAAATTTGGGCTGATCTTTGCCGGGGCGCAAAAAAATGTCGGGCCGGCCGGTGTTACCATAGTGATCATTCGCGACGATCTGCCTGGCTATGCAAAAGATATTACCCCGACCATGCTCAATTATAAAATTCAAGCCGAGGCCAAATCATTATATAATACCCCGCCCTGTTACAGCGTTTATATTGCCAAACTGGTGTTTGAGTGGTTGAAAGAACTGGGAGGCATACCGGCCATAGAAAAAATTAACCGCGACAAAGCGGCGCTTCTTTATGATTTTTTAGATAATTCAAAACTGTTCAAAGGCACAGTCAATCCTCATGATCGTTCGCTGATGAACGTTCCTTTTGTATTGCCCACTGAAGAATTGAACGAAAAATTTATCAAGGAAGCGGCTCAAAATGGTTTGGTGCAGCTAAAGGGGCATCGAACCGTGGGCGGTATGCGCGCCAGTATCTATAATGCGATGCCGGTTGAAGGCGTTAAAAAACTGGTCGAATTTATGAAAAAATTTGAAACGGGTAACAAATAAAAGGGAGGACCTATGTTCAAAGTCAAGACCTTGAATAAAATTTCTCCGATCGGGTTGCAAGAGTTACCGCGTACTCTATACGACATTTCCCCTGATATAACCGAACCCGATGCGATCATAGTGCGTAGTTACAACATGCTGGATATGGAATTACCGCCATCTCTCAAGGTGATCGCCCGTGCCGGCGCGGGGGTGAACAATATTCCCCTGGAAAAGTGCTCAGAAAAAGGAATTATCGTTTTCAACACACCCGGAGCTAATGCCAATGGCGTAAAAGAACTGGCGCTGGCGGGCTTGTTGCTGTCTTCGCGCAAGGTGATAGAAGGTGTAAACTGGGCAAAAAGTCTGGTTGGCAGCGGTCAAGATGTTCCGCCATTTATCGAAAAGAACAAGGCTCAGTTCGAGGGGCCGGAAATAATTGGCAAGAAACTGGGAGTTATCGGACTCGGCGCGATTGGTGTTTTGGTAGCAAATGATGCCAGCGCTTTGGGGATGAATGTTATTGGCTTTGATCCCTTTATTACCATTGAACATGCCATGAATTTATCGCGCACCATCACCAGGGCGCAATCCATAGACCAGCTATTGTCCGATGCCGATTATATCAGCATTCACGTTCCCTTGACAGCAGAAACCAAAGGAATGATCAACCAGGATAAATTTAACCTGATGAAAAAAGGCGCGCGGCTGCTCAACTTTGCCCGCGGAGGCCTGGTAAATAATAAAGACTTGATTGCTGCTATGGATGCCGGTATTATTTCTGTATATGTAACCGATTTTCCGGATGAAGAGTTGCTTAAAAACGACAAGGTTATCGGTATTCCGCATCTGGGCGCTTCTACCCCGGAATCTGAAGATAATTGCGCCGTAATGGCAGCCCAGCAATTAAGAGGCTACCTGGAATGCGGAAATTTAAAAAATTGTGTAAATTTTCCTGATTGTGAAATGCCCTTTTCGCGCAGCAATCGCTTGTTGATAATAAACAAAAATATTCCCAGAATGGTAGGGCAAATTACAGCGATCATTTCGGATAGAAATATCAATATTACCGATATGCTGAACCGCAACCTTGATAATTATGCTTATAATATCATTGATGTTGAAGGAATGCTGGATGATAATGATATTAAAAAGATTAAAGCCATTGAAGGCGTTATTATGGTGCGTACTATAAATTGTAACTCTTGACGCATAAAATGGTGTTACAAACCGCGCCGTTTTTTTAATTTTTCTTTTAAAGTTGAAAAAGTGTAACCCTTTTTTGGCTTGTTAATATTTAACCCTGTAACAAAATTATGAAAATACTGGCTCTTGAGCGAAACGTTCCCGGTATTACGGATGAACAATTTTCGCCGTTCTTGAAAGAAGAAGCTGTAAGGGTGTGGGAACTATACCGGCAGGGGATTATCCGGGATATCTGGTTTCGCGCCGACCGCTGCGAAGCGGTTGTAATGCTGGAATGTAGTGATATTAATAAGGCTAGAGAATATCTCGATACATTGCCCCTGGTCAGGAATGGACTGATTAGTTTTGAGGTTGTTCCGCTGGCGCCCTATTCCGGTTTTGCACGTTTGTTCAGCAAAGACGATAACCCACAGGAATCGGAATAATAGTTTATGCTTGCAGCTCGGTGCGCTCTGTTAACACATATAATTTATCGTTACGCCTTACTTTTGCCGGTACGGGAATGGTGGTATAAGCGCCTTTTTCAGCATGTTCAGTCGGCTGTTCATTGATAAACAGGCTGTTTACACAGGTTTCCACATAACCGGTGGTTGGACCGCTGATGGTGATTGTATCACCAATTGCTACACCATGGTTTTCGATAGCAAATTCCGCAATTCCTGCTTTGGGAAAATAATTGTGCACATAACCGACGTAAATTTTTTGCCGTGTGGCCTGAGAGCCATACGACCTGCTCCATTCATCGATTTGCCTGCCCATATAATACCCGCCATGCCAGAAACCACGGTTGAATACCCCGGCAAGTTCTGTTTCCCAGCGGCTGATGTTTTCCCGGGTAAAAGTACCTGTATAATAGCTGTTAATGGCTTCCCGGTAAGCTTGAGTAACATGGTATACATATTCTTCCCGCCGGCCCCGGCCTTCAATTTTAAATACTGTTGCCCCGGATTCAATCAATTTATCTATAAATTGAATGGTACATAGATCACGGGGTGACATGACATATTTATTGTCGATGACCAGTTCCTCTCCGGTAACATCATCAATAACCTTGAAACTGCGCCGGCAGGTTTGCGAGCAATCGCCGCGGTTGGCGGAATGGCCGGTTAAACTCAGGCTCATATAACATTTGCCGGAGATGGAAACGCACAGAGCGCCGTGAATAAACAGTTCTATTTTTACCAAATTCCCGGAAGGCCCGGTAATATTTTGCTGCAAAATAGCGTCGCAAATGGATTTAACCTGTTCAATAGTCAACTCTCTGGCCAAAACAATAACATCGGCATAGCGGGCATAGAATTTAACCGCTTCGAGGTTGGAAACATTTGCCTGTGTAGAGATATGCACTTCCAGTCCAATTTGTCTGGCATATTGAATGGCGGCAATATCGCTGGCAATCACTGCTGAAATGCCGGTTTTTTTGGCTGCATTGCAGATAGTTTGCATTTCTTTGATTTCATTGTCATAAAGAATTGTATTCAATGCCAGGTAACTGCGAATATGATGTTGCCGGCAGGTATCGGCAATCTGTTCCAGTTCGTCCAGGGTGAAATTTTGAGCAGCGCGGGCGCGCATATTGAGCTTGCCCACTCCGAAATAGACCGAATCGGCGCCGGCCTGAATTGCTGCCTGAAGTGATGCAAAGGAACCGGCCGGCGCGGTTAGTTCTG
>CAYNSO010000004.1:54120-99966 GCA_964399735.1 uncultured Cytophagia bacterium
TTACTGGCCTGATTTTATTTCTGAAAAAATAATTTTTCCCCTGTTATTACCCGGTTCTATAATTCTGTTCAACAACTGTAGATGGATGTAGTGTTTTAGAGGTTATTGTTCTTTGTTATCCCGGTAAAACTGCATCAGCTTTTCCGCTTCCATTGGATTTAAATCGAACCTGGTTATTGCTTCTTCCACCAATTTCCAAAGGTTTGAACCCGAAGCGTCTTGCAGCGCAGTCGAGACCCAGCGAACCGCTCTTCTTATTCCTTCCCCTTCCGGCATCAACCCTGTCATATCATTGTCCTTCAATTGATGCAATAACAGAAAACATAATTACCAGATCATATTGTTTTAAAAAAAGGCCGGTTATGCACCGGCCTTGATTGCTTTTACAATGCCTGGGAAAATAATTCTTTGTACTTGTTGTCGGCTTTTAATTTATCCAGCAGTTGAATTTCAGCATTCTGCTGTTTGTTGGCGGCCAATTTGCGGCCAAGGGCTTCTTTAATTTCATCAAAAGGTTTGTCTTCTTTATTACGAGCAACCACCTGCACAATATGGTAGCCGTAACGGGTTTCTACCAGGTCACTGATAGCGCCTACCGGCAAATTAAAGGAAGCATCTTCAAAGGGTTGTACCATCTGGCCGCGTTCGAAATTTTCATATAAACCGCCATTATCTTTGGAGCCGGGATCTTCAGAGTATTCTTTTGCCAGGGATGCAAAATCCTCACCGGCGCGGGCTCTGACAAGAAGCGCTTCCATCGTTTTGCGGATTTCTTCTTTTTCCGCGTCGGTTTTTTCACTGGTCATCATTAAAATATGGCGAACTGTTGCATATTTGTCTTTATTGTATTCTTCAAGCAATTCCTGTTCAGTGGGCTCCATATCCTTGTAAACAACCTGATCCAGATATTCTTTGATCAACATACTTTGCCGGACATCTTCAATAAAATACTCTTTGGTAAGGCCCAATTGAGCATTGCGTTCATCAAATTTATCTTCACCGCCGGCCTGGGCATAGTATTTTTCCAGCAAGGCATTTAGTGAATCTTGAGAAACCTCAATATTCTTTGCATCTGCATCCTGTACCAATAGTTTCTTTTCCGCCATGTATTGGGAGGTTCCTCTGATCAATTCGTTGACATTGCTGCTATCCAGGGCATCCATATTGCTGGCGTATCTTTTTAAACGTGCATATATAAAAGGCATAATTTCGTAAGAATAGACATTAAAATTTTTAGTGCTGACCAGAGCGACAGCTTTTGATGGATTTAGCGCCGGTACTTTTTCTGCCAGAGTGTTAAAGAATTGGTATTCAATTGAATCTGCTGCATAGGGAGGAGGCGGGGTTTTTTGACCGCAACTCATCGCAAAAACAAACATCACAGCAATAATGATTAGCATTTTTTTCATTTAATGTGCTCCTGTTTTAAATAGGATTTGTTAGTAGTTTGTTATTAAATTAAGAAAAATTATTGAAATTCCCTACTTTTTTTTTGATACCACCGGCTTTACAGAGATCACTATTAACATTCCGCGCGAATCTTTTTTAAACCAATCCTGAAAAGCCTTGTTATCTGTTCGGTCAGAAGTTATTCAGGCAAACCCGGTTTTCACCGGGTCTGCTTTACATATTATTTATTTCATAAGCAGCATTTTGCCGACCTGTTCACCGGAATCGCTCTGCAAGCGATACATGTATACACCGCTGGCCAGATTGCCGGCATTGAATTGATAATGATGCGTGCCGCTATTGAGAACGCCATTAACGAGCAGGGCAATTTCTTTGCCGGTAATATCATACACGGCAAGCCGGGTTTTTCCGGCAACCGGTAATGAAAATTCTATGGTTGTAACCGGATTGAACGGGTTGGGATAGTTCCGGCTCAATGAAAATTTCAACGGCGTTTCGTTGTTGCTCACGTTAATGCCTGTTATCAGGGCAGAATAGTCCACCGATTCCAGCGCTCCTAGTTTGTTGCCATTGGTATCGTAAAGCCAAACCTCTACCCTGGTTACAGCGCCTTGCGGAGGAGAAAATGTTTCCGTTAGTTGAAAAGTTTCCAGTGGGGTAACATTGTAAGGGGAGCCCTGTTCCAATACCTGGTCGCCATCGAGGTAAACGAGCCGGGCAGTTCCTGTATGGAAAACACCATAAACTGCATACAAAACCCCGGAGCCATTGTTATACAGTTTGGTTTTGATTGCCCCGACATTGTTGACGTCAACTATCGGGCCGTCCACTTTGGCAGCCCACCAGTTCTCAGTAAACGTATATTCGCCACCATTCGCCGGCAAAGCCATAATCGGGCTAACTACTTCAACTTCCAGGTATTCACTGTCAATCCACACCTCAACATGTGCTCCCTGATCCGGATACTCGGCGCCCTGGTAAATTGTAAAGGTTTTTGCATAGGTATAACCATCAAGTTCATCAACATAACATATCCACCCCCGGTCGGAATCGGCAAAGATTTTTTTCCCTTCATTTTTAAATTGCACGCCATAAATTCCAGGGGCAACCTCGCCAACCCAGGCAGTTGAATTATTATCCCACCGAACCCCGTCATCTCCCCAAATACTGTTTGGATTGATTGGAAAATAAACCCAAAAATTACTGTAATCCCTTTTCCCGGTATGCATAACACGCATTTGGGTAATATCCCACATACTCCAGCTTTGTTCAGTATTGCCTTTGTTAATTATCGTCTGGTCTACTTTTACACGGCTTGAGCCCTTGTATATTGTCATTATCCGTTTGAACTGTATATCGGGGGCGTCCCATTCTTCTATGGGACTGGTAACTTGCAAAGATACCGAGTCCGGTTTGTTGGCAATTACTTTAGCCGTATAAAGACCATGGTCAAGATTCGGCGGAGGCGGCCAGTTCCAAATGCTTTGCGGCGCCGGCCAGTTTTTAAAACCGCCAAAATTAGGCCAGCTATTATCATTGAGAGGGGTATAAGTTTTTCCTGTTTCATTTTTATTGACATACATGGATGGGTGGCCGCCCAGATCGTATTGCATGGTTCGCGCTCCAATAGCTGGCACTGTTGCAATTGTTATCAAGTCGTTTTCCATGACCCAGGCATCCCATCCCCAGCCCTGGTAATCAGCAGCTAATGTTACTTTAGTGGTATTGGCTAATGCAGATGTCAAGCCGGCAAATGCCAGGATAATCAGGAAATATATTGTTTTATGCATCATCTTTCCTTTCAATGCCATTCTGAATAACAGGTTATTATGTTCTCCCCCAAATTATTATACGGACAAGCAGCAGGAATTCGCCAGTGATAAAAGTGAAATAATTGTAGAAATTATAACATTATTTTAAGGAAAGCAAGCACAAAAACAATAAAGGACACAGCCCATCAAGCCATTTAATACGGCCATTCAAGCGATGGATGCGTTTGGTGCAACCGCCAAGAAACAGATCGGGGCGGTGTTTTTCGCAGAACAAACCGGGAAAGTCATGCAAAAATTTTCACGTCCTGTCAATTTTCAGCATTTGTTTTGTACGATAAATTGATGCAAGCCTCACCGGTTCACCGGCTATCCTTTGCCGATATTCTTAAAAATTTACCGTTCTGGAATTCGTCAAAAGCAATACGTAATTCTTCACGGGTATTCATAACAATAGGGCCATACCAGGCAATCGGTTCGTGCAGCGGTTTGCCGGAAATTAGCACAAAACGCACCGGGTCAGCAACAGTTGTAATAATAATATGATCGCCATTTTCAAAGATAACCAGGCTTTCGTTTTTAATCAGGCAGTTCCGTTGTAAATCCATATAGCCGGCGCCGATTTCCTGGCGGGCCCAGCAATCACTTTCCTTGTCGAATAAAGCGGCGCCACTGAGAACATAAGCAAAGGCAGTGTGGCTGTTTTTAACCGGGTGCGAAAAGGTGGTATTCGGGGGAATGGTAATATCAAGGTATTCCGGTTCAATCACCACATCCCGCACCGGGCCCGGCATGCCTTCTATCATACCGCAAATGATCTTGATTTTTACTCCGGCCTGGGTGGTAATTTCCGGAATCGCCCCGCTTTTAATTTCACGGTAACGGGGATTGATCATTTTATGGGCTGCAGGCAGGTTTGCCCAAAGCTGCAAGCCCCACATTGCGCCGTTTTTATCGCCCTGGGGCATCTCCTGGTGAATAATACCGCTGCCGGCGGTCATCCACTGCACATCGCCGGGCTGGATAATTCCCTTGTTACCAAGGCTGTCGCCATGTTCCAGGCTGCCTTCCAGCATATAAGTGATGGTCTCGATGCCGCGGTGCGGATGCCAGGGGAATCCCGCCTGGTATTCATCGGGATTGGTAGAATGAAAGTCATCCAGTAGCAGAAAAGGATCGAGCAACTCCGGGTCACGGTTGCCGAAGGCTCTTTTCAGGTGCACTCCCGCGCCTTCCAGGGTTGGTATGCTTTTATAGACTTGATTAATTTTTCGGGTCTTGTCCATATCAGCCTCTTTTTTAGTTATGTCGGTTTTTTAATAACTATAATCTGTAAAGTGAATTAACGTTGATGTTGTGTCGATTAATGACAAAAAAAATTGTTTTATTGTGTAAATGGAATGGCTTGTATTTATATATTAACTGAAAGAAAAAGGATTTAAAAATCAGATCGTAATAAAAGATGTAACCGATAGTCGGGTCCGTTCCGGGAAAGTAAAATTTTTGATAAAGTTGAAATTCAAATGGATCTTTTTATAATAAGCGGCAACACCCAATTCATGATAACACCGGTTTGGATAGCTGGTGTTTAAATAAAAAATTTGGCAGCCGGAAAGAGGCTGAAATGCCAGGTTTTTTTGTTTTGCATAATTGTTCTCATGTAGTATGGCTGAAATACGGCCATTAAAGGCTGAAAGGATAGCGATTCTGTCCGTATTGGAAAAGCGCAGCAACAAATTACCGCGTATTTTTGCCAGCCGGTACAACATATTCAACCCGGAAAGATTTGGAAAGATAAAACCCATATTTCGTTTTGATAATTCCCGACGGCTGTATTTTAATGCTTCGCCGGCAATGCCGCCACCGACAGCTAGCAAAAAAATTTTGTTTTTACTCTCTTCGGGGTACATATTGATATCTTGAAACATTTGTGCTAATGATGAATAATTATCAAGATAGCGACCATGCCCCATAAAAGAGAGACGATTTAAATTGCGTTTGAGTATTATTTCACTACCCGGCAGGCTTTTGATTGGCAGCGCTTGTTTGCTGCCGGATGCTGGAAAAGGATTAGACTCGGAGGGATATACATTTGTGGTATTGTTGACGACTAGCGCACTGTCGGCAAAAATATCGGCAAAAGCCGGGCAAAAAGGCAGGAAAGGAAAAATTGCAAGGACGAATAATAATTGTCGTATTCTACCCATAGTGCATATCCTTTTCAATTCTTGATGGATGTGCAGTGATTTATATCGCCCTGTTTCTGTTTGTTTATTATACTCTGCTTTTCATAACAAGTTCTGCCGATAATGAAAATAGCGCTAGAAAATAACAATTTTTAACAAAAAAATGTTCCCTTTGTCGATATATTGATTAAAATTATCTCTACATACCCCTGGTTGTCGGCAATATACAGCGCTGCATTTAATGAAGAAAAAGCAAGGCTATGCCAATCACTGCAATCACTGCGCCGCCAACAGCTCGCAGGGATAGTTTGGTTTTGTAAACAATCACGATCATGGGTAAAATCAGCACCGGCACAGTAGCCAGCAGGGTTGAGGCAATACCGGTTTCGGTATATTTAATAGCCACAATAGAAAGCCAAACACCCAAAAAGGGCCCGAAAACAGCGCCGCCCAAAGTGATAAGCATAGTCCGGTTATTTTTGAGCGCCGGGATTATTTTATGGCGCTTGCCGGTTAGCAACATAACAATTGCCAGAACGATTGTAGCCGGCGCCATACGCAGTAATGTGGCCCCTAAAGGGGAGATACTATTTCCCAGCCCATATTTGGCAAGCACAAGACCTGCTGCCTGCCCCAGGGCAGCTATCAAACCGTAGACAACCCCCTTGAATTTGGAGCCATTGGTTTGTTCCGCTACTACTTTTTCATTAATAACCCAAAAAACACCAGATATGGTTATAAAAATTCCGGCAATAGCCAGCCATCCCAGCGTCTCTCCCAGGAAAATCCAGGCCAGGGCTGCGGTGACGGGCGGCGCAATCGACATCAATAACATGGTGCGGCGTGAGCCGAGGATATACAGGCTTTTGAATAATGCGCCATCGCCAATGACCAGGCCGACAATGCCGCTTATACCCAGCCATAGATAATTACCGGAACTTGCGCCCATTGGAAAAAATTCGCCGGTGGAAATAAAATAGCTGACACTTAATAACAAAGTTGCCATAAAAAGTCGGATCAGATTGGTCATTGTTGCGCCAATCCGTTTGGTGGCAGACTCGAAAAGCAGAGAGCAGATTCCCCAAAAAAATGCGCCGGTTAAAGCAGCCAGTTCACCGATATAGGGCATAGAAATTCCATGATTCTAAAGTATAATATTGATATAACGTCCGGGGGACGGTTGTTTTTCTACCGTCAAAATAGCAGAACACATTATCCCTGCTGCCCCGGTTTTTTACCGGGTCAATAGCCAGCCGGTTCATGTAATTTCTATTCTGGCCGATAAATTTACAAAGAAATTTTTATAAAACATATTAAATTCTGGAAAGAATAAACAGCCCGGTGAAACAGACGCCGGATAGAGTTTGTGATCGCGCCGGGGCCAGGACCCAGAGCGAAAAAAGGGGCTGTATCAAAAGCCCAAAAATATAAAATAGGTTACAAGTATGAAAAAAAGCCCTTCTTGTCATTCCGAGGAGCGAAGCGACGAGGAATCTTTCGTATTTAACATATTGTAAAAACAAGATTTCTCGCTTCGCTCGAAATGACAAGTTTGTTATTTATACATTGTATTTTGAATGACCTTGTATAAATTGAGGCTTTTGATACAGCCCTCTATAAAAGGGCACTGCCCCGGCTCGATCAATAAGTGTGGGCCACCAGGGGTATGGGTTTGCTATTAAGAAATGGCTATAACTTTGAACCTGACCGGGCATTTGCACTATTTGCGGAGAGGTGAGCTACACTTTTTCATGCTCGTTAAAGACAAGGGGCAAAAGCCCCTTGTTCCTGGGTAAGAAACCCTGGATCATTTTCCGCACCGGGATGGGAACCCCGGCGTGATCCGTGTTTATCTGCGTCTATCGGGCGCAGCGGGCGCTAAATTAGCCGCAAATGAATGCGGATAGACGCAGCGGTCATCTGCTACGCAGCTAAACTTTGTAAAAACTTGCATAAATTCAGATGCGTAGCAGATTGATAATCCAGAGGGTACAGCCCGGTTTTGCATTTAGATTTTTAAAAAATAAAAACATTGCCCCCTAAAGCAATGGCGCCAATTCCGGTTCGGCCAGGTATCTTTGAAAATTCTGGATTTCCACATCCGTATACTGGGGGGAGTCGCGCAGATTGTCATCCAGTACTTTGACATCAAAGCTAAAATTTTGCAGCCGGTAATGGCTCGGATCACCGGCCAGATTTTGAATTTCCAGCAGGTCGTGAATTGTTAAAAATCGTTTTACTACCGTGGTGCGAAACATATAGGGCGCCCCGGAATTTTTGATAATTTCAATACTGTTACGAATATCGTCCAGCTTGACTTCGACGCCGCAGACCGCCGAATATTTTTCCAGCGGAGCTTTAATATCCATTGCAATATAATCCACCAGTTTTTCACGCAACAACTCGTTTAGAACCAGCGGTCTGCTGCCATTTGTATCCAATTTTACCAGGTAATCCATTTTTTTAATATCGCGGATAAAATCTGCTAAATCATTTTGCAAGGTTGGCTCGCCGCCGGTAATAACAATACCATCCAATTGCTGGCGGCGTTTTTCGAACAACTTGAACAAGTCAGGCAATGCCAGCAACTCGCCATATTGCTCCGGCAATACCAGTTCGGGATTATGACAAAACGGACAGCGAAAGTTGCATCCCTGGGTAAACACCACTGCCGATAGTTTTCCGGGGTAATCGATTAATGAAAATTTCTGTAATCCGGCTATTTTCATGCGGTTATTGTCTTTCGTAATTTAAACTCTTCTTGTTTGCCGTCATTCCACTGACCTACCGGGCGCAAATATCCCACCACCCGGGAATAGATCTCACATTTTTGTGCGCATTTGGGGCAAAAATCCTTTTCGCCATCAAGGTAACCGCAGCTCGGGCATACACTAAAGGTCGGGGTAATGGAAAAATAGGGCAGGCGGTAGTTGTTACAAACTTTGCGCACCAGATTCTTCAGGGATTCGGTATCTTTGATGCGTTCGCCCAGGAACAGATGAATTACAGTGCCGCCGGTATAACGAGTTTGCGTTTCATCCTGCAAGTCCAGCAAATCAAAAACATCATCGGTATAGTTGACCGGCAGATGCGAGGAATTGGTATAAAACGGCGCGACGCAGGCTTTGTTTTCCAGATCAATGGCGCTGATAATATTGCTATACTTGCTTTTATCGAGTTTGGCCAGCCTGTACGAAGTGCTTTCCGCCGGGGTAGCTTCCAGGTTATAATTATTGCCGGTCTCTTCCTGAAATTCCACGAGCCTGTCGCGCATATAATTCAACACACGCAAACTGAACTGGCGGCCCGGTTCGGTACCAATATTTTCGCCAAACAGATTCACGCAGGCTTCATTCATGCCAACAATGCCGATGGTGGCAAAGTGGTTTTTCCAGTACTGATCAAAACGTTGCTTGACGCTGCGCAGGTAAAATTTGGTATAGGGATACAGGTTGTCGTTGGTAAAACGTTCCAGTATTTTGCGTTTGGTTTCAAGACTGTCCTTGGCCATGATCATGAGTGCATTCAAACGATCAAAAAATTCTTCTTCGGTCGATGACAGGTAACCCAGTCGGGGCAGGTTAATGGTAACCACACCAACTGAACCGGTAAGCGGCGAAGAGCCAAACAAGCCGCCGCCACGATTGCGCAGTTCGCGGTTATCGATGCGCAAACGGCAACACATACTGCGAGCGTCTTCGGGGTTCATGTCGGAATTGACAAAATTGGCAAAATAGGGCAAGCCATATTTTGCCGTGCTTTCCCATAACAAGTCCAGATTCGGGTTGTCCCAGTCAAAATTTTTAGTAATATTATAAGTAGGAATGGGGAATGTAAATACCCGGCCTTTGGCGTCGCCCGCCAGCATCACTTCCAAAAAGGCGCGGTTGAACATATCCATCTCTTTTGTAAACTCTTTGTAGGTTTTGTCCTGCACTTCGCCGCCGATGATCACACCCTGATCGGCATAATAAGATGGAATTGTGAGGTCAAGCGTCACATTGGTAAACGGGGTTTGAAAACCGACGCGCGTGGGCACGTTGACATTGAACAGAAATTCCTGCAGCGCTTGTCTTACTTCTGTATAAGTCAGGTTATCATATTTGATAAACGGGGCTAATAAAGTATCGAAATTGGAAAACGCTTGCGCTCCGGCAGCTTCTCCCTGCAAGGTGTAAAAGAAATTAACGATTTGCCCCAGCGCGCTGCGGAAATGTTTGGCCGGTTTCGATTCCAGCTTGCCTGAAGCGCCTTTAAAGCCTTGCAACAGTAGATCGTATAGATCCCAGCCAACGCAATATACGCTCAGCACACCCAGGTCATGGATATGCATATCGCCATTCAAATGCGCTTCACGAATATGCGCCGGATAAATATTGTTTAACCAGTAAATTTTGCTTACTTCGGCGGAAATGTAATTGTTTAAACCCTGCAGAGAAAAACTCATATTGCTGTTTTCCTGCACCTTCCAATCGGTCTTGGTTAAATACTGATCGACCAGATCGACATTGAATTTGGAAGTGATCTCGCGCATTTTGGCGTGCTGTTCGCGGTAAATAATATAAGCTTTGGCGGTTTTTTTATATGGGGAGGTTAACAATACTTCTTCAACAAGGTCCTGAATTTGCTCAACAGTTACAATGTTGTCATTTAACATATATTGCGCCAGGGATAAAGTTTTTATCGCTAATAAAGTGGCGGTTGCTGGTTCAAATTCTCCGCTTGCCTGTCCGGCTTTGGCAATAGCGTTGGTAATTTTTTGCGAATCAAAATCGACTACGGCGCCGTTTCGCTTTACGATTTTTCTGAAGGTTTTTAGCGCTACACTCATTTGTTTCTCCTCCACATTATTAATCCCGCCCGACACTAAGAGGCTGACTGTTGTTTTTTAATAGCGTCTCTAGTAAATACTACCCGGCAGAGAATGTTGCTCCTTGCCATTAATTAAACATTGCGGTTCGGCAATTTACAATATAAAAAACACACAAAACCAAACCCTGTTCCCGGGTAAACGCCTCCCTGCCCTGGAACACTATATATATACATCATGCCTTGTTATAAATACAATATATATGATAAAACAGGAATTGTCAAGTTTTTTATTTCATTTTGACAAAAAATTTTTTTATTGCTGCATTTTACAATGCACCCGGAGAACTAGATATTTTTATAAACCAGGCCGTCATTAAAACAAAAACCAGGTAACCAATCTTTCGACAAATCCTTGATCGTTTGGCAATTTATTAAATTTCCAGGTCTGATTCATCAGTTCAAAAAGAGGTATAAAAAAACCCGTCCAGATTTTTTTAAAACCGGGACGGGTTCTCAAGTCTGTTATGATCGAATTTGATTATTTGTTATTTGCAGTGATTCCCGGCCAGTCATCAGTACGGAATGGTGTAGCCGGCAAATCTTCCTTGTTAAAGAAATTGCAAATCGGGTTATTCGCCCAGGCATAACGCACAGCAACCGGGGCGGTAACGTAAGGACTGCTTACCACTACAGTTTCGCCATCAATAACCGCATCGGCCCATACGAATTTCCTGTCTTCGCCGGCAATGGCAAAGCCCAGCAATTCATCGCCTTTGGCTGTCAACCCGCTGCCGACGTAATCGAACGTCAGACGGATTTTGTTTTCTTCAACAGTCATAGATTTATAGATCGGGCCGCAAGGAACAATTTCAGTTTTGCCATATACTTTATTCAGTGCATTTAAAGCCAGGCGCTTGCCAACATCCTGTTTGTTTTTGGGATGAATGTCGATAGCGTCGCCAATATCAATGGTAACTGCCATGCCGGTATTGGGCAGGGTCAGAGCCATCAACTGCGCTTCACGTAGTTCCGCCCATTCGCTTTCTCCGGGCTGGGGGTTGACTGCCATGTAATTGGCAAGCTGGGTAAAGATGAACGGAAAATCACCCTGACCCCAATTGGCGCGCCAGTCATTGATCATGGTCTGGAATAACGAGCGGTACTGGTAAGCTCGTCCGGCATTGTTTTCGCCCTGGTACCAAATAGCGCCGCGAATGGCGTAGGGGATTAGCGGATTGACCATAGCATTGTATAAAACAACCGGCTGTAAAGGCGATTCCGGGGATCGAGGCATGGGCGGCATGGATTGCAATTCTACTGCTGATTTATATTGCCAGATACCGTTAAGCGCAATTGTTTTGCTGCCCGGCGCTGTTATACAAATTTCATTTGGAGCGCCGCCAAGACCACCGCCGCCGCCGGTATCCAGTACCTGCACAGCAATAACATTAACGCCGGGTTTAACCAGAGAAGCCGGGATTGTATAATTACGGGGTTTGTTATAACCGGCAATTTCGCCGATTTTGACGCCGTTGAACCAGGTAACATCATCATCATCAATTGCCCCAAGGTGCAGCGTCAGGTCTTTGCCCGAATATTCTTGTGGAATTGTTACCTGTTTACGGAACCAGACAATTCCATCAAACCCGGGTAATCCGGCTTGTTCCCATAATACGGGTAAATTCATGTATTTCCAGTCTCTAGTATCCATATCGGGTGATTCCCAGCCGGAGCTGCCCTGACGAGCCTCTTCGATTCTGGTTTGCAACATTTTTTGCCATGCTGCCAATTTTTGTTCATAGTCCTTGCGCTGCTCCTCAAGCGTGGTTGCATCTGTTTTCATGGAATCGATGATTACTTTAAAGTCTTCCAGTGTTTCAAGACTTTTTGCACTAGTCCATGCTTCAGCAGGGGTTCCCCCCCATGAGGTATGGATCAGGCCAATTGGTATGTTTAGGTTTTGATTCAAATGCCTGCCAAAGAAATACAGGGAAGCAGAAAATTGAGGTATGGTTTGCGGACTGCAAACCTGCCATTCTGTAGCCATTACTGTATCCAGCGGTATGGGGCTCAGAGCACGTTCCACGCTGAACAAGCGGATGTCCGGGTAATTGGCTTGCGATATTTCTTCCAGGTAATTGCTAACCTTTCCCCAGCCGGCTACCGGCATTTCCATGTTGGATTGGCCGGAACCAATCCACACTTCGCCAATCATCACATTGTTGCAGGTTATCGTGTCCTGGCCAATAATCTGCACAGTAATTGGCCCGCCGGCGGTCATGGACGGAAAATCGATCTGCCATGTACCATCTTTGGTTGCTTTTACAGATTTTTTCACCTTGTCTACAACCACAGTTACTTTGCCGCCCGGGGTCGCTTTGCCCCAAAACGGCACGGCAATGCCCTGCTGCAATACCATGTTGCTGCTGAACAGATACGGTACCTTGATCTCTGCTGCCGGTTTGGAGAGAAATGAACAACCGGCAAAGCACACCAGCAGCGATACTACAAAAACAAGTACGACTTTTTTTAAAGACATTGAACCTCCTTCTTCCCGTTTGGGAAATTGGTCTTGTCGTGAATTAATTATAAATATATTGATTATAAATTTACGCAATCGCGCATTTTACCAGTTATTAAAGAAATGTACAATAAAAAACTGTCGATTGTAAATGCAGTTGCCAAGTATAAACTATTTTAAAAATAATTCATTACAAGCAGAGCTAAAAAAATTAAACAGGTATATAGTAATATAATAATAAATTTCTGTATAAAAAGAAATAAATTTAGTAAATTGACCAATATTTTACCTGGCTGGCAATAGCGGCCACCAGGCGTTTGTTCATTTATTATCAAGTAGAAAAGGATCTTCATGTTAGAGGTATCACCCAAAGCAGCAGGTTTGATATTTGATTGTGACGGAACATTGGCCGATACCATGCCAATTCACTGGCAGGCGTGGCGCAATGCCTTTACCCTGTTTTGTTCGGATTGCCCCCTGGAATTTTTAAAAGAGCTAAGCGGCATCCCTTCCGAAACAATTGTGCAAATTTTTAATGAGCGGTTTAATCGCAATCTTGAACCCCAGGTTGTTGCCAAAGCCAAAAATGATTTTGTGAAAGACAAGTTAATCAATGCCCAGCCGATAATTCCTATCGTAAATATTGTCAAGGCTTGTTACGGAAAATTGCCAATGGCTGTTGCTTCCGGCGGCACCAGGGTTAATGTGATGAATACTTTGAAAGCAATCGGTTTGGAAGGTTCTTTTCAGGTTATCATTACCGCTGATGATAAAATTAAACCCAAGCCGGAACCGGAAATATTTTTGGAAATTGCCCGGCGATTGAATATAAAGCCAAATTGCTGTCAGGTTTATGAAGATGGCGATGCAGGTATCCGGGCCGCGCAACTGGCCGGGATGATCGTTACCGATGTACGGCCATTTATATAATCTGGAGCCTTGTCGTTTTTTAAATATTATCAAGCTGGTTTTTTTTATTATCAGAACCGGGAGAACGTGGTGTGATAAAAGCTATTGATCATATTAATATTGTTGTTGCCAACCTGGAACGTTCTGTGCAATTCTATACCGGGCTGCTGGGTTTTAAAGAAATTCGGCGCGCGCATTTACAAGGGGAATGGATAGAAAAAGTTGTCGGTTTAAAAGGTGTAAGCGCAGATGTTGTTTATATTGTTGCTTCAGGAGGCGAACCTCGCATCGAATTGTTGTGTTATCAAATACCGCGGGGAACAGCCCTTCCACAGAATTCTGTTGCCAACACTATCGGGCTGCGTCATATTGCCTTGCGAGTAGAAAATTTGCCGGCGCTGGTGAAAAAATTTCAAGCTGCCGGGGTAAAAATGATCGGTGAACCGGTAACCGTGCCGGGACAGGTGGTTAAACATGATGCCGGCGAAAAAACATTGTTGTATTTTTATGACCCCGATGGCGTTATTCTGGAACTGGCGGAATATATTTAAAGACTGATTACAGTTCTTTAGCTGGTGGTGAACTTGAATATCAGTTCATGTTTATATGCAATTTTAGGCAGTCAGGCAAAAACACAGGGGCTTTACCGGAACATAAACCCTCTTTTGCATGTTAAATGAAACAATGAAGGAAAACGTTTTGTATTTTGTTATTATTTGCTTAATTTATTTTTAATATTTTGCGGGTTATTTGCCTTCTTTTTTTATTTAGCCTGGAAAAGAACGCTAGCCCCCTGTTTCAGAAAAACATCTTTTAGCGCCAGTCACGATATGATTGAACAAGGTATAGTAATTGCAAGTAACAATGAACGCGTAACCGTGCAAATGGAAAAGAGCGACAAATGTCACAACTGTACGTTATGCGATTCATCAGGAGCGGATTTTCGCACCCTTGAAGCAGTAAATCTTTCCCAGGCACGCATCGGGGATCGGGTTGAGGTGGAGATCAAGGCTGCAAATATTTTACTATATTCGTTTTTGCTTTTTATCTTTCCAATTTTATTAATGATTGCTGGTTACTATGCCGGCAGCAGCCTTGCCGGCGCGGAAGGAGCCAGGCAGGAAGCCGGTATTATCGGCGCCATGCTGGGCATTGCAGCTGCTTTTATATTAATTAAAATTTTTACAATCAAGATAAAGGGCGATAAGGTGGTTGCGTATGTCAATCGTATCATTACAACAGAATAAATTGTTCCTGGTTTAAAATAGAACGTGGTGACTCGTATGATCAATCTTTTAAAAAAGCGTTTGATAGCTTTGGTTCTGGTAATTCTGGTTTTTGCATTAAAAACAGATCTTTTCGCCGCTCATGGAGATGTAAGGATCATTTCGGCATCGGAGCGGAGCCTGTTATTTGAATTTAAACCGACAAATTGGACAAACAAAGATATCGTTGTTGGCCAATCTCAATATAACCTTTTTCAGTTCGAGAATAGTTATTTACCGGGAAATATTGGAGAACCGTCTGTTCCTGCACGTAATATCATTATAGGCGTTCCTTTACACGGTAATGTGTCTGTAAATATTGTTGATGCCGAATTTACACTCATTCCTGATGTTCAGATAGCGCCGGTGCCCGAAATTATTCCGCAAGAAGGTGGTTATCAAAATATTTATTCTGTCAACGACAGTCTTTATAACGCCGGCTTTTTCTTTCCACAAGAAATTTTCAGGCAAGCTGAAACCGAAATTTTCCGATCCCAGCGCATATTAACCCTGATGTTACAACCGTTGCAGGTCAATTCGTTAAACCGCCAGGTTCGGCAATATACCCGGATTGTAGTTCAGGTAGATTTTCCCGCTACCACTGAACCGAACAGGCTAGTTCATACCAGGGCGAATGATGAGGATCTGTATCAAAAAATACTGGTTAATTATGAGCAGGCAAAAAAATGGCGTGATTTACCCGGCGCCCGGTTACGTAAAAGCAGCAAACCAGCGTTTTTCGGTAACAACTGGTATAAAATTACAATCAAGGGAGACGGTAAAACAATTTTTCGTGATGCCAACGGCAACGAAGAAGGCATGTATAAGCTGGACGGCGCTACCATGCAGGCCGCCGGGGTTCCCATTTCTTCAATTGATCCTTCGACCATTCAGATTTTTAATAATGGCGGACGTGAACTACCCACATCTTTAACCGCCAACCGCCCGGATTCTTTAATCGAGAATGCGATAATTGTTGATTCCGGCGCTGATAACAGTTTCAATACCGCCGATTTTATTTTGTTTTATGCGCGGTCGCTGGAAGGTTTTGACTATGATAAAAATGAGCAGCGTTTAAAGCATTACAAGCATCATTATAGTGAAGAAAATGCTTACTGGTTAACGTTTGGCAAACAGCAGGGAAAGCGTATTGCTGCAAGGCCAAATTTATCTCAAGACGGTCTGGTTATGGAAGATGGTTATTATGACCTGGCCTATTTTGAACGCGAGCTATACAATCCCTTAAATTCAGGGCCACAATGGTTAGATATAGCTCTTACCACCCTGGAAAGGAACCGATCCTATACTTTTAACCTGCAAAACGTATTAACTGCTGCTCAGGCACGGTTCAATATCTCCATTGGCGCTATTTCTCCCCTGTATCACCGGTTTACGATCAGGGCCAATGGGAATCAATTGGGCAAGCCGGAATTTTTCAATTCATCCGTATTTCATTTGTTTGAAACTCCCTTGACAAATTACAGCGTGTTAATGAACGGCAACAACACCATTTCTATTGAATATAATAACACCTCGGATGAAGATATAGCGTATGTGGACTGGATAGAAGTTGAATATAAAAGAGAATTTAAAGCGCTCAATAACCAGTTGCTGTTTTTTGGCGTTACAGATAAGGACAAAGCCGGATATTTTATCAATAATTTTTCAGACAATAGTATTCAGGCATTTGACATAACAGATTATGCCAATATTACCCGTATTGAGGCGCCGGTTTCCAATTCAGGAATCACAATTATAGATCATGCAAATGCGCCAACCCCTAAAAAGTACCTGGTGTTAACGGCAAATGCCTATAAAAAGGTCAGTTCCGCTGCAATTAAAGCAGTTACCCCCAAAAATTTACGTTCCGAAAAAAGAGCTGATTATATAATCATTACCCATGATGATTTTGAGCAACAGGCATTGATGCTTGAAAGTATCCGCGAAGATCTGCGTCCTGATGACCGGCTGGAGACAGAAGTTGTAAAAATTTCCGACGTTATCAATGAATTTGGCTGGGGAATATCCGACCCGGCGGCAATTCGGGATTTTCTTGCTTTTGCATACAATAACTGGGGGCAACCGCGTTATGTTTTACTGTTCGGCGACGGGCATTATGATTATAAAAATGTTAAAGGATTTGGCACACCAAACCATATTATTCCCTGGCAAACTTTGGAAACAAATGATGATTACAGTCGAACTAGCGATGATTTTTATGTTTACACCTCTACCGGTAAAGGCGGTTCGCAAATGGGCATTGGCAGGCTGACTGTACAATCAGTTGCGGAAGCCCAGGGAATGGTGGAAAAAATTCGTATCTATGAGACTGAACCGGAATACGGCGAATGGCGCAATACTTTTGCCCTGGTTGGCGATGATGAACTGGGTCAGGGAGGTGAAGGCAATGAGACGGAACACATTGAACAAGCAGAAGCGTTATCCAAAATTCCGGAACTGGGTCATTTTCTGTTTAAAAAGATCTATCTGGTCGATTACCCGGCCGTAAAAACTGCCAGCATTTCCGGAATTACCAAGCCTTTGGCTCGCAATGCTTTTATTGAACAAATCAACCGGGGCGCTTTGATTGTTAATTATGTTGGCCATGGTAACGATCAGCGGCTGGCGCATGAAAAAATATTATATGGCCCTACCGATTTTCATTTAATACAAAATGAAAAACGTATGGCGTTGTGGATTGCCGCTACCTGCGAATTTGCCCGCTGGGATCAGCCCCAGGGTCAAAGTTTGGCTGAACAACTCGTGCAAACCCCGGGCCACGGCGCTATAGCCATGATCGCAGCTTCGCGGCTGGTATATTCACATAACAATTATTCTTTTAATCGTTCTTTCTTAACGAGAATGTTTAGAAATTATTCTGAAACCGGTTTGCCGGAACGCCTTGGCGATGCTTTTATGATGTCTAAACTGGAAATGTATTCCGGTTCATCACGCGTCAATAGTGAAAAATTTTTATTAATTGGCGACCCGGCCATGCGAATCGCGGTGCCGCGCTATCAAGCGGTTATTGATACAGTCGATCCCGATACCATCCAGGCTTTATCCAGGATGAGCATAAACGGGCACATTGAAACCGAAAATGGGGAATGGGCGGATTATAATGGCAAAATTCTCTTGCGAGTTCTGGATTCTCCCAAGAGAAAAGAATATTATACGATCAAGCACAATAGCCGCATTGTTTATGAATATCCAGGAAATACTATATTTCGCGGTAATGCCGAAATCAGGAATGGTAAATTTACGGTTCAATATATTGTGCCCAAGGATATTTCCTATGACGGCGACAGGGGGAGGATAAGCGGATATTTTTGGAACGACGGGAATGAAGGGCTTGGAATTAAGGATAATCTGGTTGTCGGCGGCACAGCTACAAACCTTGTCGATCACGAAGGCCCTGAAATGTCCCTGCATTTTGGCGAACCAGGATTTGCGCCAGGTGATTATGTGCCGGTGAATGCCGTATTGCATGTCGACATTACCGATTCATCAAGCGGTGTAAACACTGCAGGCGATATCGGTCACCAGATCATTGCTACCCTTGATGATGACAGCAACAATGCCAAAGATGTCACTGATTTTTTTGAATATAATGAAGGTAGTTATATTACCGGTGTTGTAAAATATCCACTAACCGGGTTAACTGAAGGTCATCATACGATTAAAGTAAAGGGATGGGATAATTCCAATAATTCTTCAGTTGTTGAAAGCAATTTTGTTGTCGTAAACAGCCAGGTTTTGAAAATTCGCAATGTTGTAAATTACCCCAACCCTTTAAAAACCAACACACAATTTACATTTGAGTTAAGTCAGGATGCTCAAGTCGAAATCAAGGTGTATTCCGTAGCCGGTCGATTGTTACGCGAATTTACACCCTGCCAGGGGCAAACCGGTTTTAATATATTCCCGGAGAATTGGGACGGATGCGACCAGGATGGAGAACAACTGGCCAACGGTTTGTATTTATATAAAATTAAAGCCGGTACAGTGAATAACGGCAAGGCGGTTAATGCGGAAGAAATCGGCAAGTTGCTAATAGTTCGTTAAGCAACCTGGTTTGAAATATTTTCATAGAATGACAGGAACAAGGGGTAGCGGCCCCTTGTTCTATGAAAGCAGCTTATTTTTAATAACAAGCGCCCCGTAAACCAATCAGGCGTTATCTATTGCGTCCGGCAGCGATTCCTCTTTTTCTTTATCAAAAGCGATAAATATCAACAGCAAGATCATCCCTGTGGTAATGGCAATATCTGCAACATTAAAAACCGGCCATCGCGACATGCCATAACCGGGAAAATGGATAAACATAAAGTCAAAAGCCGGTATATTGATATTGATGAATTCAAAATCAAGAAAATCAACCACACTGCCCCGGAATATGCGATCAACAAGGTTGCCAAGCGCCCCGCCGAATATAATCGCCATGGCGGTTCTGGCAAACAGATATTTTCCTTTAATTGTAAAAAAATAGACCAGAATTGCAACACTTGCTATTGCGGCAAAAATAGTAAAGAAAATATTTTTTCCAAAGCTGATGCCAAAGGCCATACCGGTATTTTCAACAAAGGTTATGCGAAAGAAATCGCCCACCACGGGGATGGATTCATGCAGCAGCATGGAAGATTTGATCATATATTTGGTAATTTGATCGAGCAGAAAAACAGCCAGAGAAATAATCAATACGGATTTATATTTCATAACAACCTTAAAATATTAAAGAAACGCCACGCCGGTTTTATCTTTTCCGGCGTGGTCAAGTCATATCTTTTTAATGCCTATGGTTAAAATTTCATCCCCAATCTTCCAGTCTTTTTTAAAAGAACCATCCAGTTTACCCAACAAAATTTCTTCACACAGGGTTTCCATTTTAATATAGGCAGTTAATTTTTCAATTGCCGCAGACATTTTTGGTGACGCCTGGGCAAAGATAGTAATTCTGTCGGTCACCTCAAAATCAGCTTCTTTACGCATGTTTTGGACTCGGTTGACAAATTCGCGTGCCAGGCCTTCATACAACAATTCTTCTGTTATATTTGTATCCAGGGCAATGGTTAAATCGCCTTCAGTAGCGGCGACATACCCCGGCTTGTTGACTGTTGTTATGGTAATATCGGCAGGAACAATGATTGCTTCGTGACCATCCACCACCAGTCGTTCACCGCCGTTATTCAGAATGCGTTCAATCTGTTCATCGTTAAAAGAACGAATAATATCCGCAGCATTGTTTACTGCTTTGCCGAATTTGGGGCCAAGGTTTTTAAAAACCGGGTCTGCTTTTTTGAAAAGCAGTTCTTTTTCATCAGCCACATACTGAATTGCTTTAACGTTCAATTCATCAAGGATCAGATTTTTCATACTGTCAATAACCTGGCGGCGTTTTTCATTGGTTACCACACATACCAGGGTTGAAAGCGGCTGCCGAACCTTGAGAGCGGTTTCGTTACGCAGCGAGCGGCCGATATTGACTACCCGCCGAACCAGATCCATGCTCGATTCCAGAACCTCATCAGTATAGTCAGCCGGGGTATCGCCGGCTTGCGGATAGAGACATAAATGCACGCTTTCTGCCGGGCCTTCTTTTTCTTCGGCAGTAAGGTTACGATACAGTTCCTCGGCAATAAATGGCGTAAACGGCGCCAGTAATTTACTCAGAGTAAGCAAGCATTCGTAAAGGGTTTGAAAAGCGGACAGTTTATCATGCCCCATATCCGATTTCCAAAAACGCCGGCGCGAGCGCCGCACATACCAGTTGGAAAGGTCGTCGATAACATAATCTGAAATAGCGCGGGTTGCCCTGGTCAGATCAAATTTTTCCAGCGAGGTGTTGACTTTTTTCACCAGTGAAGTGAGCGAGGAACAAATCCAGCGATCAATTTCAGGACGCTTTTCCACCGGGATTCGGTCATTGCCGCTATAGCTAAAATGATCAATATTTGCATACATGACAAAAAAAGAATAGGTGTTGATCAGAGTACCTAAAAATTTACGGTTGATCTCGTTCACCCCTTCGCTATCGAAACGGGTGGGCAGCCAGGGCGGACTGACAGTGAGCAGATACCAGCGCAGAGCGTCGGCGCCATAATAATCCAGAATTTCAAATGGATCGACGGCATTACCGCGCGATTTTGACATTTTCTGTCCTTCTTTATCAAGGATCAGTTCGATTGATATGCAGGACTTGTAAGCCGGTTCATCGAACAAAAACGTACTAATCGCCAGCAGAGAGTAGAACCAGCCGCGGGTTTGGTCTACCCCTTCGGAAATAAAATCGGCAGGGAATTTTTGTTTAAAAGTATCCTTGTTTTCAAAGGGATAGTGCCATTGTGCATAAGGCATGCTGCCGGAATCGAACCAGCAGTCGATAACTTCCGGCACACGCGCCATTTTATCGCCGCATTGGGGGCATTTGAATGTGATATTGTCGATATGCGGTTTATGCAAGTCCAGATTATCCGGAACCTGGTCGGATCTTTCTTTCAGGTCCTCAACGCTGCCGACACAATCCTGGTGACCACAGCCCTGGCAGATCCACACCGGCAGGGGAGTTCCCCAGAACCGGTCACGAGAGAGCGACCAGTCGATATTATTTTCCAGCCATTCGCCAAATCGCCCGGCGCCGACTTCGGCAGGGAACCATTTTATTTTTTTGTTATTGGCAATTAATTTGTCTTTAAAAGCCGTGGTTTTAATATACCACGATTTACGTGCATAATACAGCAACGGCGAATCGCAGCGCCAGCAATGCGGGTAACTGTGCAATATCTGTTCGGTACGCAGCAGGATATTCCGTTCTTTGAGATTTCTGATAATATCCCGATCTGCATTTTTTACAAATTGACCGGCCCAGTTGGTAATTTCAGAAACGAATTTGCCGCTTTTGTCAACCGGATGGATGACGGGCAGGTTATATTTCAAGCCCAGCTGGTAATCGTCTTCGCCGAATGCCGGAGCGATATGCACAATACCGGAGCCATCGGAAGTGGTGACAAAGTCCGCCATGGTGGTAAACCAGGCTCTTTTTTCCGGGGTGACAAAATTAAAAAACGGCTCATAATCTATATTTTGCAGATCGCTGCCCTTGAATTCCTGCACGAGTTCATAATCACCTTCCAAAACGCTCAGTCGTTCACGGGCGAGTATGAGGTTTTCGCCTTTATATAACACTTTAACATAATCCACATCGGCGTGCAGCGCCAGCGCTACGTTGGAAATCAGCGTCCAGGGAGTGGTCGTCCATACCAGGAAAAAGGTGTTTTCCTGGTTTTTGATTTTTGCTTTAACATAAACAGACGGATCTTTAACGTCCTTGTATCCCTGCGACACTTCGTGACTGGAAAGCGGGGTTTCGCAATGCGGGCAGTAGGGCAAAATTTTATAGCCCTGGTACAACAGTTGTTTGTTCCAGAATTGCTTTAAAATCCACCATACCGATTCAATATAGTCGTTTGTGTAGGTAATATAGGGATTTTCCAGGTCTACCCAGTATGCAATACGCCGGGTTAGTTCATCCCAGTCTTTTTTATAATTCCAAACACTTTGTTTGCATTGGGTATTAAATTCAGCAATACCATATTCCAATACCTGGTCTTTACGTTCAAAGCCGAGTTTTTTTTCAACTTCAATTTCCACCGGCAGGCCATGAGTATCCCAGCCGGCTTTGCGTTCAACACGAAACCCATGCATGGTTTTAATGCGGCACACACAATCTTTTACTGTGCGTGAGATAACATGGTGAATACCGGGCCGGCCATTTGCAGTAGGAGGGCCTTCAAAAAACACAAAGGGTTTACCCGGATCGCGTTGTGTGATACTTTTCTCAAAAATTTTTTCTTTATCCCAAAATTCCAGGATGGATTTTTCAAGTTCAGGTAGTTTTAGTTTTGCAGATAGTTCTTTATACATTTTTTTCTCATACATGCTGGTAATATTTTTCAACGATTGGGCCAAGTTTTTTAACGGTTTCTTTTGGCCAGAGTGATTTATCGGTAATTAATGAATTTGCCAGCGCATTGGCGCATTCGCAAACCTGTTGTTGCGGAAGTAACCGCACTGTATTTTTTATTAAATAACGGGCAGTGACTACGTTGTGCATTAAATTTTCAACAATTAAATCGGCAGAGACGGTTGAGCCGGGCTCTTCTCCGTACCAGCAATCATAATCGGTTATCATGGCAATTGTTGCATAACATATTTCCGCCTCGCGCGCCAGACGCGCTTCGTTCATTTGCGTCATACCAACTACATCCATACCCCACTTGCGGTAGGTTTGTGATTCTGCCAGGGTAGAAAACGCGGGGCCTTCCATGTTGACATAAATTCCACCGGAATGGATTGTTACCCCGCTGCCCGCTCCGGCCTCAACCAAAATTTTAGCCAGAGATGAACATATCGGTTTGTCAAATTGAATATGGACAGCGATTCCATCACCAAAAAAGGTGTTTTTACGGGCTTGATTGGTGCGGTCAAAGAACTGGTCGATTATTACTATATCCTGGGGTTTGTAATCCTTCCGCAAGGAACCGACTGCCGAAACTGAAATAATCCAGTTTACACCCAGTTTTTTCATCCCCCAGATATTGGCGCGGTTGTTGATTTCCGTCGGCAGAATACGATGACCTTTGCCATGACGAGGTAAAAATACCACATCGCGGCCTTCCAGAACACCGGTTATATAGACATCCGAAGGGGCGCCAAAAGGGGTATCCAGTTTTTGTTCTTTAATATTCGTCAGGCCTTCCATTTCATAAAGACCGCTGCCCCCGATAATGCCGATTCGTGACATTGTAATATCCTTGATTTATGACTCGTTTATGTTGTTAATGATATGAATTAATAATCTTTTTAATTGTGCAGTGCATTGTTGCGCCGCAGCCGAAACCTGTTTTCTGTTAATCGTGCTGCCTAAACCCGGCAGGCTGGAATCGGTGATTGCGGAAAGCGCTAAAACATTCATCCCCAGTTGCCTGGCGACAATCACTTCAGGAACTGTTGACATGCCCACTGTATCGGCGCCAAAAAACTGCAACATATTTACCTCTGCCGGGGTGAGCAACGCCGGGCCGCTGATTGCGGCATAAATAGTTTCCTGCAGAGAGAGGCCCAGCCTGGACGCTGTTTTCAGGGTTTTATCAATCCATTGCCGGGAATAAGGCTCGCTCATATCCACAAATCGTTCCTTGCAAAGATCCTTGCTTATTCCTCGTAATGGGTTATCGCCCATCAGGTTGAGATGATCCTCAATGACAGCGAGACTGCCGGGTACCAGTTGCTGCTTTAAACTGCTTGCCGCATTGGTTAAAATCAAGTTGCGAATTCCCAATTGATGCAAAACCCGAACCGGCAAAGTTAATAAACACATGGACAAGCCTTCATAATAGTGATACCGGCCATCCATGACAATTACGGCAGCGCCGTACAGTTCACCAATTACAAATCGGGCAGCATGAAAAGGGACACTGGAAGCAGGAAAATTGGGTACAGCTCGATAGGGGATCACAATTTGATGAGCAACATCTCTAGTTAATCCGCCCAGACCGGTGCCGGTAACAAGCGCTGTATTGATGTTTTGTTGATATTGACCGGCAATGAAACCGGCAGATTCCACAACCTGGTCTTGTGTTATCATAGATATTTATAAATAACAGTTTTTTTATTTTTTTTCCAGTTCCTGGCGTAATTTCTCCAGTTCAGAGTCTTGCGCTTCCCGTTCACTCTTTAATCTGTTAATTTCCTGCTGAATTTTTTCTTTTTTGGCTCTTTCATTATCCAGATTATTCAGGTTTTCACTGCTCCGGGTCAGGCGGATGCTTTCAATGGCTTCTTGCCGGTCTTTATTGCTGCCCAGGCGGGAGAATAAAAAGCCACCGGCCACCGTGCCCGCAATTGTTCCGCTAGTAACCAGGGGAGCATTGCTATCGTCGTCGGAAGCCCTGGCGATCATACTACTGGCAAAAAAGCTGACTCCGGCAGAAAGAGCGCCGCCGCTAATGGTATATAACCAAAAGTTTTTGT
Source organism: uncultured Cytophagia bacterium (assembly GCA_964399735.1). Taxonomy (GTDB): domain Bacteria; phylum Zhuqueibacterota; class Zhuqueibacteria; order Residuimicrobiales; family Krinioviventaceae; genus Fontivivens. The sequence continues at coordinate 79,022 of CAYNSO010000004.1, forward strand.
TGGTTTTTGCCTTGTTTATTTCTCTTTCGCTGATCAAATTCCCGTCAGCATCGTACCATGGCTGCGGCCCTTTAATTTGGGCTATATTTCTTTTTTCAATTTCATGATGTGTGTTAATTTTGTCAACAACCGTTATGGTTTTTTCCGATGCTGAATCAACAATTCCGGCGATTTTTTGGCCGGATTTCATTTCAATTGTTATTGTTTGATTGCTTTGCAGTTTGTCGTCTCTTAATAGCGCCTGTTTGCTGCATGCAGAACTCAGGAATATAATAATAATCAGTACTGATACTATTCTGTAACTCTTTATCATTCACTATCTCCTTAACCTGTCTTGCTGTTACTGTTGATCCCGGAATTTCATTCTGGTTTTCTGCTTAAAACCTGGCCCATTATAACACAAATTCATCATTATCCTCATCTTTTTGCAGATTGTCAGGATATTGATTTTCTGTTGGCAGATAATCACGATCGGGTTGCGGTCTGCCTCTTAAAACATCTTCTGATTTATCATTTATAATGATTGGCGGACGGGAAAAAGTCTGAGGTTGTGCTGCCGGTTTTTCCTGCACCGGTTGCGGTCTTTTATTACGATTGTAAAAGCGGTTATCCTTTTGCGCCGGATTGTTCGGTTCCTCGTCATCCATTTCCAGCACATTGAGTAATTCGATCTGCGATTCCAGTAAATGCTTTAATCTCTTGGCAAAAGACTCTTTTTGTGCTTTCACAAAGCTGATTTCATTACGCAACCGGAACAAGTCCTCTTTGGCCTCCTTGATAATATTATCGGCCTGCAGTTCGGCTTCGTGAATGATAATCTCGGCTTCACGGCGGGAATTGGCGCGGGTGTCTTCAACCGTATTATGAGCTTTAACCAGGGTATCGCGCAGAGTTTGCTCAACTCTTTGATAATCTTTGAGTTGAGTGCGTAATTTTATGAGTTCATCATTTAACTGATTTTTTTCCCGGATCAGCAATTCGAGTTCATCCGCCACCATTCCCAGAAAAGCTTCCACTTCATCGGTATCAAAGCCTCTCATGCTCCGTTTAAATTCCTGTTTTCGGATATCTAATGGTGTTAATTTCACAGTTATCTCCCTGTTAAGGTTGTAAAACGGCCAGTTGCCGTAAGGTTTCAACAATAAAATGATCGAGAAATAAAATTGTAAAAATCAGCAATACCGGTGAAAGATCGAGCCCGCTAATAACAACCGGAATGGTTTTACGAATCCACGCCAGCGGTGGCTCGGTTACGCGGTGGATAAATTGAACAACCTGGTTATAAGGATTAATGTTAAACCAGGAAACCACCGCTCTGGCTATAACAATATACATATAAACAGAAAGAAAAATATGCAGAACATCTGCAAGGGCAATAATTAAATTTCTGAATAAAAACATAATTTTTACCGATTTAGTTTCGCTCTCCAAACAGGGCCCGGCCAATTCTTACACAAGTAGCGCCCTCTTCAATGGCAACAGGATAATCGTTAGTCATACCCATCGACAGGTGTTTTAAAGTATTGATTTGATATTTTTTATTCAGCATGCTGAACAAGGTTTGCAATTGTCGAAATTCCGGTCTGGCCAGTTCCGGGTCGTCGACGAATGCGCCAATGGTCATTAACCCGGTAATGCGTATATTCTTTAATTCAACCAGTTCTTGAATTGCCGCTTCTACCTGTCCGGGTGGAAAGCCGGTTTTACCTGCTTCACCGGAGGTGTTGACCTGGACGAATATATCAATAATTTTATCAATTTCCAAAGCCCGCCGGTTTATTTCTTCGGCCAGGTGCAGCGAGTCTACCGATTCAATGACATTAAAAATTTGCAGGGCTTTTTTTACTTTATTGGTCTGCAAGTGGCCAATCAAATGCCATGCAACAGTATTACCAATTTCCTGGTGTTTCAACAGGGCTTCGGGTACCCGGTTCTCGCCAATTGTATCAATTCCTGCGGCAATTGCTTCCGCAATTTGGGGAACAGCAACTGTTTTAGATACTGCAACAATTTTTACATCATCAACATTCCGTCCGCTGCGGGTGCACGCCTCGGCAATTTTTGTCTGAATTATCTGGAGATTTGTTTTTATACTCATAATATATACCTGGTCAAGTTAACAATATAACTTTTCACGTCTAAAAAAGCAATTAAAATCTTGAATCATTTTTAACAATCCGACTGCAAAAGTAGCTTGATTAATCAATATATTTTTCCTAATTTAGTTGGTTTAACGCGGCATTTTATAAAGTTTCAAACAATGGCAGAACAGAGCCTGGTTGAAAAATAATGAAATTCCAGGTAAATTGTTGTTTGATGATAATTATATACTTTACTGTGGTTTTATTGTAGTATAGAACAGGAAAAAACATGGCAGATCATCAACCCTATATTTCAGCGGATGCCAGCCCCAAAGATTTTACATTAAAAGCAATAATTGCCGGCATTCTGTTTGGCATAATATTCGGATCCGCTAACGCTTATCTTGGTTTGCGGGTGGGATTGACCATCAGCACGGCTATCCCCCTGGCGGTTGTCTCGGTTGCCCTGTTTCGCATTATGCAGCCTTTATTTGGAGTTTCCAATGTTTTAGAGCAAAACATTACCCAAACTGTCGGGTCTGCCAGTTCTTCCCTGGCTTCGGGTATCATTTTTACCATTCCCGCCCTGTTTTTATGGGGATTTGACCCCACTCTGCTGCAAATTGGCACGTTGGCTGTTTTAGGCGGATTGTTGGGGGTTTTGTTCATGATCCCGTTACGGCGGTTTTTAATTGTCAAAGAGCATGAAAATTTGCCATATCCGGAAGGAACCGCAGCCGCCCAAGTGCTAATCGCTGCCGACGCCGGCGGCGCCAAAGCGCAGAATGTGTTTTGGGGATTGGGTATTGGCGCAATATACAAGGCATTTACCGGTTTTTTACGACTTTGGCCCGAATCTGTTCATCTGAAATTACCGGTATTACGTAAAGCCGAGATCGGCCTTGAAGCCGGCCCGGCGCTGCTTGGCGTGGGATATATTCTGGGTTACCGGGTGGCGGCGATTATGGTGGCCGGCGGATTATTATCCTGGGTGGGGTTAATTCCGCTGATCGATCTGTTTGGCAAAAATTTAACTGCACCGTTGTTCCCGGAAACTGAATTATTAATTAATGATATGTCCGCAAGTCAGTTATGGACTCGTTACATTCGCTATATAGGCGCCGGGGCAGTGGCTTGCGCGGGTATTATTACGGTGTTTAAATCGATACCTACAATGTTTAGCTCGCTCAAGATCGGGTTGCAGGAATTTCGACTGCGCAGCGGCGGTACTATTGCGAAAAAAATCCGCACCGATCATGATTTACCAATAACCGTGGTGCTTGGCGGCGTTGCTTTGGTTGTTTTAGTAATTATCAGTACCCCGCATGTGCTGGGAGTATCTTCCACATTTTTGATCAGGTTGTTGGGCGCAATATGTATTGCCCTGTTTGCTTTTATGTTTGTAACGGTTTCGTCCCGCATTGTCGGTTTGGTGGGCGTTTCTTCTAATCCCACTTCGGGCATGACCATTGTTACCCTGCTGGGAACCAGTTTGATTTTCTATGCCCTGGGATGGACGGACAATATGGGCAAAGCAGCGGTTTTAACCATTGGCACAGTGGTCTGTGTGGCGGCCTCGATTGCGGGAGATATTTCGCAGGATTTAAAGTGCGGATACCTGATTGGCGCTACGCCTCGCAAACAGCAGACCGCAGAAATTATCGGCGCAGTTTCTTCGGCGTTTTTTATCGCCGGCTCGGTATGGCTGCTGGGACGGGCGTATACATTTGGTTCGGTCGATTTACCGGCGCCGCAGGCAACTTTGATGAAAACAGTAATCGAAGGCGTGTTACAGGCGGACCTGCCGTGGGGCCTGGTTTTAACCGGCGCGGCGATTGCCGGCGTGGCGGAACTGCTGGGCACTCCCTCGTTACCGTTTGCGGTGGGTATTTACCTGCCGCTATCCGCAATGACCCCGGTATTTGTGGGTGGCTGTATTCGCTATTTTATAGAAAAAAGCGCCGGCAGCGATGCTGCAAAAAAAGCTTCTCGTAAAGAGCAGGGTATTTTATTGGGTTCGGGTTTGATTGCCGGCGAAGGGATTATGGGTGTGTGTATAGCCGCTTTTGCGTTTTTTGCCGGCAAGCCCAAGGGCATCGGCCTGGAATGGGCCGAGCCGTGGGGACAGGTGGTGTCGTTGGGAGTTTTTATTTTACTAGGCGCTTGGTTAGTGAACAGGGCGATAAGGAAGAATGGATAAATTATAGGGAATGGTATGGAAAACAAAGTATCATCGATTTTAGATATTTTAGAACGTCTATTGAAATGGAAAAAATTATTAATCATAAATTTTGTTATCCTGTTTATTGTTTCTTTATTATTTAGTTTAATAGTTCCCAAATGGTTCAAGTCAAACGCCACGTTATTAAGTCCTGAAAGTGATATGGGAGGATTGAATATAGCTTCTATGATCAGCAGCGCCTTGCCGGTAAGCGGAATGTTGGGCGGCGCAGTGTCTGAAGAAGCTACCCGATTCCTCTCAATTATAAATAGCCGTACCATGATGGAAGATGTTGCAGTAAAATTTGATTTACAAAAAAAGTTTAAAAGAAAAAATATAGAATTAACCGTAAAAGATTTACGCAAAAGAGTCTCGGCTGATATTAATGAAGATGGGACTGTAACAATAAGCGTAATGATGAAAACCCCGTTTTTCCCTACAAAAAAGAAGGATGATGAGACCAGGGCATTGGCGCAGCAAATGACCAGTTATTTTGTTAAAAGACTGGATGAATATAATATCAGGTTAAAAGGAGAAAGCGCCACAGAGTTTAGAAAATTTATTGAAAAAAGATACCTGCAAAATTTGCAGGATTTGGAAACCGCTGAAGAAAAGTTAAAAGCATTTCAAAAAGAGACCGGTATTATTTCTCTTGAAGATCAAACCCTGGCAACAATTAAAAACGCCTCGGAATTAAAGGCAAAAATTATTCTCCAGGAAATAGAATTTGATATAGCAAAAAATTACTATGACCAAAATCATGTGAAATACAAAGAGGCTCAGACTACTCTTGAAGCGTTAAATAAAAAATATAATGATTTACGTAAAGAAAATCCGAAAATTCTTGAAGATGAAAAAGATATTTTAATTCAGATCGACCAGATACCGGATTTAGGCACCCAATATTTACGCCTGTTTCGCGATATAAAATTACAGGAATCAATATTAGAGTTTATTTTGCCGCAATATGAACAGGCAAAAATCCAGGAACAAAGGGAAATCCCGACGATCCAGATATTGGATGACGCCAATTATCCTATAAAAAAAGCCAAACCAAAACGAATTTTCCTGATATTGTTTGTAACGTTTTTTGGTATGGTTTTATCAGTTATTTTAGTCTGGCTGGTCGAACAGATAAATGAATACAAGATTAACGACTCTCAAACTTATGCCAAATTGCTGAAAATAAAGCAAATGTTAAGATGATTTTTCTGACCCAATTTCCTGACAAATGACAAAACAGAACTCAATTTTCCAGGCCTCTCTGTTTATTATGATCGGTACGTTATCCAGCCGTATTGTTGGTTTTGTAAGAGAAGTATTGATTGCACATAAATTTGGCGCCAGCGAACAATATGATATTTTTTTAGTAGCTTCTACTATACCGCTTATTTTGGTTAGCGCCCTGTATTACGCGCTGCCCGGAGTTTTTGTCCCGCAATATTTAGAGTTGAAAGTTAATAAGAATGAAAAAGAGGCAAACCTGTATTTTTCCAGATTTACCTGTTTTTATGGCCTCGGCTTTTTATTTTTAACTGTGTTATTCTGGATTTTTGCCCCGTATATTTTAAAGTATTACTATATCACCTCAAACGCCCAGGATTTTTTACAGGCTGTCTGGATATTACGTATCACCTCCGTGATTATTTTTTTTGGGGTAATCTTTACAATTTTTAAAAGCGTTTTGAATGCTAATAGAATCTTTTTATTACCGGCTTTTTCCCCGTTTTTTCAAAACCTGGCGATCATTTTGTTTTTACTGTTTCTTGCCGACCGCATAGGTATTTACGCACTGGCATTTGGATTTACGTTCGGATATTTTTTGGAATGGTTGGTAGTTTATATTTATAGCCAAACAAAAAAAATCAAATTTAATTTTATCACGGGTTTTAAGGATACTATAATCCGGAAAAGCATTTCAGCGCTGTTCCTTATTACAATAATTAATATTTTAGGACAATTATACACAATAATTGACAGAGCATTTAACGGCTATTTGCCGGAGGGTGCAATAGCCAGCTTGAATTATGCCAATGTTCTGTGTCAAATTCCTATTAATTTATTAGGCGTCACTTTGGGAACAGCTATCTTTCCATCCATATCAGAACTTTTGGCTACAAATCAAATGAAAAAATATGCAAACCTGGTTACAAACAGTTTGAAATTTATTATTTTGATTGTTATCCCCATGTCATTTTTTATTTATTTTTACTCTCAGGAAATTATCACCTTAGTTTATAAACGCGGGCAGTTTGATAATATAGCTGTTACCTATTCTTCATCAAGCTTAAAATATTTAAGTTTGGGTATTTTAGCTTTTGTTTGTTATCCGGTATTATTGAATATTTTTTATACACTGCGACATTACAAGTATATATTAATATCCGGTTTTTTTGTTATTGTTGTCAAGTATTTACTATCGCTTGTTCTTGTACGGGAATATTATCATGCCGGCCTGGCGATGACGACTTCGATTAGTGTTTTTATTAATATTATTATTGTATATTATATATTAAATAAAAGATTTGTCAAGCTGGATCATTTGAACATTCTGTTGGCCTTATTTAAAGTTATTATCATTTCTATAATGATCACAATAATTATGAAAATGTTTGCATCCGGTTTAAACTCGCTGCCGGTTTTTTATTCTCTGACCATTAAATTTCTTATATGGTTTGCTTTGTATGCAGGAGCAATATTTTTGTTTAAAACAGGTAATCCTGTCAAACTGTTAGGAAAAAACATTGATTGAACAGGCTATAAAAAAAATAGATTTGTACAAGTACCTTGGATTATTGTTTCTTATTGAATTCTTTGTTATGTTTATAAGCGGAGTGTATTCTGTTTGGCTGGCGCCCGCATTTATTTTTTTGTTGTTATTGATAGTGGGCTCTTTATATTTACCAAATATCAAAAACAATTTTTTTCTCTTCTTTTTTATTTTAATTCCTTTATTGCCACTTTTCCCTGCCAGAGTTAATTCATTGATATCAACTTTTGGAGTTATTTTGATTTCAATACTCTGGTTGTTTAGTGTGTTAAAACGGGATATTGATGTTGAAGCGCTTCCCCAATACATTAATTATTTTCTGGTTACTTATTTAATTATTTGCACTTTATCGACTATAAATTCGCTTCTGTTTATGAGGAGCTTTGTAGAGCTTGTTCGATTATTTATTATTTTTTTATTTATTCTTGTTGTGTTTAATAACATTCTAACAACAAATCATATAAGGGGCTTATTAAATACGTTTATTATTGTCGCATTGCTGGTGACAGTTGTTTCTCTGCCGGAAATATTAACTTTTACTCCTAAAGATATTCTTAGTGACTCCCTGATCAAAATGCGTCTCAGTTCATTTTATGGTAATGCTAACAGTTTGGCAATTCCTTACATTTTTGCTCTTTCTGTGGTTTTTCAAAAAATTTTTTATTATGAACCAGGAATAAAAACATATAAACGAATTGGATATTTTTGTATGTTTTTGTTTTTTCTCTATATAGTATTATTAACAAATTCTCGTGCTGCTTTGTTATATGTTTTGTGTTCAATATTTATTTTAATGTTAGGGTTGCGTATCGGGAGAATTATTGTTATTGTGCTTTTTAGCTTGTTTGTTATTGCATTGCCTTTTATTGGCAAGACAATATTTTTACTATTACGATTGGAAAGGGGATTAACCGGCCGGGATTATTTATGGAAAGCGGCAGTAGAAATGATTAGTGATTATCCCTGGCTCGGTATTGGAATGGGAAATTATGAAATAATGAAATATAAATATATTCTTCCGGGTGATTTCTTTGCTACATTTACACGAACCTCGGACTTGTCGGGCGCTGCTCATAATTTAATTTTAACAATTGCTTCAGAAAATGGTGTAGTAGCCGGCATAGCTATTTTATTTTTTTTAATTGTCATTTTATATAAAGGTTTTGTGCTGATAAAAGCCACGCAGAACCAGGAATATAAAAATATTCTCGTGGTTGTTACTTCAATTTTATTTGGTCTAAGTGTAATGGGTGTTTTTGAAAGTGGAATAATTATTGGCTCGGCAAGAATAAACGATTTTATTTATTTCCTGGCGCCATTGGTAATTTTGGCGAGAATGGAAAAAATAATTTACTTCGGGGAAAAACCCGGTTAATTAAAAGTTATTCGTCTTGTTAATTACAGGATAAAGATCATGATAATGTCTCTTGAAGAAATTAAAAAGCAATCAGCAGGATTAAAAAAAGAGAACAAACAAATTGTAACGATTAATGGTTCGTTCGATTTAATCCATGCCGGACATATTCGTTCTCTCAAATTCGCCAGGGAGCAAGGTGATGTTCTTTTTTTAGGGTTAAATTCCGACAAGTCGGTCAGGGCATACAAAAGCCCGCATCGTCCTATACTTCCACAAAATCAACGAGCTGAAATTCTCGACGCTTTACGATATGTTGATTATATAGTAATAATGGATGACCCGGATATTTCTGTTCCCTTGCTGCGCGCTGTTTGTCCGGCAGTACATGTTGATAGTATAGAGTATAAAAACAATACAGCAATGATTGATGTTATTAATGAATTAGGCGTTAAACTGGTTTTATTGCCCAAATTTGAAGATATTTCCACTACCAATATAATTAAAAAAATTGTCGATACTTATAATAAAGAAGGATTAGAACACTGTAAATAAGTTAGTTAAATAACATCCCTGAACTTTTTTAAATATAATCAGATTTTTATAAAAATTTTTATGAATAGAAATATTAAAAAATCTCCCGAAGTACTGCTTTTTTCCTTATCATTTGTTAAAAGTTTGGTAAAAATAGTTCGGTTTGTTTTTAAACAAAAAACTGTTGACAAGACATTAATTGTTATCAGCTTACACAAGTTAGGCGATTCGGTATTTACAATACCGGCGGTGAAAGCAATTATTCAACATTATAAAAATTATAAAATTTACCTGGTTTGTTTCCATTCCGGTAAAATAATTTATAATTCATATTTTAAAAGCAATAATATCCATATATTATCAATTAATAATCACAAAAGTTGGTGCCAAACAAGATTTCCTTCCTGGCGTTTAATCAAGCAATTACGTAATTTAAAGCCGGAGATTTTTTTTGATATAATGGGAAATCAATATTCATTTATTCTTGGATTATTTGTTGGAGCCGGGAAAAATTTCGGCATGAATAAACCTCATCTAAGTTTACTATATGACCGGTTTTGCGAAATACGTACCTCACCACACTTGATGGACAGATACCTGGATGCGGCTTGCCTGGAAATTCCGAAAGGTCAATATTCAGTTGAAAAATTATTTCCTCCCGATTATGACAAAAGAGGAGTGATTTTTATAAATCCATTTGCCGGTTGGAAAGCTAAAGAATGGGAGTTGGAGAAATTTGTCAATTTGGCAAGCAAATTAAATTCAATTTACAATATTTGTTTTATTTATGAAAAAAATAGCCTGGATAATGATTTGTTAATCAAAAATAATATTAAATTTGTTGAAACGGAATCAATTCAGGATTTAATAGATCATTTGAAAAAGTGTGCATTAATTATCGGCTGTGACAGCGGGCCGATCTATATCGCCAGCATGTTGGGAAAACCAACTTTAACTTTATATGGTCCAACCAATCCCGATTATTCTTTCCCTTTTGGGCAACATCATAAATATTATCGACAGGTTATTCATTGTTCGCCGCTTGTTGAACAGTATTGTCACCTGGATGCCGGCAGGAATTGCCCTAAAATTGAATGTTTAAATTTGTTAAAGGTTGATGATGTTTTGCGCGAGGTTGTCGATTTTATTAAAGAATTGGGAATTGACAACAAAGAATTGTAATATATAAAATTATAAATGACAAAAAAATTTTTGAAAATTTGTTTATTAGCCGATGCCAGCAGTGTCCATGTTCAAAAATGGGCCACTTTTTTTTCTCAAAAGGGATACGATGTACATATCATATCATTTATCGATGCTCACATTCCGAATGTTAAAGTGCATCATATCCAATTACTTTGGCCCAATGTCATCAATCATTCCGCTTCAACAATTTCAATCCTGCGGAAAACCACCTATTTGCTTTATCTTGGAAAAATTAAAAAGCTCATACATCACCTGCAACCGGATATTTTACATGCGCATTATGCTACTTCGTATGGGTTTTGCGGAGTTGTTGCCAATTACCACCCTTTTGTAATATCGGTATGGGGCAGCGATGTTATCGATTTTCCCAATAAATCCTGGATACGCAAACAGGGTTTAAAGTATATTCTAAACAAGGCAGATTATATTACTGCAACTAGTCAAATGTTGACGGCGGCAGTAAAGCAATTAACAGGAGAAAGATTAAATATTGGCACGATTCCGTTTGGTGTGAATGTTGAAAAATTTATACCTGACAAAAAAAAGTCTGACAATGTCATTACAATAGGTATTGTAAAAGGGTTGGAAGAAAAATATGGCCATCCCTTATTAATTAAAGCTTTTAAACGTTGTACCGAGAAATTTAACAATATCCGTTTATTAGTAGTTGGTTCAGGGATAATGGACGTCCCTTTGAAAAAGTTATGTGAGGAATTGCACCTGACTGATAAAGTAATATTTTCTGGACATGTTGCTAACGACAACGTTCCCGGGTATTTGAATCAAATGGATGTATTTGTTATGCCGTCTATCATGGAATCGGAAACCTTTGGGGTCGCTGTTGTTGAAGCCTCTGCCTGCGGAATTCCGGTTATCGCTTCCAATATTGGCGGGTTACCTGAAGTTGTTTGCCATGGCGAAACCGGTTACTTGTTCCCGTCCGGAGATGTTGATCAATTAAGCGACTATATGGGAAAATTGATTCGCGACACGGAATCGCGAAACCGTATGGGTCTGGCCGGCCGAGAGTATGTTTTGCAAAATTATGACTGGCAAAAAAATGCTATGCAAATGCAACAGTTGTACGACCGGATTGTAACTGAATATTAAAAATAAAGAGGCTCTTTGAAGATTTTAATAATTTCACAATATTATCCACCGGAAACCGGCGCCCTGGCTACCCGAATGAGTAACCTTGCCAAACAATTACAAACAAAAGGGCATGATGTTATTGTATTAACAGAAATTCCAAATTATCCGAGCGGGGTTGTTGCTTCTAAATATAAATTTAAACTGTTTGTTAAAGAAAAATATAACGGTATTAAGGTTTTTCGTACTTTTGTTTGCGCAAACCCCCGCAAAACAAATTTACAACGCATGAGTTTTTATTTATCTTTTATGTTTTCTGCAATGTTTTCCGGTTTATTTTTACCAAAGGTTGACCTGGTTATTGCCACGTCGCCGCCGTTGTTTGTCGGTATTTCCGGTTATGTGTCAAGCCGGTTATCGGGAAGCAAGTTTATTTTGGATATAAGAGATTTATGGCCTGAATCGGCAGTATATCTTGGCGAGTTAAAACCAGGCAGGACTGCTGCCCTGGCTGAAAAACTGGAGCATTTTTTGTACAAGAAAGCGGATAAAATTACCATAGCCGTACCCGGGTTTCGGGGACGGCTAACCGAAAAAGGCGTTCCCGATGCTAAAATAGTAAATTTTCAAAATGGTGTGGACGCCGGACACTTTTTTCCACGTCCTGACAGCAATGAACTCAAAAAAGTGTATAACCTGGAAAACAAATTTGTTGTGTTATTCTCCGGCAATCATGGCCTTGCCCAGGGATTGTTTACCATATTGGAGGCCGCCCAGCTATTGCAAGAATACCAGGACATTGTTTTTTTATTTGTTGGTTCCGGAGTAGATAAAGACCGTCTAGTTACCAGCGCCCGGGATATGAAGCTGGCAAATGTCATCTTTTCCGCAGAAAAGCCGCATCAACAAATGCCGGAAATTATCTCCATGTCGGACGTTTGCCTGGTACCCTTGAAGAACCTGCAATTATTTGATAATGCGCTGCCGTCTAAAATGTTTGAGTATATGGCTTGCGGTAAAGCAATTGTGTCTACTCTTACGGGCGAGGGCCGGGAATTGATAGCCAAATCGAATTCCGGCTTGTCTGTTGCGCCGGAAAATGCCCGGGAATTGGCTAACGCTGTTTTAAAATTATTTGAAAACAGAGAGTTATGTAAAGATCTGGGGCAAAACGGGTTATGCTATGTTTGTGAGCATTTTAGCCGTACAAAATTGATTACCAGGTTGGAAGAGGAATTTTTGAAATTATATTGTAAATAAAAAAAATGATTCTTATATTTTGTTTGGGTGTTTGAAAATTTCCGGGGTTGTGTGAAAAATTCAAATTATAAATTAGCATTCTCAGTCGCTAAACCCATACTTATTAAATAGCCGTTGTATTTTTTTAATATACCTGGAGAAGCTCATGTTTTCAAGACGAAGTATAAAAAACTATTTCCAGCTCGATACTGTTTTTTCTGCTATCCTGTACAATGTGTTCTGAAAAGGATAATCCGGTAACTAGTGAACCGTTTTCAATAAATAATTATAACATATTATCATTAACTGACGCAAATGATCCTTATTATTTTGATTATATACTATCCCTGTCGGTAACTCAGCCTGTAGACGAACAAAACATTATGCTTTTTCAATACAAAGGCAGCAATTATTACCATCCTGTCAACATGTCTAATCGGATTTTAAATTACCTGGATGCCTATAAAAAGACCCGAAATGAAGGTTATTTAAGCAGATCAGAAGTGTATGCAAATAAATTAATTTCTCTTTCTGTCGAATATAAAAAGGCCAGCTATTTACCTTATTATTTTACAATAAATGCCCACGGTTCCGCCGACCATATTATGGAGGCTCCATGGTATTCCGGTATGGCTCAAGGGGTTGCATTATCTGTATTTGTCAGATTGTATAAAATTACAAATGATGAAAAATATCTCAATTTTGCTCATAAATTATTTGCCAGTTTTAAAAATTATCAAAAAGATCAAACAATCTGGACGGTTTTTATTGATAAAGACGGTTATTACTGGATTGAAGAATACCCTGCTCCGGTTCCGGGAAGGGTTTTGAATGGTTTTATTTTCGCGATATTTGGCTTGTACGATTATTATGATTTAACCAGGAATCCTGTTTGTAAATTATATTTAAATGCGTCACTAACGACAATTGAAAAATATTTTGAACAATTCCGTAATCCAGGCGAGCTTGGTAGTTATTGTTTAAAACACAAACACATTGATAAACATTATCATTTTATACATATTGATCAGCTAACAGCTCTTTATAACATAACTGGTGATGAATTTTTCCAGCAAGCGGCGGAAGAATTATATAATGATTATCATGAATAAGTATTCCGAGTTCACATTAAAAACTGCAACAGTATTATGAAAGGTTAAAACAATTGATAGTTATTGTATGAAACGACAACCGTATTATTAATTGTTTCACAATGTATTACCTGCATTTCCTCCCACAAAAAAGTTGTAAATGTGCAAGAACATTTTTATATTACCTTCCAATAATACCAGACAATTTAATTCATCAAAGTTATTATGCCCAAAACCCTTGAAAAAATATTTTTAATTACCATAGATTTTATAACCGTCAACATTGCCTTTTTTTGTTTGTTGCGGCTGCGCAGCGTGGTAAATCTGTTTGTGGAGCAGGGTTTTGCTTTTCGGTTACAAATTTCCGCAATCATCTTTTTGTACTGGTTTTTAATTTTTATTTTTTTCGGCTTGTATCAGTCGTGGTACACCCGCTCCCGGTTCGATGAGTTCCTGGCGGTTTTTAAAGCCATCAGCGTTGGTATATTTTTGATCTTTTTATTCACCCTGGAACCGGAAAGCGATTTTCGCAATCCCTTTACGCTGGGACGGATTCTGGTATTGAGCTACTGGTTGGTTTTAATCGTCTGCGTTGGCGGCGGGCGGATTTTACTGCATACCCTGCACCGTAAAATGCTGGAAAAAGGCATTTGGCAAAAGAACACTCTTATCATCGGCTGGAATGAAAAATCCATTCTCCTGGCTGAGAAAATTAAAAAGTATCCCGCACTTGGCTACAAAGTTATCGGCTTTGTCAGTTTGAACAAAAAGGATGTCGGCGAAACCTGGCAAGATTTGCGGGTGACAGGATACCTGTCGCGTTTAAAAGAAATAGTAACAGAATTCAATGTTGAAGAAGTTATCATTTCCCTGGGTAATACTACACATAAAAGTGTTATAAACGTAATAGCCCAATGTGAAGACCTGCCGGTGCACATTAAAATTGAACCAGATCTGTATAATATCATTTTAGGGCAAGCGCGCACCCAACAGATATATGGATTCCCCCTGATTGAGATATATCCCGAAATTATGAAGCCCTGGGAAAGACAGATCAAGCGCCTGATGGATCTTTTCATATCCCTGACGGCTTTGATCATCCTGGCGCCGGTTTTTCTGATCGTTGCGCTTATTATTAAAATCGAATCGCCCGGCCCGGTGTTTTTCAAGCAAAAACGGGTTGGCAAAGGCGGCAGAATCTTTACAGTTTATAAATTTCGCTCCATGGTCAAAGATGCAGAAAAAATGACCGGTCCGGTGTGGGCCGGTGAAAAAGACCCGCGCGTAACCCGGGTGGGCCGCATTATGCGCAAACTGCGCATCGACGAATTTCCGCAGTTGTTGAATGTATTGTACAGCCACATGAGCATCGTCGGGCCGCGCCCGGAACGACCGTATTTTGTGGACCGGTTAAAGCGCGAATATCCATTTTATACCAGACGTTTGCGGGTAAAGCCGGGTATAACCGGCTGGGCGCAGGTCAAAGGCGAATACGACACCACCATAGAGCAGGTCAAGGAAAAACTGGCTTATGATCTCTATTATATAGACAATTTATCCCTTAGCCTGGATATACGGATTCTTTTTTTCACCATTCTTGTTATGATCAAAGGCAAAGGACAATAATACACGTTGAGGAAGTTATGCTGGATTTAAAATTTATACGCGAAAATATCGAACTGGTTCGCAATGCAATACAAAACAAGCACGAAAAGGCAAATATAGATGAACTGCTGGCGCTGGATGTGCAACGCCGCGAATTGATTGCCGAAACGGAAGCGGCGCGCGCCAATCAGAATAAAGTAACCATGCGCATTGCCGAACTGAAAAAAGCCGGCCAGGACGCCGCGAATGTCATTAAAGAAATGCGCGATCTGGGCGACAGCATTAAAAAGCAAAGCGACGCTCTGCGCGACGTGGAAAACAAGATATATGAAATCCAGATTCGCATCCCCAATATTCCGCATCATTCCGTGCCGGTGGGTTCGGAAAAAGATAATTTACAGGTCAAAAAGTGGGGCGAAATCCCGGAAAAGGATTTCAAACCCATGCCGCATTATGAAATTGCAGAAAAGTACAATATTATAGATTTCAACCGCGCTTCGCGCATGTCCGGCTCTTTTTTTGTCAGTTACCGCGGTTTGGGCGCCAGACTGGAGCGGGCGCTGATCAATTTTATGCTGGACCTGCATATTCAAAAACATGGCTATACCGAAATTTTACCGCCCTTTGTGGTACGGCGCGATACCATGTTCGGCACCGGCCAGCTCCCCAAGCTGGAAGAAGACATGTACCACACCATGCCGGACGATCTGTTTTTGATTCCCACGGCGGAAGTGCCGGTTACCAACCTGCACCGTGAAGAAATTTTAAATGGCGAAGAATTGCCGATCAAATATACAGCTTACACTCCCTGTTTCCGGCGTGAAGCCGGCGCTTATGGCAAGGATACCCGTGGTTTGATGCGCATCCACCAGTTCGACAAGGTGGAAATGGTCAAGTTTGTTCTGCCGGAAAATTCTTATGATGAACTGGAAAGTTTACTGCTTAATGCCGAAGAGGTGCTGCAATTATTGAAACTGCCTTACCGGGTGCTGACGCTGGCCACCGGCGACCTCAGCTTTGCCGCCGCTAAATGTTACGATATCGAGGTATGGGCGGAAGGTTTGGGAAAATGGCTGGAAGTATCCTCATGCAGTAATTTTGAGGATTTCCAGGCGCGGCGGGCCAATATTCGCATGCGCCGCAAAAAAGGCGAAAAACTGGAATACCCGCATACCCTGAACGGATCCGGCCTGGCGCTGCCGCGCACCATGATCGCCATTCTGGAAAACTATCAGCAAAAAGACGGCAGCATTATCATACCGGATGTATTGCGGCCATTTATGGGTGTGGAACGTATCGGTTGATTAGCAGATGGACGATAAAAGCGCGGTTGTGAAAAAGATTGGCATCATTTCCGATACGCATGGAATATTATGCAACAAAGTTTTTGATATATTTGCAAATGTCGAAATGATCATTCATGCCGGGGATATTGGCAGCGTGGATGTGCTTGCCGCGCTGCAAACCATTGCCCCGGTTCATGCCGTTTATGGCAATACGGATAATTTTGACATCAGGCGCTATACGAAATTTCTGTTAAATATTGAGTATTGTGGCGCTTTAATCATTGTTACACACATCCCCACTGAATTGGAACATGTGGGCAATAATATGTTGATCAAAATTTTCGGACATACTCATTACCCTGAAATAAAAACAGACAAGGATGGCCTGTTAATCAACCCCGGAACAGCAAGTAAACCGCGGGATGGTAATACGGCCAGTGTTGCAATGCTGCATTTTACAGAAGAACTGCCGCCGCGGGCGGAGATCATTTATTACAAGGTGGATGGCTTATGACCTTTCAGGAAAAATTGTTACAGATCATTGCGGACAAGAATTCCTTGTTATGTGTAGGACTGGATACCGATCCGCAGAAAATCCCCGCGGTTTTGAAAAATGAGGCCGACCCGATTTTTGCGTTTAACAAGCAGATCATCGAATCCACCGCAGATTTTGCGGCCGCATTCAAGATCAATATCGCTTTTTATGAAGCGCTGGGGCTTAGCGGCTGGCAATCCCTGCAAAAAACCATGAATTATCTGCCTGGCAGTGTCATCAAAATTTTGGACGCCAAGCGCGGCGATATTGGCAATACCGCGCAAATGTATGCCCGCGCTGCGTTTGATGAATTGAAAGCGGATGCGGTTACGGTAAATGCCTATATGGGCAAGGATTCTGCCGAGCCGTTTTTGCAAAAACCTGAAAAAGGTGTGTTCTTTTTATGTCTTACCTCCAATCCCGGCGCTCAAGATTTTCAATATTTTTGCGATGGCAAAGAAAAATTATATGAAAAAGTTGCCCAAACTATTAATGGCTGGAACACCCGCGGCAATTGCGCGCTGGTAGTTGGCGCTACGCACCCCGAAGAACTGCGGGATTTGCGCGCGCTGGTTCCGGAGCTGCCATTTTTAATTCCCGGTATTGGCGCGCAGGGCGGCGATCTGGAACTGGCGGTGCGATATGGCACGAATAAAACCGGAACTAACGCTTTGTATAATTCCAGCCGGGCGATTATATATGCCGCGGCAGATGAACAGTTTGCCGTTAAAGCGGCAATCGCGGCGCAAACCACCCGCGATGCCCTGAACCGGGCGTGTCAGGATAAAAAACTTTAAATACAGGAAAATCTTATGACTAACGAACAAGCCTATAAAATATTTCTGGATACCAAAGCTTTATTAGAGGGCCATTTTTTGTTGACATCGGGACTGCACAGTCCCAATTATTTTCAATGCGCGCGGGTATTGCAATACCCGAACCATGCCGAAGCATTTTGCGCCGAAATTGCCAATCATTTCCGGGCGGAAAAGATCGACTATGTGATCTCGCCGGCGATTGGCGGTATAGTGGCAGGACAGGAAGTAGCCCGGCTGTTAGGCTGCAAAGCCATTTTTGCCGAGCGGGAAAACAATGTAATGACCCTGCGGCGCGGTTTTGAAATTGTGCCGGGTGAAAAAGCTTTGGCGATTGAAGACGTGGTAACAACCGGCGGCTCCATTAAAGAAGTAATTGAACTGGTGCGGCAGGAAGGCGGTTTAGTGGCAGGGACGGGGTTCCTGGTCGATCGCAGCGCCGGTAAAGTGACCTTTGATGTTCCCAAATACGCTGTGCTGCAAATGGAAGTGATTACCTATACCGCCGACAATTGCCCGTTATGTAAACAGGGCTTACCGGTTGTAAAGCCGGGCAGCCGCAAAAACAGAGGTTAGGCTGTGACTATAACAATTATACTGTTTTTTATCGGGGTTGTAATGATTTACGGGGGAGCGGAACTGCTGGTAAAAAATTCATCCAGCCTGGCATTACGCTTTGGCTTACGTCCTATCATTATCGGTTTTACCATTATGGCAATGGGTTCTTCTTTTCCGGAGCTTTCTGTCAGTTTTACCTCTGCGTTCAGGGGCACTAAAGGTATTGCCCTGGGAAATATAGTTGGCAGCAACATTGCCAATATCGGCCTGGTTATCGGTTGTGCTGCGCTAATCCGGCCGCTAACCATCCATGTCAATACCATCCGCAAGGAAATGCCCTACCTGATTGCAACAACGGCGTTATTTTTCCTGGTGAGTCTGGATGGACAGATTGGTCGGTTAGATGGGTTCTTGTTACTGGCCGCATTTATTGTGTTTATGGGTTATATGATCCGTATGGCAAAAAAAGATCGGCAAAGCGAACAAAAATTTTTAAGCGATGTAGCAGAAAAAAAGCGCAGCCGCTCTTTGGTAAGCGAGATTTTTTTTATCATTACCGGGTTAACAACGCTGCTCGTTGGCTCTACAATCCTGGTTAATTCGGCACAGGTTATTGCACAACGGTTGGGCATAAGTGAACTGATAATTGGTATTACGCTGGTAGCTGTGGGGACGTCTCTTCCAGAGTTGGCTATTTCATGTATGAGCGCCTGGAAGGGCGAGATTGACCTGGCGGTGGGGAACGTAGTTGGCAGTAACCTGTTTAATGTTTTGTTTGTGATTGCTATGGTAGCTATTTTTTTCCCCATTCCCGTACCATCCAATTTGATAAAATTTGATTATCCGATCATGCTCGGTTTTGCAGCGCTTTTTTGGCCAATGATGATTTCCAAAAAAAAGATTTCCCGCTGGGAAGGGTTGATTTTGCTGGCATTTTATGGGCTATATATAGCTTTAACCTTTCGAAAATAACAAAGCCTTCCCGGTTGGGGAAGGCTTGCAATTAACCTAAATATTTTCTAAGCGGATCGAGCCGGGAGCGGTGCCGCAGCCGACGTAACGCTTTTTCTTTAATTTGTCGTACCCTTTCACGGGTCAGTTCAAAGTATTCGCCAATTTCTTCCAGGGTAAGCGGTCGATCGCCGTCCAGTCCAAAATAAAGTTTTACGATTTCCGCTTCGCGTGATTTTAAAGTAGACAGCACTTTTTCAATCTCTTCGCGCAGCGAATCGCGCATCAACTGGCCATCCGGTGGTTCGTAACGATCACTTTCCAGAACATCCAGCAGACTGTTGCCTTCATCTTCTTTGAACGGTTCATCAAGGGACAAATGCCGGGCCGAAGTTTTTAAAACATCGGCGACTTCAAAGGAAGACATGTCCATTTTATCGGCAATTTCACCCATACTGGGCTCACGGCCATATTCTTTTTCCAAATGTTCCAGGGCGCGGCCAACTTTATTAATGGCGCCAACCCGGTTCAAGGGTAAACGAACAACCCGTGATTGTTCAGCCAATGCCTGTAATATTGACTGGCGAATCCACCATACCGCATAAGAAATAAATTTAAAGCCTCTGGTTTCGTCAAATCGTTGCGCTGCTTTTATAAGCCCCAGGTTGCCTTCGCTGATTAAATCCTGCAGCGGCAAACCCTGGCCCTGATATTCTTTGGCAACACTAATGACAAAACGAAGATTGGCTTTAACCAGGTCCTCAAGCGCCATTTCATCACCTTTACGGATCCTGCAGGCAAGGGCTATTTCCTGTTCCGGTGGTAATGGACAAAAGCCGCCGATTTCTTCGAGATATTTCTCAATGGACTCTTTGGTTCTAACTTCTTTGGTATGTTTTATTTTTACTTTTGTTTTGGCAATCTCTTGCACTTGTGCATTTCCTCTCGCAATTGATTAAATCCATAACTACATTCACAGGTACATAATCAAGCTATATTTTGCGGAAAAATTCTTGCTCGCATTCAAATATTATTTGTACTCGTATATCAATAAATTCACTAACTGAAGATTATGCCTTGATACGAGGATAATACCAAGTAGTTACGATAAAAAATATACATCATTTAATTTACTTGTTTTTTTAATTAATGTCAAGTTAATAAATTTCAACACTCTTTTATTTCATGCCTGAAAAGCCATAATGTTCCGGGTTTTTACAAGATAAACCTGTTTTTTTCAGGGCTGTTCGGTTTATTCTTTTTATTATAACATTATTGGTCATAGACTCATTCCCACGGTAAAGCATGATATTAATATTCTTTATTATCGGTTTATTCCATGTTTTATTTAATTTCCCGGTTTTTATCAAGTGTATGGGTGGGTATTGTTTGGTAGTAAAACAAAAGGGCATAGGGAACACCATGTTTTGTTTGTGAAATTAAGAGGATGTTTATATTCAAGATTGTTAAAGCTGTTCCTCCGGCATTGATATCATCTTACCCTCTAAAATAACTTTTCCCGGTTGGCATTAACAGCCTTTAAAAAGACAATTTTCGGTTTTTAAACTGGATAACATTTGTCTATTCTCTAGAGAGCAATATTATATAAC
>CAYNSO010000005.1:0-58824 GCA_964399735.1 uncultured Cytophagia bacterium
TGTGCGTCAAACCCTATGCGGTAAAACAGGCGGCTAAATATTTACGAGGCTCGGATGTGCTGAACGGCTGCGTTATCGGCTTTCCGCATGGCAATTCATCGACCAAAGTTAAAGCGTTTGAAACCGAAACCGCCTGCAAGGACGGCGCAGCGGAAATCGATATGGTCGTTAATATCGGCAAAGTACTGGGACAGGATTGGGATTACGTGGAACAGGAGATTGCCGTAGTGCTGCAAGCCTGCCGGAAACACAAGGCAATTCTCAAAGTTATCTTTGAAAATGATTACCTGACCGAGGATACATACAAGATCAGACTGTGTGAAATTTGCAGCAAGCTGGGGGTTGATTTTGTGAAAACCTCCACCGGGTATGGCTTTGTCAAAGGGGCGGACGGCAAATATTCCTACCAGGGCGCTACGGATTACGATCTCAAGCTGATGCGCCAACATTCGGACCCGGCAGTGCAGGTCAAAGCCGCCGGCGGCGTACGCACGCTGGACGACCTGCTGCGTGTGCAGGCCCTGGGTGTCACCCGCGCCGGCGCCACCGCAACCAGCGCCATTTTGGAAGAAGCGAAAAAACGGTTTAGCAAGTAAATGTAATTTATACAGGGGGTTTTTGCTTTTACTGACGGCTGAGGACTGAAAGCTATCAGTTGTCAGTTTTCAGCTTTCAGTTGTCAGCAAAACATGAAATGAAGACAGATAATAATACCATCGAGTTTTTGGGAATCTGGGAGGAGATATATAACCCGGATTTTAATTCCCCCGAATTCGAGGGAATTAAAAATCAGGCCGGTCTCCACAGGTTTGTTCTTTGAGTCAAACTATAGGTGGAAAAAACCAATTACAGGGGCATTGTAGATGGTGACAAATTGTCACCGACTGAAATTGGAAGCGGCTGATAGAAAAAATATAAACAGTGTTGTGGAAAGACTGCCTAGATATTTAATGAGATTATTCGTACTTGCATTAATACAAAATTTAACTCGATTAGATTAAACCAGGTATAATCCATGCCCCCACCCCTCTCCCGCCCCTTTCAAATCTTTGTCAAACCAACCGGGCCGCTCTGCAATCTCGGCTGCGCGTATTGTTATTACCTGGACAAGAAATCCCTGTTCGACGGGACGGACTCGTTACGCATGAGCGATGCGGTTTTGGAAAGCTATATTCAGCAGCATTTGCAAATCTGTCCCGACCCGGTGGCGCTGTTTTCCTGGCATGGCGGCGAGCCGACGCTGTTGGGCATCGACTATTTCCGTAAAATCGTGGCGTTGCAAAAACAATATCAGTCCCCAAAACAACGACTTGTTAACGGCATACAAACCAACGGCACGCTGCTGAACGAGGAGTGGTGTCGCTTTTTAGCGGAGGAGCAGTTCTCCGTGGGCGTCAGCATGGACGGCCCGCCGGAACTGCATGACCTGTACCGCGTCACCCGCGCTAACAAGCCCAGTCACGAGTTGACGCTGCAGGGATTGGAATTACTGCAAAAGCACGGGGTTGCCCACGAAATTCTGTGCGTGGTCAATGCCGCCAATTCTCACCATCCGCTCCAGGTGTACCGCTATTTCAAACAACTCGGTATAAAGTGCCTCACGTTTCTGCCGCTGGTCGAACCGCAGCCGAACGCTCAACAGGGCGTCTCTCCCCGCTCGGTACAACCGCAAGCGTGGGGAGATTTTCTTTGTACTATCTTTGACGAATGGCAGGCGCAGGATATTGGCGCAATCAAGGTGCAAATTTTTGAAGAAGCGGCCAGACCCGCATTCGGCCAGGAGCACACCCTGTGTATCTTTCGTCCAACTTGTGGGGATGTGCCGGTACTCGAACATAACGGGGATTTTTTTAGCTGCGATCATTACGTCGACGTCCATCACTGCATTGGCAATATCCAAACGACTCCTCTGGCCGACCTGCTCGACCATCCGGCGCAGCGGGCATTCGGACAGGCGAAACTGTCCGCCCTGCCCCGCACTTGCCGGGAATGTGAGGTCCGGGATATGTGCAACGGCGAATGCCCCAAAAATCGTTTTATCACTATAGCGGACGGTGAGCCGGGATTAAATTATCTGTGCGCCGGGTACAAGCAGTTCTTTAGCCACTGCCGGCCGTTTGTTAACCAGATTGCGGCGCTGTGGCGGCAGCAAAATGGGGATATGCCAAAACCTGTTACCCCCGCCGCTAATATTGGCCGCAACGATCCCTGTCCCTGCGGCAGCGGCAAAAAATATAAAAAATGCTGCATGAAGCGGGAGTAGGAAGTGGAGTACACCTGCGAAATTTTTATCAATAATTGAATAATTATGAATTCGAAAATTTCTATGTGTTTATAGAAACTGCGGTGAGGTGGACTCCACTTTTACAAGGGAATTCCAGCCACAGTTTTCACTACTGAATATAGCAGGACAAGATATCCTACTTTATTATGCGGAATGGGATGGATTCGCAGGCCGAGCTAAAAAATTTCATTATATAAAGCGTGTGTTTCCCCCTGCCCAAACATCAGGTCTTTAACTTTTCCTTGAAAAATACAATCGTCACTTTCCCTGCCTGTTCGGCGGCTTTCGCTCCCAATTCATTCCAATCTGTTTATTTCAAAACCGCATTCATAACATCTGCCCATATATCCCGCTGGAATAGCTCAAACCATTTTCCGGCTAATGAGGTGGTAATATTTATTGCATATCCAATAGTAATATCGCGGTGCGGGAAATAATAAATCATTATTCCAAGCCCACCGGAATTACCAGTATGCCCATAGCAATTACCATAGGATGTTTTAACATAAAATAACCCATAAGCATATCCGGCATATCTTTTCAAATAGGATTGTTCCGGTTCTTCATTCCACTTGTTCCATTGTTTCATTTGTTCAGTCATCTGCTGACAAAGAATTTTATTCCTTAATAACGCCCTAAAAAAGCTATAATAATCATACATCGATGCAATGATTCCATCGGAACCGGTGAGATAAGTCACCTTTTGTTTTTCCCATCGGGTAAAATTTTCAATTCTTCCATCACCAAATCTATCGATATACACATTTTCCAATCCGGGAATATCAGGATATCCTGATTCATTTTTATAGTATGTCTGTTGCAAACCCAATGGCGTAAAAATTTTCCGGCTATAATATTTTGAATGATGTTCGCCTGTCACACGGTCAATAATCTTTGCCAATAACTCATAGTTTGTTGATGAGTATTTAGTTTCTGTTCCCGGTTCAAAATCAGGTTTTTTGTCATATACATATTCTATGGCATCATATTCATCGAATGCATAAATATCATTAACTTGTTCAAATAAATGAGTAATATTACTATCAATATCGGGTATTCCGGATTGCATAGTTAATAATTGCCGGATGGTTGCTTTTTTGCCGTTTGGAATTTTATCATAAATATCTTTGGGCAAATATGTTTGAATTTTATCATCTAAATTCAGTTTGCCCTCTTCCGCTAAAAGTAGAATTGCCACAGCACAATATGTTTTTCCAACACTGGCAGAAAATAACAACGTGCTTTTTTCCATCGGTGTGCTCTTTTCGATGCAGGATTTCCCCCCGGCTCCCAGCCATAGACCATTTTCAGGGGAATCAACAATCAATACCATACCCGGAACACCTTTTTGAATGTATTTATTAATTATTGACTGGTAGGCTGATGAATGGGGATTGGACGCACTGCTATCTGCGAATGCCATGGGTACGGGAGATACCGGCTCAAAGCTGCTGTCTTTCATACATGAACTGCAAACAATAATCAAGCAAGATGTGCAAAACATAATAATTTTCGAAATCATCATTTTGTCCTTTCCGGTTGCCTCATAAATAAGCTAATCCCTATTTGGGTATTGGTGTTTATTGCCGGGAATTCAGGTCTGTACAAAAAAAGAAATGGCCTATAACGGATGAAGAATCTTAAAGGTCTCTTATACCTGGCCGAGAAATCATAACCAATATCCCAGACGACCTCCAAAAGAGCACGGGGACTCCCCCAATCTCTAACTTGCTGATATTTACCGGACTTTATTTCATAGACAGCGCCCGGGTGAAATATATGCAAATAACCTAATCCCAAGCCAATATCGGTAAAGAGCCCGAAACCGGCCGTATAGCGATAGGCAATATCGGCGCTAAGATAAATTCCCTGTGCACTATACTTGTGATAAAATCCACCCAAATTCGCCATCTGTAAAAGTTGACCATGTTTTCCGTTTTTCCAAAAAAATTCGGTTCCCAAAGAAAATGATGGATAAAATGGATCTACTCTACAGACCCGGTGGAATGGTAAGCTATGAGTATTATTTCCCAAAGTAAAGACAGTCGGATGTTCCTCAAACCAATTATTTTCTATGCCAAATAAATTTTCAGTGAGGCCAAAATAAGAAAATATGAATAAAGCTAGGAGCATATTATATTTGCATAATAATCTCACGGTATTTTCCCTTTCCTTTACATTTTATGGCTTATCTGCCATAATAATAGTGACTTGATAAAGTCCAATACTTTGATTTAATGCTCTTTATTTTTCAATACAGTAATTAGATAGTCTTTCCCCATTAAAATCGAGGGTAATCATTGTTTGTATACGTGTTCACGATTATTATTTTTTAAGTTGTCTCCATGACATGTAATTAAAGATATCATTCCTAATGATACAAATATTCTACAACAGGGGAAAAATGCAAGTATACATTTATTTAAATTATGTTCTACGTGGGTCTATCATTTTGGTTTCAAACTTTGTTATTCCCGTCCATTTAAAAAAAACTGATTATAATATCACTTTGTTTATTAATGATATTTTCCAAATCAAAATTAAATATTGATCAGAAAATAACGAACCAGTTAAATTATCCTCCCGGGGCTGTATCAAAAGGCATAGATTTGAAAAGTGGCGTCCACCTGCTAGATTAATTTGATAAAAATAAAAAAAATACGAATTCGAATATTTCCATGTTTTTAATAAAGTTGCGGTGAGGTGGACTCCACTTTAACAGGTAATTTGGATAAGGAACTCCATAGTAAACAACGGCTTTTGATACAGCCCCGGGAAATCGGGCTTTTACTCTATTTCAAATAAATTTAATAACGCTTTCACTATTGAATTCGCAGGACAAAATGTCCCGCTTTATTGTGCGGCCTGGGATGGATCAGGCTGTCCGAGAACTAGCAGTTCTCCCTCCCAAGTTGGACTTGGGAGGGAACTAGTGAGAGAAGCTGTGCTTCTTAATAAATTAAAAATCGACTACTTGAAGCATTTTCTCATTTCTTTTCAAGCCCAGCTTGGAACCCCATTTCCTTCCAAAATGCAATTTTGGAAGGAGAAAACAGGGTTATCGGATAGTTAGTGATTCCCAGACCGAGCTAAACGTTTTTATCCGCAGATTACGCAGATGGACGCAGATAAAAAGAATTCCCCGAATGTCATTCCGAGGAGCGAAGCGACGAGGAATCTTGTCTTACAGATTGCAAAAACAAGAGTTCTCGCTGCGTTCGAAATGACAAAATCTTACTCTCTCCTCCCATCAAAACGTCGGTTTGGAGGGAAAATCGTGCTTAATCAATTCTATTTCGGTTCAATATTAACAATTATTCTTTTATATCTCGACAATTGAGGCGAACCTTTATCAGTCACTTTCAGAATAAAATGAGCCGTCTCATTTTTATCAACTTTTGGCGCTATCACCCAAACACTGTTTAAATTCTCAGCGGACTCGATTTTGATCAATTCTTTATGTGAACCGGCCTCCGGATAATGAAACCACAAGTAACTGAGATTATCGCCGTCAGGATCGGTCGAGCCGCTCGCATTCAAAGCAAAGCCCTCTCCGGATTTTACGGTTATCTGTTCAGGATGTCCCAATACAGGAACCGGAGGATGGTTGGCGTCCTGGTATGATTTGATACACCAGTCCATCCGGGCGGCAAAATCATTTTGAAAATCATCCCGCCAGCGCCACAATGAGACCTTATTACTGGTAAATGTTTTATTATCCTTTCGCACAGCGCGCCCATATTCATTAAATATATATGGAGTATAACTTTCAATTGCATCGGTCCAGATTTCCCGGGGTTCGGCTTCAAACGGAACGCCCGATCCGCCTTTTTTTTGTTTTGCAAAATCAGGCTTGTATAATTCATAACGACCGCCCCATCCTCCCCAATCAGGATGCTCCGGTTCATCGAGTCCGTTGGGTATTAATGATAACCACGATGGAGTATCCCCCTCCATTCCATAAGCAACATCAGGATACAATGCGCCGAGTGGCCCGTGACCTTGTTGAATATTTTGCGCCAGCCATTTATTACTGATCGCTTCATTATTTATATCATCTATTATACTATTAATTGCATTCCATGTAGCGCTGCCGTAATCATCGCCGGGACTGACAATATAGAACAAGTCGGGAAAATTTGCGCGAATCCATATTCCACTGTCGTCCTGATCGGATATGGTATAAACCCTCAGTTTGGCAATTAATTGTTTGGTTTCACTCGCTGATTTGGTATTTTTGATTTTATAGAGCGCTTGCGCCAGGGTATTCACGCCACCCCACACAGATACCCATAATGGACGCGGATCATTTTCTTCAAGCGCTTTAATTATCCAGTCCGATCCCTCTGAATCTTTACCCGCGCCTACTCCCAGCATTCCATATTCCGGCAAGCCCTGTTTGACTATTTTAAAAAGCGCATCGGCGTCAGGAAAGCCTGCTTCATGTTTTAAAAGATTCGGCTTTACTTTACGATAAGCATTGACAAGTTTTTCGATTGATTCCGGCGCCACCCGCGTTTTTTGCCATACCGATGTTGTGGCCAAGAGTCCTTTTAAATCAATAACATTGGAATATAAAAGCAGCCGCACTATGGATTGTGTATCATCAGGGTCAGCCTCGATATCCGTTAACACAATAACCCTGCTTTTTTGATTCGTCTGGGCAAATAGTGTATGATAAGAAAATATCAGACCCAAAATAATGAAAATTATTTTTTTTATCATAAAGCCTCCGTAATAGTCAATCAGTCTCTAATCGTTTCATATAATAGATACCCTCCCAGCCAAAACCTGGTTTTGATGGGAAGGTGTTATTGGAACTCTGTATGAAACCGTTTATTGTATTACTTGAATTTCTAAAACAAACACAAGGGAAAGTGACTCAACTTTCTTATTTTATTGTAGGTTAAACAAATGAAATAAGGGAGTCACTTTTCCAATGAAAAATAAGAGAAAAAAATCACAATTCAAACGACAAAATGTAGATTATTCCTTCAACAGTAAACGATTAACATTGTTTTCAGGACTAGCGCCAATAATGAAGTTCATAAACAAAACAGGTTTATTCGAACAATTTAAGAATAATTTAAAAACAATTATGAGCAACGCGACAAAATTCCAGAATAGTCAGTTAATGATGTCGGTAGTTATTAGCAACGCTGTGTGGTGTCACAAAATTAAACAAAATTTCCATATTTACTTGGGACGTGCTCGTACGTGCGTTGTTAGGTTTGTCAGCAGAAGTTAATAAGGATGTCATATCCACCCGATTTAAAAAGCTTGGTCAAAAAGCAGCCAGAACTCTGGAAGAGTTAAATGGAAAAAAATTCATAGCCAACTGGAGAAAGCGACCATCAAATCCATTATTTTGGATGCCTATTCCACGGGAAAAACTGTTTACGGCCATCAACAAGGAGCCCAAGTCGGTTACAATCCACACAAAAAGGGAGCCGCCAGTTACAACCGTGTGACCGGGTTGCATAATGAAAAATATAAGGTGTAGATTTCACAACATCCAAAATTCACCGGGTATTTGCGACAGGTCAAGATGCCGGTGATCAATAATGAGCGGCTCGCTGCGTTCAACAGTATGGGCGCATGTAATCATCAAGAATAAAAGTGAATAAATGATAAAGTTTTATTTCATGTTCATAATATTCCTCATTTCAAAAGTATAAGCTTCTTCATCTGTACAGAATTATTCATCTTCAATTTATAGATATATACCCCGCTTGCTAATCCAATGCCATTAAAAGAAATTGTGTAATTACCCGGTTCACGATCGCCTTCAAAAAGGTTTTTAACTTCTTGTCCAACAATATTATAGACTTTTAATGAGATATTGCAGCGCTTTTCTACCGAGTAATTAATCTGTGTTATTGGATTAAACGGATTGGGATAATTCTGTTCCAGTTTCATTACAGGATTAATTAAGCGATTGTTTTCAATATCGGTCGCCATATTTATATAATCTGTAATTGCGCTATATTTAGGCGCAGGAATAACATTTGTATCCTGGTGAACACTTTCCAGAATTCCCCAGCTTCCATAACGGGCGCTTCTTTGATCAATAAAAGAAAAATTCACAAATAAATTTTCATAATCAGAAGATGCAAGTGTTTCCAGAAACGTGAACCACTCCCGATATAAATTATACATGCAAGTATCTCTCTGGACATCAAGCAACGCCTGGGCATAAGTCGGTTCTTCCCCAAAAGGAGCCGGTGTAAAATGCTGACCTCCTTCATAATAAATCATGGGAATTCCCAATGGATCGCCAATTTCATTTTTCTGCTCTCTTAACCATTGCTTTTCATTGCTGTCAAGCCGATTTCTCACTCTTGCAACAATATCCTGAACTGTGGCAGAAGCTCCAAGTGCATCCAGTTCTGAATCTGTCTGCTCGTCGATGCCAAAATAAGCAGCGGGAGCAAATGCATCAAAACTACCGGAACGCATGTTAAAGACAATACGCTGGCTGACATCAAGCCATGAACTCTGTACACCAACCACACGAACAAGCCTTGTTATGTCATCGTTAAAAACATTACTAAAGATATCCATACAATTCTGAATATAAGGAACAATTCCTTCGGGCCACTCTTTGCCCTTATTTACACAACCAAATTTGTATAACCACTGTGTTTGTCCGAACATCCAGTTCCAGATTTCATTGCTGTATTCCACATAAATTTTTAGAGACGGATTCAGATTATTTTTTAAAAGCGTCGCAAGCTGAAATATATAATCATCGCTGGCGCTATGAGGAACGCAAATCCACATATCCGCATTGAGCTTGTTGCAAACATCGATCATAACTTCATAAGGAACGCCTTTATTTGTGGCCCATGTATAGTTATAGAGTTGAGATCTTTCCTCCCATTCAACTTTTAGAGTATCAGAATCTTCGTCATAACATTCCCATGAATATTCATTCCCCCAATTATTTGTATACCCCCAATCCATAAACCGAATGATCTTAAATGGTTGAAGCTTATTAAACCATTCGGAATAATAAGGCATTGTTTCATAGGTTTGTTCAGCGCCAGGCATTAACAAACGGATATTTCGAATATGATTATTAACATCAGAGCGAGTGATCTGAAGTACAAATTGCCCTTCTTCATTTTCAGGCGGGGTAAACTGGAGTATTATTCTTCCGGGTTCTTGACTAACAGTCGTCAAATCTCCGGAAAGAACAAAATCACCATCGCCATCATACAGTAATGTATAATTTCCTTCGGGCCACCCATAAAGATATGCCCAGATAGTATGGACAGCCTGAAGTGTTTCTGCTTCAGCAATATAATACGGCAGTGATAAAGGATATCCATTTTCATCTTTTGGTATTTGATCAATAAAACCGGTGTCCCATTCATTTTCACCATCAGAAACCCATACAACATTCGAAGTCATCCATGATCTGCAATGGTGCATCAAATCAACAAGGGGCATTTCAGTCATATAATCGGATAATCCCGCAATATTGGTCCCAATCTTTAACCGATTTTCAGCTTTCACCTGCATAATATTGCATAGCAGTGCTATAACAATAATTATTTTTTTCATACAGAATAATACCTCATAATTAATATTAAAATGCAGTTTTTTAAATTATTTTTAATACTACTTTGCCAGATTTAACGATTTGTCATTCTGAGTCAGCGTTTTTGGTGACGAAGAATCTACGTTAGATAATTTTACGCTCTGGGGAAAATCCCCAAGGCGAGCTTGATATTAACAGTCATTAACTTTTCAGCTTTTCCTTGAAAAAAGTAATCGTCCTCCCCCACGCCAGTTCAGCCGCTTCTTTATTGTACCGTTCGGGATTGGTATCGTTGTTAAAGGCATGTTCTGCGCCTTCATAGATATAAACAGTATGCTCGATCTTGGCCGCTTGCAGGGCTTTTTCAAACGCTTCAATTCCTTCATTAATACGAGCATCGTTGCCGGCGTAATGCAGCAGCATGGCCGCCTTGATTCTGGGCACATCCGCTGCCTCCGGCTGGCGTCCATAATACGGAACCGCAGCCAGCAGTTCGGGAGAGTTGACCGCTACCTGGTTGGTCATGGCGCCGCCCCAACAAAAGCCGGTACAGCCCACCTTGCCGGTACATTGGGGATTTGTTTGCAGATATTTGACCGCCGCCACATAATTTTTGACGGTTTTTGCATAATCCAGTTCCTGGAACAGGGCGCGGACCTTTTCCATATCCTCCGGTGTGCCGCCATAGGGGGATAGCGCATCCGGGGCAATCGCCAGGAATCCCTCCAGCGCCACGCGCCGGGTCACATCTTCGATATGCGCAATCAGCCCCCGGTTTTCGTGGATGACGATCACGCCGGGGTATTTGCCCTCGGCTTTGGGTCTGGCCAGGAAAGCGCACATCTCGCCGCCCTCTACCGCATACTTGATATGTTCGCTGTGCAGGCGGGCATCATCAACTGCCGTTATTTGTGCTGTGATACTTTGTACGTCTGTCAACATTACCAATGCACAAGCCCCGCCCGATATTACCGCCAGGTGATTAAGAAATTCACGGCGATTCCAAATACTGTTGGTTTCGGGAAATAAATTATCATCTGATTCCATTTTTACCTCCACTTTGTATACGATTCAGGGTATACAAAAGCATAACAAAAATGCAGAACAAGTGCAATAGTTTTTTGCAAAAAAAAAGGTAAAATTAAGATTTGTTATTATAACAACAATAGAAATATTAAATACTGGACAAATAATTTTTGTTTTAATAAATAATTATCAATTTACCCAGGGAAAAATGAACAACAATCCCATTACACACCATCGTCATTCGATTCGTTTGCCAGGATACGATTATTCTCAACAAGGAGCATATTTTATAACAATATGTACACAAAATCGTATCTGTTTATTTGGTTGTGTTGAAAACGGGAAAATGATACATAATACATTGGGGGAAATTGCCAGGAATGAATGGGAAAAATTACCAAAACGTTTTCATAATATCGATTTAGATGTTTTACAATTAATGCCGAACCATATTCATGGTATATTGATTATTTGTGGGAATAATTCTGTAGGGGCGCCCCTTGCGGGCGCCCATGAAAAAACATCGAATTTGAATTGCCCGGTTGGGGCGCCCCTTGCGGGCGCCCATAAAAAAACATCGAATTTGAATTGCCCGGTATGGGCGCCCCTTGCGGGCGCCCATCAAGATGTGGCCGGTTCAATTATTAATAAACGGGCAGGGGCAAGCCCTGCCCCTACGGTTGGAAATATTATTGGGACATATAAATCGTTGGTTGTACACGAATGTTTGAAAATATATAAATCAAAAAATAAATATTTGGGGAAAATATGGCAACGCAATTATTATGAACACATAATTCGCGATGAGGATGATTATAACCGCATCCGACAATATATTATTGAGAATCCATTAAATTGGCAGACAGATGAAAATTATAGAAATGAATAATATTATTATAGATATGATGTAGGGGCGCCCCTTGCGGTCGCCCATGAAAAAACATCAAATTTGAATTGCCCGGTTGGGGCGCCCCTTGCGGGCGCCCATCAAGATGTGGCCGGTTCAATTATTAATAAACGGGCAGGGGCAAGCCCTGCCTGCCCCTACGTATAAAACAAAAAAGGATAATCTTGCGATTATCCTTTTCATATTGGTCGGGGCGAGAGGATTTGAACCTCCGACCCCTTGACCCCCAGTCAAGTGCGCTAACCGGGCTGCGCTACGCCCCGACATTACTATTTTAAAATATTCAATATTTCCTGTAATTCGATTCGTATTTCTTCTATCACTTCATCGCTTTTTAATTTTGAAAGCGACATTTGCGTTTTTCCATGCTGGGCTTCTTTAAGTTTTAACAAACGCTGTTTGGCGCCTTCAATCGTATATTTCTGCTGATACAGCAGTTTTTTGATCAGCAAAATGATGCGAATATCATTTTTTTTATAGATACGGTTTCCAGCCCTGTTCTTCGCCGGTCGTATCTCACTAAACTCGGTTTCCCAGTAACGGAGAACATAGGGTTTAAGTGCAGTGATTTTGCTGACCTCTGCGATGGAATAATAAAGTTTTTTTATCGCTTTTTCTTCCATCAACTCTCTCAATGGAGTTTTCGGTTCATTTTCGAGATCAAAAAATAGTGATAATTGTTCCAATAATCAAGTATTATTTTTATGTCCAACTGCTTTTTTTTACCAAAACAGTACAATCCGAACAAACATTGATAGCATCTTGTAACGTGTTATAAAACCACATATTACGACCGTATAATTTGTGACGGAACGATACCAGTGTATCCCATAAATACATACCAATCCGCGGTATTGCAAACAAACCGGGAATTTTTGACCGGTTTGCGCCCATAATCAGCCCCGCCTTGTAACCCAGTTCCATACAATCCTGTACAACCCGGGTATTACAGTTGCCGAATGGGTATGCTATAATATACCTAAAATTACATACATTTGCACTTAAAATATCGCGCGACTCTAGTAATTCTTTATTTCGCAATTGTGGCGACAACCGGGTAAGATCGCGGTGATTCATAGTATGCGAACCTGCTTCCCAGCCGGCCTCAGTTACTTCCCCTAGCTGCTGCCAGTTCATGTGCCGAAATTTCAACCCGCCAAGATTAACATCCCATGTATTGAGCTTGCCCATATAATTGGGACTGACAAACACGCTAGCCGGCAGGTTATATCTGGCCAGAATCGGGTATGCATAGGTATAAACCGATTCATACCCATCATCAAAAGTTAAAGCAACCCGTTTGGGGTGATCGACACCGGCAAACAGGTAATCGGAGATGGTTTGAAAAAGGAAACCCTCCTGCAATGCACACTCTACCTGGCGGCGAAACTGTGCCGGAGTGACCCGGGTTACACCAAGGTCAAACCGGCTATCGACCATGTGATAAGCTAAAATACTCAATGGGCCAGAGCAACTACAGCGTCGAGGGCATGATAGGGTAAATCAAAGGCATCGGATACACCTTTACAGGTGATCTTGCCGTCGATGATATTAATTCCCTTGGCAATTTCGGTCTTTTGCAGTAATGTCTGTAAAAATTCTTTGCGCGGTAACCTGGCATTATTGGCAATTTCCACGGCATAAGGCAAAGTAGCATTGGTCAGGCCTTTTGTGGAAGTCATTGGCACGGCGCCGGGCATATTGGCAACACCATAATGGATAACCGACTCAATGACATAGGTGGGATGTTCATGTGTGGTCGGTTTGATCGTTTCCACACAGCCGCCCTGATCCACCGCTACATCAACAATTACAGAGCCGGGTTTCATCAGTTTCAGCATTTCGCGGGTGACAAGCCGCGGCGCTTTGGCTCCGGCAATCAACACAGCGCCAACCACCAGGTCGGCGCCCTGAATGGCTTGGCGGATGGTATAAGGACTGCATTGTTCGGTTATAACATTTTTCGGCATTACATCATCCAGATAGCGCAGGCGTTCAAGACTCACATCCATAATAGTAACCCTGGCGCCCATGCCCGCGACAATTTTAGCTGCGTTGGTTCCAACCACACCACCACCTAATATAACAACAGAAGCAGGCTGAACGCCGGGAATTCCACCCAGTAAAATACCACGTCCGCCAAAATACTTTTCCAGATACTTGGCGCCTTCCTGAATCGCCATGCGACCGGCCACCTCGCTCATAGGCAGAAGCAAAGGCAGGCTGCCTTTTGGGGTTTCAATGGTTTCATAAGCTATACATAACGCCTGACTTGCCATCATTGCTTCCGTCAATTCACGGGAAGCGGCAAAATGAAAATAGGTGAATACAATCTGTCTCTTGCGGATCAGTTTGTACTCCTGCGGCAACGGTTCTTTAACTTTCATGATCATATCAGCGCGGGAAAAAACATCTTCCGCAGAATCGACAATTTCAGCCCCGGCGTTTACATAATCTTCATTTGTAAAACCGCTGCCAACCCCACCGTTGTTTTCCACAAGGATTTGATGCCCGTTTTGTTTCAGTATCTCTACCCCCGCGGGAATCAGCGCTATACGATTTTCATTCGTTTTAATTTCCTTCGGCACACCTATAATCATAACAACCTCCGATTTATTTTTTACCCGGAGTCAATAGGGTAGTGCAAAAGCTGGACTCCTGGAACAGCTCGTTTGCAAGCCGCATAATATCTGTCGGCGTGATTTGATTTATTTTATCAAGAACTGTTTCTAAGGAATAATGGTATCCATTATATATTTCGTTTTCCCCAATTTTTCGCATCCGCCGGGAACTGCTCTCCAAACCCAAAATTATATTACCTCGAACCTGTGATTTTACATGATTCAATTCAGTTTCACTAACCGGTTCCTCTTTTAATCTTGTAAACTCTTTTTTAACAAGCTGAATGGACTTTTTAACCTTGTCATCTGCACAAGCCAGGTAAACGCCAAACACGCCTGTATCGGTCATAATATCTGAAAAGCTGTACACATTATAAGCAAAGCCATATTTTTCCCGGATATTCTGAAATAAACGGGAACTCATACCGCCACCCAATAATAAATCCAGCAATACCAATGTATATTTACGCTGGTCATTGTAGCCAAAAGTCTGCACACCCAAACAAATATGACCTTGTTGAATGGAATCCATTTCCATTCTGGAAAAATCAACTTTTTGCACCGGCGGAATTTGTCTTGGCGATGAATGTGAACAATGCTTTTTTTGATTGTAGAATTTCATCACCAATTCAACAAATTGCTGATGCTCAATATTTCCAGCTGCGGCAAAAACCGTTCGTTCAGGTAAATATTCAGTATCGAGGTAATTTTTTAAATCTTTACGTTGAAAAGCGTCAACGTTTTCCGGAGTGCCATAAATAAAATAACCCAATGGATGTTGATTAAATAAATTGCGATAAAAGTGGTCCAGCAGGAATTCTTCCGGGTCTTCTTTGGCATGATTGATTTCTGCCATAATCACGCTTTTTTCCAGTTCCAGTTCCCGGCCTGCCAATTTGGAATTTTGCAAAATATCGGTCAATACATCAACGGCAATTTCAACATGTTCATCCAGAACATGAGCATGATATAGAGATAATTCTTTTCCTGTGGAAGCATTAAGTCCGCCGCCCAGCGATTCGAGATTTTGGGCAATCTCTTTGGCGGTACGCTTTTTAGTGCCCTTGAATAACATGTGTTCAAGGAAATGTGAGATCCCGTTATTCTCCGGGGTTTCGTTACCGGAACCAACCGCAATCCATGCCCCAATGGATACAGACCGGACAGCAGGCATTCGTTCAGTGATGATACGAATGCCATTATCCAGGACTGTTTTATTGATGTTAATATTAATATTACTTGTATTAGAAACTGTCATAAAGTCAGTTGTTCTGTTATACACATTACTCTTCAGACAATAGCGCTTTCCGGCTAAGCACCATCTTGCCATCCGCTTCAAATTTAAGTAATTTCACCTGTACTTCTTCACCAACTCTGAGAATGTCTTCAACCCGCTCTACACGTTTGTTGTCGATTTGAGAAATGTGCAACAGGCCTTCTTTGCCCGGCAGGATTTCAATAAAGGCGCCAAAGTTCATGATCTTTTTCACTTTACCGTTATAAATCTTGCCTTCTTCGGGCGATGCCGTCAGATTTTTAACCCATTGCAGAGCGCTCTCGCCGCTTTCGGAAATGACAGAAGCGATTGTTACAGTACCATCATCATCAATATTTATTGTAGCGCCGGTGGTTTCAGTAATTTCGCGAATTGTTTTACCGCCGGGGCCAATCACACTACCGATCATATCCGAAGGTATTTTATAAGTTAAAATTCGCGGAGCATGAATAGAAAGTTCTTTTCGGGGTTCAGGTAAAACTGCTTCCATTTTTTCTAGAATGAACAAGCGGGCTTCGCGGGCGCGTGCCAAAGCTTCGCGCATAATGTCGGTGGAAATTCCTTTGATTTTAATATCCATCTGACAAGCGGTAACACCATCCCGGTTTCCCGCAACTTTGAAATCCATATCGCCCATGTGATCCTCATCGCCAAGAATGTCGGTGAGAATTGCAATTTTATCGCCTTCTTTCACCAGACCCATGGCAATACCGGCCACGGCGCTTTTTATCGGCACACCGGCATCCATTAACGACAATGAACCGGCGCATACCGTAGCCATTGAAGAAGAGCCGTTCGACTCTAAAACATCGGATACGATCCGCAAAGTATAGGGGAATATCTTTTCACTGGGAATAACCGCTTTAATAGCGCGTTCTGCCAGGTTACCATGCCCGATTTCACGCCGGCTCAAGCCGCGCAGTGGTTTCACCTCACCGGTACAGAATGGCGGGAAATTATAATGTAACATATAATTCTTCCAAAAATCGCCTTCCATGCCCTCGATGCGCTGTTCATCAATTTTGGTACCCAGTGTTGCGGTAGCCAGCGCCTGGGTTTGTCCACGCTGAAACAAAGCCGAGCCATGCACTCGCGGCAACAAACCAACTTCGATGTAAATATCACGAATATCATTCAGGCCGCGGCCATCAAGACGCTGATTTTTATCCAAAACCATAGAGCGCATTAACTCTTTTTCCATATCATGGAAAATACCGGCAATTTTGCTCTCTTGTTCCGGGAATTCTTCGGCAAGTTGTTCCTGAATACCTTTAACTATTTTATCCAGCGCCGCATGACGTTCTTCTTTAACTTTAATGGTCAGGCATTCTGGCAGTTTATCTTTGGCCAGTTCACTCACCCGATTTTGCAAAGCGGAAATATCCTCTGGTTCGGGCAGCTCCATTTTCGGTTGGCCGGCTTCGGCTACCAACTCTTTTTGTAATTGGATAATTTTTTGCACTTCTGCGTGCCCAAACAGCAGCGCATTCAGCATATCCTCTTCGGATATCTCTTGCGCTTCACCTTCGACCATTAAAATAGATTCTTCCGAGGCAGCCATCACAAAATCCATGTCGCTTTCCCGTCTTTGTTCAAAAGTGGGGTTCAGAATGAATTGTCCATTCACTCTGCCAATTCTGGCGCCGGCAATCGGGCCTGCAAATGGAATATTGGAAAGATTAATTGCCACCGAAGCAGCGGTTATACCCAATACATCCGAATCGTTACTCTTATCTGCCGACAATACCATAACCATAACCTGAACTTCGTTTTTAAACTCTTTGGGAAATAAAGGACGAATCGGACGATCGATAAGTCGGGAACACAAAACCTCGGAATCCGTTAGTCTGCCTTCACGTTTCAAAAAGCCGCCGGGAATTTTCCCGATAGCATACGCTTTTTCCCGGTATTCTACGGAAAGCGGGAAGAAATCCTGATTCGGAGATGCTTCTTTAGCGCTGACCACTGTAGCCAAAACGATCGTTTCACCAAGTTGCACCCATGCAGACCCATTTGCCTGTTTGGCAAGTTTACCAGTTTCGATGATAAATTTTTGTCCGAGTTCACATTCTTTTCTATGAACCATTGTACCTCCAATTTCAATTTGTATCCCCGACTCTTATTCAGTCGATGGAATCGGGAAGTTTAGTAAATAACTCAAGCTATGCTACATGTTTTCCGATTCCAACGTCTTTTCGTCTTTCTCAACATCCAGTATATCTTCAAGTTTAGGTTTTAATTTTTCTGTATTATCTTTGTTTACCAGGTAAACGGATTTACTATCCGCAGTCATGGCATATACTTGTGTGCCTTTTTCCTTACCCACTAATACCTGTTTATATAAAATGCCTTTTTGATAAATTTTACAAGTTAACTGCGGCTTTGCTAAACCGTACATTTCCAGGGAAGCAGGATTGTCGTTGACAAATTCTTCCGCTTTGAGTGATGACAAATCGCTGAGTAATGAAGTAATTTTATAGCTTTTTGCCGCTCCGCTATCCGGAGCTACAACCAGCCAGTTATTGGCAGTATCCTTTTCACAAATGATCGTTTGCCTGGCATAATCAAGTTCAATCTTGTCAATCGTTGACTGGGTAAATTGAACAATATCTTTTGACCGTAAATCATTTTCAGCAACATTGAAAAGATTAACAAAAGCCGAATCAACCAGAAAAACCGGTTTTCGTGAATCATCTTTTGCATAATACTTGTCATGAATGTCTTTGCCAATGAACAGCGTTGCTTTGGCTTTGTCCTCTCCCAACAATATGTTGATCTTGAAAGCAGGACTGGTGAGTCCATATTTTTGCAGATCGGCAGGATTTTCATCAACAAATTCTTTGGCCGTCTCACTATTTAACCGATTTGTGAGCTTGATAATTTCCGAAATATCACCGGAAACATTATTTTTTCCTTTAATCATCCAATCGGCGCCTGCTTTGAAAAGTTCGATTGTTCCTTTTCTATTTGTTATTACCAATTCTTTGATATTATTCACATCAAAACGTAACACTTTTTTGTTACGAACATCAAATAACGATTTTTGAATATTACTTTGCAGAGAGGTTGTAGTTAAAAACACCTCCGGCAAACCGTTCTTCCGCGCAAATACAAATGAACCGGTGGGAGTTTCTTCACCAACAAACAGAGTATCGGCTTTACCATCATGTACCAGAATCATTTTACCAAATTCCGGCGCCAAGCCATAATCGGAATATTCAGCAGGGTTGGAAACAATTGTACGCTCTATTTTTGCCCAGTCGAACATATTGAGAATCGCATCGACAGCAGATTTATCGCCATCGGTCTCTACAGGTGCAACAATATTCCAGTTTTCACCATCTTTAATAAAATGTAATAAAGCGGGTTCTAAAATTAACTCTGTAATTGTGGATTTGTCAATGTCAAGTAACTTGCCGGCAATTTCATTTTTTTCTTTTTTTCGGGTATCCTGATTTTTTATCAATAGAACAGCCGCAAGACCAACACAAAACACCAGAGCCAATATGAGTGTCGTACGGAAATTCATGTTATCAAACTCCTTTATTATGAATATTATCAACAAATCATACTATTCATAAGCTATAAAATATCAAGGCTTTCAAATGAAAGCCCTGATAATATTGACCTATTTACGTTTTATATAAATAATAATTCCTGTGGCGAATATTATTATCGGTAATAATAAAACACCAAAATACAGTATCAAGCGAGATTGCTTTTGCGTAATGTTGATCCTCCGGTCTTCCGGGTCACGTGGACGGACGGATATTAGATCTTCTTCGCCAGCCATCCAGCTGATTACATTCATAAACAGATCGGTATTGCCCTGAACTTTGATATAACTATTGCTGGCAAAATCAGCATCGCCAAACACGGCTATTTTAGACTTAAACTGTACAGGACCAAGATCGTATTTGTCTAAATTTGCCGCCGGGGACTCGGCATCCTTTTCAGCCACAGTTAAAACTGGCACCGGCCCTTTGATGTCTTTACCGTCATCAAAGGTGATGCGTTCAGTGGTTAAAGGGCTGGTCTCAGCCCAGCTTTGTGGACTGGTTTTGGCAATTTCAGTCACAGTTACGCCGGACGGAGTTGTTTCCGCGGCAAATACCGAACGCGCTTCCGGGAAAAACGTCATCACATTAAAATCTTTAGTGATAACATGTTCTTCATATTGCGAAACAATCGGAATAGTCGGACCGGCGCCAAACAACTGGCCAATTCCTGAAGCGTCTACAACAATGTCGTTGCCAACATTAATACCCCATTCCCGAACAAACTCTACATAACTATTCGGTGATTCATTGTCCAACAGGAACACTACCTTGCCGCCTTTATGCAAATAGTTTTTAACTTTAGTTTTTTCAAATTCAAACATATCCGTTTTGGGGGCAGCAAAAACCAGCACCGAACAATCTTCAGGCAAAGAATCAGGGGGATTAGCTAGTAGAATTTTATCAATTTCAAAATTTTCTTCAGTGATTGTTTGTTTGATAGAATTGAACCCGGTTTGATCGGAACTATCATAATCACGCTCACCATGCCCGGTAACAAAATATACCTTTTTTATGCCTTCACGGGTAACAGAGATCAACGCATTGGTTATTTCTTCCTCGGTAGATTTGTTGATCTTTTCTTCCTTGCCCTGGCATTCCAGCACTATTGTATTATAGGCTTTGATATTGTATTGTTTAGCCAAACCCGGTTTTTTGTCCGGATCAATAAACTCGTACTTGAACCGGGATGAATATTGAGCATATTCTTTTAACAATTCCAGGGTTTGTTGTTCTTCACCGGATTTAAAGAAACCGGTAACTTTAACTTCCTTATCCAGATGTTTTAATACCTTGCGGGTTTGGTCGGCAAGACTGAACATCTTGGAAGCAGTAAAATCAGCACGATAAGAAAAACGTGAAAAAATGATATTGATAACAATTAAAATACCTAATAAAAAGATAATCATAAACATTGCATTAGCGCCAAACCGCGCTGAACGGCTTGACAAACCTGCTTTTATATCCTTAAA
The DNA here is from genome assembly GCA_964399735.1 of uncultured Cytophagia bacterium. Taxonomy (GTDB): domain Bacteria; phylum Zhuqueibacterota; class Zhuqueibacteria; order Residuimicrobiales; family Krinioviventaceae; genus Fontivivens. The sequence goes on from CAYNSO010000005.1 coordinate 20,690, forward strand.
ACGCAGAACCATAAATGCAATGAGCAATGCTGCGCCAACAGCCAGCAAGATAATTGGTAATGTCGTCAAAACAAGGTTAACAGTATAAATAACAAAACCTGCAAGGGCTAGCCCCAAACCAACCCAGCCGATTATATTAGCATATTTTTTCATCATCTGCCCCTCCATCGTGAAGATTCAATCGAAACAAATGACAGGAATAATCCCATAAAAATAAAACTGCAATAAAAGACAACATGCCGTGTATCAAAAACCCCTTTGGCAAAATCTTCAAAATGATCAATCAATGAAAAATTGTTCAATATTTTACCAATTTCCGGACTCAGTATTGACGAAAACCAACCAATCGCCCAGAAAAATAAAATAAAAGCAAAAGTTGCCAAAGCAGAAACGATTTGATTATCTGTCAATGTGGAAAAGAATATTCCAAAAGAAATATAGGATAATCCTAACAACAGCAATCCCAGGTATCCGGTAGCAATCGGCCCGAATTCAGGTTTGCCATAGATAAATAACAGAATCATAAACACAGCCGTTGATAATAACATTATCATAAACAACAACCCGCCGGCAGTAAATTTACCCAAAATACACTGCAAATTGGTAACCGGGGATGTTGATAGTAATTCAATAGTTCCTGTTCTTTTTTCATCAGCGAACAAACGCATGGTAATTAAAGGCAGAAAAAACAATACAAAGGTGCTGATATTGCCCATAATGGGTCTGATGGCGTACATATTAATATTCATCTTGGGCGGCGCCATTTGATAATATTGCGCTTGCATATCCACACGCATACACATTTGTATAAAATTAGATATGATCAGGTAAAAGAAAATACCCGATAACAATAAAAACAAACCAATAACAATATAAGCGATTGGCGATGAGAAATAAGATTTTATTTCTCTTTCAACTATGGCTAGATAATTTCTCATTGTACGGAACCCTCCTCTTTGGTCGTTAAATGCAGGAACACATCTTCCAGACTCATATCTTCCAGTTTCATTTCGTACAATAACCAACCTTTTTCGACAATCGTTTTGGCGATAACAGGACGGATTTCATCATGAGATTTGCTCTCAATAACCAGGGTGGAAAAATCCTGTGCTTTGCCCTGGGAACTGATTTGTACCGTATCGACACCCTTGATTTGCGACAGAGTGTCTTGCATTTCTTTTTCGGGGCCGCTTACAGAAACAGTTAATTGTTGTGCACCCATAAGATTTTTGGTCAGATTTTCCGGCGTATCTTCAGCAACTACTTTACCCTTGTCGATGATCACAACGCGTTCGCAAGTCATGCTCACTTCGGGAAGGATATGCGTACTCAGGATAATTGTGTGCTCGCCGGCCAAACTTTTTATTAGTTCGCGCACTTCAATAATCTGTTTCGGATCAAGGCCTACAGTAGGCTCGTCCAGAATCAATACATCCGGATTATGTACAATAGCCTGAGCCAACCCAACACGCTGCTTGTAGCCTTTGGACAAATGCTTGATTACACGATTACTAACATTCGTGATAGCGGTTTTATCCATAGATTCGTCAACAGCTTTTTTAATTCTTTTCGAGTCAACGCCCTTGATCTTGGCGACAAAATCAAGATAATCGCGAACCCGCATTTCCGGATATAACGGCGGGGTTTCAGGTAAATAACCAATTCGTTTGCGAACTTGCATGGATTGCTCATGAACATCAAATCCAGCTACCGTTGCTGTTCCGGATGTCGCCGGTAAAAACGTTGTTAAAATCCGCATTGTCGTCGTTTTACCGGCAGCGTTTGGTCCTAAAAAACCTAATATTTCTCCTTTTGCAACCTGGAAAGAAATATCATTCACTGCAGCAACCCGGCCAAAATATCGGGATACCTGTTTTACATCGATCATAAAAGAACCTCCTCTCTTGTTAATGATTCGATGTCAGTTTGCTTGAAAAATTATTTATTCAACAAAAAACAATTTAAAAAAGTTCCATTAACGGCGGATACCAAGCTTTTTAATCAATTCACGGTATTCATTAATATCGCGGTCCTTCAAGTAATCCAGTAATCTTCTGCGTTTTCCTACCATTTTCAGCAAGCCGCGGCGGGAATGATGATCTTTGGGATTGGTCTGAAAATGTTTGGTTAAATCATTAATACGTGCAGTTAAAATTGCAATCTGGGCATCGGTCTTTCCGGTGTCTACACTGCTGGAACCATATTGTTCTACTAACTGCTGTTTTTGTTCTTTGGATACAGGCATTAATTCCTCCAATGATTCAATTATTCAACTGTAAAATTTTAATTGCATTTAATTTATCGGTTTCAATTTGCGGAATCAACTCCGCAACAGAGGCAAATTTTACATCCTGGCGGATAAATTGGACAAAACTTAATTCAACTTCCTGGTTATAAATGTCTCTGTCAAAATCTTTAATATTAACTTCAATAACTTTTTTGTTCAAATTAAAAGTGGGCCTTGTACCGATATAGGTAACAGAGTTGTATGAAACTTTATCGATTCTTATTTTGGTTGCATAGACGCCCACTTTGGGTATGAGCTTGTATTGAGAAAAACAACGAATATTGGCAGTCGGGAAGCCTAATTCCCGCCCGCGACCGTCTCCCTTGATTACCTGGCCTCGAATAGAGTAACAACGCCCCATCAGTTCATTAGCTTTTTTGACTTGGCCGTCATGCAGGTATTTACGGATTCTGGTACTGCTAACAATATCTTTTTGAATAGTAACCGGTTGAATGGCATCGACGCTAAAATCAAATTCCTGGCCGTATTTTATCAACAGGTCAAGATTTCCTTGCCGGTTCTTGCCAAAGGAATGGTCATAGCCGATAACTATATGTTTCATATTCAGTTTTTGCAATAAAACATTTTTTATAAATTCATCCGCAGTCAGCGAAGCAACCGACTGGGTGAAATTTGTAACCAGAAACCGGTCCAAACCGATTTGTTCCAAAATATCAATTTTCTCTTCTATTGTCGTCAACAAGTCCAGCGGTAATAGTCCACGGTTGCCAACAACCAGACCGGGATGCGGCTCAAAAGTTACCAGCGTGGATTTCAAATTCTTGTTTCTCGCGTGCTCGACCAATTCATTGATAATTGCCTGATGACCTTTATGAATGCCATCAAAGGTGCCAACAGTAATCACACTTGCAGAAGGTGGATAGATATTATTAATATCCCAATATGTTTCCAACTTGGTTCCTGTTTGACAATTGTTCTTTTAAATGATCAGCAACAAGCGCTATTTCCAGTGATGATTGTAGCCGGTATGGGCCAACACCTGTTCTGACCAGCTTTTGTACATAACCGGTTGTGCCAATAAATGCAGATATATCTCGTGCCAGGGAACGTATATATGTGCCTTTTGAACAGACAACCTTTAATATAAAAAAATTATTACGAACCAGATCAATATTCAATTGATATATACTGATTTTTTTAGGTTTCAGTTCAACCTGTCCGCCGGTTCTAATCACGTGGTAAGCTCTTTGTCCTTTATATTTTACTGCTGATATTTCCGGCGGTGTTTGTTGTATATCGCCGTAAAATTTATTTTGTATTTCCTCAATTAACTGCCTGGTAATTTCAGGAACAGTCATTGTATGTTTAACATTCCCGGCTATATCCAGGGAATCTGTTTCTATTCCCAGTTGAATACCGGCAATGTATTCTTTTTTCTCATTCATCAATTCAGCAACTTTTTTGGTAGCCTTGCCAACACAAACCAACAACACCCCCTCGGCAAACGGGTCAAGAGTACCGGCATGACCAACTTTGTAACCCTGCGCCCGGTGTTTAACATACCTGATTACATCATTGGATGACCAGCCAACAGGTTTGCGTATATTTAATATAATCTCAGGGGTTGATTTGGTAATTGTCATGAAGCGGTTATTTCCTGGTTACAGAATCCTCCTCTTTGATCTTGTTGAGAAGTATTTGAATATGTTCAGCATATTCCGCAGAATCATCATAATAAAAATCAATTTCAGGCACAAACCGTACTTTGATACGATGAGCCAGTTCGCTACGGATCAAACCTTTTGCCTTTAATAACACATTCTGGGCATTTTTTTTCTTTTCGTCATTGCCTAAAACGCTATAATATATTTTTGCGTGACGAATATCATGGGACACCTGTACTTTGGTTATAGTAATAAAACCAAGATCAGTGTCATTCAATTCGCGCAATAAAATATCATTAATTTGTACTTTGATAACTGCGGCAATTCTGTCTGCTCTTTTATATTGCATAATCTAGGTCTCTTAAAATATTTCTATTCGATGATCAATAATTTCAACCTGGTTATAGTCATCGATAAAATTCAATACTTTGTTCAATGCCTGGTCGACAAAGTTTTTTTCATTGGCTACCATAGCAACGCCAAGAGTTGCACGCTGCCATTTATCATTATTTTCCACCTCGGCGATGGAAACATTAAACTTGTTCTTGATCCGGTCTTTAATGCTGCTCAATACAAAACGTTTGGCTTTTAACGAATCACTGTCCGGGATGAATAATTCTATTTGCAATAGACCTATAAACATAATCAAGCCAGGGTGCGTTTTGTCTCAATGATTTCATACACTTCAACAATATCATTCACTTTGAGATCATCATAATTCTCTATACTTAGCCCGCATTCAAAGCCGGCGCTCACTTCTTTCACATCATCTTTAAAGCGCTTGAGAGAAGAAATCCGTCCATCATGAACCAGGCGGTCGTCACGGTATAGCTTGATTTTATTATTGCGCAAGATTTTACCGGACAATACATAACAACCGGCAATCATACCTATTTTTGGAACTCTAAAAGTCTGCCTTATTTCAACAGTGCCGATCACTTGCTCCGAGATTGTGGGTTTGAGGAACCCTTCAAGAGCGGATTTCACGTCTTCAACAATATCATAAATAATTTCATAGGAACGTATGTCAACATTTTCTTTGGCAGCCAGTTCCCGCGCTTTGGTAGTGGGACGGACATTGAAACCGATAATAATAGCGCCTGAAGCGGAAGCAAGCAAAACGTCCGATTCGGAAATTGCGCCAACGCCGCGGTGAATAACATTAACCGAAACTTCGTTAGTTGCAATCTTTATTAAAGAATCAGTAATAGCTTCCATGGAACCATCCACATCTGCCTTGAGCACCACTGAAAGCTGCTGGATTTGGCCTTTTTGAATTTGCCGTGAAATTTCATCCAGCGAACGCGGGCGGTTGCGCCAATGCTCGTGCTCGCGCTGCAAAACCTGGCGTTTCTGACTAATATCTTTGGTATCTCGTTCTGTTTCCAGAACCAGGAAGGTATCGCCGGCTTGCGGAATACCGTTAAAACCAAGCACCTGTACCGGTACCGATGGCCCGGCTTCCTTGACGCGTTTGCCGCGCTCATCAAGCATTGAGCGGACTTTGCCGCTATGGGTGCCGGCAATAAAAGGATCGCCGGTGTGCAATGTTCCTGCTTGCACTAAAACCGATGCTACCACTCCTTTGCCTTTATCCAGGCGCGACTCGATTACCACACCCTTGGCTTTACGTTTGGGATTTGCTTTCAAATCCAGAACTTCCGCTTCTACCAGGATCATTTCCAGTAATTGCTCCACATTCTGACCAGTCTTGGCAGAAATTTCGACACTTTGATATTTACCACCCCATTGCTCAATCAACACGTTATGGTCGGCTAATTGTTTCTTGATCATGTCGGGGTTTGCATTCGGTTTATCTATTTTATTAATGGCTACAATAATTGGAACGCTGGCGGCTTTGGCATGGCTGATGGCTTCGATCGTTTGCGGCATAACGCTGTCATCGGCAGCAACAACAAGCACAACAATATCCGTAACCTGGGCGCCGCGCGCCCGCATGGCGGTAAACGCCTCATGACCGGGAGTATCCAGGAAGGTCACTGCCTTGCCGTTTAGCTTGACTTCGTAAGCGCCAATATGCTGGGTTATACCACCAGATTCGCCGGCAATAATATTACTTTTACGGAAATAATCGAGCAAGGAGGTTTTACCATGATCGACATGGCCCATAATAGTAACAACCGGGGGACGCATAACCAAATCGGAATCTAGGTCTTTCTCGTCCATCTGATCCAATATATCTTCGCCAAATTCAGACAAGGCTTCAATTTCATAATTATATTCCGAAGCCAGTAATGTAATAGAATCCATATCCAAACGCTGGTTAATGGAAACCATCATGCCCAGTTCCATACACTTTTTAATAAGCTCGGAAGGTTCAATATCCATAAGGCGCGCCAGTTCAGCCAGAGACATAAATTCGCTGACCCTGATAATCGGCGTCCGTTCAACATCTTCCTCTTCATCCACATGGGATCGACGCTTTTTCTTTTTGGTTTTACTGGTATCTTCAATCGACGCCAAAGTCTGGCGAATATTTTCCTGAATCTCTACTTCATCAAAAACCGGCTTGCGTTTTTTCTTCTTTTTCGTTTTTTTCCGCGGACCAAACTTTTCATCTTCAGCTAATTTTTCTGTTTCTACAACTTTGGCTTTGGGTTTGACCCTTTTTCTCTTCTTTTTTCTGGATTCGGCAGTTTCAGAAGTAACAACACCTTCTTTACCCGCTGCCTGATCAGATTCGGGCTGTACACCTGGTCTCTGGGGTCTGAATTTATCTTGAGGCCTTTCTTTTGGCTTTGCAGATTTAGGCGGCTCAGATTTTGTATCTTTTGGCTTGGGCCGGTATTCCTGTTCGGCAGGCGGTATTTCGACAATTTTAAATTTTTTACGCTGCCGCAGATTAATATCTCCCGGCTCCTGAGGTAACTCGATTACCGGCGGCTTTGATTCTACAACAACTGGTGACGATGAAGCTTTAGTTTGTTCCGATAATTCAATTATCTCGGCTTCCCGCTGTTGTTTCCGTTTCGGTTTTTCTTCGGCTAGCTCTTGTGCGATACGAATGCGGCGTTCGATGTCTTCTTTGGTTTTTTCACTTTTCGTTTTTTCACTAACCTGTTTATCCCGTAATTTTTTCCTGAATTCATAATCCTCATCTACTTTATCCGGAAGAGTTTGAACTCCATACTTTTCCATTACCTGAGAATAAGCTTCATCAGAAACAGGACTCATGTGATTTCGTATGTCATAATTCAGATTATTAAGAAAAGCCACCAAAGCTTCATTTGAAATATTAAATTCTCTTGCTACCTGAAATACTCTTTTTTTAACAGCCAAAAAATTAACTCCTAAATTAATATGGCATCTAACAACCAGGCTTGATTATTATAATATCCTCCGATGTTCTAGTTTTCGGAGGCTGCAAAAGTTGCCTTTAATTTTTCTGCAGTTTTTAGCCCGATACCGGGTAAAGCGGTCAATTCTTCAATATCTGCTTCAACAATATCGCGTAAAGTTTCAAAGCCTCCTAAAATTAAAGTATTTTTTATTTTAACAGAAAGGTCCTGAACTTCGGTCAATGGCAGGTCAAGCCCACTTTCCGATTCTATAATTTCCTGGTATTCTTCTTCTTTTACTGTTTGAATATCATAATTGGTCAGTTTGGAAGCAAGACGCCGGTTTTGCCCGCCTTTACCAATAGCCAGAGAAATTTGTTCATCATCAAGAACTGCAATGACCTTTCTGGCATCCTCGTCAATCACAATCCGCTTTGGTTTTGCAGGGCTCAAAGCACGGGTTATAAAAATTTCCGGCTCACCACTCCAGTTTATAATATCAATTTTTTCATTGTTTAATTCTTTTACAATAGCCTGTATCCGCATACCTTTCATGCCAACGCAAGCGCCAACAGCATCAATTCGTTTGTCATTTGAATAAACAGCAATTTTGGTTCTTTCACCGGCTTCACGAACAATCGCTTTAATATCAATAATGCCCTCATTAATTTCTGGCACTTCCAGTTCAAAAAGCCTGGTGAGTAAAGAGGCATCAGCCCGTGAAACAATAATTTCCGGCCCTCTGGATGATTTATTAACCGCTTTAATTACAGCCCGTAACGATTCTCCCCGCCGGTATTTTTCATTTGGTATTTGCTCCGATTTGGGCAGAATGACCTCGGTATTTTCCGCCAATATAAATATTTCATCGCGATTGATCTGGCGGATTTCTCCGCTAATCACTTCACCGGTGCGGTTCTTGAATTCATCATAGATCAATTCTTTTTCAAACTCTTTGATACGCTGGTTAAGGTTCTGCTTTGCTGAAATTATTAATCTCCGTCCAAAAGTTGAAGGGTCAATAATTTCCAGATACTCATCACCCAATTCCAGATCGGGTTCTGCTTTTTTAGCCGTGGCAAGATCAATTTCAGTCACCTCATCCTGAACATCGGTTACGATGGTTTTGCTTTGATATATTTCAATTTCCCCTTTCTCAAGGTTGACAAATACATCAAAATTTTCAGAGGTGCCGTATTTTTTCTTGATGATTGATAAAAATATTTCTTCCATAATTTTGGTTAAAACTTCTTTATCAACATTCTTTTCTTTGATTAATGCGCTAAAAGCGGAGACAATTTCACTTTTCATGTTTAATACCTGTTCAGTAAGGTCTAAAATTCTAAAACAATTTTAGCGGATTTTATTTGTAGCAAATCAATGTTGGTTTCAGAGCCATCTTTTGTTTCCAACATAACACAGTTCTCATCAACTCGGGTTATTTTGCCGACCAGTTTTCGTTCCTTGCCGTCAACCGGAACCATAATTTTTACTGTTTCACCCAAATTTCGCTCAAAATCTCTGCTCGTCTTTAATGGTCTATCCAGACCCGGCGAAGATACTTCCAGTCGATAACGGCCCTCAATCAAATCCTTGCGATCAAGCAGATCGGCAATATTGCGGCTGGCTTGAGCGCAACGGTCAATTGAAACACCGCCTTTTTCATAGACAAAAATTCGCAGCTGGGCGCTCTTGTGGGCGACAGAAAATTGCAAATCTACCAATTCCAAACCCATTTCGTCCAGCACGGGTGTAACCAGACTTTTTATATCATCAAAATTTTGCACTCATCACTTCCATATTACAACAAAAAAATGGGCCCATAGGGCCCAATAATCTACTAATATAATAAAAAAACTAAAATTATGCAAGGATTTTCTATTTTATAGCAACTACTTAAAATAATGCTTTTAGTAAAATAGCATCATCCTTTTCTTTAGAATCCGGATATTTTTCAACAATCATATTGAATAATTGTTTTGCTTTTTCATTATTTTGGGCCAGACTAAAGCACCGACCAGCCTTTAAGAGGTATGCCGGAGCTTTGAATGTATCGGGAAATTTGGAGGCAACTTTTTCATATTGAAGGGCTGCGCTTTCAAAATCGTTCTTTTGTTCATAACAGGCAGCTATGCCCGCCATGGCTGAAGAAAGAATTACATTATCACCTTTATAACCGGAGACAAATTTTTTGTAATACTTTTGGGCATTGTCATAGTCGCCGTTATTAAAAAAGGTATTTGCCAAATAAAAAGAACCAATTTTTCCACTTTTTGAGCCGCCATAGTTCTCAACCAGATTATTTAACAATGGCAGTGCATTTTGATAATCACTATTCTGATACGCTCTAACAGCTTTGGCCAATTCTACACTCGCATTGGCTTCCATTTTCTTTTTGGAAAAATTAAAAAACACAACAATTGCCAGTACTACAATAAAAGCTGCCAGAGCTATTAACAACATTTTAGAATTTTGGTCAATCCAGGTTTGAGCTTTAAAATAAAAGGTAACCAGTCTATCTTCTTTTAAAGTCTTTTTAGTTATGCGTTTGCGTGGTTTTAACATTTTATCCCTTAAGATTAATATTTTATTGGACAATTAAAAAAAGTTAATAAATATATACTTTAAAAAGAAAAAATGCAAGCACTAAAACAAAATTTGGTTTATCTATAAAAAATTATTTGGGAGGTCGAGCTTCCCTGGCTGTGACAGTGACGATTTCATAAATGTTTGCTGTAATTATCGCCACAAAAATCAATACGACTAGAATTACAGCAATCATTCCATATTGCCAGTTCATAATGCCCAGCCAATTAGCAGCGGTGATAAACAGTGGAAAGGAAAAAAAACCAATCAATACGGAAAAACAGACACTGAACAGTGATTTTACACTATTTTCTTTTCCTCCGGCAAAATAAGATATAACCAAAATTGCCAGACCTAATGTTATTGCAATTAAGGATAGAGTGCGATTGATCGGAATCCATTGTAAATTATTTAAAATGGGTTCCGCAATCCGGGTGGAATCAACCTGTGTTATCTCCATAATAATACCCTTGTTCATTTAAAAAATAACTTGATGCTCTGAACAAAACCAGACAGATAAACTAGTTAATACCTGAATAATTTTTTTTTGAAAAAGCCTGTTTATTTGCCAATGTATCGCTAAACAAGGCAAAATGAATTATTCATCACTAACATTTTGCCAAAAGATATACTTGATAAAAACAAAGCCATGATATACCTGGGAATTACCGCTTCTGTCGATGATGACCGGATTTTCTTCAACCCGGATAAACAGTTCCATATCCTTACGATTAAGGCCGGCAGCGCGGGTGGCGTCAATATCAAAATCCCGCATGGATATATCGCCATCAATTGCCGGTATAACGCGAAAGCCGCCGTATTTTCTGCGGAAAAAAGCATGTACTTTTTCAAAAGAATTATCTGTAGCCACTACAAATACCTGGGCATTCGGGCCTAATTCTTCAACTTCAAGCAAGGCAATGTCTTCGCGTAAGACTCCTTCCTCGTAGGTCAAACCGCCAGCCAATGTCTTTAAATCGTCCATAGTACGATTCAAACTATCCGATACCTGCATTGATACCGGATAACTGATTAAATAAATGTTAATTCGTGTAGGCCAGAATTGCCTGGAAACGCGTGGTATTTTAACCGAATAAATTTCAATACGACTGGCAGGTTGTTTATTGATTTCTGAAAAAACATAAACATAGCGATCACCAGTTTTGTAAAACCGCTGCCCGCACAAAAAGGAATAAAAAGCAACCACAGTGCGCGAATCATCTTTGGAGAGAAAACTCATAATCCGCATGGTACGCGCTCTGGGAAATTTTTGTTTTTCCTGTTCGGTCAGAAAGGTAACAAAATCCTGGTCCAGCTTTCCGTTTTGATAAACGAATTGATTAAAAGTGCTTTCCCTGAAAAAAATTTGCCCCTGTGCCGGATTACCAGGAAAAACAATTAACAGCAGGATTGTAACTAGAAGAAAGCGCTTGAAATATTGAAATATCATAACATTAACTATCCAGTTTTAATAACATTGTTTTTGGCAGAGAAGACTAGGACAAATGATCATTCTCTTGCAAGGTTCCAGGAAAAACAAGAGCGCTTGCCGGTGTGACAAGTTGGGCCTTGCGGTTTAGCGATAATCAGCAACGTATCACAATCGCAATCGGTATATATGTTAACAAGCTGTAAAAAATTCCCGGAGGTTTCTCCCTTGGTCCAATATTTTTGCCGGGAGCGGCTCCAGAATGTGACCATGTTTTTTTCCAGGGTCATTACAAAACTGTCTCGGTTCATATAACCCAGCATTAAAATGGCGCCATCGGCCTCATCCTGGATAATTGCCGGGATGAGCCCGTGTTCATCAAATTTTAATTTTTCTAAAAATTCATCCAACTGAACTTTTTCAATCTCGGACATGTATATTCCTTTCTTTCAAGTATGACTTGACTTCCCTGATTGAATTCTCACGGTAATGAAAAATAGAGGCTGCCAAAGCGGCATCGGCACATCCTGTGGTGAATACATCACAAAAATGCTGTGGTTCTCCGCAGCCGCCGGAAGCAATGACCGGTATGGATACGGCACAAGAAATGGTTCGGGTTAATTCAATATCAAAACCGATTTTGGTGCCGTCACGATCCATTGAAGTTAATAAAATTTCCCCGGCGCCGAGCGCTTCTGCTTGTAATGCCCATTCCAGGGCGTCTTTTTCTACCGGCTCTCTGCCGCCGTAAATATAAACCTGCCAGCCTTTATCGTCCCGTCGTTTAGCGTCTATAGCTAAAACCGTTGCCTGGCTGCCAAATTCCCATGAACACTTTTGAATCAATTGCGGGTTCAACACCGCAGCAGTATTCATCGTCACTTTATCGGCGCCGTTTTGTAATAGTATGCGGGCATCATCAACGGTGCGCACTCCGCCGCCTACAGTTAACGGCATAAACACTTGCTCCGAAGTTCTGCGTACTACGTCGAGCATAATTTCACGCTTGTCGGAAGATGCGGTTATATCGAGGAATACCAGTTCATCTGCGCCATTCTCGTCATAATAACGGGCTTGTTCCACCGGATCACCGGCATCAACCAGGTTTAAAAAATTAATGCCTTTAACAACCCGCCCGGCTTTGACATCGAGGCAGGGAATAATTCGTTTTGCGAGCATACTTTATCCAGTAAACAATTCATTCAATTTTAAGAGATCAAGCTTGTTTTCATAAAGCGCCTTGCCAACAATGGCGCCTTCTATATATTTACAGTTTGCCTTTAGCAGTGCGGAAAAATCTTCCATACGTGAAAAACCACCGGAAGCGATAACCTGCATTTGTGTGGCAACAGCCAGGTTTACAGTATTTTCGATATTAGCGCCAATCAATTCTCCATCCCGGTGTACATCAGTATAGATCAGCCGGACTACACCAAGGTCTTTCATTTGTCGGGCAAAGGTAAAAACGTCAGTATCGGTTTGCTGCTCCCATCCGGCTATTGCAACTTTATTGTCACGGGCATCGATTCCCACAATCACTCTATTTGCCCCAAAGGTTCGGACAGCTTGTGCAATTATTTCAGAATTTGTCACGGCAACCGTGCCGAATATCACCCGTTCTACCCCAAGATCAAGCCATTGCGATGCGTCTTGCAGGGTACGGATGCCGCCGCCCAATTCCACGGGAATAGATATTGCGGCCAGGATATCTTTAATAACCTGAACATTGTTATTCATGCGTCCAAAGGCGCCATCCAGATTGACCAGGTGCAGCATTCTGGATCCAAGCTGCTGCCATGCAAGCGCCTGGGCCGGGGGATCGTTATTATATATTTTTGCCGAATCCTCCCTGCCCTGTCGCAGGCGGACACATTGGCCGTGCAATAAATCAATAGCGGGTAATATAATCAACGTTAACCTTGTAAATTAATAAAATTCTTCAATACTTGCAGCCCGGCTTTTTGCGATTTCTCCGGGTGAAATTGTAAACCGTAAACATTGTTACTTTGCAGCGCAACAGGAACACGACCGCCATACTCGGTTTCGCCGGTAACAATCGCCGGGTCGTCCGGCGCAAAGTAATAGGAATGTGCAAAATAAAAATAGCTGTCCTGTGGAAGATTGTTCCACAAGGGGCATTGTTTTTTAGGCAGCAATACATTCCAGCCCAAATGCGGTACTTTTAAATTGCGCGCAAATCGTTTTACCCGGCCCTTGAGTACCGCCAACCCCTGGCTGGACTCTTCTTCTTCGCTGCTTTCAAATAATAACTGCATACCCAAACAAATCCCTAAAAATGGCTTTCCGGTAGCAATATAATCAAGCAATGGTCGGCGCAATTGCATCAGGTTAATTTTTTCCACAGCCTGGCCAAAAGCGCCAACGCCGGGGAAAATGACCTTGTCCGCTCGGGCAATTTCTGCCGGGTCATTGGTGATTTTAGCCTGGGCGCCGGAAAACTCGACGGCTTTTTGCACACTGCGTAAATTGCCGGCCTCATAATTAATAATGCAGATCATTACAACACCCCTTTGGTTGAAGGGATGCCGGACTGCAATATGTCGGGCGATACTGCCATACGCAGCGCCCGTGCAACGGCCTTGATCATAGCTTCCAGTGCATGGTGCCGGTTTTGACCATGCAGCAAAGAAACATGCAGGGTAATTTTGGCGTTCATAGCCAATGCCCGCAGGAACTCGGGGAATAGTTCACCCTCAAATTGACCGACAAGTCCGGGCTCAAGGTCGTTTTCATAGTACAAAAACCCCCTGCCGCTTATATCAACAACTGCGCGCGCCAATGCCTCATCAAGGGGGCAATAAGCATGACCAAAGCGGGTAATACCCGCGCAGTCGCCGAGCGCCTGGGCAAAGGCCTGACCCAGTACTATACCGGTATCTTCAACTGTGTGATGCCCGTCTATGTGCAAGTCACCTTTAACTTTTATATCCAGATCAAACTGACCATGCTTGCGCAAAGCATCCAGCATGTGGTCAAAAAAGCCGATGCCGCTGGAACACTCCCCTTTGCCGGAGCCATCCAGATTTAAGGATACAGAAACATCTGTTTCTTTGGTCTTGCGATTGACAGTTGCTTTGCGGTTCATTTTATGTCCTTGAATATATCCTGTAATTTTTCCAAAAACAATTCATTTTCATATCGCGAGCCAATACTAACCCGTTGAAAACCTTGCAACAGATCGTAACTGCTCACGTCCCGTACCAGTATACCGCGTTGTTTCAACGCTATAAACAAGTTAACATCCTTTGGCGAATGAAACAACAAAAAATTGGCCGATGACGGGTAAACTTTAATGAATTTACAAGCCTGCATTTGCCGGTACAACCAATCCCGCTCAATTTTCAACTTTTCAATCTGTTGCTGCATCACACCGGGATCATTGAGCAGTCGGCAGGCCACCAGCTCTGTGAACAGGTTGATGTTATAAGGAATATTGACTTTGACCAACTCGGTAATAATATCTTTATTGGCGATAAAATAGCCAAAACGCAGCCCGGCCAAACTGAATGCTTTGGAAAACGTACGCGAGATGAGCAGGTTTGGATATTGATTCAGCAGTACTTTGGCGGATTGCTCACAAAACTCTCCATACGCCTCGTCAAAGAAAACCAGCCCCGGAGCCGCTGCGCATACATCACGCACCTCGTCCATATCCATTTCAAATCCGGTGGGATTGTTTGGCGAGCACAAAATAACCAGCCGCGGTTGATATTTTTTAATTTTCTGCAACAGTTCGGCAACAGGGAAAGGCGTTCCCGGTGGCTGCAATACTTTGATCAGCCGGGCGCTGTACAATTCATTAAACATTTCATATAATGAAAAAGTCGGAGCGCAATAGATAATCGTATCGCCCGGTTCGATCACTGCGGAATACAACGTTTGTAAAATTTGGTTAGAGCCATTGCCGGTTAAAATTTGCTCGGCTTTGACCTGGTGCCAGGCAGCCAGTTTTTCACGCAACAGCGGCGAGGTGTTGACCGGATAGCGATTCCATTCCAGGGTTTTAGCGCGTTCACATAATTCATCTTTAATATCCTGCGGAACATCAACAGGATTCTCATTCTGGTTTAATTTTGCCAGGTATTCCTTTTGCGGCGGAGATTCGTATCCCTGCATGGCAACAACCGACTTTTTAAAATATTTTTCCATTTATTCACTCATTCTTATTTTAATTGCATTGGCATGGGCGGTCAGTTCCTCACTGTTGGCAAAAGAAATGATCTTTTTGCCGTGTTTCAAGATCGCCTCACGGGAGTAATGTACAACACTGCTGGTTTTCATAAAATCTTCGGTGCGCAGGGGGCTGAAAAAACGCGCCGAGCCGTTGGTCGGCAGCACGTGGTTCGGGCCGGCCCAGTAATCACCTACAGCTTCAGGCGACCAGGAGCCTATAAAGATCGCCCCGGCGTTTTTGATAAATTCAAGGGTCTCCCAGGGTTTTTCCACATGCAGGCCAAGGTGTTCCGGCGCCAGTTGGTTGGAAAGGGCGATACATGCCTGGAGGTCGGGCAGCAACAAGATACCGCCATAGTTATCGAGTGATTGCTGTATGATCTGCCGGCGCGGTAATTGCGCCAGTTGCTGTTCTACCTGAACCAGGACCGCTTTAGCCATATCCGGAGAATCGGTTATCACAATCGAAGAAGCCAAGGGGTCATGTTCTGCCTGAGCCAGCAAATCGGCAGCAGTATAAGCAGCATGAGCGGTTTTATCGGCAACAACGATCACCTCGCTGGGTCCTGCTACCATATCAATACCACATTGACCAAACAACTGTTTTTTTGCAGTCGCCACATAAATATTGCCCGGGCCGACTATTTTATCGACCTGCGGTACAGTAGCGGTGCCAAAAGCCATTGCAGCAATGGCCTGCGCACCACCAATACGAAAAACTTGAGTAATACCCAGTTCCCGGGCAGCAGCCAGAATAGTTCGGTTTACCTCGCCCTGCGGATTAGCCGGGGTTGTTAAAACAATATCCCTGACGCCTGCCACCTGCGCCGGTACTACGCCCATCAACAGGGATGATGGATATACCGCGCGGCCACCGGGCACGTAAACGCCCACCCGTTCCAGGGGTACAACGCGCTGCCCCAGCACAACGTGATCCAGTTCTTCACTGAACCATGATTGCGGTAGATTCTTTTCGTGAAAACGGCGAATATTATCCCGCGCTTCGCGGATTACTGCCAGTAACTCTGTATCCAGTTCCCGGTGCGCGGTCTCCAGTTCATCAGCGGATACAGCCATACCAAAACGATGCAGATCCACCTTGTCAAATTTTTGGGTATACTCATACAAGGCGCTATCGCCGTTGATGCGGACATTTTCGAGTATTGCTGCAACAGCCTGGTTGACCTCAGCGGACACCTGATGGCGCCGTTGCATGAACCGCTCTAAAAATGCCGCAATTTCTTTATCCTGATAAATTTTCATTTTATCAACCTGATTTTTAAAAAATTACTTTATTTAACGGGTATTCAATAATATCCTGAGCGCCGGCGCGTTTCAGCGTGGGGATCAGATCCTTGATGGTTTTTTCATCAACAATAATTTCCACAGCGACCCAGTCCTCACCATAAAGGGATGAGATGGTCGGCTTTTTCATTGCCGGCAAAACCTTGATCAGATTTTCTATTTTATATTTCGGCAGGTTCATCTTTAAACCAACCTTGCCCTCCGCCTGGATGGCGCTTTGCAGCAGCATATTCAGATCTTCAATCTTTTGCCGTTTGATGGAATTCTGCCAGCTTGCCTTGTTAGCAATAATCATGGTGCGCGATTCCAGCAAGACATCGATTATGCGCAGATTGTTGGCGCGCAGCGAACTGCCGGTTTCGGTTACTTCAACAATTGCGTCCACCAGGGTGGGCGCTTTAACTTCCGTGGCTCCCCATGAAAATTCAACTTCAGCCTGAACGCCGTGTTTTTTTAAATAATCTTCAGTGAGATTGACAATTTCTGTGGCAATTCGCTTACCCTGCAAATCTTTAACGCTATTAATCTCCGAATCATTGGGAACCGCCAGCACCCATTTTACCGGTCGCATAGTTAGTTTGGCATAAGTCAACTCACCCACTTCAACTACATCGGCGCGGTTTTCCAATATCCAGTCCTTACCGGTTAACCCGACATCAAAGACGCCATCCTCAACATATTTAGCAATTTCCTGCGCCCGGATCAGGATAGCCTGAATACTTTCGTCGTCAATAGATGGAAAATAGGAACGCTCGCTGACCGAGAAATAATACCCGGCTTTGGCCAACAAACGAAACGTAGATTCCTGCAGGCTGCCCTTGGGCAAACCAACCCGCAGAAAATTATTACTTGCACCATTTACTAAAGCCATAATTTCTCCATTACAAATTTACTGATGATAACCTTACCCTGATCTTTTTCAAATCCGGTATTGACACTTAAAGACCTGAAAAGGAACCTGATTGTTTAATAATAAAAAAAAAGCCCGCCGGGTTACGGAGGGCTTGAATTTTCCAAATCGAGATATACAAAACACCCACCCGCTACACGGAATTGTCGGTAATATGAGCATGGTGGTGATGATGTAAAGTATATCTGGTCATAATATTCTCACTTTTAATAAAGTAAATTTACTAGAATCAAAAGAGTAATGCAAGAAAAATTTTACATAAAATCAATTATTTATGCGGGGTTTTATATAGCAATTCCTGCACTTCACGGGCGACAACCACTTCTTCATTGGTCGGAATAACCGCAACTTTCAGGTTGTAACCGGGCGATGAGATAAGGGCTTCACCGCTGACCGTGTTATTCAATTTTGCATCTATATGCACGCCGATACAGTCCAGAGATTTACATATCTCGTGGCGGAATGGAGCGCTTTTTTCGCCAATGCCGCCGGTAAACACCAGCACATCGCAGCCGCCCAGGGCTACATAATAGGCGCCGATATATTGCTGTACCCGGTAACAATAGGTTTTCATAGCCAGGATGGCGCGTTCATCCCCTTGCAGAGCGTCTTCCTCGATCTGTTTTACATCCTTGCTCTGCCCGGCAATACCAGACATGCCGCTGTGTGATTGTAACAGTTCGGCAACCTCATCAACTGTCAGATTTTCTACTTTTTGCAAAAACAGAGGGATGAACGGATCAAGGTCGCCGCAGCGATTGGCGTTCAACAAACCGCTTTGCGGGGAAAAAGACATGCTGATATCAATGGATTGACCATTTTTAATGGCACAAATTGACGAACTGCCGCCCAGGTGACAGGAAATAAGACGAAAATGATCAGATGCCATTCCCAAAAATTGCGGCGTACGTTCAGCAATGTAACGATGCGAAGCGCCGTGAAACCCGTATTTGCGTATGCCATGCTTTTCCGCCAGTTCATAAGGTATACCGGTAGTGTAAGCATAATCGGGTATGGTGCGATGAAAAGCCGGTTCAAACAATCCCACACAGGGTATGCCGGGGATCATGGCAGTAAACGCTTTAATTGCCTGAATATAGGGTGGGTTATGCGCCGGGGCCAGGAAATTGTATTCCTCCATTGCTTGTAAAACATGGTCATCCAAAATACGGCATTCGCGCATGTTTTTGCCGTGTACAGTTTTAAAACCGACAGCGTCAATTTCATGCAAGCCGGTCAACAGGTTATTATCCTGATGAGTGAGGAAATCCATACAAGCGGTAATGGCTTGTTGATAGGTACGAAAAACCTTCGTGCCTTCGGGGCGGGCAGAGGCGCAGGAGAATGAAAAACAGGAATTTTCCGCGCCGATATTTTCAACTTTACCACTGGCCAAAATAATTTCTTCCGGCATGGTAAACAATTTAAATTTAAATGATGTGCTGCCAACATTGGCAACAAGAATCATCAATTCAAGACTCCCTGGTCTTTTTGGGTTCTGCTGTGCATTTCAGCAGCCAGACAGATAGCGCCGATGATTCCGGCTTTATTGCCCAGCCGGGCTCGCGCCAGTTTTAAATTCAACAAAGCCGGCCCCATGGCTTTTTCTTTCAGGGCATTATGAATTTTTTCAATAAACCGGTCGCCGGCGTCGCCAACTCCTCCGCCAATAATTATGATTTCAGGATTGAAAATATTGACCAAAGTAGCTAACGCTGCGCCCAGACAATTACAGGTATCTTCGATTGTTGCCAGGGCATCAGACTCGCCGGCTTTGGCAAGCTCAAATATTTTTTCGGTATTTACAGAGGCAGGGTCGATCTTTTTCCGTTTTGCATAATTTTCAACCATTCCTGTTGCCGAAGCATAACGTTCAATACAACCCGTGCCGCCACAATTACACTTTAAGCCATTATAATCAATTGTAATATGGCCAAGTTCTGCGCCGGCATAATTGGCGCCGCGGAATATTTCCTTATTCAAAATGATCCCGCCGCCAATACCGGTTCCCAAAGTTAAGGCAATAACATATTTATAGCCTTTAGCAGCGCCCATACGGGACTCGGCAAAAGCCATAACATTTGCGTCATTATCCGCCCAGACTGGAATTCCAAACTTGAGCTCTATTTCTCCGCGAATATCGGCGTCGGTCCAATACGGTAAATTGGGGGTGCTGCCAATTTGCTTTCCTTTTTCAAAATCAATTGCTCCGGGACTGCCAAGACCAATTGCAATGACCCGTCCACCCTGCTCTTGCGCAATTTTTAATAATTCTTCAATAGCAGTAAATATTACATTAAATATTTCCTGTTTTGGTTCTTTACCCTTACTAGGGGTTTTTTTATGGACAACCAGTTCACCGTCGGGCGTTCCCAATGCGTATTTCAAAAAAGTGCCACCCAAATCCATTCCAATAACAAAATCCTTGCCCTGCAACATAAAATAAATCTCCTCGTTCTGAAAATATTCGGAAATGAAAAATTGAATATAATAAATAAAAAACTGGAATTCAAGTACGATAATCAGGGCACATAAGGAATGCTGAAATCCTGACAGACCTTTTGATACGCTTCCAGGGTGCCGATATCATAGTAACTTTCCTGCATAATCCAGGCATAAATCGTTTTTTTACGAAATAGCCAGGCGGTAAAATTCCCCGGAGCATCAGGATTATTTCCTTCCTGTATGTATTGGGCAAATAAAGGCAGGGTTGTACGTTTATACATATACAAGGCGGGACCGACATAATTTGACCGGGGATGAGCCGGTTTTTCTTCAAAACCAATGATGCGCTGTTGCTGATCCAGTTCCATAACCCCTGAACGCTTTAATTTTTCCAGGTTTTGTACCGGATGAGCTAAAAACACATCGGTCTTTTTTTCATCAAAAAGTTGAGCCATTCCAAACAATCCAACCTTGTATATATTATCACCGGCGGCTACCAGTAAATCATTATCCAGCTTTTGAGACTGTATAACATACAGAATATCACCAATAGCGCCCAGACGTGATTCATTGTCAACAGTTCCATCATTTATTACTTTAAAATTGAATTGGGGATAAATATTTAACTGCCGAATCCGCTCAACCCAACTGAGAAAAACAGCATAAAATTTTTGATTGGTGACAATGTAAACATTATCAATTCTATTTAATTCACTCAATTGGTCAAGCAGATATTCAATTATTGTTTTATTACCAATTTCAAGCAAAGGTTTCGGCAGGTTTTGCGTCAATGGGTATAAACGCGTGGCATACCCCGCCGCTAAAATTAGTGCTTCCATATATACCACTCCAAAATATTCCGTCTGTTCCGACTAATGGAAGAAAAACTATTGATGTTACAAAAAGTAAATAATAAACAGCATACACCCGTCAGGACAATTCGTATGTATTATCACCGGTTTTTTCCAGGGTTACCGTCTGCCCGTAATGTGGTCTGAAAACATGCAATAATGGTGCAAAATCAATCCGGTAATGGACATGCGGTTTTTTCGGGCCCTGGCACCAGCAATCAACCATCTTGACCTGCGTTTCAATTTGTTCAGTTCCAGCTTTTAAGGTAAAGGGTACGCCCGGATTGGGAAAAAGTTTCAAACTATCTTTCATAATCATAATATAATGTTCCAGCGATTCTCCACCGGACAGCTTACGAACATAGCGTACTTTTCTCTCTTGCATGATTTCCTCCGGATTTATATATGATTGACACGTTCAAAAGCCAACGATTCCTGGTTACTATGATACAAATTTTTGTAAATCCTTTGAACCTCGTCAAGGTCAGCGCTTTTCTCTGCCGGCAAACCGCTTTCACCATCATTGTCCTGCCAAACCAGTGTAGTCAAATCAGCCCGGTCAATATACAGTATTCCGTTTAAATGGTCTATCTCGTGCTGCAGAACGATTGCCAGTAATCCCCTGGCAGTAATTTCTACGGGTTCGGCATTTTCATTCAGAGCGCGGACAATGACTTTATCGTGACGTGGAACCATTGCCTCTAAACCGGGTAAACTAAGACAGCCTTCCTTGCCGTTTTCCATATTTTCGCTAAAGGCAATTATTTTGGGATTAATTAAAACATAGGTTTTTTCAAAATCGGTTGCTGTCAAGATTTGTTTGGCAATACCAACCTGGTTGGCAGCCAGACCAACTCCGTCTTCAACTTCCATGGTTTCCAGCATGTCCTGCAGAAACTGCTTGTCAATTTCCTCAGGTTTAACCGCTTCTGCTGCTTTTCGTAACACAGGGTGCCCATATTTAATCACTTTTAAAACACTCATTCAGTTCCTTTCCAAACTATTATTCATTAAAATATAACATCAGTTCAGTACACCTGAAAACAACCATAATTTTAAATTCTGCTGTTCCTGAAAAAATTAACGCAGCCAGCGAATTGATTTATTCCCTTTTTCTGTTAGCCAGTCGCTGTTCACGACGCACACCTGCTTGCTCCCAGCGTTGTATTTGTTCGGGTGTAAGCGGAATCAAGTCCGGTACCGGCACAGGCTTACGTTCATTATCCATTCCCACCAAAATAAAATACGCGGAGGCAGCCAAAAAAGCATCATCTTTATAAGTATCTTCCCCAAAAACTTCAATATTTATTTCCATAGAAGATTTAAACGTTCGATTCACTATGGCAATTATTTTAATAACCATGCCAACTATTATTGGACGGTGAAAATGCAAATCTTCCACTGCGATTGTAGATACCAGAGTTTGCGAGTGTCGTCTGGCGCAGATCGAGGCAGCCATATCCATAATTTCCATAATCCGCCCGCCAAAGACAGTGCCAATGGTATTGGCGTCACCCGGTCGAACCAGATAAGAACATTCTGTAACAGATTTAAAAGGTGATTTACTCTTTTTCATAGCGAATCAATAAATTGTTCATCAGCATGGTAAGAACTTCTTACCAGCGGCCCGGATTCGATGTGAATAAAACCCGAATCAAGCCCGTATTGTTTCAATTCCTCAAACTCCCGGGGCGTTACAAACCTGTCGATTGGTGTGTGCTCCTTATCCGGGGCAAGGTATTGGCCTATGGTTAACCGCCTGCAGTTGACCGCCAGTATATCCTGCATAACCTGATGAACCTGGTCAATGGTTTCACCCAACCCTAGCATAATGCCAGATTTAGCTTTAACGCCATACTCTGCCGCTCGTTGTAATACTTGCAGGGATTGTTGATAATCCGCCTGCGGACGCACCAGCGGATACAGGTGCGGAACGGTTTCAACATTGTGATTCAAAATATCCGGACCGGCGTCCAGCACTGTTTTTAATGCCGGCCAGGAACCTTTAAAATCCGGAATCAGCACTTCAACCCGGCAGCCGGGTTGCTGCTCGCGTATTTGCTGAATTGTTGCCGCAAAATGATGTGCTCCGCCATCGGGCAGATCATCGCGGGTAACGGAAGTGACAACCGCATAGCGCAAATTCAATGCTTTTACGGCGCTGGCAACTCGTGCGGGTTCATCTTGATCGAGCATTCCTGGCTTGCCGGTTTTAATGGCGCAAAAGCGGCAATCACGCGTACAAACATCGCCCATGATCATAAACGTAGCGGTCCGGCGATTCCAGCACTCAGCTAAATTGGGGCAGCGGGCGCTGCGGCAAACTGTATGCAACCGCTCATTCTGGATTAATTTATTAACGCCCTCAAAATTATCGCCACCAGGTAATTTTACTTTTAACCAGGCTGGTCGGCGTTGTATTTCCGGTGTGCTCATAATTGTTTTACACTCTTGCAATATCTTTATTCTTCCGTCCACTTTTCGTTATGAACGACATATTTCATAAAAGCTTCCTCTGTCCAGGGCATTTTTTCTTTAAAAATGTCATTAATCACATCGGCATAGACCCGAATTTCATACTGTGCGTGTTCATCCATACGCAACGAAAGGAAATTCATCAGCGCACGGGCGTTAATCGTCCAGTAAAACTCGGTGTATAACGATAACGGCAGCACAATACGGGCGTGCTCTTTGGCTACGCCTTTTTCCAACAGTTCATGGTAAAGATGATAGGAATTCTCAAAATGAGCAGCCATTTTTTCTTTTAATTCTGCGTTGGTCTGCTCTTCAACCTCTGTGAACTTGTAGTTACGGGCTTTTTGAGAACGCAAGCTATCCGGGAGATAAAATTGCTCTTTCATTTCCGTATAACGTCCGGATATTTCATTATAACTGGCCATACGATGCCTGAACCACTGTCTGGCCACAAAAATCGGGCATTTGATATGAAATTTGAAAACAGAATGTTCAAAAGGAGTTTCATGCCGGTTGGCCATTAAAAAAAACAACAGCTTTTTATCCCGCTCATCGTTGGTTACTCCTTTGCCAAACGACACCCTGGCAGCCTGTACAACAGCGTCATCACCGCCCATAAAACTAACCAGTCTTACCAGACCATAATCAAGCACTTGAATTTCCTTTGCTGTCTCCACAAACGCCCTTTCTTTTAAATTTAATAAAATCTATTGATTTTGTATAGCTTGTACAATCTCTTGTCCAAACGCAAAACATTTTTGTAATTCTTCCCGGTTTGGTACAAGCATGGCGGTAATGCCTTCGAGCGGCGTCTTGAATTTCATAGCTTTTAACCGCTCATTAAGCATTGGCACAGCTTCACCGCTCCAGCCCATAGAACCAAAACTTGCTGCTGTTTTTCCTTTGGTATCAATGGTTACCAGGCTATTCAGCACATCCCAAACCGGTTTGGCGACGGCATTGTTCAGAGTCGGGGAACCAAACAATAATATGTCGGCTGCTTCGATGCGGTCAAGGTGGCTGTTAATGTCTATTTCACAAGCATCAAATATTTCTACAACAGCTCCGGCGGCACGCGCACCGGCAGCAATTTGTTCCGCCATAACCCCGGTATTGCCATGTGCCGTAGCGTAATATATCAATACCTGGGGTACAGCGTTTTCCGGCAAGGGCGCAGACCATTCCCGATAAGCCTGTATATACCTGGCTATATCAGCGGTGAGCACGGGACCATGTGATGGAGCAATGATTTTTATATCCAAAGGCTCAATTTTCGCCAGGGCATTGCGGACATGCTTTTTAAACGGCCGCATGATCATATCGAAATAATACTTATAATCCGGCATAAAATCATATTTAATGAGTTGATTGAACATTGCCTCGTCGCTATAATGAGTAGCAAACACATCGCAGGTGAACAGAATGTTGCTGTTTTCCAGCCAGGTCATCATGGTATCCGGCCAGTGTAAAAATGGCGCGGGTATAAAAGTCAATGTATTTTTGCCCAGATTCAGGGTATCATTGGCGCTGACGCCGGTCATGGCGGCTTCACGGTTGATGACGTTGGTTACATATTTCATTGCCGGTTTGGCGCAATAAACTTTTGCATTTTTGGCTACATCCAATAGCGCCGCCAGACTGCCGGAGTGATCGGGTTCATTATGCTGCACAATAATATAATCAATATCCGCCGGGTTGACCAGAGTGGCCAGGTTATCCATATATTGCCGGGTAAATTTGCCTTTAACGGTATCAACAACAGCTATTTTTTCGTCTTTAATCAGATAGCTGTTATAGGTAGACCCATGCGGAGTTTGCATAATAATATCAAACACCTGCAACTCTGGATGCAGTGCGCCTATCCAGTAAACGCCCTCTTTTATCTCTAACGGTTTCATACTCTCTCCGTAAAATTCAGTTACAAATTACAGCTTTTCGACTGTAATTTTATAACCATTTACCTTAACTTCCTCCACCTTGCAGCTACGCATGGCGGCGTCATTGGGCTTGGGTTTGCCGGAATGATTGAGACACTGGGTCATAGCCTCTTCCATCGAAGTAGCCACGCGCAGGTTGCAGCAAGGGTGTTCACCCAAATGATAAACCAGATATAATTTCAATTCACTCATGTTCATTCTCCTGGTCAGGTTATTTACCGGCATCCCGGTTCTTTTTATAATCATCAATCGCGGCTTTTAAAGCATCTTCAGCCAGAACAGAACAATGCAATTTTACCTTTGGCAAGCCGCCCAGTTCATCTGTTACCACCTTGTTGGTTATTTTTAGCGCCTCTTGAATGCTTTTCCCCTTGACTATTTCTGTTACCATAGAACTGGTGGCAATAGCCGCGCCGCAGCCAAAAGTTTTGAATTTTACATCAGTAATAACATCATTATCAACCCGAATGGTCAGTTTCATCACATCGCCACAGGCAGGGTTGCCGACTACACCTGTGCCGTTGGCATTTTCAACTACACCCACATTACGCGGGTGTTCATAATGATCCATTACTTTTTCTGTATAATCATCCCATAAATCCATATATTCACCTGTATTATTAATTTCAATGGGTATGTTTTGACCAGTTAAGTTTATCAATATCTATACCATCGCGGGCCAGGTCATACAATGGCGACATTTCCCGCAATTTTTTTACATTCGTTTCCAGCAAATCCAGCAAATAATCAATATGCTCTTTGGTGTTACTTTTTCCCAATCCAAAGCGGATGGAGCAATGGGCCAGCGATTCCGGCACATTGATAGCCCGCAACACATAAGAAGATTGCAGCGATGCCGAGGTACAGGCAGAGCCACTGGACAAGGCTACACCTCTGCATGACAAAATCAGAGACTCACCCTCTACCCAGGCAAAACTATAGTTCAAATTATTGGCCAATCTTTTTACCGGATGGCCGTTCAATTTACTATGTTCAATCCGTTTCTCAATACCTTCCGCAAGAAGATTACGCAGGGCGAGCAAACGTTCAACCTCCTGCTTCATATCACGTTTGGCTATTTCTGCAGTTTTACCAAAACCGACAATACCGGGTACATTCAAAGTTCCGGAGCGCATTCCCCGTTCATGACCGCCGCCATCAATAAGAGAAGTAAGTTTAATACCTTTTCTCACATATAAAGCGCCAACCCCTTTGGGGCCATACATTTTATGCGCTGATATGGATAGCATGTCGATATGGTCGCGTACCACATTAATATCTACTTTACCTAACGCCTGTACTGCATCTGTATGAAATGGAATTTTATGCTGCTGCGCCAGTTTGCCAATTTCCGCAATCGGTTGAATGGTGCCGATTTCGCTGTTTGCTGTTTGAATAGAAATCAAGCGGGTCTGTGGATTGATCAGACTTGATAAATGCTCAAGGTCGACAACTCCAAACTCATCGATTCGCGCAAAAGCAATTTCAAAGCCCTCCCGTTCCAACCGGCTGACCGTATCCAAAATGGCCTTGTGTTCGGTAGCAATGGTTATGATCTGCCCCTTTTTATCGCGTTGATTCCAGGCAATCCCTTTTACTGCCAGATTATCCGCTTCTGTAGCGCCGCTGGTAAAGATGATTTCATCCGCACTTTGCGCGCCGATCAGGTCGGCAATTTTTTGACGGGCTAACTCTACAGCTTTACGGGCAATATGACCATACTCGTGAGTATTGCTGGAAGGATTGCCAAAATGTTCGGTCAGGTATGGCATCATTTCATCCAGAACCTCTTTTTCAAGCGGCGTGGTTGCATGATGATCCATATATATAGCTTTCATATTATAAACAACCTCTGATAATTGATGTTGATATTTACATTCAATAATTGTAAACAAAATTACCCTTTTTTTATTTCAAAATCAAGTGTTAGAATCTTCATGCCGGTAAAATGTTGATCTTGAAGTATATTATACAGTAAAGTTTTGCTACAATTGGTGAGAGTACTTTCCAAAATCAGGAAAAAGAGAGATAAAAAAAAATGGTTCATACCAGGGCATGAACCATTAAAAAATAAAAAATGTCTGTGAGCAATTATTCTGCGGTTTTTTCTATCAACACGGTTACAGGTTCCATCATTTCTTCAGAATTTTCATCAACGGGTTCCTGATCAAGCTGCAGGGGTTCAACAAATGATGATTCAAGCAAGACTAAATGCTGTTCGCGTTCCATGGCTAAATCTCGGAACAAAGCGCGTAACTCGGATTCAACCAAACGGCGCGACACAGTCATATAAAAATTTTTTAACTCTTTTTCATTCTTTTTAACAACCCGTACCGCATCATTAGGATCATCACAACATCTAATCAACGTTGTCAATTTATGTTTATTCCCTAAATTCAAATACAAAATCTTTTTACCACTGGTTTTGCTATAGGTTTTTATCAATTTAAGACGATTTTTCTCTTCCTTTTCAGAAAGGCTTTTTAATATAGTTTCAGCATCATCATTTTTTACCAGGGTTGATGCTTTAGAGTAAAATTCTTTCATGTCATTTTCACATTGAATGGACATTTTTAATGCTTCCAGTGAATCTATGGCGTTCAATTTGTACATAATTCCAAACCTCCTTCATCCCACAAAATTGAATACTATGGATGATTTATATTTAAACGACAATCACGAAAGCATGTTGATTGTCATATTAAGAATCTAGTGATAATATACTTTTTTTACAAGAAATTTATGATTTTCAATTGTAAAAAATTGTAAATAACCTATTGATTTTATATAGATATAACGCTTAATAAGCAGTATTTGTTCCCTATACCGAAATGATTAGTGAGCGATTTCTGCCAACAAATAAGGACCCCTGGGTATAACAGCAACCTTTGCCTGGTCGCCAAGACGCATCAGTTCATCGGTCAGAGCGGCTTCAACCGACTCTGCCCAGGGAACATGGATGGCGTCTTTTTGCTCATTACTCAGGCCATGGGAGACCAGAATAATTTTTGCCTTTTTTGCCGCTTTGGCATATTCCTGCAATTGCCATTGATCAATAACAAAATAATTTTTATGCAATATTTTATGTAAAAATTCATCCAGATTTTCTGTTTCCATAACCAGCCGGGTGAAATCCGGACTGCCGATGCCCTGGCTGCATTCAGCAGCAATAATGATTGCCCCCCCCGGTTTGACGACAGGCAAGGCTGCCGTTATACCCTTGATTGCCTGATAAAATGTGGCATCCAGGGGGTAACCGGCGCTGGTCGTGATGACAATATCCACAGGTTCAGGAACGGAATCGCTCACACTTGATCGAACAAATTCAACGCCGGCCAGATGAGCCTGTTCGAGATCACCAGAAAAAATACCACATATTTCTTTTTTTTCATTCAAAGCAACATTGACTATGAAATCGACCTGAGCAATTTTAGCTATTTCCAGGGCTTGCTGGTGGAAAGGATTCCCCTCTAAAACTCCTTCCCGCGCATTTGGATGAGATAAAATTGCAGCGCCGAGCATGTGCTTCATGGTTTCGATGCTGGCAATGCCGGGAACGACAGACTTTCTTCCCCCGGAAAAACCGGCCATTAAATGCGGCTCAATAAAACCGGTAGCAATTTTTAAATCTGCTTCAACAAATCTTTTATCAATCCAGATATAGCCGCCCATGCTGGTTTTTCCCAGATTAGCATGAGATGTCAGGTCGTTGGAATAATGGTTTTCGATACGGTACTTGCTCTTGATTTCTTCGCCGACCAGTTCGGTTAATTCATCGTCTAAATTGGGGCGATGCATTCCGGTTGCAATGAGAATAAGAATGTCGTCATATTTTAATCCGGCGGCGTGCAAAGTTTTCAGAACCGGCGGCAGCAGGATACGATTAGGAACCGGCTTGGTTATATCACAAATCAAAATGCAGGCAGAAGAGCAACTTTTTGCCATGTCAAACAATGTCCGGTCGATACCGATTGGCCGTAATAATGATTTGGTAATTTCAATATAAGTATCGGCAATCGGTATGGGGTTGCTCATGGTGAGAACTTTGACCAGGTTGGCGTCCGGTACTTCTATAGCAAGGCCGGTTTTTCCATACGCGAGTTCAATTTGCATGCCTGCTTTCCAATTCCATATAAAGCATCAAGATTTTTTATTCAGCGAGGGGTTGAAACGCGGATCATTATACATTTTAAACTGGCGATACACTTTGTGCCTTTTATTAGTCTGCCGCAGATCAAGGATCAGTTTATCCAGAGCGCGGGACAGATCATCACGCTGTTCCGTTAAAATGCCAACGCGCATTTTTGCCATTTTTTTATGCTCACTATCGACGTCAGTGCGATTCAATTGTTCATTCATGTGATAGATTTTCAAACAAATAATTGACAGCCGGTCAATAATGCTGCCCGGGGTCTCGGAATTCATTTCAACGCTGACATCCGGTTCGATATTGGCGTTTTTCAGAACGTTATCAATCCACACATCGATCCGCTCCACTGTATCGTTGCGATGCTGATTTTGCAAATCAATCAATCGTTTACATTCCACAACCTTGGTGGCGGGCACATCGGTACGGCGCACTTCGTCTTCCAAATGCCAAAGTATAAAATTACAGTAATGAATGGTTTGTGTCATTCCGGTCGGGGAATGATGATCTTCAGGTTCAATCGGGCCGGTATTATGCCACAATTCATTAAGATCGTGATACCATTCAATCAGTCGTTCTCCTTTGAAAGGTACTAATATTTCTGATAATAAAGACAAGCTGCCTCCATTTGATATTCCAACTCCGGACGGGGAAAAAATATCCCCGGTTCTTTTATTCTGTCAACACCGGTTGTTGTTATGTGTTGCTTTCTAACTGTTACTTTTGAACCGTTATCGAGTTCAGATTCTGGATTTGTTAATTTATTAAAAAAAATCTTTAAATACAAGTCTCAAAGATTTTACTTGATAATCACAGACAAAGTATTTATCTTGATAGTACCGTTAGGGGTGGTCAATTGACCTGAGAAAAACCCTCGGAACCTGAACTAGGTTATACTAGCGTAGGAAAACGGTTATTCTCAATGTTTTATTTCCTGAAAAACTGAAACCGTTTTCCTCTTGAAAAGCGGTTTTTTTATTTCAGGAGGTAACAAAATGAAACAACAAAAATTTTTACTGCTCATTCTTACAGGGCTCTTTTTATTCCAGAGTACAAATTACCTGTTTGCCTTTACCATCCATGGCCGCATAGTGGATGCTGCCGATCAATCCCCGGTAGAAAACGCCAATATATTAATCCCTCAAATACACAGGGGCGCTGTAAGCAGTTCAAATGGCGACTTTTCCATAACCGGTATGCCTGCTGGACATTTTGATTTACAGGTGAGTTATATCGGCTACCAACAGGTAACCAGGACAATATTTATAGAAGACGCTGATATTTCTCTTACCATTCCCTTGCAGGCATTGGTTTTGAAAGGCCAACAAATCACCGTATCGGCGCTGCGCGCCCGGGATCGGGTGACGCCGGTTGCCTATACCGACATAACCGCCCAGCAGGTGCAGCAAAAATACTGGGCCCAGGAAATTCCCCTGCTGCTGAACGAAGTACCGGGGGTTTATGCTTTTTCCTATACCGGCAGTGGTTTGGGGTATTCCGAAGTAAAAATTCGCGGCTTTGACGCCACCCGTGTCGGCGTCACCATCAATGATGTGCCGCTTAACGATCCGCTCGACCATGTCACCTATTTTTACGACTTGCCGGATATTAGCGCCAACGTCAAAGACATCCAGGTGCAACGCGGCGTTGCCAATTCCCTGTACGGCTCCGGCGCTCTGGCTGGTTCCGTGAATATTAAAACCGAAAGCGCCGGCAATGCACGATACATTAATTATACAACAGTTAACGGCAGCTACAATACCCGCAAAAACACCATTTCTTTTGGGTCTGGCCTGGTAAACAATACCTATTCCTTTTATGGCCGTTTTTCGCAGGTCAAGAGCGACGGCTACCGGGACATGTCCTGGGTCGATTCCTGGTCATACTTTTTCAGCGCCAGCCGCTATAATGAAAAATTCACCACCACCATCAATTTATTTGGCGGGCCAATGCGCGCTCACTTTACCTGGGAAGGGATAACCAGGGAAGAACTGCGCACCAACCGCAAACTAAACTATGATACTTATAAAAATGCCGCCGACAACTTTAACCAGCCACATTACCAGTTAATTAATGAATGGCAGCCCGTAAAAAACCTGGCTGTGTCCTCCACCTTGTTTTATGTTAAAGGCGATGGCTATTATGAACAGTTGAAATACGGACGAGATCTGGCGGAATATAATATGCCGGAATTCACGGAAAGCAATAGTCCTGTTACAGAGACGGATCTGGTGCGGCAAAAATGGGTGGACAAGCAGCAGTATGGCTGGATTCCCCGCCTGGAATACAAAAAAAACCATCATACGCTTAGCATTGGCGGCGAAATGAGTTTTTTCCGCTCTCTTCATTGGGGCGAGGTTAGCTGGGCTGCCAATCTGCCGCCCGGTATTCTGCCCGGTCATGAATACTATCAATACAATGTCGATAAAAACTCGGCAGCATTTTACATAAACGATTTAATGCAAATAGGACAAAATATTTACCTGAAAGCGGATTTACAATACCAGTACCTGACCCTGGATTTCAGACAAAAACGTATGGGCGCTTTTTATGGCCATAACTATCAATTAAACTATCATTTTATAACTCCACGCCTGGGTATAAATTACAATATCACCCCTGGTCTTAATATTTTTGGTAATTTCTCAACCGCTAACCGTGAACCCCGCGACAGTGATATTTACGATGCCGATGACCCCTCTGCTTTGCCCCTGTTCCGCACTATTAATCCGGACAAGCGCGTTTATCGGGATCCCTATATAAAAGCTGAAACACTGTACGATTTTGAAACCGGCGCGGGATTGCAATTCGACTCATGGCGTATAAAACTGAATGCTTTCTGGATGAATTTCAACAACGAAATTGTCCCCACCGGCGGCATAACAGATGACGGTTACCCGATTTACGGTAATGCAAAAAAATCCGTGCACCGGGGAATTGAACTGGATTGCCAGGCAGAACTGCCATTGCAGTTCTCTGTTGCCGCCAATGCCAGCTATAGCGACAATTATTTTGTAAATTATACAGAATACCAATGGAATGCCGACTGGTCCGGCAATATTGCATTCAACCGTAACGGTAATGCCATTTCCGGATTTCCGGCGTTGATGGGCAATCTTCGTATCAACAAGTCTATCGGCGGATTATTTCTTACCACGCATTTACAGCATATTGGCAGAATATATCTTGATAATACACAGCAGGAACAATTATCCATCAATCCATACCAGGTTGTCAATATATCCGCAGCATACAAAATACCGGCGTGGTTTGGTCCCCTGCAATTATCTGCTGCAGTGCATGTCAATAATGTTTTCAACTGTAAATACGAGTTGTCCGGCTATACCTGGGATGGCACAGGGTATTACCTGCCGGCTGCAGAACGTAATTTTTATGTGACGATACAAACACAATTGTAATATTCAAAATGTGATTTTGTTGGAACAAGGGGCGGCATAGCCCCTTGTTCTAATGAGTAGACAACTCGTGTGTGGAAATGATTATGCTAGCATGGAGCGATCTTTTATCAGGAGTATGATTCTATACTTTCCGTAAATTCTTTCACTCTATTCCACATCTCGATTAAGGCCGGAATTACGCCTGGCAAAATTTTTGTGCTGGATTAACGGATTTACTCTTTTCTATAGAGCAACAATGGCCCTGCACGACGATCTGACCTGCACGGCCGTTGGGTTTTTTTCAGGCCAAATAATAAGGCAGAATATGTTTTTCTGCAAATTTACTGGTGAACAAATCTCGCCAATACAATTTTTCATCTGCGTCATCTGCGGATAAATATGTCTTACCGCAGCAACAGCATCTTGCCATAGTGCGACTGGTTCATAAACTGCACCCTAAAAAAATACAAACCCGAAGTCGTAACCCGGTTGTATTCATCGCGACCATTCCACATAAGGGTATGTTCCCCGGCGGTAAAATTCCCGACCTGTCCGTACACCCGGCTACCGGCGCTGTTATAGATTGTTAGCGAAACCTTTCCTGCTTTTGGTATGGTAACCCGGATATTGGTTTCGGTATTAAAAGGATTCGGGTAATTCCCGGCCAGATCAAAACCCGTTGCAAAAGCATAGTCCACTTGCACTGGGCCATAGTAGCTCATTTTACCATCATAATCTACCTGAACCAGGCGATATAAAAGTAAACCGGGGACAGGATCGGGATCGATATATTGATAAAAACTCTTGCAAGCGCTTGTCCCGTTACCGGCAATAAAGGCAATTTTTCGGAACCTATTTTCACCGGGAATTTGCCTTTCAATTAAATAACCATAACAGTTATTTTCCGATATACTTTGCCAATCCAAAACCACTTGTTCTTTTACCAGGGTAAGGGTAAATTGAAACAATTCCACCGGAACAGGGGTATTTCGCAACTCGTAACAGCCAATATCCACAACACCATTCTGCGGACGGGTTACGCCATCCAGATCCCGATCCGGCGCGCTGATTGTTGTACCCGCATCAAGTGCCGGGCTGGCCGGATTGAGATGATAATCTCCCACCGTACCAAACGCCGGGGCTATAAACAAGGGATCGCCATAAATATTTCCCGCGCCAATCTCTGCAACATTTTCTGCGTCATAGCTGTTGCCGCCATGTTCCAGCACTAGAGTTTTGCCGGGAAAATAGAAAAGACTATATTCTATTGTTGCGGTAATTGCCGGGGCCAAATAAATAAAAGAATTATCGCCGCGGCTGCTGAAAATGCAGTTGCGTATAATCAAGTTGATCGGTGTACCCGGGTTATCGTATTGCATATAGATGAAATAATTCAGGCCGAGATAATCATCAACGGTTGTATTGACAAATGTAAAGGTTGAATTTGCCTGGTCGGTATTTACAACAATCGCTGCCCATGGCGTTGATGTAGTAACCCCGTCGCCCCGGCCATAAATAAGGCAATTTTCTACCTTGCTGCCGCCGCCCCATAATTTTATGCCATCGCAGGAATTGTTGGCGACTGTACATCGCTGAATAAAAGTATTTTGCGCTTTACTATCCAGCCCGTCGCCGCGGTTATGCTCGGCAGTGGTATTGATAATTTCCACCGGGCCTGCGGACGGTTCTATGCCAAAGCCGTCGGGTCGGTCGTAAGGCCCGGGGCCCGCGCTGCCCTGGTAATAATGACCGCTATAAGCAAGATAGCAACCATTGATAACGACGTTTCGCCATCCGCCTACCTCACCAGCCGGGCCGCCGATAGCGCCGAACCCGCAATGTGTGATGCGGCAACCTCTAATTGTTACATGATTGATATCCCCAAAATCCATTCCGAATTCATCAAGATGATGAATATATAAATTATTGAATGCTATATACTCTGCAACGCCCCCGCCCATAATCTGAATGCCATCGCGGAACAATGCGCCATCATCGCTGGTAATTTCGATATTTTCAATCCGCAGGTAACTCTTGCCGGAGAGGATCATAGCGGCCAGTAAATTGTCGCTGCCTTTTAGTATTGGTCTGTTTCCGGCTTCGCCAATGATGGTCGTCCAATTAACTGCGCTTCCTGAAGGTGGTATGATTATATCATCATCAAACTGATGTATAACATAACTGCCGCCGAGGATGAGCAGCGTATCACCTGAAGCTATTTGCCGCGAGCCATAGCCGGGACTTGCCCAGGGATGCAGCAAGGAGCCGTCATTGCTATCGAGTCCGGCAGGTGAAACATAATAAATTTCGGCATACCCATATACCCGCAAAATAAATAATAACAGTAAAAGTAATAATCGAAATGTTTTTACAAAAAATCCAAAGTTAATCCCCCTGCATTTCATTCTCGTTCCATTCATAAAAAATTTATCGGTACATTACAAAATAACTTTACATCGGCGGGGGATTATCCCAGTCGATAGGGCCAACCTCAATATAATAAATCAGGCGCTGTAACACCACCTGGCCCCAAACCGCGTCAAAATAGGTAAAGGCTTTATCCCATTCGCCGCCTTCGCCCCAGCCATCATGATGTAATACAACTTTAGTGGCATTAGGCCCTTCAGGCGTCAAGCGGATTGTTA
Organism: uncultured Cytophagia bacterium; assembly: GCA_964399735.1. Classification (GTDB taxonomy): domain Bacteria; phylum Zhuqueibacterota; class Zhuqueibacteria; order Residuimicrobiales; family Krinioviventaceae; genus Fontivivens. The sequence continues at coordinate 56,223 of CAYNSO010000005.1, forward strand.
CATGGGTAAATTGTTTGCGAGCTTGCGGCAAATGCGGCGGGGCATTCCAGGTGAACGACAACATCTTTTGCGGTTGTATGGCAAGAATTTTACAGCCCTCGCTGCCCTGCTGACCGGATTTTGCCTCCGTATCAAAATAGATCTCATAAGCGCCGCCAACCCGCATTTCTATTTTGCATTGCGTTGCAAAAAAGCGCTTGATCCCTTCCTCAGTCGTCCAGGCGTCCCACACCTTTTTCACCGGGGCCGGCAAGGTTATTTCTTTATGAATTGCCCGTTCGGTTTTTTGCGGATAACCGTCAGTTGAGCACAGCAAGGCGACTATTAAAACAAGCAACAAATAAAAACGCATACGCACAGCTTCTTCCTCCAATAAACATACTACTTTTTGAACGGTAAATGTTTATGATAACGCTGCGGCGTTCGGGGGCCTGATAAGCCAATGCCAATATGCGGGTAAACCTTGAGGATTTTAGCATCAATAGTCGGGTCGAACGCACAACCAGGCATATCATCAACGCGGGGATAAACATGATAGCGCGGCATTGGATCATAGCGATTGCGCGGAGCAATAAAGTCGTTATTATCACCGTTCTCATTCATAAGGGGTATATTCGCTTTGTTTTCCGGTAAAATAACGCCCGGGGGAAAAACGTTTCTCTGAACATTAATATCCAACCCTGAATCGGGATGGATTGCCACAACACTGTTGTCGGTTGGAGCGGCAAAGTTGATGGGGATATCCGCCAGGGCAATGGCGGTAAAGAATAAAATGACACTAGCCACCAAATTGTTCATAACATCTCCTGCCATGAGGGTAACAGAATATATAATTATTAAACGCTGCAATAATAATCATGTTCCTTCTCATCAATCCAGCTTTTCAGGAAAACAGGTTTTTATGCCGGGCAAAAGCCTCATCCCATGCAGCAGTATCCTGCGGTTCGTACTGTTTCAGCGGGAATGATTGGCGAATCATCTCGCGGCCCTGGTCAACCGCAGCCAGTTCACCACAGGCAATGGCTTGCACCATAATATTACCGAGCGCGGTAGCTTCCACAGGCCCGGCAACAACCGGCAGCCCGGTAGCATTGGCAGCGAATTGATTGAGCATTTCGTTCTGCGAGCCGCCGCCGACAATGTGTAAAATTTTTAACGGTTCGTCAACCATACTGTTGATCTTTTCAATGACGTGTCGGTATTTAAGCGCCAAACTCTCAAATATAGTGCGCACAAATTCGCCCTTGTTTGATGGGACCGGCTGCCCGGTTTTACGGCAAAAATGTGCAATCGCTTCTGGCATATCCGCTGGATTGAGAAATTCAGAATTATCGGGATCGACAATGGAACGAAATGGTTTAACCCGTGCAGCCGCAGCCAGCAATTCATCATAATCGCCGGATTCACCCCGGTTGGTCCAGCTTTTCCGGCAGCATTGCAGCAGCCACAAGCCCATAATATTTTTCAAAAACCGGATTGTACCGTTAACGCCGCCTTCGTTGGTAAAATTATTCTGCTGCGAAGCCAGAGTGAGTACCGGTTTATCCGCTTCTATGCCCATCAACGACCAGGTACCGCTGCTGAGGTAAGCCCAGCCCTTGCCCTGCGCCGGCACAGCGGCTATGGCGCTAGCTGTGTCGTGACAGCACGGGGCAATAACATCAACAGCCGGACAGCCGGTCTCGGCGGTAATCTCCGGCAGCAACTTGCCCACACATGTGCCGGGCGATACTATTTCGGCCATAACATCTATCGGCAAACCCAATTTGGCAAATAATTCAGGTTCCCAATGCCTGGTAACAGCATTTAACAATTGGGAGGTGGAAGCAATCGAGTATTCCGATACTTTTTCACCTGTAAACATAAAATTCAACAGATCGGGCATGAACAACAATTTTTCCGCAATATCGAGCAGCGGATTATTGTCTTCGACCATGCTGAATAACTGAAAAATGGTATTTAACTGCATGAACTGGATGCCGGTAATTCGATAAATATCTCCCGCGGGGATAATATTAAAAACCTTATTCATCATCCCGTCGGTGCGCGAATCCCGGTAACTATATGGGTTGCCCAGCATAACATTGTTACGGCCTACCAAACCAAAATCCACACCCCAGGTATCCACCCCCAGACTGCTGATCTGCCAACGATCGTTTTTAACTGCCAGAGTCAAGGCGTGTTTCATCTCTGCAAACAACCGCAGCACGTCCCAGTGATAATGCCCTATCGTCTGCACCTGAGTATTATCGAAACGGTGAATTTCTTGTAAAACAATTTTGCCTTTTTCAATAGCGCCAATAATTCCACGTCCACTACTTGCGCCAAGATCAAAAGCTAAATACTTGCCTCCCATGCAGGCAATCCTTTCAAATTTAATTTAATAATAGTACTGATCATTATAATCATTGCATTAATGTACAAAAGCATTATAGCCAATTTCATAAACAGATCAAAGTTACTCTTCCAATAGCTGAATTACACCTTTTTCCAGTTTCTCTTCCGAAGCCTTGCCGGAGCCAAGGGCATACATTCGTACCACGCCCGTTTTATCCACAAGGACAATATGGGGGATGCTCAAAACACCCCAAACAGCGCCGTT